>JBGOSS010000018.1:0-70283 GCA_041476105.1 Gemmatimonadota bacterium
CCCGCCGACGGTGAGTTTCCCGGTGGCGGGCACGCTGATGGTGGAGCCGACGGAGAGCGAGTCGAAGGAAGAGCTGGACCGCTTCGTGGATGCGCTCATCGCAATCCGCGGCGAGATCACGGAGATCGAGCGCGGCGAGGCCGACCGGGGCGACAACCTGTTGAGCAACGCGCCCCACCCGCTGGCCGATCTGCTCGCCGACGAATGGACGCGGCCCTACTCGCGCGAGCGGGCGGCCTTCCCCACGGCGGCGACGCGGGACCACAAGATCTGGCCGCCGGTCTCGCGCATTGACGACGCCTTCGGCGACCGGAACCTGGTCTGCACCTGTCCGCCGATCGAGGAGTACGCCAAAGCCGCGGACTAGGGCAGCAGCCTGAGCCGTTCGCAGTGGGCGGGTCGAACGACGCTGAAATGGCGGCGGTCGGTGGTGAGCAGGTCCCGGATCGCGAGCCGCTCGGCCATCGCGACGATCGACGCATCGACGAAGCCCAGCGGGAAGTCGGCGTAGGCGTCCACCAGGTCCGCCGCGCGGGCGAGGTCGTCGCGCTGCAGCACCTCGAGCTGCATCCCTTCACTCGCCGCCGCGCGCAGAAAGGCGGCCTCGTCGGCCGGGCCGTGGCGGCTGCCCAGCAGGAACGCCGTTTCCTGCACTACGCTCATCGGCACGAGCAGCGAATCCCGGCTGCGCGACATCCACGCCTGCATGCGCGCGTACCACACATCCTGGTCGTCCAGCAACGCGAACAGCGCGCCGGTATCCGCGAGCACGTTCAGCCGTGCGGCCCTTTGCGGCGCATGGCTTCCGCAATGATTTCGTCAACGCGTTCCGATGTATCGTGGGGCGGTCCGAAGGAGAACATCCCGACCCAACTCGGCAGCGGACGCGGGCCACCCGGTGGCGCCGGCGCGACATACGCCGCGACCGCCTCGCGCACGCACTGCGCGAAGCTCTTGCCCTCGGCGCGCGCCTTCTGCTTCAGGCGCCGCAGCATGGGCTCGTCGATGAAGATCGTGGTGCGCTTCATGACATATATATTACACCATGATGTAATATATCGGCAAGCCCGCGCTAGCGCCGTTCCAGCCGCGCCAGCTCGGCCCGCACGCTGTCGCGCTGCGGGATCAGCGCCGGCTCGGCGTCGCGGCGGAAGTCGAGGTAGCGGCGGTAGGCGCGGATGGCGGCCGTGGTGTCGCCGGCGAGCGCGGCGAGACGACCCTCCGCGCGGGATCGTACGGCGAGGCTCCAGATGTAGCCGAAGCCGCGGTACCCGAGACGCACCGCGGACCAGGCCCGCGCAAAATCGCCCCTCTCTGCCAGCACGCTGGCGAGGAGAAGACTCTCGAAGTCCTGGGACTCGAAATCGACGTTCGCGAGATCCCACCGCAGCACGGAGTCGAGTGCCGACAGCCGGGCGTCGAGATCGGGCGCCTGTTCGCGGCGGGCCACCAACCACTCGATCACCGCGAGACAGGGCCGCTGGCCGTAGCGCCGCAGGAACGCGACGTCGCCAGGCGCCTCGCCGGCATGCAGCTGCCACACCGAGCGGACGCAAACGGAGCTCGCCCGCTTCGCGCTGTCGGCAGCCGGCACGACGCCCAGCCGGGCGGCCGCCGCGGCGCCGACCGTCGTGTCGCCGCCGTCGAACAGCGCGGCCAGCACCAGCAACTGGTCCAGACGGCCGTCTCCTCGGGCATCGTGGGGGAGCCTGCGAAGGGCAGCCGTCTCGGACGGGCGTCCACTCACGACCAGCGTGACCGCCCGCTCCCAGTCACGGTTGCTCCGTTCTTCTTCATTCGCGGCGGGCACCGCCGGTTCGTAGCGCTGGGCAAACGAATCGAGGACGAGCCCGGCTTCGAGCGCCGCGTAGCGGATCATCGAAAACGAAACGCGAGGGAGCCGCTGGGCCATCATGGCAGCCAGGCCCGCGTCGCCGGTGCGGGCAGCGACCACAATGCCATAGGCCGTCGCCTCAGGCCGGTCGGCCTGGACCCGGTCGTACACCGGCCAGACCCGACGCAGCAGGGCGGTATCGGCCCGGTAGAGGCCGACATCGAGGACGTGGCGCAGGACGGTCGCCTGCGAGTCGAGCGCCACCGAGCGCTCGAACTCCGCCAGCGCTTCGGCATTGTTGTCCCACACGTCGTTGGCCGTCCCGACGTGGAAGAGATAGTCACCCAGCTCGTAGTGGGCTTCCGGCGATTCGGGGAGCTGGCGGACCGCCCTCCGGCGATCGGCGAGAGCCGCCTCGGGGCTGCGAGCCTGCGGATAGTTGCTGCCGAGAAACACCGTCAGCAGGACGCGATCCGACGGGGACAGCCGCTGCCGGAGCTGCCAGGCCTGCCGAGTCCAGCGCTGCTGGTCCTCGCCGTCGCTCCACCCGGCCGTGATGAACCCCATCAGCGCGGCCCGCGCGAACGTGGAATCCAGGTCGAACGCCCGGTCGAACGATCTCGCCGCCTGCTGAAGCGCGCCTCGCCGGAACAGCGCCAGCCCCTCGAGGTATGCCCGCATCGCCGACGGCGAATCGGTGAGCCGGACCCGGGCATCGACTTGACGCTCACGCCCGGTGGCACCGAGCAGACCCGACGCCAGTCGGCCGACCAGCGATTCCAGGCTGTCGGCCGGGCCTGAGACGGGGCCCACCCGCCGCGCGCCGCCATCGGCCGTGGTTACCACCGACGCCGCCAACGTCAGCCGCGATCCCAGCCCCACGACCGTCCCTTCAACGTACCGGCCCACGTCAATCTCCCGAGCCACGCGCATTGCCTGCGCCTGGCCGAGCGGCGTGCGCAGGTCGCCGCCCGCGCGCCGCCACGCGCGCAGCACCGTGCCCATGTGCGCAGCGCGCGGGCCGCTCTCGCCCGTGAACTCCGTCGCGAGCAGCTCGGCCAATCCTTCGCCGAGCAGCGTGTCGGCGCTCGTAACGTGGAACGGCAGGATCGCGATGCGGTTGGGATCGGGTGGCGCCGGCGGCCGCTCACCGGCGCAGGGCGGCGGCGAACCATCGGGACATTGCAGGGCGGCAAGATGGCCGGATGGCAAGGCGGCAAGAAACAGAACCAGAGCGGCGCGGCTCACGGGACAGACGATACCGGCCGGTTTCCGCCCGCGCCAGCCTGCTGCGCGTCCCCGCGTCGCTCCGGCCCCACACCATTGTCCTGCCTGGTGGGCAGAGGCAATAATGGAGCATGCCCTCCCTGACCTGGCTCGGCCACGCCTGCTTCCTGATCGAGCACGGCGGCGCGCGCATCATCATCGATCCGTTCCTCACCGGCAACCCCAGGGCCGCCCTCGCCTCGGCCGACGTCCCGGCCCTGGACGCGGTCCTGCTGACCCACGGCCACGGCGACCACATCGGCGACGCGATCCCGCTCGCGCAGCGCGACAAGGCCACGCTGGTCGCGCCCTACGAGCTGGCGCGCTTCTGCACCGAACAGGGCGCGCCCAACGTGCACCCGATGAGCATCGGCGGCGGGCACGACTTTCCCTTCGGCCACGTCAAACTCGTCACCGCCGTGCACGGCGGCACGGTCGAGGGCGACGAGGCGGGTCGCTTCACGACGCACCCCTGCGGCTTCGTGGTGACGATGGGCGGGGTGCGGATCTATCACGCCGGCGACACCGCGCTCACCATGGAGATGCGGCTGCTTGAAGGACGGGTGGACGTGATGTGCCTACCGATCGGCGACAACTACACGATGGGGCCCGAGGACGCCGCGCGAGCGGTGGAGTTCGTGAAGCCAAAGGTCGCCGTCCCCATGCACTACGGCACCTTTCCCGTGATCGACGTCGATCCGCTGCGGTTCGTGGCGGCAGTCGGCAAGACGGCGAAGGTGGCGGTCCTGCAGCCCGGAGAGTCCCTGATGGTGTAGCGCCGGGCGAGGGTGCCGGCCCGACCGCTCAGTCCCGCTCGTTTACCCGCGCCAGGTAGGCCGTGGCCTCGCGCACGTACTCCTGCAACACGCCGTCCGCATGCACCCAGGTGTCGCGCACGAACCGGTAGTGCTCGGCCGCGGCCCGCGGGTTGCCCCGGCGCACCGCAAGACGCGCCCGGTACAGCGCCCAGAAGCCGTCAGTCGCGTAGTCCCGCCCCGGCGAGTCCCGCTCCAGCAGCCGCATCGCTTGCACGTCCATGCGCTTCGCATCGAGGAGCTGCGCCAGGGTAATCTCATAGAGCGCACAGCGCGGGCAGGCGGTGTCGGGGAGGGCCACGAGCCCGCGGATCGCGTCCAGCGTATCGCCGCGCGCCAGCGCTCCCAGCGCGCGGGCACCGTCCGTGACGTACCGGCCGAAGACCCGCTCGAGCGGGCGGGCGCTCCGCGCCAGCGAATCGGCTCGGCGCCCCAGCTCGCGCAGTGAGACCGTGTCGTGCACGCCGCTCCACCACGGCGCCAGCAGCACCGGCAGGGAGGGCGGAAAGAGGCGCTGCCCCCGCAGCGCGCGGGCGAGGTCGCCCGCCACGGTGTCGCGCGGCCCGCCGCCCATCCACGCCGCGGCGGCGAACACGGATGCCTGCGTGCCGGCCCCGCCCAATTCGCTCGCCTCGCCGATGTGGCCGTGATACGCCAGCGCGAGGCCCAGCCGGCGCCGCAGGAAGGCGGGATCACCGAAGAGGGGAACCGTTGAGCGGCGGCCCGACGCGAGGAGGCGCGCCAGCATGATGGAGGTCTCGGCGCTGTCGGCCCAGCCCCGGAAGTAGAACCCCGCCGTCACCAGCAGGTCGCCCGACGCGGTGTCGAGGATCCCCCGCGCTTCGGCGGCGTGCGCGCGCCCCGGATCGAGCAGCAGCCGCGCGAGGTGGACGCCATCGGCTTCGACGTCCTTGGGGTGCAGGGCGAGGTAGCGGTCGAAGTACCGCAGCGCCCCGGCGCGATCGCCGGTCTGCAGGGCGAGCTCGATCTGGTGCAGGTAGGCCGGCGCGTACGCCGAATCCAGTCCGATGGAGTTGTCGAAGGCCTCCCGCATCCGGCGGAGCGACGAGAAGGCGGGATTGTGGTAGCGCACGTCGCCGTACTCGTACCACGCTTCCGGATCCCGCGGGTAGCGCCGCACCAGCTGCTCGGTCACGGCGTAGACGCGTCGGAGGTTGCTCCAATAGCGGGGATCGAACTCGTCCTCCAGCGCGGCGCTCAACGACTCCGACAGCACCAGGAGCGAGTCGCGGGGCGGCAGGCCATGGTTGTACGCGCCCGCGCGCAGGAGGTAGTCCTTGGAGAGCGAGTCGCCGCTATTGCTCTGCCAGCCGAGCACCAGGCCCGCCCGGTAGAGCGCGAGGGCGAAGGTCGAGTCGAGCTCGATGGCGCGCTGGTATTTCTCGATGGCCTGGTCCCATTCGCTCCGCCGGTAGTGCTGCTCCCCCTCGAGAAACGCCTTGAGCGCCGGCAGGGAGCCGGTGCCGAGCGACGCGGTCCTCACGGCCCCGATGGCGCGCGACCGTGACAACTCGCGCAGCAACCGGACCGTCAGCGAGTCCGCCAGCCGGTCGAACCGCACGTCGATGACCCTGAGCTCCGCGAGGCTGTTGCCCGCCTCGGCGTCCACCAGCGAGGCGGTGAGACGCATCGAATCGCTGCTCCCCAACCGCTCCACGCGCCCGTACAGCGCCAGCCTCGCGCCGGTCCGGCGCCCCAGCGCCGCCGCGCTCGCCGCTTCGGCGCGCCCGCTCCAGCTCCGGATGACGATCGAGGGCGACACCGTGCGCAGCGGGCCGGCGCCGTCGAGGTTGGCGCTGAGCACCGTGACGAACCCCTCGCGCCAGACGGCGTGCACGGGGTCGAGCACATCGAAGGGCGCGACGGCGATCAGGTTGGGGTCCAGCTCGGCGCTGCCGCGGGACAGGGTCCACACCACGACCAGCAGGACGGCGGCCAGCGCCCCCACCGCGCCGAGGCGCCAGCGCCGGCGTCGCCGCTGCGACGACGGCGGCGCGCCGAGGGCGTCGCGGAACGCCTCGGCGTCGGCGTACTGCTCACCGGGGTCGATCGACAGCGCCCGCCCGATAACCAGCGACGCCGGCCCGCTGCGGCCCGCGATCATCTGCTGGCCCGCCACGGCGAGCGCGTGGACGTCA
This sequence comes from Gemmatimonadota bacterium, assembly GCA_041476105.1. Classification (GTDB taxonomy): domain Bacteria; phylum Gemmatimonadota; class Gemmatimonadetes; order Gemmatimonadales; family JACORV01; genus DASXPG01. The sequence goes on from JBGOSS010000018.1 coordinate 6,075, forward strand.
GCGCGCGCGTCCATCCCGCTCTCGGTGCCGAGCGCCGCGTTCAGCGCGCTGCGGATGCCGAACTCGGCAAGGAAGGCGCGGCCGTTCTCGAGGTAGATGTTGTCGGGCCTGAGGTCGCCGTGGTACACCCCGTGGGCGTGCCCGTAGGCGAGGGCGTCGGCGACGTCGTGCAGGACCTGCACCGCCTCGTCGCCGCCCAGCCCGCCGTCGCGGATCAGCCGGTAGCGCAGCGACTCGCCGCGCGGGTGCGGCCAGACGCAGTGCACGAGGTCCCCGCGCGCGCCCGCCGCGACCAGGGGCAGTATGCCCGGATGCCGCAGCCGCGCGACCTTGTCCACGGCGGCGCGGAACCGCCCCAGGTCCACGCGCGCGGCGAGGTCGGGGGGCAGCGCCTGCACCGACACCTGGCGGCCGGTCGCGATCTCGGTCGCCAGGAAGAGGCGGCCCAGCCCACCGAGCGGAAGCTCCCGCTCGATCTGGTACGCGGTACCAAGAGCCGCCTGCAGGCGCTCGTCGAACTGGCTCATTTCTCCCAACAATAGGGAGCGAGCCTTGATTGGGCCAGCGCGCGGTGGGTAAGCTTCACGTCTATGGCGAAGCCCTCCCGGAAAACGACCCGCCGCCCGTCCGCGAAGAAGAAGCCGGCGCGCTTCCGTCTCACCTATGCCACGATGTACGACCCGCCCGAGGAGCTGCACCGGAGCTTCGAGCGCGCGCTGGCGAAGGTGAGGGCCGGCCTGGGCCGCGACTACCCGATGCTGATTGGCGGGCAGGAGCGCGTGCTCCCCCAGAAGTTCGAGGACCACAGCCCCATCGACCGCGCGTGGCTGCTGGGCACCTTTCAGAAGGGCGGTGCGCAGGACGCCAAGGACGCCATCGCCGCCGCGCGCGCCGCGTACCCCGCCTGGAGCGCCCTGTCCTGGAAGAAGCGCGTGGCGTACCTGCGCAAGGCCGCCGCGCTGATCGAGAAACGGGTCTTCGAGTTCGCCGCCGCCGACGCCCTCGAGGTGGGCAAGAACCGCATGGAAGCGCTGGCCGATGTGCAGGAAACCGCCGACCTCATCAACTACTACTGCGACCAGGTCGAGAAGAACGACGGCTTCGCGCGGGCCCTGCGCAACGATCCGCTCAAGGGCTTCACCGCCCGGAACCGGAGCGTGCTCAAGCCCTACGGCGTCTGGGTCGTGATCGCGCCCTTCAACTTTCCGGTGGCGCTCTCGGGCGGCCCGTCGGGCGGTGCGCTGGTCGCCGGCAACACCGTGGTCTTCAAGCCGGCCACCGACACGCCGTGGACAGGATACTTGCTGGCGAAGTGCTTCCTCGACGCGGGTCTGCCGCCCGGCGTCTTCAACTTCATCACCGGACCCGGCTCGACGGTCGGCCAGGAGCTCCAGAGCAACGCCGGCGTCGACGGGATCACCTTCACCGGCTCCTACGATGTCGGAATGGCGATCTACCGCGCCTTCGCCGCGGGCCAGTCGCCGCGGCCCTGCATCGCCGAGATGGGCGGCAAGAACCCGGTCATCATCTCGCGCCACGCCGACCTCGACCGCGCGGCCATCGGGGTGCTCCGGTCCGCCTTCGGCCTCCAGGGCCAGAAGTGCTCGGCGGCGTCGCGGATCTTCGTCGAGAAACCGGTGAAGGCGGCCTTCGAGCGCAAGCTCGTCGCGCTGCTGGAGAAGTCGGTGATCGGCGACCCGACGCAGCGCACTACCTGGCTCGGGCCCGTGATCAACGACAAGGCGGCGCAGGACTACCAGCAGTTCGTCGACGAGCTGCGCGCCGCGGGCACGATTCTCCATGGCGGGCGCCGGCTGACCGAGGGGGAGTTCGGCCGGGGCAGCTTCTGCGCGCCGACCCTCGCCTCCGACGTGCCCTACGACCACCGCCTCTGGAAGCACGAGATGTTCCTGCCGATCGCCATGGTCGGCGCGGTCGACTCGCTCGACCAGGCGATGCGCCTCGCCAACGACGTGGAGTACGGCCTCACCGCGGGGTTCTACGGATCGAAGAAGGAAGCAGCCTGGTTCTTCGACCACATCGAGGCCGGCGTCTGCTATGCCAACCGCCCCCAGGGGGCGACGACCGGCGCGTGGCCCGGCTTCCAGCCCTTCGGCGGCTGGAAGGGCAGCGGCTCGACCGGCAAGTCGGCGGGCAGCTTCTACTACGTGCAGCAGTTCATGCGGGAGCAGAGCCAGACGATCGTAAGCTAGTCGACAGTCGACAGTCGACAGTCGACAGTCGACAGTTGACAGTCGACAGTTGACAGTCGACTGTCGACTATGACCTGGCTGCTATTGAAAGATCCCCCCGCCCCCGGCGCTTGGAACATGGCGCTCGACGCCGCCCTCCTCGAATCCGCCGCCGCCGACGGACTGTGCACCCTTCGCCTCTACGCCTGGGACCCACCCGCGCTGTCGTTCGGCCGCAACGAGCCCGCGCTCCGGCGCTTTGACCGCGCGGCGATCGCGACGCGGGGACTCGATGCGGTGCGCCGGCCCACCGGCGGCCGCGCCGTTTGGCACCACCGCGAGGTCACTTACGCGGTGGCCGCGCCGGCCGGAACCTTCGGGTCGCTGCGCGAGACCTATCACGAGATCCACGCCATGCTGGCCGACGGCCTCGGCGCGATCGGCGCGCCAGTGGCGCTCGCCGCGGGCCGCCCCGCGGGCGGCGTGGGCGCCGGCGCCTGCTTCGCCAGCGCGGCAGGCGGCGAAGTCATGAGCGCCGGCGGACGGAAGGTCGTGGGCAGCGCGCAGGTGCGCGCGGGCGGCGCCTTTCTCCAGCACGGCTCGATCCTCCTCTCCGCCGACCAGCACGTGGTGGCCGACGTGACGCTGGGCGAGGCCGAGCCCCCCTCGGCCGCCGGTCTCGCCGAGATCGTCGGTCCGGGCCGCGCGACCTGGGAGGCCGTCAGCGAGGCGGTGGCGGGCGCCGCGGCTCGCCGCTGGGGCGCGGATCCCCGGCCGGGTGCGCTCCCCGACGCGGTGCGCCGCCGCGCCGGGGCGCTGCGCGCACGTTTCGCCGACGCAACGTGGACTTGGCGCCGGTGAGTGCGGCTCCGTAAATTGGCGCCCGTGCCACGCCGGGCGTTCAGTGCGCTGCTGCTGCTGTCCCTCGCTGCCTGCCTGGGGGACCGCGCGAGCCGGGCTCCGGCCGGCGCCGACGGCGGCACCCTCGTCATCGCCGTGCCGGGCGACGCCAACATTCTTCTGCCGCCGGTCGCCAACCAGCTCGCCGCGCACGTCACCGAGCGACTCTTCCCGCGTCTGGCCGAGCTGAAGCTCGACCTCAATACGGTGGACGACTCGGGCTTCACGCCGGTGCTGGCACGCAGCTGGGAGCATCGCGACTCCACCACCATCGTCTTCCACCTCGATCCTCGCGCGCGCTGGCAGGACGGCGTGCCCATCACCGCCGCCGACGTCGTGTATACCTTCGAGCTGTACCGCGACCCGCTCACCGAATCGCCGTACCGCGTCAATCTCGATCCGATCGTCTCGGTGACGCGCCTCGACTCGCTGACGGTGGCATTCGCCTTCCGGCGCTGGTATCCCGAGCAGCTCTACGACGCGACGCACCACCTGCTCGTCATGCCCAGGCACCTGCTGGATTCGATTCCCCACGAGCGATTGGCCTCGTCGGCCTTCGCCAGGGACCCGGTCGGCGCGGGGCCGTTCCGGTTCGCGCATTGGGAACCGGGCACCGAGATCGCCGTCGAGGCCGACACCGGCTGGTTCCTGGGCCGCCCCCATCTGGCACGCATCGTCTGGCGCACCATGCCGGATGTCAGCGCGTCGGTGAGCGCGCTGCTCGCCGGGGAGGCCGACGCGATGGAGTTCGTGCCGCCGCCCGACGAGATCGAGCGCGCCCGCAAGGCGCCCGACCTCACCCTCGTCCCATATCCGTCGCCCTATCTGGGCGGCCTGATCTTCAACCTGCGCCGGCCGCTCTTCGCCGGCCGCGAGCTGCGGCGGGCGCTCGCCATGGCGATCGACCGGGAGACCATCGTCCGGTCCATCCTCGGGGCGTACGGTGAGGCGCCGGTGGGTGCGGCCACGCGCATGCAGTGGATCGCCGCGGGGCCGGTGCGCCAGCTCCCCTGGGACACCGCGGGCGCGGCGCGCCTCCTCGACAGCCTGGGCTGGCGGCGCGGCGCGGACGGCGTGCGCCAGAAGGCGGGGCGACGGCTCGAGTTCACCGTCATCACGCCGACGACCAGCCGCATCCGACAGGGGGTCGCGGTGCTGCTCCAGGACCAGCTCCGCAAGGCCGGCGCCGTGATCAGGATCCAGCCGCTCGAGCTGACGGTGTTCGACCGGCGCAGCCACGACGGCGACTTCGACGCGCTGATGTTCTCCCGCACGCTGGACCCCAGTCCCGCCAACCTGGTGCAGTTCTGGGGCAGCGCGTCGGTGGGCGGCGACAACATCGGCGCTTACCGGAGCCCGGCGTTCGACTCGCTGCTGGCGGCCGCGGCGGCCGCCGCCACGCGCGCCGCCGCGCAGCCGCTGTGGCGCGCGGTCCTGGAGCGCCTCAACGACGACGCCCCCGCCGTCTTCATCTACTCGCCGCGCAACAACGCCGCGATCCATCAGCGCTTTCAGCACGTCACCATCCGCCCCGACAGCTGGCTCGCCACCGTGGCGACCTGGAGCGTCGCCCCGGACCGGCGCCTGCCGCGCGACCGGTAGGCCTTGGCGCGCTTCGCGTTCCGCCGCCTCGCCGCCGCCCTCCTCACCGTCGCGCTCGTCGTCAGCATCACCTTCGTCCTGGCGCATCTCGCGCCGGGCGAGCCGATGCTCGCCGATGCCGAGCGTTTCCACGTCGATCCCGCCCGCGTGGCGCGGGTGCGCGCGGAGTTCGGCCTCGACCGTCCACTCGCGACGCAATACGCCATGTACCTGGGCAACGCGATCCGCGGCAATCTCGGTGAGTCGTTCACCATGCGCCGGCCGGCGGTCGCCCTCCTCCTCGAGCGGTTCCCACACACCGCACTCCTGGCCGGCGCCGCGCTGCTGATCGCTTTCGCGGCCGGGATCGCCGTCGCCCTGGTCCAGGCCACCCGCCCGGGGTCATGGACCGACGCGCTGCTGAGCGGCGCGACGCTGGCCTTCCACTCCACGCCGACCTTCTGGCTGGGGCTGATCCTGCTGGTGGTCTGCGCGCAGTGGCTCGGCTGGCTGCCGGTCGGCGGGATGACCACGCCGGTCGAGCACCAGGCGATGGGCGCGATGGGGCGGATGCTCGATGTCGGGCGCCATCTCGTGCTGCCGGCCCTCACCCTCGCGCTGGTCCAGACGGCCGAGATCGCGCGCTATCAGCGCGGCGCGCTGCTCGACGCGCTGGGGAGCGAATTCGTACGCGCCGCGCGGGCCAAGGGACTCGCCGAGCGCGCGGTGCTGGTGCGCCACGCGCTGCGCAGCGCCCTGGCGCCGGTCGTCACGCTGGCGGGGATGTCGGTCCCCGCGCTGCTCGCCGGGTCGGTGCTGGTCGAGAGCGTCTTCGGGTGGCCGGGGATGGGCCGCCTGACGCGCGACGCCATCGTCTCGCGCGACTACAACCTGATCCTCGCCGCGGCAGTGGCGTCGGCCGTGCTGGTGGCGCTCGGCAACCTGGTGGCGGACCTCGCCGCGCACGCACTCGACCCGCGGACCACGCTGTGACCGCCGGCCTGGTCGCTCCGTCGCCGACTCCCTGGCGCCAAGCGTGGTCGCGCTTCGCGCGCCGGTGGCCGGCGGTGCTGGGGCTGGGTGCGGTGCTGCTGATCGTGCTGGCGGCGCTGCTGGCGCCGGCGATCGCGCCCCACGACCCGCTCGCCATGCCCGACCCCGTCGGCCTGCGCGCGGCGCCCCCGTCGTGGCCGCACCTCCTCGGCACCGACGCCTTCAGCCGCGACATGCTCTCGCGCCTCCTGTACGGCGCGCGCGTTTCGCTCGCGGTCGGCATCGCGTCGGCGCTGATCGCGGTGCTGCTGGGCGGCGCGGTCGGATTCGCCGCCGGCCTGGGAAGTCCGGCGGTGGATGCGCTGCTGATGCGCGGCGTGGACGTCGCCCTCGCCCTGCCCCGCGTCTTCATCCTGCTCGCGGCGCTGGCGCTATGGGACGACGTGCCGCTGGGCGCGATCATCCTGCTGATCGCGCTGACCGGATGGTTCGGCGTAAGTCGACTGGTGCGCTCGCACGTGCGGCGGCTCGCCGCCGAGCCGTGGGCCGCGGCCACGACCGCCCTCGGCGGCGGGCGCCGCCGCATGATGCGCCACCTCTTGCCCCACGTCGCGGCGACCATCATCGTGAGCGCGACGCTCGACATCGGGAACATCATCCTGCTCGAGGCCGGCCTCTCGTTTCTCGGCCTGGGGCTCGGGCCGCCCACGCCGACCTGGGGGAACATGATCCTCGAAGGCCGAGACCTTCTCTTCACCGCCCCCTGGGTCGCCCTCACGCCGGGTCTCGCCCTGACCGTGACGGTGATCGCTTTCAACCTGGTGGGCGACGGGTTGCGGGATGCGCTCGATCCGCGAGCGGTCGCGCGGTCCGCCGCGGGAGGAGTGGCATGAGCGGTCCGCTCCTGGAGATCCGCGACCTCCGCATCACCTTCCATACCGCCGAGGGATCCGCGCGCGCCGTGGACGGCGTGGACCTCGACGTGCGCGTCGGCGAGACGGTCGGCCTGGTCGGCGAATCGGGGTGCGGCAAGAGCGTGATGGCGCTCGCCGTCCTGCGCCTCGTCGAGCCCGACGGCATCGTCGGCTCCGGCAGCTCGGTCCGTCTCGAGGGACGCGACCTTCTCGCCCTCCCCGCCAAGGAGCTGCGCGCGGTGCGCGGCAACCACATCGCGATCGTGTTCCAGGAGCCGGCCAGCGCGCTCAACCCGGTCCTTACTATCGGCGACCAGATCGCCGAGGCCGTGACGACCCACGAGAAGGTCTCGCGACGCGAGGCGTGGGAGCGCGCCGTCGAGATGCTCGCCCTGGTCGGCATCCCCGACGCCGCCGAGCGCGCGCACGGCTACCCGCACCAGCTCTCCGGCGGGATGCGCCAGCGGGTGCTCATCGCCATGGCGCTGGTCTGCCGGCCCCGGCTGCTGATCGCCGACGAGCCGACGACGGCGCTCGACGTCACCATCCAGGCCGAGATCCTGGTGCTCCTCGCCGAGCTCCAGCGCCGCCTCGGCATGGCGGTGCTCCTCATCACGCACAACCTCGGCATCGTCGCCGAGGCCACGCAGCGGGTGTACGTGATGTACGCGGGGCAGCTGGTCGAAGAGGCGCCGAACGTGGCGCTCTTCGCCCATCCGGTGCATCCCTACACCGAGGGACTCCTGGCGGCGGTGCCGCGGCTCGATCGCAAGCGCGACCGGCTGGCGCAGATCCCCGGGCAGGTCCCACCGGCCACCGCCTGGCCCCCGGGGTGCCGCTTCCATCCGCGTTGCCCCTACGCGTGGGATCGCTGCCGCACCGAGATGCCGCCGCTGCTGGAGGCCGGCCCGGAGCAGAAAGCGCGCTGCTGGCTGGTGCAGGAGCCCGAACGGCGGCATCAGGGCACGGAAGGAGACGGGTCGCCGTGAGTGCCGCGCCCGCTCAGAGCCCCGTGACCCCGCCTCCCCTGCTGGAGGTGCGCGACCTCGCCGTCCACTTCACTCGCCGTCGCGGCATCTTCGGGCGCGCCGAAACGGTGCAGGCCGTCAACGGCGTGTCGCTGGCGATCGGCAAGGGCGACACCCTGGGCCTGGTCGGCGAATCGGGGTGCGGCAAGACGACGCTGGCGCGCGCCGTGCTGCGGCTCATCGAGCCGACAGCGGGCAGCGTCCACTTCGATGGCACCGATGTCCTCGCGCTCGCGGCGAAGCCGCTGCGTTCGCTGCGGCGGCGGATGCAGATCGTCTTCCAGGATCCCTGGTCGTCGCTCAACCCCCGGATGAGCGTCGGGGCGGCGATCCGCGAGGGCATCCAGATCCACCGGTTGGCCGAGGGCGCGGCGGCGGACCGCCGCGTCGCCTCACTGCTGGACGAAGTGGGCCTGCCGGCGTCCGCGGCCGGTCTCTATCCTCATGCTTTCTCCGGCGGACAGCGCCAGCGCATCGGCATCGCGCGCGCCCTCGCCGTCGAGCCCGAGCTGATCGTCTGCGACGAACCGGTCTCGTCGCTCGACGTCAGCGTGCAGGCCCAGGTGCTCAACCTGCTCGTCGATCTCCAGCAGCGGCACGGCCTCTCCTACCTCTTCATCAGCCACGACCTCGCCGTGGTCCGCCATGTCGCGCCGCGCGTCGCCGTGATGTACCTCGGCAGGATCGTGGAAGAGGGACCGGCCGACGCGATCTTCGGCGACCCGAAGCATCCCTATACGAAGGCCCTGCTCTCGGCGGTGCCGGTGCCGGACCCCACGAGCAAGCGCGCGCGGATCATCCTCGAGGGTGAGCCGCCCTCTCCGGTTCGGCCGCCGCCGGGCTGCCCGTTCCATCCCCGCTGCCCGCATCCCGCGAAGGACGAGACCTGCCGGACGGCGCGGCCTGAACTGGTGACGCTGCGGCCCGGGCACCTGACCGCCTGCCACAAAGCCACGCCGTGAGGATGGTCTAGCGGTTGGGCTTGTACCAGTAGCGGTCGAAGAAGTCGCTGAGCTTCCCGCGACGGGTGAAGAAGAACGCGGGCACTTCGAGGCAGAGCCGGAGGTAGTGCCAGTCGCCGTGCTCGTCGAACTTGCGCGTCGAAGCGAGCGCTTTCACGGGCCGCAAGCGGACCAGCCGCTGCCCGCGTCCGGCGCCGTCCCGCTTCAGCTTCCACAGCCAGCCGACGTCCTCGGCCGCGCGCATCGCCTCGTTGTATCCCCCCAGCCGCTCGAAGTCCGCCCGGCGGCAAAAGACCACGCCGGTATCGATGTTCGTCACCCAGAGCAGCGGGAGCATCATGGCGAACGTGACGGCGAGCCCGAGGGACCACCGCTCGAGCGTGCATCCGGTGCTGCCCCCCACGATGCGCGGGTTCCCGATCGCCTCGTCGATGGCGACGAAGGTCTCGGGATGAATGCGGAAATCGGCGTCCACGAACGCGACGATGTCTCCGGTCGCGGCGCGAGCGCCACCGTTGCGCACCGCGCTGATGGCGCGGGTGGTGACGCTCACCACGCGGCACCCGCGGTCCACGGCGATGCGCGCGGTCTCGTCGGTCGAAACGTTGTCGGCGACGATCACTTCGAGCGTGCCGCCGCGGGCGGCGAACCGGGCCCGCGCCGCGTCGACCGTATCGAGCAGGCGCGGCAGCAAGCGCGCCTCGTTGTAGGCGGGAATGACCAGCGAGATGCGCGGAACGGTCAGCTGGGGCCTTTCGGCAGGCGCTGCGCGTCGCGTACCTGGACCAGGGTGCGCTCGGTGAAGTCGACCCGCTCCTGCGTTTCGGCCAGCTCCTGCCGGACGTGGTCGAGGTCCTGGCGCAGCTCCTGCACCCGCTCCTCCAGGTCGCCATCCCCCGCCCCGCCACCGATGCGGTGGGCGATCGCCTGTCCGATCGCCGTCTTCGACAGGCCGATCATCCCGACGAAGAAGATGGCGAGAATCGGAATCATCACTCCCATGGGCGTCTCCCGGTGGTGTCGGTGTGCCCTACGTCGCCGGCTGGGCCGCGGTGCCGCGCCGCAGCCGCTGTAGCTCATCGATGGCCAACAGCACGCTGCCGCCCAGCACCAGCCAGCCGACGAACTTCACGAAATGGCCGATCGCGACGTCGTTTCGCAGCTGGTGCCAGCGCTCGAGGATGAAGTTCCAGTCGTGCACCGCCCCTTCCGAGCTGAACGAGACCAGGTCGAGCGACTCGGCCCTGGCGTCGGCGATGTAGACGCCGAGCTGGCCGAGGCTGACAGCGAGCCAGCACCCGCAGACCGCGACGGCGTAGCGGTCCTTCCGCTGCGCGAAGAGCGCGGCCGCGCCCACCGGGAGGGCGACCTGGGCGATGCTGCCGCCCGCGGCGGTGAGGACCTCGCCGAATGGCGCGAAGACCAGGTGGCCAAGCTCGTGCACGCCGAAGATGACGCCGCCGAAGAGGCTGAATTCGAAGTCGTGCGAACGCAGCTGCCGCACCGCCTCGAAGGCGAAGAAGGCCAGCACCAGCGCCCGCAGCGCGAGGGCGGGCCCGCCCGCGCGACGGGTCGCCGGCGCGGACGGTGCGCCGGTCACGACGGCTGGGCTGGTGCGCTGCTCGGCCGGACGAACTGGTTGTACGCCACCAGCAGCGCCGTCGTCGCCAGGCCGACCGCGCTGACGACGAGCCACATCCGGTACGGCGTGTGCAACTCCTGGCTGTAGTGCTGCGCCAGCCATCCGCCCAGCGGGCTGCCGACCAGGTCGCCCACCGCCACCGGCATGAACGAGAAGCCCATGAACATCGCCTCCTGCCCGCTCGGCGCGAGACGGGAGACGTAGTCGTAGTACTTGGGCGACAGGATCAGCTCGCCCATGGCCAGGGTGAACAGCGTCAGGATGACCAGGAACGTGCTCCCTCCGAGCGTCAGGATCAGCCAGCTCAGGCTCGCGATCAGGACGCCGGCGATGATGGCGCGGAACGGCTTCACCTTCAGCGTCAGCGCGTTCACCACGAAGGTCAGCAGCACCACGGTCGCGGGGTCCACCGACAGCAGCAGGTCGGCGTTGGCGCCCGGATTCACGTCCTGGAGGAACAGCGGCAGCGCGACGTACTGCTGCCAGAAGACGATGTAGAACCCCGAGAAGATCAGCAGGAAGCTGATGAAACGGACGTTGGCGAACACCACCGCCATGTTCTTCAGCGACTGGCCGAAGCTGACCGTCGCCTTCCGGCCGCCGGCGGGCTCCTGGTAGAAGGCGAGGGTGCACAGGAACATCAGGAAGGTGGTCGCGGCGCTGACCCGGAACACGTTCTCGATGCCGATCGTGGTGCGGACCTGGTAGGCCATCAGCGGGCCCAGCATGCCACCGATGTTGACGATCGTGTAGTAGAGGGAATAGCCCAGCGACCGCACGCTCTCCGACGCCGCCCGGGCCGTGGTGCCCGCCACGATCGGCTTGACGACGCCGGGCCCCAGCGCCGGGACCATCAGGATCCCCAGCACGAACCAGTAGAACGGGATCGCGTTGCGCAGCGGCGCCAGGAAGCCCGACATCACCGAGCCGAGCAGGAAGTAGCCGGCCGTCAGGATGAGGTAGGCGGCGGCGAGGGTGCGCCTGAAGCCGAACCGGTCGGCGATCGTCCCGCCGAGCACCGGCAGGCACCACACCACGAAACCGAAGATGCCGGTGAGCTTGCCGGCATCGGTGCGCGAGAACCTGAGGGACTCGGTGAGGTAGAGGGTCAACACCGCCTTCGGAGCGTAGAAGGCGAGCCGCTCGAACAGTTCGGTGAGGTTCGCGACCCAGAACGGGCGCTGGAAGCCGTCCCGGATCTCCGTCCATCGCTCGACTGCGCTCACCGGTCCTCCCGCTCAGTACCGCGAAAAGTTGAACAGCGCGATCGTGGACACCGGCATGCGGCTGCGCTCGACGTCGGACGCCTCGACCCGCGTGATGCCGAACTGCTGCCGCAGGGTGAGCCGCACCTCCGCGCCCGAGCCGGGACCGCGCACCGGAAAAGCCACGTCCAGTCGGCTGGTGAAGCGCGACCCGCTGGGGAAGCCCACGCGGAGCCCCAGGCCCAACGCCACCAGCGTGCCGGTGTTCTCGCCGAACGGGGCGTCGCCCGCCCAGCCGCGGCCCACGTCCACGAACGCCGCCGAGCCGATGTCGGCCGCCCCGAACACCGAGCCGAGAAAGTAGCGATGTTCGGCCTGGACCACGACCCGGCGGCCGGCCGGCAGTCCCGAGTAGCCGAAGCCCCGCAGGGCGGTGGGTCCGGCGACCAGGAGCTGGAAGGGGGTGCTGGTGTTCCATCCGCCCGCACCCTGGACGCCGAGCGTCAGCACGCCGCGCGGACTCACCCCGGTATAGGTGAAGAGGTCCGCCGCCGCGATCACGTTGTCCCACCGCCGCGCCGCGGGCAGCCACCGCCCCTCGATGCGCGAGCGCAGGAAGGCCAGCGTGCGCGGGCCCACGGGCACACCGACGTAGAGGTCGACCAGCCCGAACCGGTCCTCCTCGAGACCCATGCCGCCGAATGCCGCCCCGACGATCGTCCGGATCTCGTATCCCTCGCGCACATCCTCGCGCGCGTTGACGGCGTCGATCCCGGCATGCGGGACGAACCGGATGCGGCGCGCGCCGGCGATGAGGTTGAGCGACATCCGGTGCCGCTCGCGAAACCGGCCGTCGATCGCCGCTGAGGCGGCGGAATCGTCGGAGCGCAGCGACGCGATGACGTCGCCGGTGGCGAAGAGCCGCTCGCCCGAGAGCGCCGCGCCAAACAGCAGCTGCCGGCCGACCGGCCCCGAGCGCCACACCTTCCCGACGTCGGCCCCCGTGGACACCAGCGGCTGCACCACGGTCCCGAACGCCGATGAGTGGAAGACGAACGGCTCCTCGCGCCAGCGGGCCGATGCCCGCCACGCCGACCGGTCGTACTCGCTCTCGAAGGTGCGGCGCAGCGAGATCTCGCCGACCGGGCCCACCGAGCTGCTCCCCAGCGCCACCTCGGCGTCGTCCAGGCCGGGGAGCTGGGGATCGAGCACGTCCACCACCAGGCCGGCCTTGCGGCCGAAGTAGTCGTAGCGCAGCTGACCGAAAACCCCGATCCCGAAGAGGTTGGTCTCGGTGACACGGGCCGCCTTCACGCCCTTGCCCTCCCGGGTGTCGATCCGGATGTTCCCGCCCAGGGACCACTCGTCACGCGTGGTCACCTCGATGTCCACCGAGTCGCCGGGCGCCGGCGCCGTGGTGATCACCGCCGAGCGGATGTAGGGCTGGGCGCGCAGAATGCGCTCGGACTCGGCGAGCCGCCCGGGGTCGCACGCGTCGCCGGGGTGGAACCGCAGCTCCCGGCGGACCACGTGGGGTCGCGTGTCCCAGCTCAGGGCGGCACTGACCTTCTGGAACAGCGTGGGGAAGGGTTCGCGCTCGATGCTGAAGAGCGCCGACGGGTAGACGTGGATGGCCCGGATCGGGTGGCCCGCGCAGGGCGTCTGGGCGCGGGCGGCCCCCGCGCCGAGCGCGAGCAGGAGGGCGAGGGGCGCCGCCGGCGCCGCGGCGCGGCGGCGAGCGGGCACTACTCCCGGCCCATGCGCTTCTTGAGCTCGTCGAGCTTGGCGTCCGCGGCGGCCTCGCGGGCGGCCCGCTCCATGCGGCCCTTCAGAAGATCCCCCTCGAGGTCCGTTTCGGGCCGGTCCATCCCGCCCCGGCCCAGGCCCTGCCAGGCGGCGTCGGCCGACCGCTCGGAGGCCAGGCCAGGATGCCGCCGCGCCGCGTCGGCGAGCTGGGCGGTCATCTCCTGCAAGTCCCGCTCGGCCAGCGCCAGCTCCTCGCTCTGCGCCGCCACCTTCCGCTCGAGCACGGCGACGCGCTCCCGGATCTTCGCGATGAACCGGTCGGCCACCGCGACCGTCTCCTGGTCGTCGATCCCCACGGCCAGCTCGCGCCGGCGGACGGCCGTGGCGAGCTCTTCCTGCTGGAGCGCCAGGAGCTGGCTGGCCTTGGCGAGGTCCTCCTGCATCGCCCGCACCCCGGTCTTCTGCTCGATGACCGCCTCGCGCATCTGCGAGGCGATCTCGCCCAGATCGGGCGGCGGGGTCGCGGCCGCGAGCGCCCGCTCGAGCGCGTCACGGAGGCGCTTGAACATCAGCTCTTCTTGATGGTCTTGGGATAGAATGCGCCGAAGATCTGGCGCACCGCCCTGGACGCACAGGTGGGGCAGGACGGCTTGCCGCGCGCGTCGATGGCGCGCGTGACATCAAAGCGCTTGCCGCACTTCTCGCACTCGAATTGATACGTCGGCATCATTGGAAGGTGGCGGCACCCGCCGGGACCTGCAAGTTGCGCGACCCACCGTGCACCATGATGCGGCGAGCCCCCGCCGGCGGTCTACTGGGTCGTGCGGAGGAACTCGTCTTCGACCTGGCGTATCAGCCGGTCGGGCGAATGGTGGTTGGGGAACATCATCTGGTCGCTCATCCGGTTGAGCGCCATGCGCAGCGTGCCGAACTGCTGACCCGCCGCGCGCAGCACGCCGCCCAGCCCATAGCGCTCGGCGAGCCGGTGGTCGCTGGCGAGCAGGAATCCGGTGCGCCCCAGCGCCTCGTAGTAGTTCAGCGTGGGGCCGCCCTTGCGTGCCCGCCGCGCGGCGATATAGTCGGGAAAGATGCCCGTCAGCCACAGCGAGAAGTTGCCGAGGTGCACGCGCACCCGGAACTGCCGCTCGCCGTCGGCGCGGCCCGCTTCCTCCACCAAGTCCACCAGATAGGCGTACCGGTTCTCGTCATGCTCGCCGATGCGGTACGCGCGGTCCCCGCGCCCGAACGTGAGTACCATCGTCGCGCAATAGTCGGTGACGGCGCGGTCGTCCACGCCCAGCTCGAGGAGCAGCCGGCGCAGCACCACGTAGTAGAAGAGCGCCGCCGACGGCCGGCGCAGATCGCGGCTCGCCAGCAACGCTCCCATGAGGCGCGGATCGTCCCACAGGGCGTCGGGGCCCTCGTCCATGGCCTTCTGCGAGAGGCGAACCCGTTCCGATTCGCTCGCCCCCAGCAGCTCCACCGCGAGCCGCATGTCGTCCGCGGTGAGCAACGACCGCACCGACGCTGCGATCATGGTTGACCCTCTCTCGGTTCTCGCCGAGCTCACACGTTTCGGCCGCGCCCTCACCGGCACGATTCGCCGCGAAACGGTCACCGACTCCACCACCGAGTGTCTCGAGCGGCTGTTCGCGCCGCGCGCGCTGGCGTTCGCCCTCACGACCGACGACCCGCGGACCGTCGTCCTCGCCGGGGCCTCCGGCGCGCCGACCCCCCAGAGCGGGGATCCCTTCTTCTTCGAAGTGCAAGAAGCGGGCCGGGTCGTTCGTCACGATGATCCCGCGCGCCTGGGCACACCGGTGACCGCCGCCGGCCACACAATGGGGATTCTGGCAGTCTGGGGCAAGCACAAAGACGCCTTTGACGAGGCGTCCGAAGCCGTCATTGCGGCGGTTGCGGCACAGGCCGCCATCGCCCTGCAGAACACCCACCTGGTGGCAATTCTCTCCGGCGGCAAGCGGGAGTGGGAACAGATGGTGGACGCCATACGCCCCGCGATCGCGATCATCGAGCGCCGCGGTGCGATCCGGCGGGCCAACCGCGCCTTCGCGAACCTGGTCGGCGCGCCGGTTACCGCGCTCCCCGGGCGCCCCTGGCTCCTCCTCCTCCCGCCCGCCTGGGCCGAGCCGGTCGGCCGCGCGCTGGGCAACCCCGGCGGCGAAGGCGGCGAGATCCGGTCCGAGAAGCGCACCTTCGCGATCCGCGCGCACGCCGTTGAGGGGGAAGACGACGCGTCGGTGCTCCTGATCGAGGACGTGACCGAGACCAAGCGGCTCCAGGAGCAGCTCATCCAGTCGGAGAAGCTGTCGGCGATCGGCCAGCTCATCGCCGGCGTCGCCCACGAGCTCAACAACCCGCTGGCCTCGGTCCTTGGCTTCGCCGACTTCCTGGGTGAATCGGACCAGACTCCCGCCGCACTGGTCGAGCCGGTGCGCGTCATCCAGCACGAAGCCCAGCGAGCCGCCGGTATCGTGAAGAACCTCCTGACCTTCGCGCGCCGCCAGGACCAGGAACGCCGCAACGTCGACGTCGGGCCGATCCTCCAGCGCACCGTTCAGCTGCTGAACAACCAGCTCGTCGGGCTCAAGGTCGAGTCGAAGCTGACCATGGACGCGAATCTGCCCACCGTGGCGGGAAGCCCGAACCAGCTCCAGCAGGTCTTCCTCAACGTCATCAACAACGGGGCGCAGGCGATCGCCGGGACCGGCCGGGGCGGGATGGTGACCGTGCACGCGCGAGCCTGGCTCGACGGCGTGGCGGTGGACGTGACCGACGACGGCCCGGGCATTCCGGCGGAGATCCACGAGCGCGTCTTCGAGCCCTTCTTTACGACCAAGCCCGAGGGCGAGGGCACCGGGCTGGGCCTCTCGATCTGCCAGGGCATCATCAAGGAGCACGGTGGGCGGATTCGCCTGCGGTCGGAGCCCGGCCACGGGGCGACGTTCACCATCGAGCTGCCCGGCTCGCCGGTGGAAGCTCCGCCGGCCCAGGCGGTCGCCGGCGACAAGGGCCGGTCGGGCGTGATCCTGGTGGTGGACGACGAGCCCCACATTCTCCACTACATGAGAGCCACGCTGGAGGCCTGGGGACACCGGGTCGAGACCGCGAGCGACGGCGCCGAGGCGCTCCCGCTCGCCATGCTGGGCGGGCACGACGTGATCATCACCGACGTGCGGATGCCGCGCCTGGGCGGCCGCGAGTTCTACGAACGGCTCGCCGCCGACCGGCCGGCGGCCGCGGCCCGGGTCGTGTTCGCCACCGGCGACACGGTGCGGGACGACACCATGGCCTTCATCGAGCGCAGCGGCCGGCCGTTCCTCCACAAACCCTTCAAGCTCGCCGAGCTGCGCAGCATGCTCTCGGCAGCACTGGAGTCGGTGCGATGAAGCGTCTCGCGTCGGTCTGCGCCGTGGCCGCGGCGCTCGCCGCCATCACCGCGCCCGCCCTGCTCACCGGCCACGGCAATCCGCGGGAGGACCCCGACCACGCGTGGGCGGAAGACACCCTCTTCACCGTGAACCAGGTGCGCCCGGGCGTGTATTTCGCCACCGGCCAGGCGGGCCGCGTGGTGGGCGCCAACTCGGTCTTCATCGTGACCGACCGCGACGTCGTGGTGGTGGACGACCACATTACGCCGCGCGCGGCGCGCGCCCTCCAGGCCGAGATCCGCCGGGTGACCGACAAGCCGGTCCGCTACGTCGTGAACACCCACTTCCACTACGATCACATCAGCGGGAACGGGGTGTTCGGCCCGGAGACCGAGCTGCTCTCCCATCCGCGGACGAGGCAGGCGCTGATCGACCGGGGCCAGGCGACCATCGGCCAGCAGGTGATCGCCCTGCCGACCACCATCGCGACCCTCCGCGCGCGCCGCGACACCACGCACAGCGATTCGCTGCGGATCCTCCTCACCCGGCAGATCGCCGAGACCGAGCTGACGCTCGACGAATACCGGAGCCTCGCGGTGGTCCTGCCCACCATGACCGTCGACAGCTCGCTTGTGCTGTATCGCGGCGGCGGCCAGGAAATCCGCGTGTTCTACATGGGGCGAGGGCACACCGCGGGCGACGTGGTGGTGCAGCTGCCGCGCGAAGGGCTGATGCTCGCCGGCGACCTCGTCACCAACACGGCCGGATTGCCGAACATGATGGACGGCTACGCCGGGGAGTGGGGCGCGACGCTGCGCCGGCTGGCACAGATCGATTTCACAACCACGCTGCCCGGCCACGGCAGCGCCTTCGACGGCAAGCAGCGGTACCTCGCCACGGCGGACGCCATGGACGACATCTGGCAGCAGGTGCGCGCCGCCCAGCAGGCCGGCGTCGAGCGCGAGGCGATCGCCGGCCGACTCGACCTCTCGCGCCACCTCGGGGTCTTCCCGGGGCTGCGCAACGGCCTCAACCCCGTCTGGGCGCAGCGGGTCTGGGATCTCGCCGCGGGGCACACCAACTGAGCCGGCTCGTGCCATCGGGCTTCCCGTGACCGCGTAAGTGTCACGGCGATAGCACATTACACGCCTGTCCGCAGCCGAGGATGCGACCAGACGACTGGGCGACCGGGCGACTGGCGACTAGGTTAAGTCCATGATCTACGTCCTCGTCCCCGCGCACAACGAAGCAGCGACCGTCGGACTCCTGCTGTGGAAGGTCCGGCAGCTCTTCACCTCGTTCAACCGGGAATACCAGCTCATCGTCGTCAACGACGGCTCGACCGACGCGACCGATGAGATCCTCGCGCCCTACACGCGCGTGCTGCCGATGACCCTCCTGACCCACCGCGTACGGCAGGGGTACGCCCGGAGCATCGAGGCGCTGCTGCGGGAGGCCATCAAGCGCAGCGACCGGCCGCGCCGCGACCTGGCGGTCACCCTCCAGGCCGACTTCAGCGAGTCGCCCGACGAGGCCCTCGAGCTCATCAAGCGTCTCGAGGGCGGTGCCGACATCGTCGTCGCCGACCGGCGGCGTCGCCAGGGCGCCGCGCGCACCGAATCGATCGCCCGCCGCACCCTCGCGGCGGTGGCGCGTCGCCGCCTCGGCGTCACCGGCGCCGACGACCTGGTGGGCACGATGCGCGGCTACCGCGTTGCGGTGATCGAGCGGCTGGTCCGGGAGCACGGCGACCGGCCCTTTCTCGGCCACCAGGGCTGGGCGGCGGACCTGGAGCTGCTCGCCCGCGCGGCCCGCCATGCGCGCACCATCGAATCCGTCGCGGTAAGCGGCGAGCGCACGGTCGCGGCCAGGCCCTCGCGCCTCAGTCCGCTCGCGGAGGCGTGGCGTGCCTACCGCGCCGCGGTCGCGCTCGAGGGGCTGCCCAGACCGGACATCGTGCCGGGTGCGGCTCCGGTCGAGAAGGCAGAGCGTGCGGCACCGACTCCGACGCGACAGCAGCAGCGCGGCCACCGGCACGGCGAGCGCGCCGAGCGCGGCGAGCGTGGCGAGGCGGGCGGGCACCGAGGAAACCAGGGGCGCTCAGGCGGGCGAGACCGACGAGGCGGATCGCCGAAGCAGCCGACCACCGGTAAAGCGGCCCGTGCTGAACCGCGGGAGCGACACCAGGCCGTCGCGAAGTCCGGTCCGGCCACGCCCGGTTCAGCCGAGGGCGCAGTCGCGGTTACCGCGACGCCCGGTCCCTCCGGGCCATCGGAGAGTAGCCCGGCCGGCCAGGGAGGCCGGAAGCGCCGTCGGCGCAGGGGCCGCGGCCGCGGAAGAGGACGCGGGCAGGAAACGCAGCGGCCCGACCAGAGTCTTCCGGCGCCGCCGCCATCGCCGCCTTCCGCGGCATGAGGCGGGTCGGCCTCGGAGTGACCGCCGCGCTGGTGGCGCTGGCGGCCACCGGCGCGGCCCAGCACCCTGCCGCGGCGCCCGACATCGCCGCCGCGACACCCGAGACGCCGGCTGCTCCGTGGGCCGTCGGCGAGCGTCTCGAGTACGGTGTGCGGTGGGGCTTCTTCAACGTCGGTCGGGCCAGCCTGGAGGTCGTCGGGATCGACACCGTGCGCGGAGAGCCCTGCTGGCACGTCCTGTTCATGTTCAACGGACGGGCGCTGAGCTACACCCTGCGCGACTCGCTCCAGTCGTGGTTCGGGGTGCGCGACATGGTGTCCCGGCGCTTCACGCAGGACAACAACGAGAACGGTCGCCCGCACTCCCGCCACTATGAGATCTATCCGGAACACCAGCTCTGGGTCCGCAACGATGTCGACAGCGGACGCACCGCGCCCGACCCGCTCGACGAAGCCTCCTTCTTCTTCTACGCGCGCACCCGGCCGCTCGAACCCGGCCAGACCGTCGTCCTGAACCGGTACTTCCAGCACGACCGCAACCCGGTCACACTCCAGGTGCTGGCGCGCCAGACCATCAGCGTCCCCGCGGGGCGGTACCCGGCCGTCGCGGTGAGGCCGATCTTCCAGTCCGGAGGACTCTTCGGAAAGGGGGGCAAGGCACTCATCTGGTTCAGTGACGATGAGTCACGGATCCCGCTGCGGATCCGTACCAGCCTGCCGATCGGCACGCTCGACATGAGCCTCCGCACGAGGAACTGACGGTGGAATACCGGGAAGCCGACCTCTCGAAGGTGCGAATGATCCCCATCGCGACGCGGGCCAACCGCGTCGCACCACGCCACCTCGCGCACCCGCCCGGGGACGACCGGTCCTTCGACGCCTTCCTCGCGAGCTGGCCGGACATCCTCGCCGCGAGGGACCTCAAGGCGGTCGTGGCGGCCGTCGCCACCGCGGCCCGCGCCAGGCGCGGGGTCATCGTGCAGATCGGCGGCCACGTCATCAAGACGGGCCTCGGCCCCCTGCTGCTGCACCTCATGCGCCGGGGCGTGATCACCCACCTCGCGATGAACAGCGCCGCGTCCATTCACGACTTCGAGCTGTGCGCCTACGGCGGCACCAGCGAGGACGTCGCCGCGGGACTCGCCGACGGTAGCTTCGGCATGGCGGACGAGACGGGACGCGAGATGAACGCGGCGATCGCGCGGGGACGGCAGGCCGGCTGGGGGATGGGGGAGGCGTTGGGCCGCTGCCTGGAGGAGAAGACCGGTCACCCCGGCGCGGAGCTCAGCGTGCTGCTGGGCTCGCGCCGGCATGGCGTACCGGTCACCGTGCACGCCGCGATCGGGACCGACATCATCCACCAGCACCCCGACGCCGACGGCGCGGCCCTGGGCGAGACCAGCTTCCGCGACTTCCGGCGCCTCGCCGCCTCGGTGCCGTCGCTGCACGAGGGCGGCGTGGTCCTCAACCTCGGCAGCGCCGTCATCATGCCGGAAGTGTTCCTCAAGGCGCTGACCATCGCCCGCAACCTCGATCACGGAAGGCCAACAGGATTCGTCGCGGCGGACTTCGACATGATCCGCCATTACCGCCCGCGCCTGAACGTCGTCGAGCGGCCGACGCTGGCGGGCGGGAAGGGCTACACCATCACGGGCCACCACGAGATCAACATCCCGCTGCTCGTCTGGGGGGTGGATGCCGCGCTCACGTCCGCGGGCTCTTAGCGCGCGGTTGTTCGTCATCGGGGCTCTCGGGCTCTGGGCCTGTGCCGGCCACCGGCCGCCGCCGGCCGGGCGTCAACCGGCCGCCCCCGCGACGGCCGACAACCTCAGCGCCGACGCCGCCAGCGCCCGCGACGTGGTGGCCCTCTTCGTCGCCGCCGAGGCCGCGGGCAACCCCGCCGCCGACACGCTGCTCGTCCCCGGCGCCGATTTCCTGATGACCGGCGTGCGGGTCACGACCAAGCCGCGGCTCGCCGGGCTGAACGGCCCCGGGCAGGCCGCCGTCGACGAGGCGAACATGGGGCTGGCGGGCAACTTCGCGTGGGTGGTGGTCGCGTACCAGTTCACCGGTCGCACGCCGGACCTCGCCGAGCGCGCGCGGGCCAGCTTCGTCCTGGAAAAGCAACGTGCCGGATGGCGTATCCGGCACGTGCACAGCAGCATGGTAGCACGGTGGTGATCAGCTGATCGGCCGCTCACCCTTGATCATCTCGTCGACCTTCCGCGCCGTCGATGGGGCGACCAGCTTCAGCACCCAGTAGATGACGAGGCCGATCAACGCGAGCTTCAGCAGAAAGAACGCGACGTGGGTGGCGACGCCGAGCAGGCTCACGGCCAGATTGAACAGGAAAAAGGCCACGACCGCGAGCACGGCAAAACCCAGAATCTTCCGCAACATGTCGGCCTCCTCGGACCGGACTGATCTTGGTAACGGACCCTACGAAGCTAGTGGGCGGGCGGTTTCAGGCAACCTCGCGCGCCACGGCCGATGGTTGAGCGCTTCGACGTCGCGGTGATCGGCGCCGGGATCGTCGGGCTGGCGGCGGCCCGCGCCCTGGCCTCGGCCGGCCGGCGCGTTCTCGTCCTGGACCGCGGCGCGCCCTGCGCCGAAGCATCGGGCGCCGCCGCCGGTATGCTCGCGCCGCAGATCGAGGCGCACGCCGGCGACGCGCTCCTTCCCCTCGGCCTCGCCGCCCGCGACCGGTACGCCGCCCTGGCCGCCGAGTGCGCCCGCGCGGGTCACGACGTCGCACTCTTTACCGGCGGCATCACGCACGTCGCCTTCGACACGGCGCGCGAACAAGCGCTGGAGAAGCAGCTGCTCGCGCAACGAGCCCTGGGACTCGACGTCGAGTGGCTGGATGCCGCGGCCCTGCGCCGCCGCCATCCCGGCGTCGGGACCGCCGCGCGGGGCGCCTTGCTTGCGCCGCGTGACGGGTGCGTGAACAACGTCGCGCTCGGCACTGCGCTCTTCGCCGACGCGCGGCGCCTCGGCGTGACATTCGCGGTCGATGAGGTCTGCGACGTCGCGTCACGCCAGGGACGCGTCACCGCGGTGCGCGGGGCGACCACCAGCCACGCGGCCGACACCATCGTGCTCGCGGCGGGCGCGTGGGCCTGCACCATCGCGGGCCTTCCGCGGGCCATACCGGTCGAGCCGGTCCGCGGCCAGATGGCCGCCGCCCCCTGGCCCGCGGGCGAGCCGGCGGCCGTCCTCTACGGCGAAGCCGGCTATCTCCTGCGGCGCGGCGCGGAAGCGCTCATCGGCAGCACCATGGAGCACACCGGCTTCGCCAAGGGCACCACCGACGCCGGAATCGGCCACCTGCGCCGGGAGGCCGCCGCCCTGCTCCCCGTCCTCGCCGGTGTGCCGTTCACGCGAACCTGGTCCGGCCTGCGCCCGATGACCCCCGACGGCCTTCCCATCATCGGACGGGACCCAGATCTCGAGGGCCTGGTCTATGCCACCGGCCACGGCCGCAACGGGATCCTGCTGGGACCGCTGACCGGGGAGATCGTTCGCGACCTGGTGGTGCGCGGTGACACTCCATGGGATATTTCACCGTACTCGATTACACGGTTCGATCTGTGACAACGGCGACCTGATGTTCACCACGTGCGGCTTCTGCGCCGGTTCGCTCGGCGGGGATGGCGGCGCTTCAGGCTTGGGCGTGGGCCGGCGCTTCGCCTACGATGCCCACCGCAGCCGCGCGTGGGTGATCTGCCAGCGCTGCGCGCGCTGGAACCTCACACCGTTCGACTCGCGCGAAACAGTCATCGGCGCGATCGAGACGATGGCGGACTCCGGCCGCGTCGCGGCGACCAGCGAGCACGTCGCGCTGGTGCGCGTCGGCTCGTACGACGTGGTGCGCGTCGGCCAGCCGCGCCGCCCCGAGTACGCCACCTGGCGCTACGGCGAGCGCGTCAAGGCGCGGGAGCGGGAGCGGCTCAAGTTCATCATCCCGGCGACCGCCGTGGCGATCGGCGGCATGGTGGCCTTCAACTTCGCCGTCGGCGGCGGCATGGCCTACATGCTCGGCCAGGTCCCCGGCATGGCGGACTCGCTCTACACCAACATCGTCGGCAACCGCAAAGTCCCGAACATCGAGCCGCCGGTCTGCGAGCGCTGCAGCCAGCCGATGGTGCTCCGCGCCAAGCACCTCCAGCACGCGCGGCTGACCCACACCAACCACGCCGATCTGGCGCTGCTCCTCTCGTGCCCCTCCTGCAAGGTCTACGGCGCGCAGATCGAAGGCCCCGAGGCGGAGCAGGCGCTGCGCGCCGGCCTGACCTTCGTCAACCTGAAAAAAGGGAAACGCGTCAAGCGGAAGGCCGAGGAAGCGGCCGGCTACGTCGACCGGCACGGCGGCCCCGAGCAGTTCATCCGCCTCACCACGCGGATCGAAAAGCCGGTCGGCAGCCTCGTCGGCGCGGAAGCCCTCGCCCTCGAGATGGCCGTGGACGAGCAGGCCGAGCTGCGCGAGCTGGAGCGGCAGTGGCAGCAGGCGGAAGAGATCGCGAATATCGCCGACGGGCTCCTCATGGAGCCCCAGGTCGAGGACCGGCTCAAGCGCCTCAAGGAGGGCGATCAACCAAACGGTTGAGGCGTGCTGGTCCCGGGTATGTGTGCCGGCGTATCTTTCGCGGCCTGATGGCCGCCCCCCTTCCCCTCGTCCAGATCACGCCCCGCGGCGGCTCGGCCCTCGTCCAGGGCGCCGCGGCACGCAAACCGTCGTGGCTCAAGGTCAAGGCGCCGGGCGGTGCCTCCTTCGTGGAAGTCCGCGACCTCCTGCAGCGTCTCGAGCTCCACACCGTCTGCGAGGAAGCCCACTGCCCCAACATCGGGGAATGCTGGGACCATCGCGCGGCCACCTTCATGATCCTGGGCGACGTCTGCACCAGGAACTGCGCCTACTGCGCAGTGGCGCACGGGACGCCGGTGGGGCTCGACCTGGGCGAGCCGGCGCGGTTGGCCGAAGCGGTCGCGGCGATGCGGATGCGTCACATCGTGGTCACCAGCGTAGACCGTGACGACCTCCCCAACGGTGGCGCCGAGCAGTTCGCCGAGGTGGTGCGACAGACCCGCCTCAAGGCGCCGGGGACGACGGTCGAGCTGCTGATCCCCGACTTCAAGGGCAGCGCGCAGGCCTTGCGCATCGTGGTCGAGGCGAAGCCCGACATCCTCAATCACAATCTCGAGACCGTGACCCGGTTGTATCGCATCGCGCGCCCCGGTGGGCGCTACGAGCGCGCCCTCGAGTTGCTCGCGCGCGTCAAGACGATGGATGCCGCGATGCTCTCCAAGTCCGGCATCATGGTCGGGCTGGGCGAGCAGTGGGACGAGTTGCTCACCGCCATCCGCGACCTGCGGGGCGTGGGCTGCGACATCCTGACGCTCGGGCAGTACCTGCGCCCCTCGCCGGCCCACCTGCCGGTGGCGCGCTACTACACACCCGACGAATTCGGCGAGCTGAAGGACTTCGCGCAGGCGCTCGGATTCCGGCATGTCGAGGCCGGACCGCTGGTCCGCTCCTCGTATCACGCCTGGGAGCAGGCCGAGCGGGCCGGCGCCGCCGCTGGGGTCTCGGCGTGACACGCCGCGCGACGCGGGAGACCCAGAAGGCCGCGGCCGACGTCAGCCGGACGGCGCCGGCCGGTGAGGACCCGGCCGCGATGCGGCACCTGCTGCGCGAGATGCTGTTGATCCGCCGCTTCGAGGAGCGCGCCGGCGAGCAGTACGCTCTCGGCAAGATCGGCGGCTTCTGCCACCTCTACATCGGGCAGGAAGCGGTCGCCGTCGGAGCCATGGCCGCGTTGCGCGCCGACGACTACGTCATGTCCAGCTACCGCGAGCACGGGCAGGCACTGGCGCGCGGCATCACGGCGCGGGCGGCGATGGCCGAGCTGTTCGGAAAGGCGACCGGCTGCTCGGGCGGCAAGGGCGGCTCGATGCACCTCTTCGACGCCAAGCTCGGCTTCCTGGGCGGGCACGCGATCGTGGGCGGGCACATCCCGCTGATCACCGGGGCCGCCTTCGCCGCCAAGTACCGGGGCGAGGATCGCGTCGCCGTGGCCTTCTTCGGCGAAGCGGCGGTGAACAACGGCGCCTTCCACGAGGCGCTGAACATGGCCGCGCTCTGGAAGCTGCCGGCGATCTACATCTGCGAGAACAACCGGTACGGCATGGGCACCGCGCTGGAGCGCGCCAGTGCCATCTGGGACGTCGCCGCGCGGGCCTGCTCCTACGACATGCCGGCCGAAACGGTGGACGGGATGGAAGTGCTGGCGGTGCGCGACGCCGTGGCGCGCGCCGCCAAGCGTGGCCGCGAGGAGCAGATGCCGACGCTGCTCGAGATCCGCACCTACCGCTTCATGGGCCATTCGATGTCGGACCCGATCCACGGCCACTACCGCACCCGCGAAGAAGTCGAGCAGATGAAGCTGCGCGACCCGGTCGTCACCTTCCACGCGCGCCTCGTCGCAGCCCGCATGCTGGACGAGGAGCAGTGGCAGGCGATGGAGGCCGACGTGCAGGCCGAGGTCGAGGACGCGGTGCGGTTCGCCGAGGAGAGCCCCGACCCCGATCCCGCCGAGCTCTTCACCCACGTCTACTCGGGCGCGTAGGGTGCCGACGCTCACCTACCGGGACGCCCTGAACCAGGCGCTGCGCGAGGAGATGCGCCGCGATCCGCGCGTCTTCCTGATGGGCGAGGAGGTGGGTGTCTACCAGGGTGCGTACAAGGTGAGCCGCGGCCTGCTCGAGGAGTTCGGCCCCAGGCGCGTGGTGGATACGCCGATCACCGAGCTGGGCTTCGCCGGCGTCGGCGTGGGCGCCGCGATGGCGGGCCTGGTCCCCGTGGTCGAGTTCATGACCTGGAACTTCGCGCTGCTGGCACTCGACCAGATCGTGAACTCCGCCGCCAAGATGCTGTACATGTCGAACGGCCAGGTCCCGCTGCCCATCGTGTTCCGCGGGCCGGGCGGCTCGGCGCTCCAGCTCGCGGCGCAGCACTCGCAGGCGTTCGAATCGTGGCTGGCGAACGTGCCGGGCCTCAAGGTCGTGATGCCGGCGACGCCGGCCGACGCCAAGGGCCTGCTCAAGAGCGCGATCCGTGACGGCAACCCCATCGTCTTCATCGAAGGCGAGATGCTGTACAACAACAAGGGCGAGGTTCCGGAGGGAGAGTACACCATCCCGCTGGGCGTGGCCGATATCAAGCGCGCGGGGAAGGACGTCACGATCGTCGCGCACGCCAAGATGGTCGCCACCGCGCTCAAGGCCGCCGACGAGATGGCGAAGGACGGCATCCAGGCGGAGGTCGTGGATCCGCGCACCATCCGCCCGCTCGACGTCGCCACCATCGCCGGATCGGTCCGCAAGACCAACCGCTGCGTGATCCTCGAGGAGGGATGGCCGTTCGCCGGCGCCGGGGCGCAGATCGCCTACGACGTCCAGCGCGAGGCCTTCGACCACCTCGACGCGCCCGTGGTGCGGGTCACCGGCGCCGACGTCCCCATGCCCTATAACAAACAGCTCGAGAAGCTCGCCAAGCCCGACGTCGCGAAAGTCGTGGCCGCCTGCCGCCAGGTTCTCTACCTCGGCTAGCGCGATGGCCACCAGAGTCGTGATGGAAGCGCTGTCGCCGACCATGGAGGAAGGCCGGGTCGCCGCCTGGAAGAAGAAGGAAGGCGAGGCGGTGAAGGCCGGCGAGGTCCTCGCCGAGGTCGAGACCGACAAGGCGGTGATGGACCTCGTCGCGCGCGGCGACGGCGTGCTGCGGAAGATTCTCGTTCCCGAAGGGCAGACCGTCCCGGTCAGCACCCTCGTGGCCGTGATCGGCACGGCCGACGAGAACATCTCCTCCATCGCGGAGGGCAGCGCCCCGGCACCCGCACCGGCCTCCGCTCCGACAGCGAAGGTCGTCGGCGTTGCACCGCCGCCGTCCGCTCGCCCGCCGGCCCCGCCATCCGCCCCCGCCGACGGCGGCCGCATCCTCTCCTCCCCGCTCGCCCGCCGCATCGCGGCCGAGCAAGGCGTGGATCTCCGGTCCCTCGCGGGGAGCGGACCGGCGGGACGGGTCATCGCCCGCGATGTCCAATCCGCGCCGCGGTCCGCGATGAGTGGACAGCCGTCGGCGATCAGCCATCAGCCATCAGCCACCCGCGGGGTCCAGGACGTCCCACTCACCCCGATCCGCAAGACCATCGCCAAGCGGCTGGTGCAGTCCATCGGCCCGATTCCGCACTTCTTCCTGACCAGCGAGATCGACATGCAGGCGGCCTGGGACCTGCGCGCCGCGCTCAAGGCCCGGGGCGAGCAGTACGCGATCTCGTTCAACGACCTCGTCATCAAGGCGGTGGCGCACGCGCTGCGCCTGCACCAGGCCGTCAACGCCTGGTGGATGGACGACCACATCCGCTACCACGGCGACGTGCACATCGGCATGGCCGTCGCTGTCGAGGACGGGCTGATCACCCCGGTGATCCGCTTCGCCGACCAGAAGGGCCTCTCGGCGATCAGCGCCGAGGCGAAGGCGCTGGCCGAGAGGGCCCGCGCGCGCCGCCTGGCGCCCGAGGAGTACACCGGCGCGACGTTCAGCATCTCCAACCTGGGGATGCTCGACATCGACGAGTTCACCGCCGTCATCAATCCCCCCGAGGCGGGCATCCTGGCCGTGGGCCGCATCGCGGAGAAGCCCGTGGTGGTGGGCGGCGCGGTGGTCCCGCGCCGCATGATGCGGGTCACCATGTCGTGCGACCACCGGGTGATCGACGGCGCGACCGGCGCGAAGTTCCTCCAGACGGTGAAGCTGAACCTCGAGAATCCGCTGGCGATGCTACTGTAGCTGAAAGCCGCTTTCGGCCTTCAGCATTGGGCCCTTTCCCCGGAGTCTGAAGTGGCAACTCAGTTCGATGTCATCGTCATCGGCGGCGGACCCGGCGGCTACGTCTGCGCCATCCGTGCCGCCCAGCTCGGCCTGACCGCCGCCGTCGTGGAGAAAGACAAGATGGGCGGCGTGTGCGTCAACATCGGCTGCATTCCCACCAAGGCCCTGCTCCACTCCGCCGCGACGATCACCGCCCTCAAGCACGCCGACGACCTCGGCATCACCCTCGGCGAGGTGAAGACCGACTACGGGGTCGCGATGAAGCGCTCGCGGCGCGTGGCGGAGCAGAACTCCAAGGGCGCCGACTTCCTCATGAAGAAGAACAAGATCGAGGTCTTCAAGGGCGTGGGGACGCTGAAGGCCGGGAAGAAGGTCTCGGTGAAGACCGAGGCGGGCGTACAGGAGCTGACGGCGACCAGGGCCGTCGTCATCGCCACCGGCTCGCGCCCCAAGGACATCCCGGCGATCGGCCTGGCCTTCAACGGCAGGACGATCTTCTCCAGCACCGAGGCGCTGCTGCTCGAGAGGGCGCCCGCGACGATGGCCATCGTCGGCGCCGGCGCGGTGGGCTGCGAGTTCGCCGACGTCTTCGCGGCCTTCGGCACCAGGGTCACGCTGGTGGAGGCGCTGCCCCGCTTGCTCCCCGTCGAGGATGCCGACTGCTCCGACGCGCTCGCCAGGGCCTACAAGAAGCGCGGAATCACCTCGCTGGTCGGCGCCAGGATCGAGAAGGCGGCCGGGCAGGCGAACGGCGTGTCGCTCGTCGTCGAAGCCGACGGACAGAAGCAGACCCTCGACGTCGCGTGCGTCCTGGTCGCCGCCGGCCGCGCGCCCAACACCGAGAACCTGGGCCTCGAATCGGTCGGCATCGCGCTCGACCGCGGTTTCATCAAGGTGGACGGGCGCCTCCAGACCACCGTGCCGGGCTACTACGCGATCGGCGACGTGGCGGGTCCGCCCCTGCTGGCGCACAAGGGCAGCCGCGAGGGGATGGTGGCCGCGGAGGCGATCGCGGGGCAGCAGCCCCACGCGATCGACTACTCGAACGTCCCCGGCGCGACCTACTGCCATCCCGAGGTGGCGAGCGTGGGCCTCACCGAGGAAGCCTGCAAGAGCCAGAAACTGGAGTACGTCGTCGGTCGCTTCCCGTTCAGCGCGAACGGGCGGGCGCGCACCACCGGCGAGACCGACGGCTTCGTGAAGATCATCCGCGGCAAGCAGTACGGCGAGATTCTCGGTGCGCACATCATCGGCGACCACGCGACCGAGCTGATCCACGAGTTGTGCGTGGCGCGCACCAACGAGTACACCGTCGAAGAGGTCGAGCTCGCGATCCACGCGCATCCGACGCTCTCCGAGGCCGTGGGCGAGGCCGCGCTCGACGCGATGGGGCGTGTCGTCCAGATCTAGTGTGGCCACCGCCCTGGCCGCGATCGCCATCGGCGCGGCATCGGGCGGCGCCGTCATCTGCGCCGTGCTCGCGGCGGCGCACGGCATGCCACGCGGCGCCGAGTCCGCCTTCGCCAACATCGTCCTCGGTGGCGCGGCCGCCGGCCTCGCCACCGCCGCATCGGTGGGCTTCGCCCTCGCCCGGCGCCTGGGCGTCTGGCGCTCGCTGCTTGCCGCCATCATCGCGGTGTCGGGAGCGGCGCTGGTCGCCGTGCTCACCACCGTCGCCGACATCGCCGCCGGCCGTACCGGCCTCCTGGTCCTGGGGGTGCTGTGCGCAGCGATCATCGCCGGCGCGGCGCGCCTGCGCCCCGCCGAAAGCACCGCGGCATGACCGAGCAGCGGACCGCGGCGGCACGGACCCTCGAGGTGCGCGAGCTGGGCGTGCTGCCTTACGGTGACGCGCTGGGCATCCAGCGCGCCCTGGCCGACGACCGGATCGCCGGGCGCATCCCCGATACCCTGCTGCTCCTCGAGCATCCACCCGTGGTGACGCTGGGACGCGGCACCCGCCCGGGCAGCCTCCCGATCGACCCCGAAACGCTGCGGCGCCGGGGCATCGAGGTCTTCGAGATCGAGCGCGGCGGCGACGTCACCTACCACGGACCGGGACAGCTCGTCGGCTATCCGATCCTCGACCTCCAGCAGCACAAGCCCGACCTGCACTGGTACCTGCGCCAGCTCGAGACTTCGCTCATTGCCGCCCTCGACACCCTCGGTATCGACGCCGAGCAGCGCCCCGGGCTGACCGGGGTCTGGACGGCGGGGCGCAAGATCGCGAGCATCGGCATCCACGTCCGGCAATGGGTGACCTGGCACGGATTCGCGCTGAACGTCACCACCGACTTGTCACCGTTCTCGCTGATCGTGCCCTGTGGAATACCGGATGTGGTGATGACGAGCGTCGCAAAGGAGACCAACGCGCCGTCGGGCAAGCAGAGGGACGGAGAACTGCACGCGGCGGTCCGCAGGGCCGTTGTTCAGGCCTTCCGGACGACCTTCGGCTTCGAGACCGCCGGCCAGGGCGACTGGGAGAGGTGAGGCCGCGAGTGGGACCGGTGGTTGAGGCCGGGGTCCCACTCGCGTCTTACACTGCGGTATTTGGCCTGGCTGCTGCTGCGAAGCTTGGCCAGACCGGGGGGCTGCATTGATAT
This sequence comes from Gemmatimonadota bacterium, assembly GCA_041476105.1. GTDB lineage: Bacteria > Gemmatimonadota > Gemmatimonadetes > Gemmatimonadales > JACORV01 > DASXPG01. Next base: position 36,534 of record JBGOSS010000018.1, read on the forward strand.
AGACGCACCGACCCGTCAGAAAGTTGCACCGCTACCGCGTCTGCATCTGCAATGCCACCATGACAGCGGCCAGGAACACCCCCGCCCAGAGGGTCGGCGCCCACCCCGCCCCGTAGGCCAGGGCCGCCAGCGCCACCATTCCCGGCCATCCTGCCGTTACCCGGACCAGCCGCCGCCGGAATTCGGTCGCGTCGGCCCGCATCCAGGAGCGGCCGACCGCCACGGCCCGCGCCCCGATGGTCCTGGAGGCGATGGCCAGCAGGAGCAAGGCGAGGGCCAGCGCGGTCCAGCGCCCGGCCAGCGGGTCTCCCAGCCTCGCGTACAGCTCGTGCACCGGACCGCCGCCCGCCGGTAGCGTCGCCGAGGCCAGTGCCGCGGGCAGCCAGAGCAGCGCCACCACGATCCAGGCGAGCGCAAACCCGCGCAGCCACCCGCGGACCTGCATGGCGCGGACCAGGGCGAACAGTCCCATCGCCATGACGAGGATGCAGGCGCTCCCTGCCAGGACCATCACCGCGAACCCTCCGGGGCCCAGCGACCCGACGGGGCCCTGGAGGGCGCCCACGGTGTAGCGGCGGCCGGCCGCGATCTCGAGACCGAGAAAGGGAACCCCGAGCACGGAACCGACCAGGCCGCGGGCCAGCTGGTCGGTAGCGATGCTGACCCAGACGGCGGCGGCGGCGGCGACCGAGCACAACAGCGTCAGGGTGGGCGGTTTCGGCGGCGGGCGAGGGGGCATCGATGATAGTACAAGGGGAGATAGGGGAGACAAGGGAGACAGGGGAGACAGGTTCCCTCCCTGTCTCCCCTGTCTCCCTGTCTCCCCTGTCTCCCGTGTCTCCCCTGTCTCCCCTGTCTCCCCTGTCTCCCCTGTCTCCCCTGTCTCCCTGTCTCCCCTGTCTCCCCTGTCTCCCCTTGTAGCTTAGAGCCATGTCCGACGATCGTCTCGACGCCCGGCCGGCCGACCAGCCGCGGCTCCCTCCGGGCCAGATCCAGACCACCAAGTGGCCGGTGCTCCACTACAGCGCGGTGCCGCGGATCGACACGCGGCACTGGACGTTGCGCGTCTTCGGTGAGGTCGAGCGGCCGCTCGAGATCACCTGGGACGAGCTGCAATCGCTTCCGGCGCAGGACGTGCTTTGCGACATCCACTGCGTGACCACCTGGTCGCGCTTCGACAACATCTTCCGCGGCGTGAGCGTGGTCGCGCTGCTCGAGCGCGCCGGCGTGACACCCGGGGCGACGCATGCGCTCATCCACGCCGCGCCCGATTACACCACCAACCTGCCGCTCGCCGACCTGCGCCTGCCGGCCAACCTGGTGGCGACGCACCACAACGGCGAGCCGCTGTCAGCCGAGCATGGCGGACCGGCCCGGTTGCTGGTGCCGCACCTCTACTTCTGGAAGTCGGCCAAGTGGCTGACCGGGATCGAGCTGATGGAAGGCGACGATCCGGGATTCTGGGAGCGGAATGGGTACCATATGCGGGGAGATCCGTGGGCCGAAGAACGTTACGGGCGGCCCGACCCGGTGCGCATGCGCAGAGGCCCGCGGAAGTAGTCGCTTACCGTTTCTCGGCCATGATCTCGAAGAACCTGCCGAACAGCACGATTCCCTTCCACAGCTGATCGAGGGTGAGCTTCTCGTTGGGGGCATGCAGGCCGTCATCCGGCAGCCCGATGCCGGTGAGCAGAATCGGCGCCTTACGCTGCTGGAGCAGCGGCACGATCGGAATCGATCCGCCCGAGCGGATCGGCGCGATGCCCCGCTTCCAGACCTCGCGATAGGCGCGGTCCAGGGCCTGGAAGGGCCACGCATCCATCGGTGTCTGGAAGGGATCGCTCGCCGAGAGAATCTCGACCGTCACCTCGGCGTACTTGGGGGCGGCCTTCTTCACCGCCTTCTTGAGCAGGCTGGCGACCTCGGTGGCCCGCTGCGCCGGGACGAGGCGGAGCGAGCACTTGGCCCTGGCTTCCGCCGGGATCACGGTCTTCGCCCCGGCGCCGGTGAAGCCGCCCACGATGCCGTGCACCTCCAGGGTGGGGCGCGCCCAGATCCGCTCGAGGAAGCTGTAGCGGGTCTCGCCGTTCAGCGCCTTGGCGCCCGCCTCCTTCACGAATCCCTTTTCCTTTATGGGCAACGACCGCCAGGCCTTCAGCTCCTTGGCGCTGGGCTTGCTGACCCGGTCGTAGATGCCCGGAACCCGGATCGTGCCGTTGGGACCCTTCAGCTGCTCGAGCAGGTGCCAGAGCGTCTCGATCGCGTTGGGCGCGGCGCCTCCGTAGAGCCCGCTGTGCAGGTCCTTCTTCAGGGTGCGTACGCGGATCTCGGCGTGGACGATCCCGCGCAGCGCCGTGTCCACGCTGGGATACCCGGGCGCGACCATGTGCACGTCGGTCACCAGGACGGCGTCGGCCCTGGTGCGATCGGGCTCCGAGGTCAGGAACTTGGTGAGGCCCTTGGACCCGACCTCCTCTTCTCCCTCGATCAGCAGCCGCACGTTGAGCGGCAGCGCGCCGGTCTTCGCTTTCAGCGCCTCCAGCGCCGACATGACGCAGAATACCTGCCCCTTGTCGTCGGCGGTGCCGCGGGCGTAGAGGTTGCCGTCCCGCACCGTCGGCTCGAAGGGAGGCGTCACCCACTCGCCGAGCGGATCGGGCGGCTGCACATCGTAGTGCCCGTAGCAGAGGATGGTGGGCGCGCCGGGAACCGCGGGGCCCACGGCCCAGAGGATCGGGTGCTTGTCGGTCTCGATCGTGTCCACCGTGAACCCGAGGGCCGTGAGCCGGGCGGCGAGCCAGGCCGCGGCCTTGCGGCAGTCCGCCGCGTGCTCGGGAAGGGTGCTGACGCTGGGGATGCGGAGCCAGGTCTGGAGATCCGACAGGAGGCGCGACTTCTCGCGTGAAACGAATTGGTCGAGTGTGCTCATAAGCCGAACAACGTATCGCGCGATACCGCCTCGCCGCTACCCTCGCGCCGGGCCGCTGCTGGCCGGCCGCCCTAGCCGACTTGGCGCCCGCGCGTATCTTTTCCGCCATGCGCCTCACCTCCTCCTTCGCCGTCTTCCGGGCCGATCCGGAAGAGCAGGACCTGGCGAAAGCCCGCTGGCTCGCCCGCGAGGGCCGTCTCGAGGCGGCCGAGCAGGAATACCGCGCCGTGCTCGAGTTGCGTCCGACGATCGCCAACGGCTGGATCGAGCTGTGCGAGCTGCTGCGCCGCGAGGGTCGCCTCGAGGACGCGCTGACCTGCGCCACGGAAGCCGAGCAGCATTTCGGCGCCGACGCCGCCATGCCGCTCGCGCTGAAAGGCGCCGCGCTGAGCGAATTGGGGCGCACCCGCGAGGCCGTGAAGGCGCTGGAGGCGGCGCTCGAGCGCGACGGCAACCTGGCGCTCGCCTGGCACGAGCTGGCCTACGCCGCGTACCGGGTGGGCGAGTACCCGCGCGCGCTGCTGGCGCTCGACCGCGCCTTCGCGCTGGAGCCGCACACCGACACGCTGATGCTCCGCGGGCGCATCCTGCGGGAGGCCGGGCAGTTCGAGGCGGCCGAGGTGGCCTTCGAAGCCGCCCTCCAGGCCTCCGACCACGAGATCCCGCAGCGCGACGCCGAGCGCGAGGTGCTGGCGACCCGTCGCGCCGCGTCCCTCGGCGGTCGCAAGCCGAAACAGTTCAGCGCCCGGGAGCGCGCCTACGTGCTGACGGGCACCGTGCTGCTCGACCCCGAGCCGATACCCGCGGTGCAGCTCGTCGACGCGCTGGCGCGCATCATCGCGTCCGTCGAGCCGTTCGTCCGGCAGGTCGGTTGGCATCCCGCCGCGGTGGCGGGAGCCCTTCCCTCCGACACGGCGCTCGCCGAAGCGATCGCCAAGCGTCTCGGCGTGGACCCCGCGGTCGCCGCCGCGCTCGATCCCGCGGACCGGCCGATCGTGGTGACCGTCTTCAACAACGGCGCCGACGAGTGGGCCAAGCAGATCGCGCGGCTCACCCGCTGGAAGTCGGGCACCACCTTCGCGCTGGCGCAGGCACCGGGCGTGGACCACGCGGCCGATGTCGCGGGCCGCCTCGGGGCGCTCGATCCCGAGCTCATGCAGAAGGCCGCCGAGACGGCCCTGGGGAAGAACCTGCCGGCGGCCGACGTGGCGGAGGCCGCGGCGCTCGTCGCAAGTCCGAAGGCGCCCTGGCGCCGCCGGCTCTCGGGCTCGGCCTAGCCACACCTCGCGCCGCGCGCTGATTCGGGGCCATGGCCCGCTCCCGCTCGGCGCTGGTCGTCACCCTCCTCGCCCTGACGCTGCTCCTCGCGGCGTTGCTCGCGGCACAGGCCCTCATGGCCGCGCGCTACCACCGCGTGGCCGCCGAGCGGGCGTTGCGCGACTACTCCCGTTTCGCCGCGGCCGAGTTCGCGCGACGCGCCGAGGAGGCGCTCACCAACGCGACGCTCTGGACCGTCCTGCGGCCGGCGATGGCGGTGATGCCGGCGCCGCATGCGACCCTGCCGCCACCCTCCATCCTCGCCGATACCACGTACCGCCCGCGCGGATTCGACCTCCGCGCTGCCGGATCGGTGCGGCTCTACTTCAGACTGATGCTCGACGGCTCGGAGCCGGCGCTGGTGACCGACGGCGGGACGGCGAGCCCGGCGCTGCGGCGCTGGATCGCCGACACGGTCCGCGCCGGCGCCACGCGCCTCGCCCGGTCCGGCCGATACACCACCGCGCTGACGGGCGCGCCGGAGGGCGCGCCGCTATTCGTGGCCTACCTGCTGCGCTCGATGGACCCCCGCCCCCTGGTGGCCTACGGGTTCGTCACCGACGAGCGGGCGCTCGCGCCGCTCTTCGGCCCCGCCGTCGCCACGCCCCTGCTGCCGCTCGCCCGCACCGAGGCGCTGCCTAACGATTCTCTGCTGGGCGTCGAGATCCGCGACGCCGCGGGGAACACCGTCTTCCGCTCGCGCGCCGCCTTCGACGACGCCTTCGCCGCCGAAAGCGGGCTCGGCTGGCAACAGGCGTCGCTCACTGCCCGCGCGGCCGTCCGGCCCGATGCGGCACGGCTCATCATCATCGGCGGGCTGCCCGCCTCGCGGCTCCCCTTCGTGCTCGTCCTGCTCGCGCTCACCGCCCTCCTGCTCGGCACCGCCGTAGTCCAGTGGCGGCGCGAGGCGGAGCTGACGCGGCTGCGCAGCGACTTCGTCGCCAACGTCTCCCACGAGCTGCGCACCCCCCTGGCGCAGATCCGGATGTTCGCCGAGACGCTGCTCCTGGGCCGGGTGCGCAGCGACGAGGAGCGGCGCCGCTCGCTCGCGATCATCCATCGGGAGACCGGAAGGCTGACGCACCTGGTCGAGAACCTGCTCGCCGCGACCCGCGAGGGCGGCGCGGTGCCGCCCGTCGTCACCGAGCACCTTGCCCTGGCCCGGCTCGCCCGCGAGGTCGTGGACGGCTTCGCGCCGGTCGCCGCCGCGCGTCAGGTCGTGATTCGCCTCGATGCCGACGAGGGCGCCGCCGCGCACGCCGACCCCAACCTCCTGCGCCAGGTCCTGCTGAACCTGCTCGACAACACGGTGAAGCACGGTCCGGCCGGGCAGACCGTGCGCGTCACCGTCGCCACCCACGAGGCGGCGGTGCGGCTGATCGTCGACGACGAAGGGCCGGGCATCGCCCCCGACGACCGCGAGCGGATCTTCGAGCGCTTCACCCGCCTGCGGCCCGACTCCTCGGCGGCGGGCGCGGGCATCGGGCTCGCCGTGGTCCGCGATCTCGTCGGCCGCCACGGCGGCAGGGTGTGGGTCGAGCCTGCTCCGGGACCCGTCCCCGGCTCGCGCTTCGTCGTGGAGCTGCCGCGGTGACCCGCCTCCTCGTCGTCGAAGACAACCCCGACCTCGCCTTCGGCCTGCGCAACAACCTCGAAATCGAAGGCTACGCCGTGGACGTCGCCTCGACCGGGGACGAAGGCCTCGCCCGGGCCCGCAGCGGATCGCCCGACCTGGTCGTCCTCGATCTCATGCTGCCGGGGATGGACGGCTTCCGCGTGCTGCGGGCGCTGCGGGCCGCGGGCCTGACCTTGCCGGTGCTGATCCTGACCGCGCGCGGCGAGGGATCCGACAAGGTGCGCGGCCTGAAGCTGGGCGCCGACGACTACGTCACCAAACCCTTCGGCGTGCTCGAGCTGCTGGCGCGGGTGGAGGCGCTGCTGCGCCGCGCGCGGGGTGGCGAGAGCGCCACCGTGACGCGCTTCGGCAACGTCGTCGTGGACGGCCGAGCCCGGACCGTCACCCGCGCCGGCCGGCGGATCGAGCTGCCGCCCAAGGCGTACGACCTCCTCGCCGCGCTCATCGCCCGACGCGGCGCCGTGGCACGACGGCACGACCTGCTGATTGAAGTCTGGGGATACCATGCCGCGGTGATGAGCCGGACCGTCGACACCCACATGGCGGAGCTGCGGAAGAAACTGGAGTCCGACCCGGCGCACCCGCGCCACCTGCTGACCGCGCGCAAGGTCGGCTACCGGCTCGCCCTCGACGACCGTCCCGCCGCCGAGTGAGCGGCGGCCCGGTCAGGGCGCCGGTGGGGTGGCCTCCGCCGCGGTCGCGCCGGACCCCATCGCCGCCCACGGATCCCCGCCTCCGGACGTCACCTGGCGGATGAACGCCACGCTCGCGCGCACATCCCCGCCGTGCCGCTCGAGCACCCGGTCGAACCGCTCCAGCCCGGTCCCGTAGACCCGCTGCGAGAGCAGCGACGCGTTGTTCAGCGGCCGCTGCGCCAGGCGCCGCCCGTCGATCGTCTCCAGCTCCGCCGCCAGCGGTCCCGCCATCTGGAGGAGCGCGCCGGCGAAGACTTCACTGCGGGCCTGCTGGATCCGCGGGCCCGTGGCGCCCGAGCTGTAGACGCGCTCGAGCCGGACGGCGAGCGCGTCCCAGAAACGCGCCAGCCGCAGGATGTCCCGCCAGCGCGCCGCGGCGCGCCGCGCGCTGACCGAGTCGCCCCGCGACCGGAAGAACGCTTCGGCGCCCCGGTAGCCGGTGAACTCCGCCAGCGACTCGTTGAAATCCACGTGGTTCTTGATGAACACGGTGTTGTGCAGCGTCTCGTGAATGACCGTCGCGGCCAGGTCCACGGAGTCCTCACGCACCACCGTCGAGAGCAGCGGGTCATTGAACCACCCGAGCGTCGAAAACGCGGCTGCCGGCCGGACGTAGGTGTCGAGTCCGGCGTGCTGCAGCTGCTGCGCCTCGCGCAGGGCCGGCTCGAGAGTGAAGAAGCCCTTGTAGGGCACCCGGCCCACGATCGGGTACGTCCAGGTGTACGCCTCGAGGCGATCGTTGCGCGCCGCCGAGAGCACCAGGACCAGGGTGTCGCGCGCCAGCTGCGTGTAGGTGGTGTAGGTCTCACCGACGGCGAGGCCGAGCGAGTCGGCGGCATAGGCCCGCGCCGCGATGACCAGGAGGAGCTTGCCCCGCACCACGGGATCGGTCGCGCTGTCGGCCACCACCTCGGCGATCGGCCGGCGATGGCGGAGAATGCCGGCTTCCGCGATCGCGGCCCGCGTGAGATACCGGACGTCGGCGAAGATGGCATAGGCGAGCGCGAACACCAGGACCAGCAGGACCAGCAGCACCCCGCACACCCGTGCCAGACGGCGGAGTCTCATGGCTCAGTCGCCTGGCGGCCGGGCGACCGGGCGGTCGGGCACTATCGCACCCACCGAATCCCGAACCGGTGCGCGGCGGCGCCGATGGTGTCGAAGCCCTGCCAGGCGTACTCCAGCCGCAAGCTTCCCACCACGAGCTCGCCGCCCAGGCTGACGGCCTGGCGATCGGACGGCGCCCGGCCCGCCGCCACGCCCGCGCGACCCAGGAGCCCCACGCCATGCGACACGGCGCCGCCCTCGAAGCCGAAGGCCCAGTAGGAATTGCCGCCGGGCGGGGAGATCCAGTCGGTGGTGACCAGCAACCGGGGCACGCCCTGCGGATCCACCACGTTGAGCGCGACGCCGAAGCGTGCGGTGCGCGGCAGCTTCGCGGGCGCGCCGGCGGTGCGGATCCGGCCCGCGACGTTCTGCACCGTGAAGCCCAGCGCCATGATATCGAACAGCGCGACCGCGACCCCCACGTCGCCGGTGACGCCCGACGTGCGGGGCAACGCGGTGCCCCCGGCGCTGACCGACTCCTCCAGGTACTTGGCGCTGACGCCGAGAGAGATCATGCCGCGCCGGTAGGCGAGCGCGCCCACGGCGAGCCCGTCGTAGGCGCTGATCACCTCCCCCGTCGCCAATCCGCGGTCCCCGCCGAAGGCCGGATCGGGCACGATCACGCTGTCGCCGCCCAGGTCGAGGTACATCACGCCGAGGCCGATGTCGAATCGCCCGACGCGCAGCGCCGCGGCGCCCGTCGCGAGCCGCGTACCGAAGAGATTGCGCTCGGTGCTGAGGCCCGCCGCGAAACGCCGGATCGGCGCCATGCCGGCCGGGTTGACGAAGATGCTGCCCTCGTCACCCACGACCGCGGTGTAGGCGCCCTGGAAAGCGACCTGGCGCGGCGTCGCCGGGAGCTCGAGCAGCACGCCCGCGCTCGTGCCGTTGCCCTGGGCTGCCAGCGGCGAGGCGCAGGCCAGCGCGGCGGCGACAACCAGGCGATGCGTCGTCAGCGGATCCTGGCGATCGCCAGCTGCGGCACCGCGGTCACCGGAAACTGCCCGCCGTTCGGGCCGCGCAGGGTGAGCTGGAACCCGCTGGCGCTCGCCAGCTGCGTCGCGAGGACGTAGGCCGCCGATCCCGCGTGCAGCGTGCCCGCCGTAGCCACGGCGATGCCCTGCCCGGAATCGGGGTTCAGGGGAAAGGCCTTCGGAAAGTTCTGTGGATTGGTCGCGTGCAGCGACGCGAAGGCGTTGCGGAAGCTCCAGTAGGTGTACGACAGGCTCGGGGGCGCGATGAACCCCGGCAGGTCCGTCAGGTACACCGCCAGCGCCCAGCGCCCGAGGAGAGTCCGGAACGTCGTGCCGGTGACCGCCTCGAGGTTCGACGCGCCCAGCTGCGCCGTCTGCTCCAGCGCCAGCGTGGTCGCATCGCCGAACTGGTCGACGACGTAGCGCAGGAAGAGCCATTCGGCGCCACGCTCCTCGAGGGTGCCCGGCGCCGTCTCGGAGACCATGGCGTTGGCGACCGGATTCGTCATCCAGATGAATGCGTTGTACAGGTCGCCTTCGAAGAACCGCGACGCCTTCGCGGTCACGCCGGCGCTGTCGTAGTGCAGGCCACCCAGCTCCTCGGCCAGGTGGCTCATCGCCTCGTTCAGCCACAGCACTTCCGTCTCCCCGCCCCGCACCAGCACGTGCTGGTTGAAGGAGATCATGTGCTGGAACTCGTGGATGAACGTCACCGGGAGGATGCTCTTCACGTAGCTGGTCGAGTAGGCGCAGTTGGTGCTGGTCTCTGCAGGTTGGGGGACCATCCCGTAGAAGACTTCGCCGTTGTTGTACTGGGCGGCGAAACCCGGAGCGATGTCGGCGCCGAAGAAGAACCCGGTGATGAAGGAGGTGTTGCAGTCGGGCTTCCGGACCAGGTTGTTGATCTGCCTGGTGAGCAGGACGATGACCACGCCGTTGTTGTCGATGTCCGACTCCGCCCCGAAGCGGGCGTTGTCGATCGGCCAGAGCACCTGGTCGAACTGGTCGCCGATTTCGGTCACGTCGCTTGGACCGAGGCTGCTCGCGGGCACGCTGTCGTCCACGAAGATCGCCGCGTGGGTGCCCACGAATTGCGCCGTGGCCGGGACGTTCTTGAGCGAATTGCAGTCGATGTCGGCGCATACCTTGAAGGTCCGCCTGGACCCGACGGTCGGCGGTGCCGCGCGCACCGGCGGCGCCACGAGCAGCGGGCGGTGCAGCGACGCCTGCCGGGCAAACTCCGCTTCGCGCTCGCGCAACAAGGCGTGGAAGCGGGAGGGCGGTGTGGCCGACCCGGTCGGCGCCTGGAGACGGAGGTCGGGCGGGAACGCCTGGGCCCCGAGCGAGAAGGCCTGCTGCATCTCGCCGGTCGACGCCAGCTGGCCGACCACCAGGTAGGCCGCGTCGCCGGCGCCCGCCGAGGGAAACTCCACCGCGCCGCGCACGGCGCTGTCGCTGATCAGCGTGAACTGTCCGGCGGCGAGCGACACCTGCGCGCTGACCGGTAGCGGGGCGAGCGGGGAGTGGTCCTTGGAGCAGGCGCTGCCCAGGGCCCCGCACGCGAGTACGAAACCAAAGCTAAGTGACGCGCTCCCAATGCGTTCGGACACTCGCGCTCCCCTGGTGGTTGCCGAACCTTTGCCGCGCAGGCTCGGCGTTGTCAAGGACAAAGGTCACACGGTAACTTCCGCCACGATGGCGTTCGTACACCTCCATACCCATTCCGAATACTCGCTCCTCGACGGCGCCAATCGGATCCCCGACCTGATCGGCCGGATCCAGGAGCTCGGGATGGATTCGCTCGCGCTCACCGATCACGGCAACCTCTTCGGCGCCTGGACCTTCTACGAGCAGGCCCGGGCCGCCGGCGTCCGCCCGATCCTCGGCTTCGAGGCCTATGTCGCCTTTGGCTCCCGCCACGCGCGCGAGAAGGTCGAGGGCGCCCCCGCCAACTACAGCCACCTGGTGCTGCTGGCGAAGAACCGCCAGGGCTACCGCAACCTGGTGAAACTGACCTCGATCGGCTTCGTCGAAGGGTACTACCGCCGGCCCCGTATCGATCATGAGGTCATGGAGCGGCATGCCGAGGGGCTGGTCTGCCTCGCGGCCTGCCTCTCCGGCGAGGTCGCGCTCTGGCTGCGCCAGGGGCGCTACGACCGGGCGAAGGAAACGGCCGCCTGGCACGCCCGGCTCTTCGGCCCCGGGAACTACTGGCTGGAGGTGCAGGATCACGGCCTGGCCGACGAGAAGGTGGTGCGGGAGGGCATGCTCCAGCTGGCGCAGGAGCTGGGGATCGGCGTGGTCGCCACCAACGACGCGCACTACCTGCACCGCGCCGACGCCGCCGCGCACGACGTCCTGCTCGCCATCGGCACCGGCAAGGACCTGAGCGATCCCAAGCGTTTCCGGTTCGAGGGCACCGAGAGTTACGTGAAGTCCGAGGAAGAGATGCGGCGGCTCTTCCCGGCACGCGACGATCTCTTCGCCAACACCCAGGCGATCGCCGACACCTGCGAGTTCGACTTCGAGAAGCGGTACTTCCTCCCGGAGTTTCCCCGCCCGGCCGGCTCGGGCAGCGAGGCGGAGATGCTGATCGGCCTGGCCGAAGCCGGCGCGCGCCGGCGCTACGGCGAGACGCTGCCGGCCGCCGTCCGCGAGCGCCTCGACTACGAGCTGGGCGTCATCACCAAGGTCGGGTACTCGGGCTACTTCCTCATCGTCTCCGATTTCATTTCCTGGGCGCGGGGGCGCGGCATTCCGGTCGGCCCGGGGCGCGGGTCGGCGGCCGGCTCGATCGTGGCCTACTCCCTGGGCATCACCAACGTGGACCCGCTGGTCTTCGACCTGCTCTTCGAGCGGTTCCTCAACCCGGAGCGGATTTCGCCGCCCGACATCGACGTCGATTTCTGCGAGGAGCGGCGCGGCGAGGTGATCGAGTACGTCCGGGAGCGCTACGGCCGCGACTCGGTCGGCCAGATCGTCACCTTCGGGACGATGAAGGCGCGGGCCGCGGTGAAGGACGTCGCGCGCGTCCTGGGGGTGAGCGCCGCCGATGCCGATCGCATCACCAAGCTGATCCCCAGCAACCCCGGCCAGGCGTACATCTCGCTGCCGGAAGCCATCGCCAGCGTGGGCGAGTTGAGGGAGCAGATCAACAGCAGCCCCGTCTACCAGCAGATGGTCGCGTACGCCGAGCGCATCGAGCGCCTGGCGCGCCACATTTCCGTCCACGCGGCGGGGGTGGTGATCGCGCCGGGGCCGCTCACCGACTACGTGCCGGTGTGCACGATGCCCGGCCGGGGAACGGGCGCGGGCGCGGCCGACGACGCCATCATCACCCAGTACGACATGGTGGCGCTCGAGAAGGTCGGGATGCTGAAGATGGACTTCCTCGGCCTCACCACCCTGACCGTGCTGCGGCGCGCCGTGGAGACGATCCGCGAGCGGCACGGTGTCGCGGTCGACCTCGACGGTCTGCCGCTCGACGACCCCGCGACCTACCAGCTCCTGCGCGAGGGCCACACCGCCGGGATCTTCCAGTTCGAGTCGTCGCTCGCGACCGACGCCCTGGTCCGGATGCGCTGCGACCGCTTCGACGACCTGGTGGCCACCAACGCCCTGGTGCGGCCCGGCCCGCTCGACAGCGGGATGCACCTGGTCTACATCCGCCGCAAGCGGGGCGAAGAGCCGGTACGCTACGCCCTTCCCGAGCTGCGGGAGGTGCTGGAGTCCACCTTCGGCGTGATCGTGTACCAGGAGCAGGTCATGCGGATCCCCAACGTGCTCGCGGGCTACTCGCTCGCCGAAGCCGACGTGATCCGCAAGGCGGTGGGGAAGAAGAAGGCGGAGCTGATCCGCGAGGAGCTGGGGAAGTTCGTGGCCCGCGCCGTGGCGCGCGGGCATCCCAAGAAGGTCATCGAAGACATCGCGGCCCAGATCGAGACCTTCGGGCGATACGGCTTCCCCAAGGCGCACTCGGTCGCGTACTCGGTGATCTCGTACCAGACGGCCTGGCTCAAGACGCATTACCCGGCCGAGTTCATGGCGGCCCTCCTCTCGTGCGCTATCGGCGACACCAAGACCGTCGTGAAGTACATCGGGGCGTGCCGCGACATGGGGATCGAGGTGCTCGCCCCCGACGTGAACGAATCCGGCTGGCACTTCACCGTGACCGCGGACCGCAAGATCCGCTTCGGCCTCGGCGCCATCCGCAACGTCGGTCGCGCCGCCGTCGACTCCATCCTGGAGGCGCGGGCCGCGCGGGCCTTCGAGTCGCTGCACGACCTGGTCGCGCGCATCGACCTGCGGGTCTGCAACAAGCGGGTGATCGAGGCGCTGGTGGCGAGCGGGGCCTGCGACGCGATGGGCGGCCACCGCGCCCAGCTCTTCGCCGCCATCGACGGCGTGGTCGCCGAATCGAGCCTCAAGCAGTCGGAAGTCGCCGCCGGCCAGGCGACCCTCTTCGGCGAGGCCGAGGAGTCCTCGTTCCCCGTCCCCCCGCCCCGGCTGCCGGGCGTCCCGGAGTGGACCGAGCAGGAGCGCCTTGCGCGCGAGAAGGAGTTTGTGGGATTCTTTGTGTCGGGGCACCCCCTGGGCCGCTTCGCGACCGAGGTGGGGTTGTTCGCGTCGCACACCACCGCGGACCTCGGCCAGTGGCGCGAGGGGCCGGTCCAGGTCGCGGCGGTGGTCACCGCCATCCGGAGGCAGACCGCCCGGCGCACCGGCGCCGAGTGGGCCAAGGTCACCCTAGAGGACTTTCACGGCTCGGCCGAGGTGCTCGTCTTCCCGGAGACGTGGAAGAAGCTCGGCCGGATGCTGGTCCCCGACGGCGCGTTCCTGGTGACCGGCGGCTACTCGCTGCGCGACCGTGGCGAGGAGGACGCGCCCTTCATCGTGGAGGACGCCCAGCCGCTGGCGGAATTCCGCGCCTCCGGCCGGGTGGCGCTGGCGCTGCGCTGGGGCCGCCGCGACGGCGTGCCGCCCGACGCCCTCAGGGCGGCGGCCGCGGTATGCCGGGCGCACCCCGGTCCCGCGCCGGTGCTGGTGGAGTGGCAGGACGACAACGGCGGCGGCACGGCGCGCTTTCGCGCCCGCGGCCTCCAGGTCGAGCTGGACGATACCCTCATCGCCGCGCTCACCGACGTGGTCGGCGCGGGACGGGTCGAACTGGTCAAGGCGGGGTAGGCGGATGGCCTCGGCATTTGCGCTGGAGTTCGAGAAGCCGATCGCGGAGCTGGAGCGCCAGATCGAGGAGATCCGGCGCCTGGCCACGCAGCGCTCGCTCGACGTCCGGCGCGAGATCGGGCCGCTGGAGGAGAAGCTCGCCGAGCTGCGGGCGGAGATCTACCGCAACCTCACGCCCTTCCAGCGCGTCCAGGTCGCCCGCCACCAGCGCCGCCCGTACGCCCTCGATTACATCAACACCATCTTCACCGATTTCGTCGAGCTCCACGGGGACCGTCTCTACCGCGACGATCCGGCGATCGTCTGCGGCACCGCGCGCCTTGACGGCCGCTGCCTGATCGTGATCGGACAGCAGAAGGGCCGCGACACCAAGGAGAATCTCAAGCGCAACTTCGGGATGCCGCATCCCGAGGGGTACCGCAAGGCACTGCGCATGATGCAGACGGCCGAGCGCTTCGCCCTTCCGGTGGTGACCCTCATCGACACGCCGGGCGCCTACCCGGGCCTTGGCGCCGAGGAACGGGGCCAGGCCGAGGCGATCGCCCGCAACCTCGAGGTGATGGCCACATTGCGCACGCCCATCGTCGCCGTGGTGATCGGCGAGGGGGGCTCGGGCGGGGCGCTGGCCCTGGGCATTGCCGACCGCGTGATGATGTTCGAGAACTCGATCTACTCGGTGATCTCGCCCGAGGGGTGCGCCGCCATCCTGTGGAAGGACGCCTCGCAGCGCGAGCGGGCCGCGGAGGCGCTCAAGCTCACCGCTCCCGACCTGATGGCGCTGAACCTGATCGACGAGATCATCCCGGAGCCGGTGGGTGGCGCGCACGCCGACCCCGACGGCGCGGGCGCGGCGCTGGCCGAGGCGCTCATCCGGAATCTCGGGGAGCTCGAGGGCCTGAAACCCGACGCCCTGGTCGCCGCCCGCGCGGAGAAGTTCCTGCGCATGGGCCGGTTCGAGGAGACCTGAGCGTGCCCCAGCTGGTCGAGGTCCTCTTCAAGGGTCATCGCAAGGCGTACTTCGAGTGGCACGAGCCGGAGCCGCTGCGCGCCCGGGAGCCGGTGATCGTGGAGTCGGAGCGCGGCCTGGACTTCGGGCTGGTCAACGCCGTCGGCGCGCTCGCCCAGCAGAAGTGCGACCGCTGCCAAGGATGCGCGCTCAACGGCGAGAAGGAGCGGGACGCCGGCGACGCCGCGCGGCGCCCTCCCGAGCCCACCCGCCGCGTGGTGCGCCGCGCCAGCAGCGCCGACCGCCGGACCCACGACGAGCTGCGGCGCGGCGAGGACGACGTGCGCCGCAAGGTCCGGGAGAAGGCCAGCGTGCACGGCCTGCCCATGAAGGTGTCCGACGCCGAGTGGCAATGGGACCGCAACAAGCTCACCGTGTTCTTCACCGCCGACAAACGGGTCGACTTCCGGGCCCTGGTCCGCGAGCTGGCCTCGCAGTTCCGCACCCGCATCGAGTTGCGGCAGATCGGCGTGCGCGACGAGGCCGCCCGGCTCGGCGGCATCGGACGCTGCGGGCGCGAGCTCTGCTCGGCAAGCTGGCTGCCGGAGCTGCGGCCCATCGGCCTGCACATCGCCAAGGACCAGCGGCTCTCCCTCAATCCCGCGCAGATCTCCGGACCGTGCGGCAGGCTGCTGTGCTGCCTGCGTTACGAGCACGAGTTCTACGTCCAGAGTCGCAAGCGCTTTCCCAAGGAAGGGAAGGTCGTGGCGACGTCGAAAGGCTTCGAGAAGGTCTACAGCGTGGACATCTTCCGCGACCGGGTCACCCTGCGTGGCGAGGACGGGACCTCGCGCGTGGTGCCGCTGGCGGACCTCAAGATCGAGATGGAAGGCGCGTCGGCGCGTGGCCCTGCGCCCCAGGCGCCTCCGGCCGCTACGGACACGGCAGCGCCGCCGCCGCCCCGTCCTGAAGGACGGGCTCGGCAACGGCAAGTCGTGAACGCCTCGCCCACCTCGGCAACGCCTGCCGAGAAGAGCATTCCTCCTGAAGGCGGCGACCCGCACAAGAAGCGACGGCGCCGGAGGCGGCGCCGAGGACCCCGCGGCCCCGGCGAGCCGCCGAGCACCGGGAGTCCGGGCCCGGCGTGAGCCGCTTCTACATCACGACGGCGATCGACTACGCCAACGGCGAACCCCACATCGGTCATGCCTACGAACGCTTCGGCGCCGACGCGATCGCGCGATACCGCCGGCTCCGCGGCGACGACGTCGAATTCCTCGTCGGCATGGACGAGCACGGCCAGAAGGTCGCCCAGACCGCCGAGGCGGAGGGGATCAGCCCGCAGGCCCTGGCCGACCGGATCGCCGTCCTCTTCCGGAGCACCTGGGACCACCTCGGGATCACCTACGACCGGTTCATGCGCACCACGGAGGCGCCGCACCAGGCGGGCGTCCGGGCGCTGATCGAACGGATCTACGAGCGCAACCCGGACGACTTCTACGAGAAGGAGTACCAGGGGCACTATTGCGTCGGGTGCGAGCTCTTCAAGCGCGACAGTGAGATCGTCGACGGACGCTGCGCCATCCACCCCACCCGGGTGCTCGAGTGGAAGACCGAGCGGAACTGGTTCTTCCGCCTCTCGCGCTACACCGACTTCGCGCGCCAGCTCAACAGCCGTCCCGGATTCATCGAGCCGGAGTCGCGGCGCAACGAGATCCTGGCCCTGATCGAGTCCGGCCTCGAAGACATCTCGGTCACGCGCGCCCGCCTCGCGTGGGGCATCCCCTGGCCCCGGCCCCTGAGCACCGGCGAGACCCAAGTCACCTGGGTCTGGTTCGACGCCCTCCCCAACTACCTGACGGCGACCGGCTTTCCCGCCGCCGGGTGGGAACGGCGCTGGCCAGCGCAGCTCCACGTCGTGGGCAAGGACATCACCCGCCTCCACTGCGTCATCTGGCCCGCGATGCTCGAGTCGGCCGGGCTCCCGCTGCCCGAGCGGGTCTGGGCCCACGGCTTCGCGCTCTTCAAGGGCGAGAAGGTGAGCAAGTCCTCCGGCGTCGTCTTCTCGCTGCACGAGGCGATCGACCGCTACGGCCCGGACGCCTTCCGCTATTTCCTGCTGCGCGAGATCCCCTGGGACGCCGACGGCAGCTACACCTGGGAGCGGTTCGACGAGCGCTACACCGCCGACCTGGCCGACGCCTTCGGCAACCTCGCCTCCCGCGTCCTCGCGA
Source organism: Gemmatimonadota bacterium (assembly GCA_041476105.1). Taxonomy (GTDB): domain Bacteria; phylum Gemmatimonadota; class Gemmatimonadetes; order Gemmatimonadales; family JACORV01; genus DASXPG01. The sequence goes on from JBGOSS010000018.1 coordinate 53,556, forward strand.
TGCTCGAGAAGTACCGGGGCGGCGTGGTGCCCAAGGCCCCCCTGACCGAGCTCGACCGCGCCGGCGACGAAGCGGCTGCCCGTTACATGGATGCCATGGACGCCCTGCTGCTGCACCGCGGCGCGGCGGCCGCCTGGGACCTGGTCGTGGCCGCGAACGGGTACGTCGAGCGGCGCGCACCGTGGGCCCAGGCGAAGGCCGGTGACCAGGCTGGCCTGGATGAGACCCTGGGCGCCCTGGCGCGCGCCCTGGAGCGCCTGTCGGTGCTGGTCACGCCGTTCGTGCCGCAGGCCGCCGACGCGTTGTGGCGTGGGCTGGGTCTGGGTCAATCCCTCCCGCCCGCCAGTGCCTGGAATCACGTTTTTTTCCCGGCCTGCGCCGGCGCCCAAACATCACGTATTCCTGCGCTCTTTCCAAAGCCCGCTCCGGTGCCGTAACTCACTGCTGCACACTCAGTTACATCGTTACAGAATTCGCGGTTGACACCCCGCCCGGCGGGCGGTAACGTTCCCGGTCCTCATTTCAACCTGGCGACCTGGGATCGCCGGTTTGTTGAGTGTTCGAACAGGCTCCGTGGGCCTGAATCGCAGATCTGTCGACGCAGCTCATATGCGCTGGAGTGTGGATGGCTGAACGCCGCTGGACGGTGATGGTCGTGCCGCATGGGGATGGTGCTTCGAAGTCCGTCTCGATCTCGATGACGGTCTTGAAGCTCGCCTCGGGCGTGCTCACCGTGCTGACGGCGTCGTTCCTCGCGGCCACCTTCGGGGTGGTGACCCGCACCGTGGACGTGGCTCGCAGCGAGCGGTTGCAGCACGAGAATGCCGCGCTGTCGCAGGAGCTGGCCCGGATGGACCACCGGATCGGCGCGCTGTCGGATACCCTGGCGGTGATCTCGCGGCGCGACGAGCAGGTCCGCCTGGTGGCGGGGCTCGAGCCGCTCGATCCTGGCGTCCGTAAGGCCGGCATCGGCGGTCCCGCCGGCGCCTGGCCGGAGCGCGACCGGCTGATCGCCGAGGGCGGTCCAACCGGCCGCGAAGCGGCGCGGGTCCACGTCGACCTCGACGGCCTGATCCGCCGCGCCAACCTCATCTCCGCCTCGTTCCGCGAAGCCGCCGACAGCCTCAACTCGCACGTGGTGCGGCTCGCGGCGACGCCCAGCATCATGCCCACCGAGGGCTTCCTCACCAGCAATTTCGCCCAGGTGCGCTATCACCCGATCCTGCACTACGACCGGCCCCACGAAGGCATCGATATCACCGCCCCCTACGGCACCCCGATCATCGCGCCGGCCGCGGGGCGCGTGATCAAGGTGGGCTGGGAGAACGGCTACGGCCTGGCCGTCTCGGTCGACCATGGCTACGGCGTGGTGACGCGCTACGCGCACCAGTCGCGCACGGCGGTGTCGGTGGGCCAGGCGCTGAAGCGCGGCGACCGCATCGGCTACGTGGGCAGCACCGGCCTCTCGACCGGCCCGCACCTGCACTACGAAGTGATCGTGGATGGCCGGCACGTGGATCCGCTGCGCTTCGTCATGCCGAATGCGATAGCCGACTGACCGGCAGTCGACAGTTCACAGTCGGCAGTTCACAGTCGACAGCACGCAAGAAACGATGCGCCCGGATTCGAGTCCGGGCGCATCGTTTTCTTGGCTATGACTGTCGACTGTATACTGTAAGCTGTCGACTGTCGACTATCGCTTCGCCGAATCCGCCCGTGGCGTGGCCGGCGGCGTCCCGAAGTTCACGCGCGGCGCTTCGGCCGCCCCGGGTGTCGTCAGGTCGAAGTACAGCCGAGCCTTCTTCCCGATGACCTTCGCCGTGATCACGACCGGGAACTGCCGGATGTAGGAGTTGTACGTCTGCACGGCGCTGTTGTAGTCCTGCCGCGCGGTGGAGATCCGGTTCTCCGTCCCCTCGAGCTGGTCCTGGAGGGCCCGGAAGTTCTCGTTGGACTTGAGCTGCGGGTACGACTCCGACACCGCGATGAGCCGGGAGAGGGCGCCCGTCAGCCCCTGGTTCGCACTGGCCATTTCGGAGAGGTTGCCGCTCTGGATCGCGCCGCCCAGCCGCGAGCGCGCTTCGGCGACGGCGATGAAGATGGTCTGCTCCTGCTGGGCGTACCCCCGCACCGTTTCGACCAGGTTGGGGACCAGGTCGGCGCGGCGCTGGAGCTGCACCTTGATCTGGCTCTCGAACCCGTTGACCTGCTCGTCGAGCGTCTGGATGCGGTTGTAACCGCAGCCGGTGAGCGCCAGCGCGAGCAGGGGCACGACGAAACGCGATCTGCGCATGGAACCTCCGTTTGAGAGTCTACCATCCACCATCAACCATCCACCACGCGTCTTCACTGCAGTCCATCCACCCACGCCACGAACTTCTCCACCGCCGCGAGGTATCCGGCCGCCCGAGGGTCGTAGGCCTTCAGCGCCGGCGGCGAGGACTGGCGGCGGGCCCGGAGCGCCCAGTCGAAGGCGGCGGCATCGAAGCCCGCGGCGGCGGCCGCCGCGCGGACCACCTCCTCGGCCTCACGGGGCACGGACGTGCCGGTCAGCCTGAGCCCGGCCCGGAAGAGCACCAGGAAGGTCCCCAGCGCTGTGGCCAGCAGCTGGGCCATCACCCGGCCGTCGGCCGCCGCCGCGGCGTACTCGGCGCGCAGGCGAATGAGCTTGCCGCGGGCCTCGCGCTCGAGCTGCTGCCTGAGGTCGCCCGGCGTGGTGCGCAGGCCGGCCAGCACGTCGCGGCCGGCGAGGAGTCGGTGCGCCTCGCGGATGTCTTCCACTTCGATGGGAAAGACGTCTGCCGAGGCCGCCCAGTCGGCTTCGCTCTGGATGAGCGGCGGCGCGTGAGCCACCCGGACCCATGCGTTGAGCGCCGGAGCCGCCCGGTGGAGGGTCGATGCCGACGCGTCCCGTACGACGAGCATCACGTTGACGTCCGAGCGCCCCGGTACGTGCGTTCCACGTGCCCGGGAGCCATAGAGCATCAGGGCGACCAGGTTGTCGCCCAGGGCCGCCGTGAGGCCCTGTGTGAGGGCCTGTACCGCCGCTTCCAGATCATCGGCCACTAGAACCTCCCTGAGGCGCCGCCGCCGCCAAAACCGCCGCCGCCGCCGAATCCGCCAAACCCGCCGCCACCCCCGCCAAAGCCCCCGCCGCCGCCCCAGCCTCCACCCCGCCGGCCGCCGCCGCCGAAGAGCATGCCCCAGAAGAGCGCCCGCCCGATGCCGCCTCCACCGCCTCGCCGTCGCGACATGGCGATGAAGAAGACCACCCCCAGCACCAGCAGCTGCCAGGGAAAGCCCTGCCGGGGTCCGCGGGTCGCGCGTTCCGGCGCTGGCCGGCTCTCGCCGGTGAGCGTGAAGCCGAACTCACGGGCGTAGGCGTCGGCCAGCAGAGCCGTGCCGGCCACCAGGCCCGCGCCGTAGCTCCCGTTTTCGACCGCCGCGCGGCCGAGGGCGTCGCGCACGCGGCCGGCCAGGGCGTCAGTGACGAAGCCCTCGGCGCCGGTGCCCGAAGCGATCGCGACCTCGGCCTGCCCGTCGCCCGGCCGCTGGCCGGGCTTGAGAAGCAGGATCACACCGGCATTGCGCCGCGCCTCGCCCGCCTCGCCCATGGCGCCCACGTGCCAGGTGCGGCCGATATCGCGGGCGACGTCGATCGCGGCGCGCCCTCCCAGGTCGCCCAGCGTCACCACGACGATCTCGCCGCCGCTCTTGGTGCGGACCTCGTCGACGATCCGGGTGATCGCCGCCGCCTCGTCCGGCTGGAGCACCCGGGCGAAGTCGTTGACGTACCCGACCGGGGCCGGGATCTGGAGCTGAAGGAGGAGCGCCAGCGCGAGGTGTGACATTGGCGGTGAATATACGCCGGCCGAGGCGCCGTGTTTCATCCGCAAAAGCAAGCGCCCCGACGCGAAGCCGGGGCGCTGGTCAGAAGCCGGTGGAGCCGCCGGTCAGGGCGCGGTGCGCGCCGGCACGCGGTCGAACAGGAAGAGCACCGTCGGTGCGCTGAAATCGTTGGTCGCCGTGACGACCTTGTATGAGCCCGCGCCGGTCGAGGGTGTCGCCGGCGCGCCCAGGATACGGTACTGGAAGCGCGAAGAAGTGGCCACGTTACGGCAAACGAAGTTCGTGGCGACTGTTCCGGTCACGGTGCCCACGGTTGCAACCGTCATCGCGGCGACCGGGTTGGTACCGAGGAAGGTGCCCCTGAATACCACGACGTACGGCCCGCCAGCGGGGCCGGTAACGTTGACATTCGCGATACCAGCGATCGAGGTGAGCGCCGCAAGGGCGGTCTGGACAGTTGCCGGTGTCTCATCGAACGCAATGGCCCCGGTCTGCTGACCGCTGAAGGTGAGACGGAAGGTGCTGCCGGCCGTCCCAGCCGCGAGCGTGACCGTCTGTCTCGCGGTATCGACCACCTGGCTCGCTCCAGCGGTGATGGCGGAGATCGATTGCATGCCATTGTATTCGGGCTGGATAAGGCCGGAGATCGTCACGATGTCGCTCGTCGCGACGCCCGCCGCCACGGCGGCATTGCACGTGGTGGTTCCGTTCCCGGGCGTGATGCGCCGCCAGACCGTCACCGTGTCATTGCTCCGGACAATGGAGTCAATGTTCGCGCTCACGGCCGACGGCGTCGTCTGCGGAGCACCGGTGGCCGGCGTCGACCGCGGGACGATCACCGCCGTGATCGCGGTTCCCGAGTCCAGCGTGCCGGGCACCGGCTGTGTTGTCGCGTTGCCGCGCGCGCCGAGCGGCAGCGACGCCTGGAAGATCGCCGGTCCGGTCGTGCCATTGGCGGTCACGTACATGCGATAGGGCGCGAAGTTCGGTGCCGCCGCGACGATCGAGCTGGTGTCGAGCGACGTTATGTAGGCCGAGAGCTGGCCGAAGGCGGTGTTCGAGATGAGCGCCGCACCGGCTCCGGTCGCGCTGTTGGCGAGGGGGACGCGCACGTCGACCCCGCTCCCGGGCACCGGGACCGTAGCGGCCGGCGTGCCGGTGTAGTTCGGTGCCAGGTTCAGGACCCGCAGCGCGAACTTCCCGTTGGCGATGTTCGGCACGCTGTCCTTCGTCACCAGCGCCTGGACGGAGGGCGTTCCGTTGGCCGGGTTGGCGAACCCGTAGAGATAGACGGTGTAGTTGTTGTTCTGCTCGAAGGTGTAGGTCGTGTCCAGGACGACCACCGTGGCGACGGTGGGGGACACGCCGGACAGGAAGGCCCGGATGTGCCGGGTGCCGGCCTGTACCGCGGTGTGCATCGGGAAGCCGGTGATGGTCACGCCGTAGGGCGAGCCGCTGGTCCGGAAGGTGGCGAAGATCGTATTGGGCGCGTCACCGACCACATCGATCACGCGGATGTCCATGCCGATGGTATCGGGAACGGCGTTGACATAGCGCAGCCCGGCTACGGGCCGAGGCGTAACGACGGTGCCGTCCTCGTTCTTGGCACATCCGGTCGCCGCGATTCCCAGTCCGAGCATCAGGTAGCTGACACGCTTACGAATCATTTGGACGTTCACCTCAAGAAGGGTCAGAAAGCGCATGGGCTCAGTGTGCCGGCGGCGGCGTGATGATCCCGCCGGGGCCGCCGTCGTTGCCGCCCCCGAGCAGCGTCCGCGTCGCGACGAACGCCAGACTGCTCGAGGCCAGGACGGCCGCCAGGGCGAGGGTACGGCCGCCGCTGATGCGGCGCTCGCGCATGGAGCGCACGTAATCGGGCCGGAAGACGACCGATTCACCGGCCCACCGCGAACTGCCGCCGCGGATGCCCTGGACGGCCAGGACACTCAGGATCAACTGGGAGTCCTCGGCCGTCGTCAGGATGCCCTCGACGGTGGCGACTTCCGGGCCCACCGTCTGCTCGAGCGCCGCGCGGCCGCGGTCGTTGAGCTCGAAGGACACCCGGGTGCCCGGCGCGGGGGCCGTATACAGCGGCGCGTAGACGTAGCACGCCCCCAGCCAGAGCACAGCAGATGTCATGGCGACACGCCACACCCGCGCGACCCGCCGGCCGGCCCCATGCGGGGCAGGCCGACGAACCGGCGTGTACGGTGCGCGCTGCATGCTTATGGCGTGCCCAGCCCGTAGTTCGACGAGCTGTTGGTCAACCGCTCGACGGCCGTGCCGAGGATGGCGCCGGCCACGGTGGTCGGCACGCTGTAGATCGCCTCACCGCGGGAGTCGAGCTCCGTGTAGGGAACCGGGAACTGGACCGGCGTGTTGAAGGGCAGGTCGCCCCAGCCCCGTGCGTCGAAGTACCAGGCGCCGGGGGAAATGAACGCGGTTTCCAGCCGCTTCTCCCACTTCATCGCTTCCATGATGTTGCCGCACGCCGTGGCGGTCGGCGTGTCGGGCGCGGCGCTGCGCACGCCCACGGGGACGCGCGGGATGCAGCCGGTACCCGGGATCAGGTCGTTGATCGTGGCGAACCCGACCAGCGCCGGCAGGCCGTGTGCCCCACGGCTGATGTTGATCTGCGTCATGGCGAGGGGGAAGTTGCCGGTCCGGATGTACCCCTCGGCCATCAGCAGGTCGAGCTCGGAGCGCGCGATCTGCGGCAGCGTGCCATTCTGGTTGGCGTCGAAGTACGCCTGGAAACGCTGGAAGTCGTAGTACGAGAAGAACAGCCCGTCGACCGCCACGTCCTGTCCGGCGAGGCGGTTCCGGAAGTAGTTACCGGCCGGCGGCACGCAGGTGGTGCCCGTCGTGCAGCCCGAGGCGGCGTTCTGCGCCGGCCGCGTCAATCCGGTGGGGAACCGCGTGTCGCGGGTGAGGACGACAAACGGCACCTTGTTCTGCCTCGCGGTGCCGAGCCAGGTATCGTAGCCGCCGCTGGTGTCGGCCATTCCCACCATGAGCTGCCATTCCTGGTGCCAGCTCTGGAAGGTGCTCGCCTGCATCGGGTTGTAGAACCAGCCGCCCGACACGTTGTTCATGATGACCTGGAAGTCCGCGGTGACGCCGTTCTGCGCATCGGCGATGACGGCGGCCCAGTTCACCGCGCCGCGCTCGGCGGGGGTGCGGGCGACGCCGGCGCGGAAGCGCGCCTGATAGGAGCGGACCAGGCGCACGAAGTTGCCCGCGGCTCCGCCGGTGAGCGAGAACGCGGCGGGTGTGGGAATCCACGCCGTCGAGTTCGGAATCGGGAAGCCGTTGGCCCCGGCCGGTGTGAGCTTGGCGGCGGCGATCGCCGTGTCGAGGGCCACGAGAGCGACTCGCATCAGTGAGTCGTACCCGACCATGAGGTTCGGTGCCTCGAGATCGTCGTTCGGGGTGATCACGGGACCCGAGTCGAACATCATCGCGACCCAGCCTTGTGCCATGCCCATGGCGAAGTACGCGAAAGCGCGATCCCGCTGGCGCTGAGCCTCCGAGGCCGGGAAGAAGGTGAAGGAGAGCTGGTTGAGTTTCGACAGCGCGAGCGCTTCCGCGCGCGCCGCCTGGTTCAGCGCCAGCCAGGTCGTGTAGGTGTCGGCCGGGTTGCCGCGGCTGTTGTCGACCAGGGCGCGCGGAACGCCGCTGCGGACACCCATCCCGAAGTTCGCGTTGGTCGAGAAGCTCTCCATCCCCATGACGCCGAGCTGGGGCTGGATGCCTCCGGTGCTCCACATGGCGTTGTTGAGGACGCGGAACTGGCCGGCGACCAGGTTTTCGACGTCGGTCGGCCGTGCCAGCGCCCGATCGCGGTCGGGGTTGTTCACGTTCTCGACAACCAGCTGGTCCTTGCAGCCGACCGCGGCCGCGAGGATCAGCAATGAGATCGTACTGGTGAGTCTGCGCATCGTCAAAACCTCCTGGAAGGCGAACCGCCACCCGGCGGGGCGCGCACTGCGCGCGCCCCGCACGGACGGCAACCGGCCTAGAAGCTCGTGGACAGGCCGAAAGTGAGTGACCGGGTGTTCGGGAACGTGAACGAGTCAACTGCCCCGATCAGTCCCGAATTGCCCAACCCGCCCGTGGCTCCGACTTCGGGGTCGAACCCGGTGTAGTTGGTGATCGTGAAGAGGTTCCGGCCTACGAGGCTGGCCGTCCAGTTCCCGACACCGCCGACCGGACCGAAGTTGTACGACACGGCAAGCTCGCGCAGCTTCGCGAAGCTGGCGTCCTCGACGAACTTGCTGTTCGCCGCGAGGGCGTCGTAAAAACCGCCGACGCCGCTGGCGTTGATCGGCGGCCCGCCGCGCCAGTAGTACCCGATCGGCTTGGACGTCTCGACGGACTTGCCCGCCTGGTCGACGTCATGCGACAGGAGGTCCAAGTGCGCCCAGTGGGCACCCTCGTTCCAGACGTCGCGGCCCATCACACCCTGGAGCAGCCCGTACACGCTCAGGCGGCGCCAGTTGAAGGTCTGGGTGATCGAGAAGTTCCAGTTCGGCAGCGCGTGGCCCACCGCCGTTTGCAGGGTGGGGCAGCTCGCGCTCGGTATCCTGATGCACACCGAGTCACGCACCGTAATGGGCATGCCCCAGAAAATCGGCCGCCCCCAGGGCGCGTTCGCGTTGGTGGTCCCGATGGTCCCCAGCTGCGTGGTCCACAGGTTGCGCGTGATGCCTTCGCCCACGCCGTAGCCGCCGGTCCAGACGACGAAGCCCTCGTCGTTGACCTGGAACTGGCTGGTGGGCGTGCCGCACTGCGTCCGGAAATCCGGCCCGCCGATGGCGGTATGGTCCGGCAGCTCCGAGCAGCTGGTCAGGAACTTGGCGCCGTAGAAGGTGCCGTAGGCCTCACCCTGGCGGAGCTGGAAGGTGGCGCCCGCGTTGGTGGCACCCGTCCCGAAGGTCTGGGGCGGGATACCGAGCTTCGTGATCATCGTCCGGGTCCGGTCGTAGCTGAAACGCATCGACCAGGACACGTCGCGGCGCTGGATGACCGGCACGTTGACCGACAGCTCCCAGGTCTTGTTCTGGAGCGTGCCGATGTTCTGCCACTGCGTGCCGAAGCCCTTGTCGGCCGGGGCGATGACCGATTGAATCTGGTCACGCGTCTCGGACACATCGTAGGTCAAGTTCACGCCGACCCGGTGGAGCAGCTCGGCATCGAGGCCCACTTCGGTGTCGAACGTCTTCTCGGGCCGGAGGTTCCGGTTACCCAGCGCCCCGAAGTTGATACCGCCCGAGCCCACGGTGAAGGTCTCGTACTGGGCGTTGAACTGCGGCCGGCCGCCGGCGGTCCCGTAGGAGCCGCGCAGCTTGAGGTCGTTGATCAGGCCGGAGCCGAACCACCACGGCTCATGCGAGAGCCGCCAGGCCAGGGACACGCGGCCGAAGGTGGACCACCGCGAGTCGGACCCGAACAGTGAACTGCCCTCGCGGCGGATGGCCGCATCGAGGATGTAGCGCTCCTTGATCTCCGCATTGGCGCCGGCCGAGAACGACGTGCCCCGGATCGACGAGAAGCTGGAGGTGATCGAATTGCGTACCGAAGCGTTGTTCAGCGTGCGCACGCCGACAGCGTTCAGCGTCGTGCCGTCGCCGAAACGTGCGTCGTTGTCCTGCTGGTCGTAGGCGTAGCGCAGTGTCCAGCGCGTCGAGATATCGCGCCCGAAGCTGCGGCGCATATTCACGTTCAGGCCGGTGTTGTAGGACTGCGCGTTGTTTTCCCGGCTGGCTGCGTAGCCCAGGTACGGCTGCCCCAGGAAGGAGCCGTTGGCCACGGCGGCCAGCTGCGTCGAGCGATACCCCTTGTCCTGGAAGTCCTCTCTGGTGCCGTTGGCGTAGTCGTAGGCGAACTGGCCTTCCATGTCCAGCCAGCTGAGCGGCGCATAGCGCAGCGTGAGGTCGCCGAGGAACCGCTTGTTGTAGTTGATGGCGGAGAGGTTCTCGGCCACGTACAGCGGGTTCTCGTTCTGGAGGCCGGAGGCCTGGATGTTCGGCCGCACATACAGCCGGCCCAGCGTGTCACGCTGCATCGTGTTGACGATGGCCGGGGCCCGGGTGAGGCGGAAGAAGTCCGGGCTGTTGAGGTCTTCGGAGCTGCGGCTGAAATACGAGCGCAGCGCCAAGGTCCACGCCGACGCGATCCGCTGGTCGACGTTGAGGCGGCCGGTGTAGCGGCTGAAGCCCTCGACGAACCGCAGCGCACCCGCCTGCCGCAGGTAGGACCCGCTGGCGAAGAACTGGGTCGAACCGAACCGGCCCGTGGCGTCCACGTTCGACTGGAGCAATTCGTTGTTGGTCACGGCCTGTTCGACCGCGTTGTAGACCCGGCCCGGGAACAGCTGGGCCTGGTAGTTGTTCCGGAGCGTGACGGGCGTGGTGCTGGCGCCCGGATCGAAGGCCAGGCTGGCCGCCGACAACGCGACGTCGCCCGGCTCGTTGTTGATGCGCGCCGCTTCCGTCGCCCAGTCGACCGTGGCGGTGCAGAAGCCGCCGAGGTTCCGGCAGAAGCGCTCGTCCCTGGAGTCCATGATCAGGGCCGTGTTGCGCGCGATGCCGAAGTCCCGCTCGATGTCGCTGCGGCCGTACTCGGTGCGGGCGTTGAAGCTCATCCCGTCCGCCGCGCGGCGACCGCTGCGCGTGGTGATCGCGATGACACCGTTCCCGCCGCGCGCCCCGTACAGCGAGCTGGCGGCCGCGCCCTTCACGACCTCGACGTTGTCGATGTCGGCCGGGTTGAGGTCCGGCAGGCTGCCCGTGATGATCGTCCCGTCAACGATGTAGAGCGGCCCCTGGCTGCGGCCGCTGGCGTTGATCGAGTGCGGGCCGCGCAGCACGACGTCCGGAGACGCACCAGGGCGCCCGTTGAACGAGGTGATGTTCGCGCCCGGCACGCGCCCGGCCAGCAGGCGCAACGGATCCATCGGCGTCACCGGCACGTCCGCCATGTCGACCCGCGACACCGCGAACGGCACCTTGGCCTGCTCGGTGCCTTCGAGCACGCCCGTGACCACGATCTCCTCGAGCCGGTTGACGTCGGCCGCGAGAGCGAAGTCCACCGTCTGGGTGCCGGCCGTGAGCGTCACGGGACGGCTGCTCGGACGATAGCCGATCGCGCGGACGCGCAGCTGGAGCTGCTGGCCGCGGGTCCGCTCGCCCGGCACGGTGATGACGTACTGGCCGGCTTCCGAGGTGGCCGCCTGAACGGACAACTCCGCGATGAAGACAGTGGCGCCCCCGATGGGCTCGCCATTGTCCGATCTCACCGCGCCCCGGATGATTGCGTTCTGCGCCTCGCCTGTGGCCGGGCGGGTCGCGAGTACGGCGACCGCCAGACCGGCGACGAGACTGAGACGTCCTAACGTCGAATACTTCATCGCATGTCCCCCCTCTCAAGGAGGTGGTGGTGCACTGCAAACAACCCATCCCACACGGAACAGCAAACGGCAGCGCGGGCGGGATACACCCCCCCAGCGCATGAACACTCCAAGTCAGTTTTTGCCAGGTGAACCGGATGGAACTGCCCGCGGGGGTCGAACTCGCAGCGAGTCCCCGCGAACTTCTCCTCATAGACTGCGCCCTGACCGGGGTTTACGCAAGAGGGGGGCGGCAGCGTGGAACGTGCCCCCGCCGACGCGCCCCCGGCCCGCCGTCAGGGTCTCGTCTGGAAACCGCTGCGACGGGAGGCCAATGCGTGTAGAATGGACAGGTGAAGCAGGTACTCCTCTCCGCCCTGGCGCTGGCGCTGCCCGCCGGCTTGCTGGCGCAATCGTCCGCGACCGTGGGCGGTGTGTTGGTGCACCGCGAGCAGCGAACACCTGTTGAAGGGGCGCGCATCGCGGTGCTGGGAACCGGCCAGACGGCCTCCACCGATGCCGAGGGCCGGTTCGTGCTGTCCGGCATCCCCTCCGGAGTGCGGGTCCTCCAGGCCCGGGCCATCGGGTACGCGGTCACGTCGTGGCTGCTCGAGCTGCGCGACGGCCAGTCGTTCCGGGACACCTTCGACCTCGAGCCCAGCGTGGTCACGATGGACACCGTCCTGGTGCGCGCCGAACAGACCAACTGGCGCTCCGAGGACGCCTTCGAACGCCGGCGCCGGCGGGGAGTGGGCTTCTTCATCACCCGCGAGGATATCCTGCGCCAGCGCCCGAACAGCGTCGCCGACCTGATGCGGGGCGTGCCGGGCCTGGTGACCTCCTGCCGCGGCAACAACAACTGCGTCATCCAGATGGTCGAGCGATCCACGCGCCCCTGCCAGCCCGAGTTCTTCCTGGACGGCGCTCCGGCGACCAACTCCACCGGTCCCAACTTCCCGCTCACCACCTCGTCGACGCGCGGCGTCGAGGTCTATCGCAACCAGTTCGAGGCGCCGGTGGAGTTCCAGAAGATGGGCATGCGCTGCGGCGTCATCGCGATCTGGACCGTCGATCCCGGACAGCCCCTTGGCCAGCCCTAGGCGGATCGGGCGCATCGCGCTCCTGGCCGGCCTGGCGGTTGCGGTCGGGGCAACGCCGCGCGCCGCCCAGGACGACCTGCGGGCCGCGCGCACCAAGGGCAGCGCCACCGCGCCGGTGACGATCTACGAGATGTCGGACTTCCAGTGCCCCTGGTGCGGCCGCTTCGCCCGCGAAACGCTGCCCTCGCTGGAGCGCGAGTACGTCGCGACCGGAAAGGCGAAGCTCATCTTCGTCAACTTCCCATTGCCGATGCACAAGAACGCCGTTCCCGCCGCCGAGCTGGCGATGTGCGCCGCGCGCCAGGGCCGCTTCTGGCAGGTGCACGACCGGCTCTTCAGGACGCAGGAGCAGTGGGAAGGACTCGCCCAGCCGGGGACGTTCTTTCTCGCCCTGGCCGACTCGGCGGGGGCCGACCGCGACCAGCTCGCCGACTGCGTCCGCACCGGCGCCACGCGCGCCCTGGTGCAGAGCGACGCCGAAGGCTCGATGCGCTCCGGCGCCCGCTCGACGCCGAGCTTCTACATCGAAGGCGGCTTGGTGACGGGGGCGCAGCCCATCGAGGTGTTCAGGCAGGTGCTCGACAGCGTCGTCCGCGAAAAAACCCGCCGCTGACAGTTGCCAGCTGCCAGCTGACACCTGGCAGCCTGCCGGAGCGGGACCTGCTCACTGTTGCATGAGTGTCAGCATCACGTCGTAGAGCGCATGGGTCCACGCCGTTACCCCGATCCCCCGCGTCACATACAGCGCGCTGAAGACCACCCCCGCGATGGCCCGGAAGACGAAGCTCTGTAGCGTGAAGGTGTCACCCAGCGAGCCGATGTAGTGGAAGGCCGAGAAGATGAGCGCGCTGACCACCACCGCGATGCTCTTGCCCAGGACACCACCCTGGCCGAAGAGCACCCGCGCGAGCGCGACCAGCCCGCCGGTGATGATGACGCGGAACAACAGCTCCTCGTAGATCCCCGCCCCGAGGGAAGTCACCAGCTGGGTCGGCAGGTCGAGCTGCCCACCGCCGATCTGGAGCAGGCGCGGGACGCCCAGGACCAGCGCCGTCAACCGCCCGACGACGAGGCCGAAGAGCGCCGCGTAGACCGCGCTCTCCAGGAACATCAGGCCGAAGACCCGGCCGGCCATCGGCGCCGGGTTGCGCGTGCGGTCGCGCCAGACCAGCCCGGCGCCGGTACCGAAGAGCAGCACATCGAAAACCAGCAGGCCGCGCCGGCCGCCCAGCCCGACGAAGAGGCTCTTGAGGAGGACATCCGCGCCGTTGCGGACGCCGGCGTAGGCCGAGCCGGTGAGGATGAATGCGCCGGCCTCGTAGAGGAGCAGGAGCGGCAACGCGAAGAGCACGCTGTAGCGCGGCGAGCGGGAGTCGGCGAGATAGTCTTTCACCATGGGCACGGGTAACGTACTCCGGGTGTGGACATTCCTCTATCGGGCGGCCTGGGCGGCGGCGAAAACCGCGGCGCCGCTGTTCGCTTCGGGGGATGGCAAGCTCGCCCGCAGCGTTCGGGGACGCCAGGGCGGCGCGGCGGCGCTGGCTGCCTGGGCCGCCCGCTCTCGCGATACGGCGCGCCGGCTGGTCTGGTTCCACGCCGCCTCAGTGGGCGAGGGACGCCAGGCCGAGGCGGTGCTGGTGCGCCTCCGGAGCGCGCGCCCCGGGTGGCAGATCGTCTTCACCCACAGCAGCGCCTCCGCGGAGAGACTGGCGCGCGCACTGCCCGCCGACTTCGCCGGCTACATCCCCGCCGACACGACGGCCGATACCGCCCGCGCCCTGGACGCCGTCCGCGCCGACGCCCTGGTCTTCAGCGCCACCGATCTGTGGCCCGAGCTGGTGCGGCAGGCCCGCTCGCGCGGCGTGCGCCTGGGGCTGGTCTCCGCGACCCTGGCACCCACCTCCTCGCGCCGCGGCGGGCCGGCGCGCGCCCTGTTGCGGGAGACGTTCGCCGCCCTCGACGCCGTAGGCGCCATCGACGCCGCCGACGCGAGTGGACTCGTGAAGCTGGGGGTGCGGCCCGAGCGCGTCACCGTCACCGGCGACACGCGCCACGATGCCGCGGCGGCGCGCGCGGGGGCGATCGACCGCGGCGCGAGCCATGTGGCCGCGATCACGCGGTCGGACGCGCCAGTCCTGGTGGCCGGCTCCACCTGGCCCGCCGACGAGCGCGTGCTGCTGCCGGCGCTGGCCGAGGTGCGCGCGCGGTCCCCGCTCGCGCTGGTGATCGCGCCGCATGAACCCGACGCGGCGCACCTCGCCGATCTCGAGCGGCGTATCGCCGCCACCCTCGGGCCGGTGAGGGTCGCTCGGCTCTCGGTACTCCAGGCCGCTCTTCCCCTTGCCCCGTCCGCCATCCCCGCAGCCTGGGATGTGTGCCTGGTGGACCGGGTCGGGATTCTCGCCGAGCTGTATGCCGCGGCGGCCATGGCGCTGGTCGGTGGGGGCTTCCACAAGGCCGGCCTCCACTCCGTCATCGAGCCGGCGGCGCTCGGCGTGCCCGTGGTGTTCGGCCCCGAGTGGCGGAGCAGCCGGGACGCGCGCCTCCTCCTGGACCAGGGCGGCGCGCTCTGCGTCCCGGACCGCGCCGCGCTGGCGCGCGCCCTCGAGACGTGGTTGCGGGATCCTGCCGCTCGCCGGGCGGCCGGCGCGGCCGCCCGGGAGGTGGTCCGTACGGGCCTGGGAGCCGCCGACCGGTCGCTCGCCATCGTCCTGAAGCTGGTCGATCACTCCAACCGCGAGGCGCCGCCGTGCCCCTGAACGCACCCGATTCCATGCAGGACGAGAGCGGCGCTCCCGTCACGGCGCGTCGGCCCGCCGGCCTCACCGCCGCCTGCATCGTCGGCTGGCTGCTCCTCGCGATCGCCGTAGCCGGGATCGCCGCCCGATGGGATGTCCTGCGGGGAATCTCGGCGGGCCGCCAGGCTGCCGCGCTGGCCCTGCCGGTGGCGCTGCTCGCGACCCTGATCGGCTATTGGCGGCTGCGTCGCTGGGGCGTGTGGGTGGTGCTGATCGGCTTGCTCGCGCGGCTGGGCGCCAGCGTCGTCGGGTCGCTGCCGATCCGGCCGGCCGACCTCATCCTCCCGGCGGCCATCCTGGTAGTCGGTGCTCTTTACTGGCGACGCCTGCGCTGAGGCCCACGACGCGAAGGGCCGGCTCCGAGAGCCGGCCCCACGCGATTCGATCAGACTGCGCGCGTCAGGCGGCGCAGGTGACCTTGATGTCCATCGGCGTGAAGATCCCGAAGGTTACCGCGCCGACGAGGAGGTTCAGGAAACTGTACTGGGTCTCGACCCGCGCCCAGCGCTTCCCGTTGCAGTAGCTGCTGGCATCCACCGTGGCCGGTACCAGGCCATCGATGAAGGCCGCTTTGAACGCCTCGTGGTGCACCTCCGTACCCGGCGTGAGATTGGTGGTGATGATGGAGTGGAAGCATCCTGTCGACAACACGAACACCGCCGCCACCGACGCCCGAATGACAGCCTTGCGCAAGCTCGTCCCTGCCATAGTCCCTCCCCAGATTGATGAAAACGCTGCGATCGACGCCGAGGCCCTGTTGTGGCGCCACCTAGAGTGCACCGCGTAGGAGCGGGGCGCAAGGCAGGGGCTGATGGCTCATGGCTGATGGCTCATGGCAGACAAAAGCCCCGGGGAACCGGGGCCTTGTCGTTGCTTGCCATCGGCCATCAGCCATCAGCTAACAGCATTCCGTTCACCGCATCCCGCCCAGACCGATGCTTGCGCCGACGCCCCAGGAGCTCGTGGTGCGGGTGGCGCCCGAGGGACCTTCCTTGCCGCTGTCGTAGCTGGCGCGGATGGACAGGATACTGAGAATCGGGAAGTCCGCGCCCACCGCCCAACGGAAGTTCGACTGCATCTTGGCGTCGCACACCGCCGTGCTGCCCGCCGGGCAGTTGACGAACTTGATGAGGTTCATCCGCGGCGCGCCCCACAAGTTGAGGCTCGCAACGCCGAGCGGGATGCGGAGACCAAGCGCGGCGCCGACCGGGATCGTCAGCTGCTTGGTCTGCCGGCTGGACCGGTAGCTGGTGCAGGCCGTGAGGATCGTCCCGGTGAGGCCGGTGCAGTCGATGGCGTCATAGGAGGTGAGATCCATGCTCCCGCCACCGAAGAGCGACAACGACAGGTTTCCCGCGCCGAGGACCCGGAGCTGGGCCAGTGCACTGGCCGTCACCTTGGAGTTGGCGTTGCAGCCCGCCCCGGTATTCGTGTTGCAGGCCTGGAGCGACTTGATGTCGCTGCGCAACGCGCCGACGTTGGCGTCCACGCCAACCGGTCCCAGGACGAATCCCAGCCCGGCCTGCATGACACTCAG
Organism: Gemmatimonadota bacterium; assembly: GCA_041476105.1. GTDB lineage: Bacteria > Gemmatimonadota > Gemmatimonadetes > Gemmatimonadales > JACORV01 > DASXPG01. The sequence goes on from JBGOSS010000018.1 coordinate 70,230, forward strand.
ATCGCCCGCGAGCGTGTCGGTCTTGGTCGGTCTGCCGTAGTCCGCATGGATCCG
>JBGOSS010000019.1:0-69211 GCA_041476105.1 Gemmatimonadota bacterium
GGAGTGTTCAACTTCGAGGGCGGCTGCTACGCGAAGGTGATCCGCCTCTCGCCCCGCGGCGAGCCGGAAATCTTCGCCACCACGCGACGCTTCGGCACGGTGCTCGAGAACGTGGTGATGAATCCGGTTACCCGCTCGCTCGACCTGGACAACCAGGACATCACCGAGAACACGCGGGCCTGCTACCCGATCGACTTCATTCCGAATCACGTGCCAACGGGCTCGGCGGGCCACCCCACCAACGTCGTGTTCCTCACCGCCGACGCCTTCGGCGTGCTGCCGCCCATCGCGAAGCTGAGCGCCGACCAGGCGATGTACCACTTTCTCTCGGGCTACACCGCGAAGGTCGCCGGCACCGAGCGTGGCGTCACCGAGCCCAAAGAGACCTTCAGCACCTGCTTCGGCGCGCCCTTCCTGCCGCGGCCCCCGGCGCTCTACGCCGAGATGCTGGGCAAGCGCATCGGCCAGCACACGGTGAACGTATGGCTGGTGAACACCGGCTGGACGGGCGGGGCCTACGGCGTCGGCCAGCGCATGAACCTCGCGTACACCCGCGCGATGCTGCGCGCGGCGCTGGGCGGCCGGCTCAACAACGTAAAGTACACGCCCGACCCGGTCTTCGGCGTGATGGTGCCTGACAGCATTCCCGACGTGCCCAGCGACATCCTGAAGCCGCGCGACACCTGGGCCGACCCGGCAGCCTACGACGCGCAGGCCAGGAAGCTCGCCGACCTGTTCCGGAAGAACTTCGAGAAGTACGCCGCGGGCGTGCCCGACAGCGTGCGCAACGCCGGCCCGAAGTGAAGCTGAAGGCTGAAGGCTGAAGGCTGAATGACCGGCCGCGAAGTTGTTGTCCGCGACCTCCTCTGGCAGAACATCGCGCTGGAGCCCGCCGCCGTGGCCGTGGTCGACACGCCGGCCTTCCAGCGCCTGCGCTACATCCGCCAGCTGGGCCACGCCTTCCTCGTCTACCCCGGCGCGACCCACTCCCGCTTCGAGCATGCCCTCGGCACCTATGGCCTCGCCCGGCGCGCGCTCGCGTCGCTGAAGGAACGCGGCGCCCTCGGCGAGCTCGGGGAGCGGGACTGCCTCTTCATCCGCCTCGGCGCGCTGTTGCACGACGTCGGGCACTACCCCTTCAGCCACGCCCTCGAGGAGTCGGGCCTCACCTCGCACGAGTCGATCGCCGGCCTCCTCCTGGCCGAGCCGCCGCTCGCCACCGTGCTGCGCGAGGCGGGCTTCGACGACCCGGCCGGCAGTTTCGGCGCCCTGATCCGCGGGGCGAGCGAGCATCCCCTGGGCGGGCTCATCTCCGGCTCGATCGACCTCGACAAGATCGACTACCTGAAGCGCGACGCGATGATGTGCGGGGTGCCCTACGGCGAAGTGGACGTCGACCGGCTGCTGACCTGTCTGACCGTCACCGAGGTGAACGGCCGGCGCACCGTCGGCATCGTCGAAAAGGGGATCGCGGCGCTCGAGTCGCTGCTCTTCGCGAAGTACCAGATGTACCGCAACGTCTACTGGCATCACGCGGTGCGGGCGGCCACCGCGATGTTCAAGCGGCTGGTCCACGAGGCGGTGACCGACCGCCTCCTCGATCCCGCGACGCTGCCGACCTGCACCGACGACGGCCTGATGCACGACCTCCTCGCCAACGACCGCACCGGCCTGGCCGAGGGACTCCGGGAGCGCCGGCTCTACAAGCGCGCCCTCGAGCTGCTCCCTTCCGAGCTGGGGGCGCCGATGCCGGCGTGGCTACGCGGCGATCCGGCGCGCCTCGCCCGGGCCGAAAACGCCCTGGCGAAATCGGTCGGCCTCGGGCCCGCCGAGCTGCTCATCGACCTGCCGCACAAGGACGCGATGCTGGGGCTCAACCTGCCCGTGGTGCGGCGCGATGGGACGGTCGAGCAGCTGACCCAGCAGGGATGGCCGGGCCGGATGGATCTGCCGCCGTTCGCGGAGAGTCTGGCGGAGAGCGCGTGCCGGCTTCGCGTGTTCACCCGGCGGCCGGTGTCCATCGGGATCGACGCGATCAGAGAGACGTTGGGTCTAGCGGCCGGGAGTCGATGATGCGGTCCCGCGGGCTTCGCTGTACGGCATGGTGCAGTCCGTCACGTGGAACCGGGCCACCGGCCCTTCGACCTCCGGGAAGGTGTCTGCCGAGGCGCGCGCCAGCCGCGTGGAGTCACTGAAGTCGTAGAGCCAGGCCCTGATCGGCTTGCGCGTGCCTGGCGCCAGCGGCAACTCCTCTCCCCGAACACCGATCACATCGACGTACTGGAACATCGTCTTGACGGGCCCCAGGTCGAACCAGGCCCAGGGCGGAACCAGCCACACGCGGGAACGACCGCGCAACGGGTCCAAGTCGCGCAGGAAGCGGCGTGGCTCGGTCCACCAGCAGCCCCCCCTCACGAATTCACCCGGCGTGAGACCGTAGCGCGGTCCATACCACGCCAGGAAGGGCACCGCCTCGTGCCACAGGAACACCGTGTCGCCCGGACGGCGATGAGCCGCGAGCGATTCGAACACCGGGCGAGGGTCCATGGACCAATAGGCCGGGTGACCGGCGATGATTCGCCGGAGCGGCGGGAACAGGACCAGCAGCAGGAGTGCCGCGGCCGCGACCCGGCTGCGTGACCGCAGCCACACGACCGATTCCGCCGCGCCGGCGGCGGCGGCGATGAGGAAGGCCGGGGTGAGAAAGAGAATCAGCCGGTCCACGAAGGGATAGACGTGTGCGGCGGCGGCGGCGAGCGTGACGACGACCGGCCCCATGGCGACCAGCGCCATCGCGCGACGTCCGCGCCAGAGGAAGAGGAAGCCGGCGAGCGCCAGCAGGGCAAAGACACTCGCCCATTGGTAACCGAGTCCGGGTCCGCCGAACACGCCGGTGAGCGCACGCCAGGGCCATGCCAGGTCGTGCCTGGTCCAGGTCGGGAAACCGTGGGCCCAGTACTCCTTCATGTACGCCATGGTCTCCGGCGCAACCGTGCGCCAGGCCGCGATGACCGCCGCGGCCGCGCCGACCGCCCAGGGAACCAGCACCAGGGAGACCTTGCGGCGGCGGTCGGGGAGTCGGCCGCTTAGGGCCAGCGCGCCGAGCGCAGCCCCGACGCCGGCAACGACGAAGACCGCGGTGTTCGAGCACCACACCGCGAGGACGCCCGCCAGCCCCGCGAGCGCGCACCGTCCCCAACGGCCGGCAGCGCTCTCGAGAAGGTTCGCCGCCAGCAGCATGACGAGGAGCGCCAGGGCGACGTCGGTCGAGTACTGCTTGACCCATCCTCCGTACTTGATGAATGGCACGCCGACCGCGAAGGCGCCGACCGCGAGCGGGACGGCGATCCCCTCCAGCGCACGAGTGGCCAGAGCGCGGAACAGGAAGAGCGAGGCTATCGCACCGGCGAAGGGAACAAGCCGGAGCGACCAGTCCGTATGGAGCAGAGACCAGAAGAACCGCTCCGCGAGCAGGAATCCTGGCGGGGCGACCTGTCCGAAGTCGAGCGGCCCCAGGAGGCTCGCATAGGACCGCGCGGCGATGTTGCGCGCGAGGTTCACCTCGTCGATGAACAGGGCGGGGTCGCCGAAAAACTGCCGGGCGCGCAGCGCCACGCCGATCGCGACGAGCGCCCAGAGGACGAGCGAGTCCCGGCTCCCCGTGCGCGGGCGGGCGGGCGCGTCGCCTTCCTGCTCTACCAGCGGATCAGCCAAAGTCCCTCCCGGAACGCTGGACTGGGTCGTTCTCCGTCTTTAGTATAGAACATGTTGACGTCACACTCCGAGCCTGTTGCCCTGCACTGAATGGCGCTCTCAGCCAAGCGTCTGCTCTTCGCCGCCGTGCTGGCTTCCCTGCCGCTGGTCGTGCTCGCCCTCATCGAGGGCGCGGCGAGCTACGCGTTTTTCGCGCGAAACCTGTTGCGCAGCCGGCCGGTCGCCGAACGAGCGCACACCGAGCCCGACACACTGCTCGGGTGGATCAACCAGGCGAACCTGTCGCTGCCCGATTTTTACGGCCCGGGAATCGGGTTTCACACCAACAGCCAGCGCTTGCGTCACGACGGTAACCTGACCCCGCGCGCGCCCGCCGGGAAGCGTCGCCTCCTCTGCTCCGGTGACTCCTTCACCCTCGGCTATGGCGTGGACGAGGCCCACACCTGGTGCGCGCTGGCGGGTGCGGCGGAATCTCTCGAGACCGTGAACATGGGCCAGGGGGGCTACGGGATAGACCAGGCGTACCTCTGGTACCTTCGCGACGGACTCCCGCTGCACCCGGACATCCACATCTTCGCGTTCATCACGCCGGATTACACGCGCATGCAGTCCGACGCGTTCCTCGGGTATCCCAAGCCACGGTTGGTTCGCGCGAGCGACGGCGTGCGCGCGACCGGCGTGCCGGTGCCAGGTCCCGGGATGCGACCGCGGATGTTCGAGCTCACCCGCGCGGTCCATTCACTCAAGACCTACGACGCGCTGTCGTCACTGATGCCCCACCGTCCGGACTCGGCACGCGCTCACACCCTGGACCGCGCAACCTGGGATGTTGCGGCTGCGGCGCTGCGCGACCTTGCCGGCCGGGACCGCGCGGCGGGGACCAGGTTCCTCGTCGTGCACCTGCCCACCGACACGGATTACCGGAGCCAGGTGTCGGACCAGTGGCGGCAGTGGGAACGGGAAGAAGCGGGGCGAGGCACGTTCGTGTACCTGGACCTGATCACGGCGTTCCGACGGCTCCCACCTGATTCCCTCCAGGCACTCTTCATCGCGCGAGACGCTCTGCCGTATCTCAGTGCCGAGGGTCACTATACGGCCGCGGGCAATGCCTGGATCGCCGCGCAGCTGCGGCCGTACGTGGTGGGCTCTGCCGTCCGGTAGCCCGGCCGGCCACGTTCCAAGCCCCGCGGACGTACCGGGGCCACGGGCGGAGGGGCGCACCGCGGCCCTGGTGTGGGTGCTGGTTGCGGTCGGTGTCGCGCTCCGCGTCTGGCAGGCGTCCGGCGGGATGTCGTTGTTCGTCGACGAGATCGCCATCGCCCGCAACATCGCCGAGCGGTCGTATGCCGGTATCCTCGCGCCGCTCGACTATGGGCAGGTTGCGCCGGCCGGGTTTCTGCTCGTTGAGAAGCTGCTCTGGTCGTTCCTGGGCGGAGGGGACTGGACGCTCCGGATCCTGCCCGTCGCCGGTGCGGTTACATCCGTGTTCCTGTTTCGCAGCCTCGCCCGGCGTGCGCTCAGTGGCATCGCGGTACCGCTGGCGGTCGGCTGGTTCGGCATCGGCGTGCCGCTCATCGAGTTCGGCGCTCAGGCGAAGCCCTATGCCACCGACGTTGCCCTGGCGCTGGCGCTGACCCTGCTGGCGATCGCGGTGGAGGAAACGCCGGTCAGCCAGCGGCGGCTGGTGGGCGCCGGGCTCGCCGGCTTGCTCGCCCCGTGGTTCTCCCAGACCGCCGTTCTCGTCGAAGTGGGAGCCTGCATTGCGCTCGGGACCGTCGCGATCGCCAGGCGAGGCTCCGACGCTCGTCGCCTGCTGCTGCTCGTGGTGGTGCCGTGGATGATCGGGGCCGGCGCGGTTCTCACGACCAGTCTCCACCGCATGAGCGCGGCGACACACGCGTACCTGAAGTTCTTCTGGCAGGCCGGCTTCCCGCCGTCGCCGCTGACGCGGGCGAGCGTCTGGTGGCCCTGGCAACGGCTCTGTGACGCGTTCGGACCGCACATGCTGGGCTACCGGCCGGCGTCCCTCTTCGTGGTGCTGGGGTTCGTCGGATTCGCGGCCCTGTGGATCAGGCGTCGCCCTCTGGCCCTGCTCCTGGGTGCACCGCTGCTGGTGACGGGCGTCGCGGCAGTCGCGGATCAATACCCGTTCGCGAACCGCCTCATCCTGTTTCTCGTTCCGTCGATGCTGATCATGATATCGGCGGGTGTCTCGGAGATCGCCGTGTTTCTGCTGGCGCGCAGCCGTATCGCCGCGGCGGGGTTCCTGGTGCTCGTGCTGGTGCCGCCGGTCACGCGCATTGCCAGGTTCCATCCCGTCTACCGGCAGCAGGAGACCCGGCCGCTCCTCGCATGGCTGAAGGAACGGTGGCGCCCCGGTGACGTGATGTACGTGCACCAGGGCGCCGTCCCCGCCTTCGTCTGGTACGCACCGCGGTTCGGCCTCAGCACGGGTGACACCGTGATGGGCGGGTGCGGGCGCTTTGAACCCCGCCGCTTCCTGGGCGACATCGACCGGTTGCGCGGCCGGCCTCGGGCGTGGCTGTTTCTCGAGAACGTCAACTGGCTGGAACTGCGGCTCATCCTGCAGTACGCCGACAGCATCGGCCGACGACGCGACGGCCTCACCATTGCCCCCAGCTCACCGTCGTTCGGAACCGCGGTGCAGCTGGAGCTGTACGACTTCACCGACTCGGTGCGGCTGCGGCGGTTGTCTGCGGACAGTCTGCGGGCGACGCCGCCGGACTACGAGCGCCAGACCATGGGCTGCGAGTATGGACCCTGGTCGCCGCGACAGGGAGACCAATAGACCAAGGTCTAGAGTCCCGTCGGTGTCTTGCGCTGCCCGATCGCGGGCGACTCGCCCGTGGTCGTCGTCTCGGTCACCGTCACCTCGACCTCGTCCACGTGCACCGCGATGCAGGTGATGTTGTCAAGTCCGCCGCGCCGGTTGGCCTCGGCGACCATCTTGTCTACCCAGCGCTCGGGATTGCCCTGCGACTGGAGAATCCCCGCCAGCCCGTCGTCCTCGACCATCCCGGTGAGCCCGTCGCTCGCCAGCAGGTAGACGTCGCCCGCCTTCACCGTCCCGTGGAAGATGTCGGGCATCACGTCGGCGCTCGCGCCCACGCACCGCGTGATCACGTTGGCGTAGGGGTGGGTGCGGGCCTGCTCGGGCGTCAGGTAGCCCAGGTCCACCTGCTCCTGAACGTAGCTGTGGTCCTTGGTGAGCTGGTGGAAACGCCCGTCGCGCAGCAGGTACGCCCGGCTGTCGCCCACCTGGCCGAGCAGGTACCGGTTGCTGCCGTGCAGCACCAGGCAGGTCGCGGTGGTGCCCATGCCGCGCTTGTCGTGCTCGGCCAGCGTGCGCTCGAAGATAGCGTTGTTCGCGGCCTTGATCGCCGCGGTCATACGCGATGACGCCTCGCCGTCGTTCAACCCCTTGAAGGAGCCCAGGTCGCGCGAGATCAGCTGGACCGCCATCTCGCTCGCGACCTCACCGGCCGCGTGGCCGCCCATGCCGTCGGCCACGACGAAGATCCCGCGCTCCGGGATCATCAGGTAATTGTCCTCGTTGCCGGACCGGATGAGCCCGACGTCGGTTTTGGCCGCGCAGACAACGTGCAAGGTGAGCAGGCCTCAGCGCCCCTGGGGGGGCTTGATGTCGGACAGCTTGACGGCAGAAATCGCGCGGGTTCCCGCGTTCTTGTCCATGCCGGCGTCGTCGTCGGTCGGCTCGAAGACCAGCTGGATGTCGCCAAAGCGGATGAACGCCCCGGGGGCGATCGGCGTGTCGTTGGTGATGCGCTCGCCGTCGACCATCGTCCCGTTCGTCGAGCCGACGTCGGTCAGCATCCACACGCCTTCGCGGCGGGTGAGCTTCGCGTGCTGGCTGGAGACCGAGTCGTCCGGAATCACCAGGTCGTTGTACTCGGCGCGGCCGATGTTCACGATCGGCACCTTAACGTAAAGTCGCTGTCCCTTCAGTGATCCCGACCGCACCAGGAACTTGGCGAGGGCGTGCGGCGCCTTGGCCGCGGGCGCAGCGGGCGGCGCGGCCGGCGCCGCCGGCGCGGCCGCTGCTGGCCTCGGAGCGGGGGCCGGCGGAGGCGCCGAGGCGGGTCGCGGCGGCGACGCGACGGGCGGAACGGAGACCGGGGTCTGCCGCACCGGTGCCTCGGGCATCGCGGCGTCCTCCCCCGTCCTCGGCGACACGTTCGACGAAGGCCGCTGCGGCGAAGGGAAGTAGCCGGTGGACACCAGCTGCGCCGCGCTGCGGCCCTGGGGCGCCCCCGGCGGTGCCGGTGGACTCGCCGCCTGCGGCGCCTGGGCGACGGGACGGCTGGGCGGCTGTTGCGCCGGCGGCGCCGGCTTCGCTTGCGGCAGGGGTGGAGCCGTCGGCTTCGGCGCCTGGGCGAGCGGGCGAGCGGGCGGCTGCGCCGGCGGCGACGGCATCGCCTTCGGCGTGGCCGGGCCCGCGGGCTGCGCCCGCGCGACCGGGCGGGAGGGCGCCGGCTGCGGCGCCGGCGGCGGCGACGGCATCGCCTGCGGTGTCGGCGGGCCGGCGGGCGGCGGCGAGGCGGCAACCGGGGCGGCGGAGCCGGACGGCGGTTCCGGCGTCGGCGGAATCACCGCCGCATCCGCGTAGAACCGAAACTCTTCCTCTCCCAGCCGTACCACGTCGGCCCGGGCCAGCAGGCGCTGGTTCTGCACCCGCTCGCCGTTGACCCAGGTCCCGTTGGTCGACGAGTCCACCAGGATGTAGCCGCGGGGCGAGACCACGATCTCGGCATGGCGGCGCGACACCTGCCCGCCCGAGACGACGACGTCGGCGCTCGCGTCCCGGCCGAACTTCAGCGAGCCGCCGATCACCTGGTACTCGCGGCCGTCGGTCAGCGATACGATCCGGCCGCCCGTGGCGGCGGTCGCCTTTCCGGGACCGGCGCCGGGCTTCTTGGCGCCCGCCACGAGGTCCTGGAGCTGCACGGCGGAGACGTACTGGGTGCTCCCGCTCTTGCGCTCATCGACGAACAACAGATCCACGCCGGCAAGAGTGATCTTGTCGCCATGGAGGAGGGGCTGCGGGAGGGGGCCCAGCCGGACCCCGTTGATCTCGACCTCGCCCCCGTCCTGGAGCCTGCGGATCGAGACCGACTGGTCCAGGGCTGTGGTCAGCACGGCGTGGCGAAGCGCGATTCCGCTGCCCTCCAGACGCAGGTGGCAGTCGGCACCGGTTCCGACGAGCATTTCGCCCGCCGGGACCACATGTCGCTTCCCGCCGTACTCGATAAAGGCCATCGGCTCGCCTCAAAACACAGGAATACCAGGGGAACGTCCAAACCTATCTGCCCTGCAAAAACGGTGCAACTCCGGGCCGAGTCACAACATGGGTGTAAGCGACGCCCCCAGTTGCAGATGGTACAGCTTCTCGTACAGGCCGCCTTGCGCCAGCAGGCCCTGGTGGGTGCCCCGCTCGCGCAACACCCCGTGGTGCAGGACGAGGATCTCATCGGCGTGCTGCACCGTGGACAGCCGGTGCGCCACGACCAGGCAAGTGCGCCCACGCATCAGCTCCCTGGTCGCCTCCTGGATCGCCGCTTCGGCCTCGGCATCCACCGAGCTGGTCGCCTCGTCGAGAACCAGCACCGCCGGCTCGGCGGCGAGGGCCCGGGTGAACGACAACAGCTGGCGTTCTCCCACCGACAGGCTCTGGCCCCGTTCGCCGAGGCGGTGCGACAGGCCGTCGGGGAGCCGCCCCAGCAGACGGTCGGCGCCGACCCGCCGCGCGGCGGCCGCGATGGATTCGTCGCTCATCGGCCGAGCGAGGGCGATGTTCGAGCGGAGGTCGCCGGTGAAGAGGAAGATGTCCTGCTGCACGAACCCGATCGCTTCCCGCAGCTCATCCTGCGCCAGCTCGCGGATGTCCACGCCGTCGAGCCGGATGCAGCCCCGCTCCACGTCGTAGTAGCGCAGCAGCAGGCTCAGGATCGTCGTCTTCCCAGCCCCGGTGTGGCCGACCAGCGCGACCGTCGACCCGGGCCGGGCCGAGAACGACACCCCCTTGAGGACCCAGCCGTCCTCGTCGCCCCGCGGCTCGGCCGAGGGATAGCGAAACCAGACGTCCTCGAAGACCACCTCGCCCCGCGCGGGACGCCCGAGGCGCACCGGGCGGGCCGGATCCACGATGGTCTCGGGGGTGTCGAGGAGCCGGAAGACCCGCTCGCTGGACGCGACCGCCGACTGCACGGCGTTGAGCTTCTCCGCCAGGTCCTGCATCGGCTGGAAGAAGCGCCGCGCGAGCTGCAGGAATGCGGCCAGCACGCCGATCGTCAGGCCGCCGGTGAGCACGCGGTGCCCGCCGGAGATGAGGAGGCTGGCAAGGGCGACCGCGATCATCACCTCGATGACCGGGAACAGCCACGCGAACACCCGGATGGACTCGAGCTGGGCGCGCAGGTGGGCCGCGTTCACCTCGGCGTGGCGCTCGGCGGTCCAGCGCTCGCGGCTGAAGAGCTGGACGACACGCATCCCCGAGAGGTGCTCCTGGAGGAAGGCGTTGATCCGCGCCAGGCGCACCCGGATCTCGCGATAGGCGTCGCGCATCCGCACCCGGAAACGCTGGGCGGTGAGCGCGATGCCCGGCAGCACGATCATCGTGGCGAGCGCCAGCCGCCAGTCGGTCCACAGCATCCACGCGAGGATGGCGCCGAGGGTGAGGACGTCGCCGAGCAGCTGCACCACGCCGGTGGTGAACAGCTCGTTGAGCGCTTCGACGTCGCTGGTCACGCGCGTCATCAGCCGGCCGACGGGGTTCCGGTCGTAGAAGGCGACGTCGAGCCGCTGGAGTTTCGCGAAGATCGCCATCCGCAGGTCGAGCATCGCGCTCTGGCCGATCCGCGCCGTGAGCACCGTCTGCACGTACTCCACGACGAATTCCAGGAGCAGCGCGAGGGCGAAGACCAGGGCGAGGCCGCGGGCGAGGCCGACGTCCCGGGTGGGGATCGCGCGGTCGATGGCGAGCTTGGTGAGGGTGGGGCCGGCGAGCTGGAGGGCCGCCGAGGCGACCATGAGCAGGAAGGACGCCGCCACCGCGCTCCGGTACGGACGCAGGTAGGCCACCAGCCGGCGCACCAGTCGCGCGTCGTAGGACTGCCCGAGCGCTTCCTCCTCGTGAAACGCGGTACTCACGCCGGCGCGGCCGCTTCGCTCTCCGCGGCGGCTTCTTCGGCCTGGTCCAGGCGGCCGTGCAGCAGCTTGTAGAAGACGACGGTGCCGAAGATCACCGTCGCGTAGCTCATGGTGAAGCGCCAGATGATGGTGTACGCCGGCAGGAACGCGTCGGGTACGTACTTCTGCATCACCGCGGCCGACAGCGCCTCGGCGGCGCCGGCGCCGCCCGGTGTGGGCGCGAAGTACAGCAGGAACGACACGGTGACCTGGATGATCAGGATGTCGAGGAACTCGGCGTGCAGCCCCAGCGCGCGCATCGCGACGTAGCCGGCGAGCAGCCGGTTGGCGTGCGCCAGGGCGCTGGTCAGCACGCCGACGAACATCTGCACCCACCCGCTCGGCGTGCGGAAGTAGAGGACGGTACACTCGTGCATCCGGTCGATGCCGGCCCGCATGCCGTCCACGCGCTGCGCCCACCGGGCGCCGTGGTGGGTCTCGAGCCAAGTCACGATCCGGTGAAAGGTCGAGGTCGTCACCTTCGGGAAGCCCAGAGCGAAGATCAGCACGCCGCCGATCAGACCGAACATCGCGGCGCTGGTCTTGAAGATGTCGTAGAGGGAGATGTTTGCGATGCCGGTGTTGTAGGCGGCGAGCGAGCTGCCGGCGCCGAACACCACGGCCAGCGGGCCCGCGATCGCGAAGAAGATCACGGTGGTCAGGAAGCTCATCACCGTCGACGTCATCGCTTCAGGCAGCGGCACGCCGAAGCGCCGCATGGTGAGGATCATGGTCGGGCCGCCGCCGGTCTGCGCCGGCGTGAGGTACGCGGCCCAGGCGGTGAGGCCGCCCGCCGTCACCATCCCCCAGAACGGGGTCTTCGGCCAGACGTGCCTGGTGAGGAGCCAGATCCGCAGGCCGCCGCCCAGCCAGTCGGACGACGCGAGCAGCAGGGCGACGAGCATCCACCCCGGCCGCACCTCCGTGAAGGCGTCGAGAGTGGCACGCCACGCCCCGGTTCGCCCGAGAACCGCGACGACACCGAGGATGGAAATCGCGAAGAAGATCTGGAGCCCGCGTTTCAGGGTGCGCGGGGTCAGCAGCGAGGCCATGGGGCCGGAACGTACTGCGCCGGGCACAAACACGCCAAGAGCCGGTCGAGGCTCCGGGTTCTGGTTAGTTTTCCGGGTTGTGGACCGTCAGCTCATCATTCGGGGCGCCCGACAACACAACCTGCGGGGCTTTACGCTGGCTCTGCCGCACCGTCGGCTCATCGTGCTGACGGGGCCGTCGGGGTCGGGAAAGTCGTCGCTCGCCTTCGACACGATCTACGCCGAGGGCCAGCGCCGGTACATCGAATCCCTCTCGACCTACGCCAAGCAGTTCCTCGAGCGCATGCCCCGGCCGGCCACCGACGGCGTCTCGGGCATCGCCCCCGCCGTCGCCATCGAGCAGAAGAACCCCACCACCTCGAGCCGCTCCACGGTCGGGACGGCGACCGAGATCTACGACTACCTGCGCCTCCTCTGGGCCCGGATCGGCCACGTCCACTGCGTCGCTTGCGGGGGCGAAGTCCGCGCGGAGACGGTGCAGGAGGTCGTGGATCAGTTGACAGTCGGGAGTCGACAGTCCACAGCGGGCGCCGGTGGCCGGTCGACTGTCGACCATGGACTGTCGACTATCACGATCGCCTTCCCCCTCCCCCCGGCCATCAAGGCCAAACACGAGCAGGTCGTCGAGAATCTCCTCGCGATGGGATTCGTGCGCGTCGTCGTCGCGGGTACGCTCCACCGCATCGAAGAACTGCCGAAGAAAACCGATCTCGCGAAGGCCAGGTCCGCGCTGGTGGTCGTGGACCGCATCGCCCCGAGCGCCGCCAGCGCCGAACGGCTGGCCGATTCCGTCGCGACCGCCTTCGCCGAAGGCGACGGCATCGCGGTGGCCATCGCCGCCGACGGGACCGAGCGGCGGTTCAGCGTCAGCCCCCGCTGCCTCCAGTGCGGCGCCGTGGCCCCCACCCTCACGCCGGCGCTCTTTTCCTTCAATCACCCGCGCGGCGCCTGTCCGGGGTGCAACGGATTCGGCGCGGTTCTCGAGTACGACGAGCGGCTCATCATCGCCGACCCGTCGCGCACCGTCGCGGGCGGCGCGATCGATCCCTGGACCAAGCCGCGATACGAGGGACGCCGCCGCACCCTGCGGAATGCCGCCCAGGCCGCCGGGATCCCGGTCGACACGCCCTGGAAGAGCCTCAAGGCCGAGCAGAAGCGCTTTCTCCTGCACGGCAAGAAGGGCACGTACCTCGGCATCTTCCCGTTCCTGAAGCGGCTCGAGGCCAAGCGGTACAAGCAATACATCCGGGTCTTCCTGCGGCAGTACCAGATGGCCATGATGTGCCCGGCGTGTGGCGGCCGCCGGCTCCGGCCCGAAGCGCTCGCGGTCACCATCGGGGGCCGCAGCATCGGCGACGTCGCCGCGCTGACGGCCGAGGCGCTGCGCGGCTGGGCCGGCGGCCTCGCGGTCAGCGAACACGAGGGCGCCGTCGCCGCCACGGTGCTCACCGAGATCGTCCAGCGGCTCGGCGTCCTGAACGACATCGGCCTGGGCTACCTCAGCCTCGACCGGCAGACCCGCACCCTCTCAGGCGGCGAGGCCCAGCGCATCTCGCTGGCCAACGCCCTCGGCGGGAAACTCACCGACACGCTGTACGTCCTCGACGAGCCGACCATCGGCCTGCACCCCCGCGACACCGACCGCCTCCTGGCGCTGCTGCGCCGGCTGGCGGACCAGGGCAACACCGTGCTCGCGGTCGAGCACGACACGGCGGCGATGCGGGCCGCCGACTGGCTCGTGGAGCTCGGCCCCGGCGCGGGCGAGCGGGGCGGGGAGCTCGTCTTCCAGGGCGACTACGCCGCCCTGCTCGCGTCCCCAACCCTCACCGGACGCTACCTCTCGGGCGAGAAGTCGATCGCCGTTCCGTCGGTCCGCCGGCGGGCCGGTCCGCGCTGGATCGCCATCGAGGGCGCCAGCGCGCACAACCTGGTCGGGCTCGACGTCGCCATCCCGGTGGGCACCCTGACGGTGGTCACGGGCGTCTCGGGCTCGGGCAAGTCCACGCTGGTGGCCGACGTGATCCACCGGCAGCTGGAACGGCATTTCGAGGGCAAACACTCGGCGAAGGAACATCTCGGCGAGGTCGTCGGCAGCGTGAAGCGGATCACCGGTCTCGAAGCGCTCGAGGGCGCGGTGCTGGTGGACCAGTCACCTATCGGCCGCACACCGCGCTCCAACCCGGTGACCTACGTGAAAGCCTACGACGAAATCCGCCAGCTCTTCGCCGACCAGCCGCTGGCGCGCTCGCGGCGCTACACGCCGGCCACCTTCTCGTTCAACGTTTCGGGCGGGGGCCGCTGCGACGTCTGCGAGGGGGCGGGCCACGTCCAGATCGAGATGGTGTTCCTGGCCGATGTCTTCGTGCCCTGCGAGGCCTGCGGCGGATCGCGCTTCCGGCGCGACGTCCTGGACGTGAAGATCCGCGGCTACTCGGTCGCCGACGTGCTCCAGTTCACGGTGGACGAGGCGATGCGGCGCTTCCGCCACCAGGAACGGCTCGGCCGCGCCCTCTGGCACCTCTCCGAGGTCGGCCTCGGCTACCTGCGCCTGGGCCAGCCCGCGACGACCCTGAGCGGCGGCGAGGCGCAGCGGCTCAAGATCGCGCGAGAGCTGTCCGCCGCGGGAAAGAAGAAGGGGCGCAAGCTCTACATCCTCGACGAGCCCACGACGGGGCTCCACGTCGACGACGTCCGCGTCCTCCTGGGGGTCTTCGACCGGCTGGTCGACCAGGGCAATACCGTCCTGGTCATCGAGCATCATCTGGACGTGATCAAGCGGGCCGACTGGGTGATCGACCTCGGTCCGGGGGCGGGAGCCGCCGGCGGAACCGTCGTCGTGGCCGGCACGCCGGAGGCCGTCGCGCAGTGCGAGGCCAGCATCACCGGGCAATATCTGGTCCGTTCTCTTTCGCACTCTGAAACCGGTCATTAGCTTCGACCATGGATATCCGCACCCTGCTGCGTCCGCTCGGAGCGCTCGCCCTTGCGACCCTGGCCACCACCGCCTGTGGCGGTGGGCCGCCTCTCGCCCAGCTGGGCCCCGTTTCCGCCGATTCGGAGCCGGTCAGCCGAACGTTGCGGCCCGGCGACATCGTCAAGGTCCAGGTCTTCGGCCACGACGAGCTGTCCGGCGAGTTTCCGATCGACGAGAACGACAGCCTCCTACTGCCCATCGTCGGCGGCTTCTCCATCAAGGACATGACGGTCGCCGACCTGCGCGGCCGCATCCGCCGCGAGTATGGGCAGCTCTATACCCAGAGCTTCGTCTCCGTTACGCCCCTGTTCCGCGTCGCGGTGCTGGGGGAGGTCGTCCGGCCGGGACTCTACAGCGTGGACCCGACGATGACGATCTACCAGGTGCTGGCGCAGGCCGGCGGGGCGCTGCGGACCGGGAAGGAAAACGGGATGCGGCTGATCCGCGGGGGGCAGCAGTTCTCGGTCCCCGTCAACGCGGCGGCGCTGGCGAGCGCCACCCTCCGCGAGCTCGGCGTGCGCTCCGGAGACCAGATCGTCGTGCCCCGCAGAGCGATCCCCTACGAAACCTGGCTGATCGTGCTCCAGCTGCTCAACGTCGCCCTGGTCGGGTACACGGTTTTCCGTAAGTAACGTCGTTGACGGGGAGAGACCGCCCGCCTAGCATTCGGGGCTACGGTCCCGAGTAGCTCAGTCGGTAGAGCAGCCGGCTGTTAACCGGCGGGTCGGGGGTTCGAGTCCCTCCTCGGGAGCCTCCAGGGGTCCGCTTCACGGCGGGCCCCTTCTTCGTTGTACATTCCCCTTGCCCAAGATATGTTCCATATTGCAACGGCCCGTTGACCTCCCCGTCTGACAGGGCGTCCCCCGGCGGACGCTACCTCGCGGCGCTCAGCCTCGGAGCCCTCGGTGTCGTCTATGGCGACATCGGGACCTCTCCGCTGTATGCCCTCCGGGAGTGTTTCAACGGCCCCCACGCGCTGGTCGCGACCGAGGCCAACGTCCTGGGGATCCTGTCGCTGATCGTCTGGGCGCTCACCATCACCATCTCGGTGAAATACCTCGGATTGGTGATGCGGGCCGACAACCGGGGCGAGGGCGGCATCCTCGCGTTGACGGCCCTCTTCGGATCGCTCCGCGGCGTGCGGCTCGGCACGCCACGGCCGCTCTACATGATCCTGGGCATCTTCGGGGCCGCCCTGCTCTACGGCGACGGCATGATCACGCCCGCCGTTTCGGTGCTGTCGGCGGTGGAAGGTCTCAAGATCGCCACCCCGGTCTTCGAGCCGTGGGTCATCCCGATCACGCTGGCGATCCTCGTCGGGCTGTTCGCCGTTCAGCACCAGGGAACGGGACGCGTCGGCTCCATGTTCGGACCCTTCACCCTGGTCTGGTTCGCGACCATCGCATTCCTCGGCCTCCGCGAGCTGCTCCATGCACCGGCGATCCTGGGCGCGATCAACCCGGTGCACGCGGTGCGCTTCTTCCTGGACAACCGCTGGCACGGCTTCGTCGCGCTCGGCTCCGTCTTCCTCGTCGTGACCGGGGGCGAAGCTCTGTATGCGGACATGGGGCACTTCGGCCGCAGGCCGATCCGCCTGGCCTGGTACGCCGTCGTGTTCCCGGCGCTCCTGCTCAACTACTTCGGGCAGGGCGCGCTGGTCCTCAGCCACCCCGAGACGGCCCTGAACCCGTTCTACCTGCTGGCGCCGCGCTGGGCGATCGTCCCGCTGGTGGTGGTCTCGGCCTGCGCCGCGGTGATCGCATCCCAGGCGGTGATTTCGGGCGCTTTCTCACTCACCCGGCAGGCGATGCAGCTCGGCCTCTGCCCCCGGCTCCAGGTCACGCACACCTCGGCGCGCGAGATCGGGCAGATCTACGTGCCCAACGTCAACTGGGCCCTGCTGGGCGCGGCGCTCCTCCTGGTCGTCTTCTTCCAGACCTCGAGCAACCTGGCCGGCGCCTACGGCGTCGCGGTGACCGGAACGATGACGATCACGACGATCCTGCTGCACCGGGCCATGACGCAGGTCTGGAAGTGGCCGGCGGTGACCTCCGCGATCGTCACCGGCCTCATGCTGATCGTGGACCTGGCGTTCCTGGGATCGAACCTGCTCAAGATCCCCGCCGGCGGCTGGTTCCCGTTGGTCATCGGCGTTATCGGGTACGTCCTGCTCTCCACCTGGCAGCGGGGCCGCATGCTGCTGGCGGTGCGACTCAACGAAGTCGCCGTTCCGCTCCAGATTCTGCTGGGCGACATCGCGGCTGAGCCACCGCACCGGGTGCCCGGCACCGCGATCTTCATGACCGCCCAGCCCGAGGGCGTGCCGTACACGCTGCTGTACAACCTGCGGCACAACCAGGTCCTGCACGAGCGCGTCGTCCTGATGACCGTGGTGATGACCGAGGTGCCGCGCCTGCCCAACGAGGAACGGGTGACGATCGAGCCGCTGGAGCATGGGTTCTACCGCGTCAACGCGCGATACGGCTTCATGGACGAGCCCGATGTCCACGAGATTCTCGAGCGCTGCCGTGAGAAGGGGCTCGCGATCGCCGTCGAGGCCGCGACCTTCTTCGTCGGCCGCGAGACCCTGTTCGCGACCGAGCGGCCGGGGATGCCGCTGTGGCGCGACCGCCTGTTCGCCCTCATGTCGCGCAACACACCCCGCATCACAACGTCGTTCAACATTCCCGTGGACCAGGTGATCGAGATCGGGGCGCAGATCGAGCTGTAAGAACGGCTGAAGGCTGAAGGCTGAAGGCTGAAGGCTGAAGGCTCCGACCCGAAGGGCTAGCACCATTCACCATCTACCGTCTACCATCAATTCATGTCCGGCACACCATACGAGGCGTTCCAGCTTCTCGACCTGCGCGTCGGCCGGATCATCCGCGCCGAGTCCAACGCCGAGGCGCGCAAGCCGGCCTACAAACTGTGGATCGACTTCGGCCCGTTGGGACAGAAGACGTCGAGCGCGCAGCTGACCGAGGTCTATCCCCTGGCATCGCTGGCCGGGAAGCTGGTGATCGCGGCCGTGAACCTCGGCGAGCGCCGGATTGCGGGATTCAAGTCCGAGGTGCTGGTACTGGGGCTGCCGGATGCCGAGGGGCACGTGGTGCTGCTCGAGCCCGAGCGGGACGTTCCCCTTGGGGGCCGGGTCTACTGAGGTTCTTGTCTTCTCAGCGCCCAGCCCAGGGCGGGCGGCGTCATCAGCGTCGTCACGATGACCATCACGACGACCGCCGAGTAGATCGCCGGATCCACGATCCGTTCCGCTCCGACCATCAGCGCCAGACCGACGTTCGCGAAGATCAGCCCCACCTCGCCCCGCGGGATCATCCCGATGCCGACGGCGAGCCGGTTGATGCCCCGCCCGACGCCAAGCGCGCAGACCTGCTTCCCGACTACCGCCGCCACGGTCAGGGCCAGCGCGAGTCCCAGCACTCCCGGCCGGGCGAAGGAGCGCAAGTCGGTCAGCATCCCCATGCGAACGAAGAAAATCGGTACCAGGAAGCCGGCGATCGGGTGGACCAGCTCTTCGAGGCCGCGCTCGCCGCGCCCGACGAACGGCTCGTAGTGGACGTCTTCCAGAATGAGGCCTGCCGCGAAGGCCCCGACGATGGGCGCGAGGCCGATTGCGCCGGCGAGCCAGGAGAGCAGGAAGCAGATCGCGAGCCCGGTCGCGAGCAGGGCGCCGCGGGCGCGCAGGCGCGCCGCGAGGCGGAGGACGCGCGGCGCCAGCATCACGCCGAGCGCGATGCCGCCCACCAGGAAGGCGGTCGCCTTGGCGACGATCCAGAGGATCGCGCCATAGCCCATCGGCGTGCCGCTCCCCGCCACCGCGATCGCGCCGGTCACCACCGCCAGGACCACCAGCCCCAGCACGTCGTCGATGACCGCCGCGCCGAGGATGATGCGGGCCTCGGGGCTCTGGGCGCTGCCCAGGTCCTGGAGGACGCGCGCCGTGATGCCGACGCTGGTCGCGCAGAGGGTCGCGCCCAGGAAGGCGTGGACGTACACGCTGTGCTCCGGCAGCAGCCAGATGCCGACGCCCCAGCCCAGCGCGAACGGCGCCACGACGCCGAGCACGGCCACGAGCAGGCTGGTCCAGCCCACGGCGAGCATCTGGCGCACCGTGGACTCGAGCCCGACCTCGAAGAGCAGGATGAGCACGCCCAGTCCGGCGAGCCGGTCGATCATCACGTCGGTGGTGACCGCCTCGAGGCCGCGCACGCCCAGGAGCGCGAGGTTACCGAGGACGACGCCGATCACCAGCTCGCCGAGCACCGCCGGCTGCCCGAGGCGGACGGCCAGGTCGCCGCCGAGCTTCGCCGCGACCAGGATGATGGCGAGATAGAGCGCGACGGTGGCGACGGGGTCGTGCATCAGGCCGCCCCCGGCACGATGATCGCCTTGGTCACCGTCATCGCCTCGACCGCGGCCAGTGCCGACGCGGCGTCAAGCAGCGGGTAGCGCGCCCCGATCGTCCGGGCGAGGGGAAAGCGTCCCTGGTGCCGCGCCGCCATGCGCAGCGCGCGCACCACGTGGTGGAACTCAGTGCCCCATTGGCCGCGAATGTCGGCATGGCGGCGGTTGATCAGCCGGTGCGGGTTGATGCTGACGTCGCCGGTGTCGGTATAGTGGCCGGCCACGACGCAGGTGCCGCCGTCGCGCAGCATTCCCAGCCCTTCGGCGACCGCGGCGGGATTGCCGCTGGCCTCGATGACGACATCGGCGCCGCGCCCCCCGGTCGCCGCCCGCACCGCCTCTTCTCGCGCGGCCGGCGCGAGGTCGAGCGACAGCGTCTGGTCGGCGCCCAGGGTCCGCGCGAGGCTCAGCCGGGCCGCAGGACCGCCGATGACGATGACGCACTCGGCCCCCCGCAGCGCCGCGAAGAGCGCCGCGCCGAGGCCGACGGGCCCCGCCCCCTGCACGACCACGGTGTCGCCCATCGCGAGCGCGCTGCGCTCCACCGCCGCATAGCCGGTGAAGAGGCCGCACCCGCCGCCGATGACGTCGTCCGGGGTGAGTGGCTCTGGAAGGCGGAGTACCCGCACACCGGGCTTCAGGTAGATGCGCTCGGCCCAGCCGCCCAGCGGTCCGTCGGTGGCGGACATGGTGATGCCGTAGACGCGGCGCTGCGCACAACGGTTGGGCTGCCGCGCGACGAGACAGTGCCAGCACACGCCGCAGATGCCGTGGACGTCGTAGAAGGTCACGACGTCACCGGTGCCGAGCGGCTCGCCGAGCGCGTCGTGGGTCACGCCGCGGGATTCGAGGACGCGGCCCACGCTCACGTGGCCGGGGATGATGGGGTACGGCACGCCCGCGAGCCGGCCGTGATGCAGGTGCACGTCGGTGCCGCAGACCTCGCTCGCGATCGTCTCGAGGAGGACTCCGCCGGCCTCGATAACGGGGTCGGGAATCTCTCGGATCTCGATCGGGAGGCCTGGCCCCGGCATCACGGCTGCGCGAATCATGGGCTTGGAAGATATCTTCTCGCTGTGCCTTCACGCAGCATCGGTCTCGCCCTCGCGGCCTGCGCCGGGCTCTGCGCGGGCGCTCGTCCACTGGCCGCCCAGTGCCCCGACGGCGCTCCGCCTCCCTGCGGACCGGTACGCATCGTGCGACCCCGGGTCCAGGTGCTGAACTTCACGGCCACCGACTCGGCCGACGCCTATCTCGCCGGCGGCCTCGCCGACGATGTCCGCGCCGCGCTGCTGGGCAGCCGCGCGATCGTGCTGGTCGGACCCCACGCCCGCGGTGCGGCCGACTATGTGGTGAGCGCCGATGTGCGCCGCTCGCAAAGCGGTGTCGTCGTGGCGGCGCGCCTCGAGCGTCCGTCCTCGGCTTCAGTCCTCTGGACGCAGCAGCTGCGGCGCCCGGCACGCGACATTCCCGGAATCGCCGGCGAGGTGGCCGCGCAGTCCCTCGGCGCGATGGGACTGCGTTCGGCCCCGCTGGCCGCCCGGACGAGCGCCGACCCCGAGGTCTACGACCTCTACCTGCGCGGACGGCACCTGCTCGGCCGTCGCACCGAGGCTGCCCTCGCCCGCGCCGTGGCGTACTTCAGGCAGGTTATCGCGCGCGACAGCACCTCACCGCTCGGCTGGGCGGGGCTCGCACGCACCATCGAGCGCGCCAGCCGGTGGCGCTTCCGGGTTTCGGGGTTGCCTCCCGACAGCGCGGTCGCGCTCGAGCTGGGCGCCGCCGAGCGCGCGGTCGAGCTGGCGCCTCACGATCCGGATGTCCTGGTGATGCGCGCCATGGTTGCGCAGGACGTGGACCCGACCAACCGCATGGGCTCGATCCGCGCTTTCCGCGCCGCGATTGCCATCGACTCAACGAACATCGAAGCCTGGAAGGGCCTGGCGTTCTGCTATCTGGAAACCAGCGACCTGCCGAGCGCGCGCCTGGCGCTTCAACGGGCGGCGGCGCTCGATCCGGAGACCGGTGAGACGATCGCGACCGTGGCCACCGGCTGGTTCCTGATGCGCGAGATCGATTCGGCAGCTGCCTGGGCCGAGCGAGCGGTCGCCGCCGACCCGACGCTGCTCGCCGCGCGAGGGATCGCCGGTCAGGCGGCGCTCTGGCGCGGTCGGCTCGACGAGGCCGAGGCCCACTTCACCGCGGCCGACCGGCTGGGCCAGGGACCCAGCGACCGGACCGGCCAATACGAGCTGACACGGGTCTTCATCGCCCACGGCGATACGGCCCGGGCGCGGGCCTACGTCGCCGCCGCCGCCGCGACCGCGGACACCGTCGACCCGTCGGTCCACACCGCCCCAGCTCTCGCCGACGCCTATTTCGCGATCGGCGACACGGCGCGGGCCTTCTGGTGGCTCGACCGCTACCACCCTCGGCGCGATCTGCACTTCCTGCTTCATCTGCGCGCGGAGCCCGCGTTCGACGGGATTCGTCAGGATCCGCGGTTTGTCGCGCTGCTCGGCGGCGAGGGGAGATGATTCCCTCCCCGCATTTTCCCCTGCTCTCTATCTTCTGACCGTGCCTCTTCACCCCGTTTACGGCCACGATGAGCTCCGCGAGCGGCTCACCACCGCCTTGGTGGCCGGCACGCTGCCGCCGGCGATGTTGCTGGTCGGACCCCAGGGCGTGGGGAAGCAGCGCCTCGGCCTCTGGATCGCGGCCGGCATCCTCTGCGAGAAGGGTCCCGGCGCACCCTGCGGCGCCTGCCAATCCTGCCGGATGACGCTCTCTCTCGGCCACCCCGACGTCCACTGGTTCTTCCCGATCGCGCGCCCCAAGGGCGATGAAACGAAGCAGGTCGAGGAAGCCGAGGACCTGCTCACGGCGGCGATCGCCCAGCGTCGTGAGACGCCGCTGTACGCACGACCCGACGGGATGGCCGGGCTCTTCCTGCCGCTGGTGCGCGTGCTGCACCGTCGGGCTCAGATGCGCCCGGCGATGGGCCGGGCCAAGGTCTTCCTGGTGGCCGATGCCGAGCGGCTGGTCCCCCAGCTCTCCTCGCAGGAGGCGGCCAACGCCATGCTGAAGGTGCTCGAGGAACCGCCCCCGGACACCTACTTCGTGCTCACCACGGCCGAGCCCGCGGCGCTGCTGCCGACGATCCGGTCGCGACTGGTGCAGCTGCGCGTTGGCCGGCTCAAGCCGCCGCAGATCGCGGCGTTCCTCAGCGAGGTGGCGGGCCTGGGCGCCGCCGATGCCAGGCGTCGCGCCGAGCTGGCGGGGGGATCGATCGGCACCGCCCTCGCTCTCGCCGGCGGCGCGGATGAGGAACGCGCCGCCGCCGATCGGCTGCTCGCCGCGGCGCGGCGCGGGCCGGCCGCGCGCCATGCCTACGCCTTCGCGGTGAAGGGCTTCGGCGGGCGCGGCGATTTCACCGCCCTCCTCGACGCCGCGGCCGAGCGGCTCCGCGACGAGCTCGCCCGCCGCCTGCACGGCACCGGGGAGCCGGAGGCCGGCGAAGCGCCGGCGACCCGGCTCGCGGCACAGCTGCGCGAGATCGAGGGCGCCCGACGCCTCGCGCAAGGCAACGTCAACCCCCAGCTCATCGTGAGCGACCTGCTCAGAAAACTCGCGGAGGCGGACGCATGACCCGGCGGCTCTCGCACGTGGACGATGAAGGACGCGCCCGCATGGTGGACGTCGGGTCCAAGCCGGTGACCGAGCGGCACGCCGCCGCCGAGGGCCTGATCCGGATGAGCAAGGAAGCCTTCCAGCTGGTCAAGGCGAACCGCATCGCCAAGGGCGACGTGCTGCGCGTGGCCGAGATCGCCGGCATCATGGGCGCCAAGCGGACCGCCGAGCTGATCCCGCTCTGCCATCCGCTGCCGCTCGAGCGGGTCACCGTCGAGGCGACGCTCGACTCCAAGCTGCCCGGAGTGCGCGTCCGGGCGGAGGTCAAGGTCGAGGCGAAGACCGGCGTGGAGATGGAGGCGCTGACCGCGTGCGCGGTGGCGCTGCTGACCGTCTACGACATGGTCAAGGCTGCCGACCGCGCAATGGAAATCGGCGAAGTGCGGCTGGTGGAGAAGTCCGGCGGCCTGACCGGGGAGTGGCGGGTTAGTTCGGGATCCTGATCGACTGACCGGGGCGGATCACGCTGCGGCGATTCAACCCGTTGGCCGCGAGCAGCGCGTCTACCGGAACGTGGAAACCGGCGGCGATCGACGCCGGCGACTCGCCGGAGCGCACCACGTGTACGCGGCGCGTCGTGGCTGTCGGGGCGGCCGAGGCGGCGCTACGTGCCGGGAGCCGGGATGCGGCGGTCGTGCGCGAGGTGCTCGGCAGCCTGGTGCGGCGGGTGCCGCGCGGCTCGCCGGCCACTGACCGCAGCCGCGCGATCGAGGTCGGAATCACCAGCCGCTGCCCGCGTGCCAGGCGCGTGGTGCGCAGGTGGTTCGCCGACTGGATGTCGCTCACCGTGACGCCGTATTGCCGCGCGATCCGCGACAGCGTCTCACCGCGTCCCACCAGGTGCACGATGACCGTGACCCGGTCGCCCGGAGGCAGCGTCGCGAGCCGTGCGTTCACCGAGTCCGCGGTCCCCAGCGGCACCCTCAGCCACGCCCGCCGGTCGGGCGGGGTCACGCCACGGAAGAACATCGGATTCATGTCCTCCATGACGTCCCGCGTGGTATGCGCCAGACGCGCCACCACATCGAGCCCGACGGCGAAGGGCGCCTGCACCGAGTCGTACCGCATGGGCGACCAGATGTCGAGGCCGGTGAAGCCGTACCGGGCGGGTTCCTTGGCGAGCAGCGCCGCGGCGATCAGCTTCGGCACATAGTCGCGGGTCTCGCGCCGGAGGAAGTGCCCCTCCGCCATCGCGAAGAAGGCGTCGTTGCCGTTGAGCGCGCCGTAGTCGCCACGCGCCAGGCCCCGCTGGATCTTGCCGGGGCCGCTGTTATACGCGGCCGCAGCCAGGTACCAGGAACCGAAGCGGTTGTTCAGCTCGGAGAGGAACCGGATCGCGGCATCGGTCGCGAGATAGGGATCGCGACGCTCGTCCACCCAGGCATCCACGGTGAGGCCGTAGCGGCGCCCCGTGGCCGGGATGAACTGCCACAGGCCGACCGCACCCGCGCGGGAGCGGATATTCTGCGCGAATCCGCTCTCGATCATTGCCAGGTAGATCATGTCCTGCGGCATGCCGGAGGCCGCGAGACGGGTACGGATCATCGAATCGTAACGGCCGGCCCGCTCGATGTAGCGCTCGAAGTGCCAGCGCGAGCGGCCGCCGAAGTAGTCCATCCAGTACTGCACCCGCTCGTGCGACGCGTAGGTCGCCACGTCGATGTCCCAGGTCGCCGAGGCCGCGCTGCCCTCGGGCCGGCCGAACAGCGTGGCCGCCTCGCGGCGGACGGCTTCGGGCGCCACGGGTATGCTCAGCGCCTGCCGGTGCAGCGTGTCGGCCGCCAGCGCCCGGAGCGAGTCGAGGAACTCCGCCTCCTGCTGCAGCGTGTCGCCGGTGGCGCTGTCCCGCCGGACGCGCGCAGCGGCAGCCTGGGCGGCTGGAGTCTGGGCGGCTTCAGCGGCCGGAGGGTCGGCTGGACTGGTCGGGGTGACGGCGACGGTCTGGACCGGCGACGGGCTTTCCTCAGCCGAGGAGCCGGCGGTCACCGGAGCGACGGGCGCCGGGCCTCCCCGCGCGCACGCGGTGAGTCCGGCGAGAATCAGGACCGCAAGAGAGTGCCTCATACCGGGGCACTCCTTGCACGTCTCGTACCAGTCGACTCGAAAACCGGCCATCTTGGGAATATGGCCGAGTCGGGAAACGAGGGTCAAGCATCAAAGGGTGCCAATATGGCACCAAGCCTGCCGATTCCTGTTCAGCCTCCCCGCATGGCGAGTTCCCGGAACCTGGCCGACATATCTCGTGTGACGGGGCCCACTTTGCCCGCTCCGATCGATCGCCCGTCGAGCTGGCGGACGCCGACCACCTCGGCGGCGGTACCGGTCAGGAAGACTTCGTCGGCGCAGTAGAGGTCGTAGCGGGTGAGGGTCGCTTCCTGGACGTCATGACCCGCGGCGCGCGCCAACTCGACGACGGCGCTCCGGGTCACGCCGCGAAGAATGCCGGCATAGGAGGGCGGCGTGCGGAGGGTCTTGCCGCTCACACAGAAGATGTTCTGCCCCGAACCTTCGGCGACGTTCCCGGCCGAGTCCAGCATGAGGGCTTCGTCGGCACCGGCGTTGATCGCCTCGACCTTGGCGAGGATGTGGGCGAGGTAGTTGAGCGACTTGATCTGGGGCGAAAGGTTGTGGGGCGCGTTGACGGGCGTGGGCACGGTGACCATCGCCAGGCCGCGCTCGTACATCTCCTTGGGCCACAGTTGGATGCCGTCGGCGATGCAGAAGACCGTCGGGCGCGGGCACTTTCGGGGATCGAGACCGAGGTCGCCGAAGCCGCGGGTGACCACGAGGCGGATGTAGGCGTCGGTGAGGCCGTTGACCTTCACGCAATCCTCGACCATGGCCATCATGGCCTGCTGGGTCATCGGGATCGTCATGAGGATGGCGTGCGCGGACGCGTAGAGTCGCGCGATGTGCGCGGCCAGGCGGAAGACGTTTCCGTTGTAGGCCCGAATCCCCTCGAAAACGCCGTCGCCGTAGAGCAGGCCGTGATCGAAGACGGAGACCTTGGCGTCTGCCTTGTCGTAGTACTGGCCGTCGATCCAGATCTTCGGCACCGGGTCCTTCTTCTGCTCGGGGTGGGGGTGGCCGTGGAGCGGTACGGCGGCATGCGCTGTCATGGTCAGACCCTCACGTTGTCGGCGCGCCAGTCCTTGACCTGCTGCTTGATCACACCCCGGGCGAGGTTCCCGTCGAGCGTCTTGGCCACCAGGACGGGCAGCTCGGCGTCGCTCGCGAACCGGAGGCCGATCATCTGCGGCAGCGAGAGGCTCGCGGCGCGGCCCTGGAGGTCCGCCGGGAGGCAGCGCTGGTAGCGCAACGTCTCCTCGAGCCGGATGATCCGGTCCTGAAGAGTCGTCGCGAAGCCGCGCATGTGGCCGAAGATCAGGCCGAAGGCGACGGCCATGGCCAGCCCCATGACGGCTTCGTAGGTATGGTGGCGATACAGGTGCACAGCGCTGAAGATGAAGTTCGCCAGCAGGATGAAGAAAAGTACGATGTGGAAGCTCGGGACCAGGCGGCGGTGGTTGGCGTAGTTCTGGGTCGGTGCGGTCATGGAACCCCCGGAATACCGAACGGTCGCGCTGGTGGACGATCGGACTACACCCTCAAGATAGGCCAGTGGGCCCCGGACGACAAAGCCCTCGCCCTCAAGCTGCGAACCCACGAGGCGCGGCGCAACCGATCCGGGCGAAGTTGCGTTCCCGGCTGGGCGGGAGCAGGTTGAGCATAGTGTGCGTGCACCATCCCCCAAGGAGGAGTCCTCATGGCAAAGGGCAAGCGGATCAGCATCAAGCTGACACCAGAGCAGAAGAAGCAGATCAAGGCGGCAACCGGCAAGTCGGCGAACGAGCTGGAGCTGAGCATCGAGGAGCTGGAGGAGCGCATCGCGCCGGCGAGGGTCTTCATCAAGTAGTGAGCCGGCACCGCCGGAGTTGACGATGCGATCCGGCAAAGCCGCTGCACCATCCAACAACGAGGAGTCCTCATGGCATCGGGCAAGCGGATCAGCATCAAGTTGACGCCGGAGCAGAAGCAGCAGGTCAAGACGGCAACCGGCAAGACGGCGGAGGAGCTGACGCTGACTATCGAGGAGCTGGAGGAGCGCATCGCACCGGCGAGGATCCTCGAGAAGTTCTGAGCGGACACGGCCGGAGCTGAGGATGCGATCCGGCAAGGCCGCTGACAGGACGGGGGTGCCGCACCCACGAGGTGTGGCACCCCCGGTTCGTTCCCGGGTTACCGTCCCCACGGCAACGACGTCGCGCTACGCGGCGCGCTTCCATTGCATCGGCACCGCCTGTGAGGACAACTGTTGCGCCCACGCCTGGCGGGTATCGGTCGACAAACCCGATTACGCCCGGCTCAAACGGGCGCTCGCCGGCTCACCGGCGCAGCGGGAGCAGTTCGAGCGCGGGTGCGTTCGCGGCCCCGACGGAGGCGCCGATCAGCCCTACGCGACGCTCCAGAAGACGCCCGCCGGTCAGTGCGTGTTCCTGGCGCCCGACCGGCTCTGCTCGATCCACGCGGCGCACGGGCCGGCCGCCCTTCCGAGTGTGTGCGCAACGTATCCGCGAATCCTGTCGGAGATCGGGCGCCACCTCTCCCTGACCGACACGCTGTCGTGCCCCGAAGCAGCTCGGCTCTGCCTCCTCGCTGAAGATGCCGTCCAGATCGACGACGCCGATCCGCTGGCGATGAGGGCCTTCAAGGTGCGTCACAGCCTTCCGGCCACCAGCCGGGACCCCATGGTCCGGAATTTCCTGGTCGTGCGCAGAGCCTTTCTGAATCTGCTCGCGATGAACGAGTACCCGATGGCCAGCCGCTTCGCCTTCGCCGCCAACCTCGCGAGGCGACTCGACGCAACGCGCACGGCGCACGGCGGGAGCGCGCAGGATGCGCGCATCCGTGACGCCATGAGCGCGTCCGCTTCTGCGCGGAGCCTGGCTGCGCAGGATCGCGCATGCGCGTCCGCCAGGGTGAGCGGCACGCTGCCGTTCGTGCTGGTCCAGCAGCTTCTGATCGCGGTGCGGCGGATGCAGGCCGCCCCGCGCTTCGACGCGCTCGTGGACGCGGTGTATGCGCCATTTCTCGACCCGCAGGCGGGCGGCCCGGGGGCCGCCGGGGAGGCGGCGCCGACGCTGCGCGGCGGGGAGCTCTGGGAGGCTTACCGCGTGCGGCGCGGCCGGTGGGAGCGGACGTTCCCGGATCGGATCGCGCAATTCGTCGGCAACTATGCCGCGAACTACTGGATGCGGGATCCGTTCACGGCGTCCCTCGATCTGCGCACCCACGTGTTGCAGTTGCTGGCCCGGGTGGCGGTGATCCGGTTTCTGCTCTTCAATCACCCCACGCTCCAGGGCCCGGGCGACGGGGACCCCAAGGCGCTCCGCGAGGCGCTCGACCGGGCGGCCGTAGACGTCGTCTACGCCTTCTCACGAGCGGTCGAGCATGCCGATGCGGTAGGCGACCTGCTGCGCGGCGTGCTGGCGCGGCATCGGGTGCGGGGGATCCGGCAGGTTCCCGAGCTCGCCAGGTTCTGAAGAGGGCTCGATCCCGTCCGGGGATCGGCGCATGCGCGAAGGGGAGTTGACGCCGTCGCTGCCCTATTCCGCCCGCAGGGTGATCGCGGGATCGACCCGCGCCGCACGCCAGGCGGGTACCCAGCACGCGACCGCCGAGACGCCCAGCAGCAACGCGATCACGCCGAGGTAGGTGAGCGGGTCGAGGCGCGAGATGCCGAACAGCATCGCGACGATGGCCTGCGTCGCCATGATCGCCCCCGCCAGGCCGATCACGACGCCGAGGCCGGTGAGGGTCATTCCCTGGCGAACCACCAGGGCAAGGATGCTCCCGCGCGAAGCCCCCAGCGCCGCCCGCACGCCGATTTCGCGGGTCCGTTCGGCGACGCTGCCCGCCAGGACGCCGTAGATCCCCGCGGCCGCCAGGACCAGCGCGGCGAGTGCGAACGCCTCGAAGAGCAGCAGCGCGAAACGGCGCTCCGCCGCCGACGCTGCGAGCAGGTCGTCCATCGTTGCGACGCGTACGACCGGCTCGTTCTTGTCGACCGACCAGACCGCCCGGCGGATCGCCGAAGCCAGGCTGGCCGCATCGCCGCGGGTGCGGACCACGAGCGAGAGCACGCGATCGGCGAATGGCCACTGGGTCGTCGGCAGGTACACCGCGTCCGCTTCGCTGAGCGCCAGCGACATCTGCTTCACGTCGCCCACCACGCCTACGATGGTGTAGGGTCCGGACGGGCCGATGCGCAGCCGCTGTCCAATCGGGTCGGCCCGATGAAACCGGCCTCTAGCCAGCGACTCGCTGATCAGCGCGACCATCGGCGCGGCAGGGCCGTCGTGCTCGTCGAGCAGGCGCCCGCGCCGCAGGGGAACGCGAATCGTCTCCGAGTACCCGGGGCTCACCGCATAACGAAACACGCCGTACGTCTCGGCGGGCTGGGTCGGGGTCGGCTCGAATTGCGCGCCGTACTCGTCGCGGTCGCCGCTCAGCGGCAGCTGACTGGTGAAGCCGGCGGACGTCACGCCGGGCACCTGCCGCACCGCCTCGAGCGCCTGGGCGAAGAACACGTGCAAAGTGCTGTCGTCGTCGAACCGGTGCCCCGCCGCCTGCACCTGCATGGTGAGCAGGCCTGGTGAAGCGAAACCCACATCGACCGCGAAGAGCCGATTCAAGCTGCGCAGCAGCAGCCCCGAGCTCACCAGCAGCACCAGTGCGAGCGCGACTTCCGCAACGACCAGCGCGCCGCGCGTGAGGCGATGTCCGCCGACGTGGCGCCGAGAGCCCTGCTGGAGGCCCCGGTGCGAATCGCCGCGCGCCGCCTGGAGCGCCGGGACCATCCCGACGGTCAGGCCGATCAGCGTGGCGATCCCCAGTCCGAATGCGAACGCGGCGCCGTCGACGGCGATCGCGCCGGCGCGTGCCAGGCCCGGCGGGCTGAGTGCCACGAGCGCGCGCACGCCAAGCATCGCCACGACGATGCCGGCCATGCCGCCTATCGCGGCGAGAAACAGGCTCTCGGTCAGCAGCTGCCGGATCAGCCGGCCGCGCCCGGCGCCGAGGGCGGCGCGCAGCGCGAACTCGCCACGTCGCTGAACGCCGCGGGCGAGGAGCAGGTTCGTCACGTTCACGCAGGCGATCACGAGCACCAGCAGGACCGCACCGAGGATGGCGAGGAGCGTCGGCTTGACGCCGCGCGTCAGCTCGTCTTGCAGCGATGCGACGGAAAACTGCTGGTTGGGATCGTAGGTCTCCGGATGCCGCTCGGTCAGGACGCCGCGCCCGAGCCCGTTGATTTCCCGTGTCGCCTGGTCGAGGCTGATGCCCGGCCGGA
This sequence comes from Gemmatimonadota bacterium, assembly GCA_041476105.1. Classification (GTDB taxonomy): domain Bacteria; phylum Gemmatimonadota; class Gemmatimonadetes; order Gemmatimonadales; family JACORV01; genus DASXPG01. The sequence continues at coordinate 30,434 of JBGOSS010000019.1, forward strand.
GCCTGCCGATCGTCCCGAGGTGATGACCCCACTCCCGTCCCTGCCTGGGGAGCGAGGGGTCGTACTGCAACGGCGCCCACAGTGCGGCCGATGGCGCCACCACGTTCTCGAAGCCGGGCGGCATCACGCCGATGACGGTGTAGGAGTCGTCGTCGAGGGTGATCTGGCGTCCCACGATCGCCTGGTCACCGGCAAATCGCCGCCGCCAGAGCGCGTCGCTGAGAATCACCACGTTCGGCCCGCGAAGCTGGTCGTCGGAGGGCTCGAAGTCCCTTCCCGCGATGGGTGAGACTCCCAGCACGTGGAAGTAGCTCGCGCTGACACGCTGCCCCTGAAGTTTCTCCGGCTGGTCCGATCCGGTCATGGCCGGCTGCCACGGCTTCAGTACTGCCATCGTCTCGAACGAGTGATTGCGTTCCAGAAACGCGCGATACAGAGCGAACGTTCCGCTGCTGCGGCCTCCGTCGCTACGCAGCTCCAGGATCCAGGTCATCCGGCCGGGATTGGGGTACGGCACCGACTCGAACAGGATCGGGTTCACCGCGCTGAAGATCGCCGTCGTGCCGCCGATGCCGAGGGCCAGCGTGAGCACCGTGATCGCCGTGAAGCCGGGAGCGGCGCGCAGCCCGCGCGCGGCGTAGCGCAGGTCGGCCAGGAAGGTGCCGACGCCATTCTCCCAGCCGTACGAGCGGACCTGTTCCCTGACGCCCGTGACGTTGCCGACTTCCAGCCTCGCCGCGCGGAGCGCCGCGTGCGGCGCAAGCCCCCGCGCGGCGTGCGCCGCGGTCGCCTGCTCGAGGTAGTGTTGCACCTCGTCGGCGACGTCCTGGTCGGCGGCGGCCCGTCGGGTAAGCACGCGAATCCCGCGGCTGATCTGGCGCCAGAGTGCCATGCGCCTAGCCCTCGGCTTTCAGGAGGCGGGCGACCGCGGTGACGCGCCGCGTCCAGTCGCTGGTCTCGACCTCGAGCTGTTTGTGGCCGGCGCGGGTGAGGGCGTAGAACTTGGCGCGGCGCGAGTTGTCCGTCTGGCGCCACTCGGCGTCGAGCCATCCGGCGCGCTCCAGCCGCTGGAAGGCGGTGAGCAGCGAGCCGGGGTTGACCTTGAAGACGCCGCGCGAGATCTGTTCGATGCGGCGGGCGATGCCGAAGCCGTGCAGCGGCTCGAGGCTGAGCGTCTTGAGGATGAGCATGTCGAGCGTGCCCTGGATGACGTCGGTACTCGGCTGATCCACGAAAGGCTCCGGCGAAGGGTGCCCGTCGATGGTAGCCTGGCTACATCTTGATTGTCAAGATGTGGCGTTCAAGTTGAAGGAACCGTGGGCCGGCCGGGGTGTGGCGCCCCTGTGAGGTGCCTCACATCCCCGCAAGGGCGGTTCACGAAGATTCGTAGCCTGATGCGCCGCCTGCTGCAACCGCCGAATCGGCCGGGGATGCTCCTGGCCGTGACCGCGATGTACATCGTCGCGGGCAAGCTGGGGCTGCACCTCGCCCTGGTGAACGCGAGCGCCACGCCGGTGTGGCCGCCGACGGGCATCGCCCTGGCGCTGCTGCTCATCGTGGGCCCCGGCGCGTGGCCGGCGATCCTGGTGGGGGCCTTCGTCGTCAACCTCACGACGGCGGGGGGTGTCGGGACCTCCCTCGGCATCGCGGCCGGCAACACCCTCGAGGCGGTGGTCGGGACGTACCTGCTGGAACGGTACGCCGCCGGGCGCTACGCGCTCGCCACGCCGCGCGGCATCCTCGCCTTCGTCTGTCTTGCCGCGGGGATCAGCACCGCCGTGAGCGCGACCATCGGCGTGACGACGCTCATGCTGGGCCAGCTCGCCCGCTGGGCGGACTTCGGTCGCATCTGGCTCACCTGGTGGCTGGGCGACGCGGGCGGCGACATGATCGTCGCACCGATCCTGCTCCTGTGGAGCGCCAATCCACGGGTTCGCTGGCGGCCAAGGGCCGCGGCCGAAGGCGCCGTGGTGCTCGTCGCCGCCGCCATCGTCGGCCAGGTCGTGTTCGGCGGCATGCTCGGGCCGAGCCGGGGGATGCCGCTGGAGTTCCTCGTCATGCCGCTGTGTATCTGGACGGCGTTCCGGCTGGGTCGCCGGATGTCGGCGGTGGTCGTGGCCACGGTGTACCTGCTCGCGGTGCGCGGCACGGTGGCCGGGCACGGGCCCTTCGCGCAGCCCTCGGCCAATGCATCGCTGCTGCTGCTCCAGGTGTTCGCGGGGGTGCTGTCGCTGACCACCCTGGTGCTGGCCGCGGTCGTGGCCGAGCGGCGCCGGAGCGAGGAACAACTGCGGCAGCTCTCCGTGACCGACCCCCTGACCGGCCTGCCGAACTACCGCCAGTTGATCGACGCGCTGGAGCGCGAGGTCCAGCGGTCGCAGCGGACGCAGAACGGGTTCGCGCTGGTGTTCGTGGACGTCGACGGCTTGAAGGCCATCAACGACCGCGACGGTCACCTCGTCGGGAGCCGCGCGCTGTGTCGCGTCGCCGAGGTGTTGCGGCGCACCTCGCGCGCGGTGGACACGCCGGCCCGGTACGGTGGGGACGAATTCGCGCTGGTGCTGCCCTTCGCCGACGAGGCGGCCGCGGCGCAGGTCGCGGCGCGCATCGTCGAGCTGCTCGCGCTGGATCCCGAGCAGCCGGCGGTCACCGTCAGCGCGGGCCTCGCACTCTATCCCCAGGACGGCAGTAGCGCCTCGGATCTGCTCGCCGCCGCCGACCGGTTCCAGTACACCGCCAAGACCCGGCTCAAGGAGAGGGCGCAGAACGCCGGTCACCGTCCGTGAGGATCGTCGGAGGGAAGCTGGCGGGCCGCGACCTGGCGTCGCCGGACGATGCCCGGGTGCGGCCCACCGCCGAGCCGGTGCGGGCGGCGCTGCTCGACCTGCTGGCCGGCGACGTGGCGAACGCGCGGGTGCTCGACCTCTTTGCCGGCACGGGAGCGCTGGGCCTCGAGGCCCTCTCGCGCGGCGCTCTGAGCGCGGACTTCGTCGAACAGCGGCCGGCCAGCCTGCACGCGCTGCGCGCCAACATCGCGTCGCTCCGGCTGCGGGACCGCACGCGGGTCTTCAAGCGCGACGCCGTCCTCTTCGCGGCCGCCCTGTCGCCGGGCAGCTATGACATCGCCTTCGCCGACCCTCCCTACGAATCGAAGATGGCGGACCGGGTGGTCGAGAGCTGGCGCGCCAATCACTTCGCCCGCATCCTCGCGGTCGAGCACGCTCTCGGGCACGAACTTCCCACGGGCACCAAGCGGCGGACCTTCGAGGAAACTGCGGTGACGATCTACAAGGTCTAAAGGGAGCGGGGCGGTCTCTTTCAACACATGACCCGGGTGGGGATCGAACCCACGACCTACGGATTAAAAGTCCGCTGCTCTACCAACTGAGCTACCGGGTCGGCAGGCCGAAAGCTCTCAGACGACAAGAAGTTGCACAAGCTACCGCCGGAAGTAGTACACGAACTTCCCGATGAGTGCCCCGTTCAGCGGCCGGCGGAACGGAATGCCACCGCGACCCCTGACCTCCGTGGGCCACGCCGTGTTCCAGACCAGGTAGGCGTCCGAGCCCGGCGCGGGAATCCAGTGCAGGCGGGCGTTGGCCGCCAGGCGGCGGCTCTCGTTGTCCCACTGCACGAACAGCGTGGTACTGAGCCGCGGGCTGGTGGCGTAATCCACCCGCAGCCGGTGCACGCGAGCGGTGAACCGGCCCGTCGCGAAGTCCACCCAGCTCCAGGCGCCATCCATGGCGACACCGAGGTGGGGTGCGAGCCGCACGTCCAGCACGTACTCAAGCGATTGGGCGGTTCCATTGTAGAGGCCGCCCGTGCTCACGCTGGCAGAGAGGCCGACGGGCCGAGCCGCTGACGACTGGAAGGCAAGTTCGGCCCGGTTCCAGCCATAGCGCCCCGCGCCCACCAGCCTGCCGGGGAAGATCTCGAACGAATCCGCCGGCACGTCGTCGCTGTGCTGGAGATTGAACTCGAAGCTGTCTCCGCTCTCGAAATCCGCGCCGAGCGGACGCACCTCGTAGAACCCGTTGTTGAGGGAGCCGTCGAGGTTCTCGCTGATGTCGAACTCGATGGCCTTGAGGTTCAGCCGCCGCACGCCCCAACGGTGCGGGCGTGGAAAGAATTCGAGCGCCGCGGTCTGCCGCTGCACACCGGATTGGCGCACGAAGCCCAGAGCCGGGTCGAACCCCGCCTCGATGCGGCTGATCGCGATGAAGTGGTTCGCCCAGTCGTTCGGGTAATCCAGGAAGAACCGCCACGCCGTTGCAGGTGGAGCGCCGCTCGCGTTCCGGGTGAACGCCACGAACCCCTGCGGAATGATGTTCTGTCCGGTGAGCAAAAGCGGAAAGGCGAAGTCGAGCCCTCCGCCCAGTCGGTCGCCCGCGACGCCGGGGCCACCCTGCCAGGTGCCCATGGCGCCGACGTAACCCCGGGCGAAGGCGTCGCGCTGGATGCGCGCCACCAGGTCCACCGCGTTCTCTCCCGCGCCGGTGCGCAGGGCGAGCAGGCCGAAGCGTTCGCGACCCAGGCGCCCGGTGAGCCGCGCACCCCCGAGGATCGGCACCACGTTGCCTCCGGTGTCGAGACCGATGCGCCGGCTGTTGAAGAGCTGGGTGCGGCCTGCCTGACCCAGGCTGAAGATCGCGGATGACTCGAGGAAGAACTGCCGCTGCTCGGGAAAGAAAACGGGGAAGCGCGAGAGATTCACGACCTGGCGATCCGCATCTACCTGGGCGAAGTCGGTATTGGCCGTGAGGTCCAGCGTCACGGTGGGCGCCACCGCAATCTTGCCGTCGAAGCCCGGCTTCACGGAACTCCCGGCAGCGTCGGTCACGACCAGGGCGCCCGAGGAGTCGATCTCCCTCGACGCCAGCCGGAACTCGGTTGCCAGGTACGGACGTCCCTCGAACACCCTCCGCGAGGGCAGCGGCCCCGGCACTTCGAGCACACCCTCGGCCTGCTGGAACAGGATGCCCTGCTGCCGCCGCCAGGCACGCCACAGGACCTCCTGGTTGCTGTGCCGGATGAACCGCACCGCGTTGAACCCGAATGACCGCGCGACCGTCGGGTACCGCAGGTTCTGCCAGGGGATGAAAAGCTCGGCGGTCCAGCCGAAGGCGGTACGCTGAGCCCGCGCGTCCCACACACCGTTCCAGTTCTGATTCAGTTCTTCGTGACTGACGATCTCGGCGTCGTACAGCGCGCCGTTGGGGTTGACGGAAAAGACGTAGCCCGACCGCGCATCACGTTGCGCGTCGATCATGACCGAGACATGGTCGTCGGCCTGGAAGTCGGCGTCGCGCCGGAGCTGCGTGCGCCGGATGGCGCGCGCATGGTTCTCGGAGTTCCAGAACGCGATGTACAGTCCGGCCGGCGCGGCAAGCACGCGTACCACCGTCCGCTCGCTCGCCGGTTGGCCCTCATCCGGGTCGCGCTGGCGGAAATCGGTTATCGAATCGGCCAGGAGCCACTGCGGCTCGTCGGGAATCCCGTCGAGGCGCAACCCGCCGTCCACGCGCATCGCGCGAACCGGGGCGGCCGAGTCGGCTCTGCCCGCCTGTGCCTCCAGCGCGCCGACCAGCATGATGAGACTCACGCCGGCCAGCGGTGTCACCCGTGCGAGGCCCGGGTATCGCCTGAACGTCGCCCAGAGCATCCGGGTGAACATCAATCGGCACAATGGGTTGCACAAGCCGGCTGGCACGGCGGCGATCCCGGTGCGATGCCCGACCTTGCGCTGCGACCGGCCGACACCAATCATAACGACAGCAAGCCTCATCACTCTCTACTCGAGCACGGAGCCCCGGAATCATGAAAGCCCGCCATGCGCTGGTCGCCCTGGCATTGGCCGCCCTCACGGCGAGCGATGCGGTCGCGCAGAACCAGTACCAGCAGCAGATCCAAGCGCAGTTCACCCGGTGGGCACCGACCTTCCAGCAGCAGGGCCTCCTCCCCATCGGAAGCCCCTTCACCGGCTCGCTCGCCGACGACGCCGACGAGTCGATCCTGGTCAACCTGACCTCGGGCATGCGCTACGCGATCGCCGGCGTCTGCGACCAGGACTGTACCGACGTCGACCTCCAGGTCTTTTCCTCCGACGGCACCAAGATCGGCGAAGACCTCGCGACCGACGATAAGCCGGTCGTGGTCTTCAACGCCTCTTACACCGGGCAGTACCGCGTGAAGGTCCTGATGCCGACGTGCAATACCAATCCCTGCTACTACGGGGTGCAGATCTTCGCGGGGAGCGGGGGGAAGTAGGCTGAAGGCCGAGGCCTTGAGCCTTCAGCCATCAGCCGTGAGCGCAGCGAACAGGTCCGGCTGCGCGCAGGGCGCGAAGCTCATCCGGTGGTGCCGCGTGACGCCCGCCTGGACGATCGCGGCGCAGTGCTCTTCGGTCGCGTACCCGGCGTTGGTGGCCCAGCCGTAGGCGGGATAGCGCGCCGCCAGCCGGCACATCAGCCGGTCGCGGACGGTCTTGGCGACGATGCTGGCGCAGGCGATGGCGAAGCACTTGGCGTCGCCGTCGACCAGCGACTCGTGCGGGCAGCCCAGCTCGGGCAGCGGCAGGCCGTCGATGATGATCACGTCGGCCACGTCGGCCCCGCCCAGGCGGTCCAGGGCGCGCCGCATCGCCAGGGCGCTCGCCCTGCGGATGTTGAGGCGGTCGATCTCCCGCACGCTCGCCGCCCCCACCGCGTAGCGGAGCCGCGAACAAATCGCCGCCGCGAGCTTCTCGCGACGGCGACCGGTCAGCACCTTCGAATCGTCCACCCCGCGGATGAGGCGCGTCCCTTCGGGGACCAGCACCGCCGCCGCGAGGACCGGGCCGGCGAGCGGCCCGCGGCCGACCTCGTCGACGCCGGCCACGCGGAGCAGGCCCCGCGCGAAGTAGGTGCGCTCGACCCTGAGGCCGAGCCCCACTACTCCTCCTTCTTCTCCCGGATGCGTGTCGCCTTGCCGGTCAGCCGGCGCAGGTAGTAGAGCTTGGCGCGCCGCACCTTGCCGCGGCGCAGCAGCTCGATCGACGCGACGTTGGGCGAGTGCAGCGGGAAAATCCGCTCCACCCCCACGCCCGCCGAGACCTTGCGCACCGTGAAGGTGGCGCTGATCCCCGCGCCCTTGCGCGCGATGCACACGCCCTCGAACGCCTGGAGCCGCTCCTTGTCGCCCTCGCGGACCCGGACCATCACCTTCAGCGTGTCACCCGAGCGGAAGGGCGGGAGGTCGGTCCGCAGCCCTTCCTGCTGCACGATTGCCATTTTCGCGAGATTCATCGGTCTACTCCTCTGTCAGGTGCCGGTCGCGCGCCCACAGGTCGGGGCGACGCTCCCGGGTCAATCGTTCCGCTTCCGCCTGCCGCCACGCGGCGATCCGCGCGTGGTCGCCCGACGTCAGCACCTCGGGGACGGTGTACCCTCGATACTCGGCCGGCCGGGTGTACGAGGGCGACGCGAGCAGTCCGTCATAGTGCGAGTCGCCCGCCGCCGACTCGTGATCGCCCAGCGCCCCGGGGAGCAGCCGCACCACGGCGTCCACGATGCACAGCGCGGCCGGCTCGCCGCCCGTCAGCACGAAATCCCCGATCGAGATCTCTTCGGTGGCCAGATGCTCCGCCACCCGCTGATCCACGTCCTTGTAGTGCCCGCACAGCAGCGTCAGCTGCCGTCCCACGCTGTAGCGCACCGCGTCGGCGTGGGTGAACGCCCTGCCCCGGGCCGAGAGGAGGACCAGGGGCGGCTCGCGCCGCAGCTCGTCCTGCATCTCGAAGAACGGTTCCGGCTTCAGCACCATTCCCGCGCCGCCGCCGAACGGCGCGTCGTCGGCGGTGTGATGCCGGTCGTGGGTCCAGTCGCGCAGGTCGCGCACCGTGAACCGTACCCGCTCCTTCGCCGCCGCGCGGCCGAGGATGCTTGTCCCCAGCGGGCCGGCGAAGTACTCCGGGAAGAGCGTCACCACGCAGACGTCCAGCACCTACAGCTCCAGCAGGCCCTCGGGGGGCGTGATCACGATGAGCCGCTCGCCGCGATCCACGCGCCGCACCACGTCGGGGTTGAACGGCACCAGGTGCTCCTTGCCGGCGTCCGACCGCACGCCCAGCAGCAGGCCCTGCGGCGCCTCGTAGACCGAATGCACCGTCCCGACCGGCGACTTGTCCTTGCGCGTCACCGCCATGCCGACCAGCTCGTGGAAGTAGAACTCTCCTTCCCCGAGCGGCCGCGCCTCGCCCACCTCGATGCCGAGCACTCGCTCGCGCATCGCCTCCAGCGCCGTGCGGTCCTCGATACCCTTGAAGTGGAGCAGCCAGGCGCGATGGTACGCGCGAGACTTCACCACCTCCACTTCGCTGCCCGTCGGCCGGCCCTGCCGGTCCAGCACCGCCAGCACGCGCCCCTCGATGTACACCTGCTCGGGGGCGTCGGTGAGGGGCAGGACCAGGACGTCGCCCTTCACCCCGTGCGGCTTCTTGAGCAGGCCGACCGCCAGATGGGTCGGCCCCGGCACCTGGCCTAGGCCGACACCGGGGGCTTCGGCAGATCGGCGCCGAAGCATCCCGCCCGCTTCAGGATCGAGTGGACCGTCTCGCTCGGCGTGGCGCCCTTCTTGAGCCACGACTTCGCGAGCTCGACGTCCACGTCGAACTGCTTGTCGTCCTTGTTGCGCGGAAAGTAGTGCCCGATCATGTCCACGAACCTCCCATCGCGAGGCGACTCGCTGTGCGCCACCACGATGCGGTAGCTGGGCTGGCCTTTCCGGCCTTCACGGCGCAACCGGATCTTCACCGACATCTCACATCGCTCCCCGGCCCAGTTTTGGCGGGCCTTTCATGCCCTTCATGCCCTTCATGAACTTCCCCATCTGCTTGAACTGCTGGAGCAGCTGATTGATCTCCGGCACCGGCCGCCCCGACCCCTTCGCGATCCGCGCGCGCCGGGAGCCGTTGATCAGGTCCGGGTTCTTGCGCTCGGCCGGCGTCATCGAGAGCACGATCGCCTCGACGTACTTCAGCTTCTTGGGGTCCGCGCTCTTCGCCGCTTTCAGCATCTCCCGGTTCATCCCGGGCAGCATGCCCATCAGCGACTCCAGCGGTCCCAGCTTCTGCATCTCGCGCATGGCCACGAGGAAGTCCTCGAGATCCATGCCCTTCCTGGTCGTCGCCTTGCGGGCGAGGCGTTCCGCTTCCTTCTGATCCAGCGACGCCTCGGCCTTTTCGACCAGCGTCAGGACGTCGCCCATCTGGAGCATCCGGCCCGCGAGGCGCTCGGGACGGAACGGCTCGATGGCGTCGAGTCCCTCGCCCACACCGATGTACTTGATCGGCGCCTTCGTCGTCCAGTAGATGGAAAGGGCCGCGCCGCCGCGCGCATCGCCGTCCATCTTGGTCAGCACCACCCCGGTGACGCCCAGCGCGTCGTGAAAACCCCGCGCGATCCGCACCGCGTCCTGCCCCGTCATGCCGTCGGCGATGAGCAAAACCTCGTGCGGCTTGAACTCCGCCTTCAGCCGCCGGAGCTCGTCCATCATCGCGTCGTCGATCTGGAGCCGGCCCGCGGTGTCGACCAGGACGGTCCGCGCCCGCGCGTGTTTCGCCGCCTCGATGCCGCGCCGCACGATTCCCGCCACGTCGGTCACGCCCGGCTCGGCGTGCACGCCGACCTTCACCCGCCCCGCCAGCTCGACCAGCTGGTCCACCGCGGCCGGCCGGTAGACGTCGGCCGCCACCAGGAACGCCGCCTTCTGCTCCAGCGTCAGCCGCTTGGCCAGCTTGGCCGCTGTGGTGGTCTTCCCCGAGCCCTGCAACCCCACCAGGAAGACGATGGTGGGCGGCACGCTCGCGAAGCCGATCGGCGCCTGTTTTTCGCCCAGCAGCGTCACCAGCTCGTCGTGCACGATCTTCACGAGCTGCTGGCCCGGCGCCACGGTCTGGAGCGCGGGGAGCCCGACCGCCTTCTCCGCGACGCGGTCCGTGAAGGCGCGCGCCACGTCGAACCCCACGTCGGCCTCGAGCAACGCCCGCCGCAGCTCCTCGAGCCCCTCGCGGACCGCTGCTTCGGTCAAAACGCCGCGCCCACGGAGTTTCCCGAGCGCGGCGGAGAGCTTCTCGCTCAGCTCCGTAAACATTAGCCTTGCAAGTTAGTTGGGGACCTGGGCTTGGGCAACCGGCGGGCATGCTGGCAGCTGGCAGCTGGCAGCTGGCAGCTGGCAGCTGGCAGCTGGCAGCCGGCAGCTTACAGCAGCGCGGGCTGCGTTGCCGGCGGGTCGAACTCCCCCTCGGAGCGCGCCATGACCACCGTCGCCAGGCAGTTGCCGACCAGGTTCACGGTGGTGCGGCCCATGTCCATGATCGAATCGACGCCCAGGATCATGGCGACGGCCTCGAGCGGGAGGTGGAAGGAGGCCAGGGTGCCCGACAGGATGACGAGCGCCGCCCGCGGGACTCCGGCCACGCCTTTGCTCGTCACCATGAGGGTCACCATCATCAGCAGCTGCTGGGAGAGGGAGAGAGACACGCCCGCGGCCTGGGCCGCGAAGAGCGAGGCAACCGCCAGGTAGAGCGTGGTGCCGTCGAGATTGAAGGAGTACCCGGTGGGCATGACGAAGGCGACGATGCGCCGCGGCACGCCGAACTTCTCCATCTGTTGCATCGCCTTGGGCAGCGCCGCCTCCGACGACGTGGTCGAAAACGCGATGAGCGCCGGTTCCTTGACCGCCGCCAGGAACCGCCTGATGGGCACCTTGGCCACCCAGGCGACGGGCAGGAGCACCGCCAGGCCGAAGATCACCAGCGCGCTGTACAGCGTGAGGATCAGCTTGCCGAGGCTCGACAGGAGACCGAGTCCGCCATGCCCGACGGTCACCGCCATCGCCGCGCCGACGCCGATGGGCGCGAACTTCATGACGATACCGGTGAACTTGAACATGACCTCGGCCAGGCCCTCGCAGAAGTGGAGCACGGCCTCCTTGGGCCCGGTCCGGACCTGCGACAGCGCCAGCGCGAAGATCACGGAAAAGAAGACCACCTGGAGCACTTCGTTTTTCGCGGCGGCGTCGAAGAAACTCTGCGGCACGGTGTGCTCGAGCACGCCCGCGATGGTGGGCTGCTCGGGGACTTCGACGGGTGCGCCGGCCGCCGGCGGGAGCCGGACGCCCTCACCGGGGCGAATCACGTTGACGGCCAGCAGGCCCACGCCCAGCGCCAGCGTGGTCACGATCTCGAAATAGACGATCGCCTTGAAGGCGAGGCGCCCGACGCGCTTCATGTCGTCGCCGTGCCCGGCGATGCCGACCACCAGCGTCCCGAAGATGATGGGCACGATGATCGACTTGATCATGCGCAGGAACACCGACGACAGCGGGCGCAGGCTCGTGCCCACGTCGGGCGCGGCCCAGCCCACCAGCGTCCCCACGACCATGGCGACGATGATCCACTGCGTCAGGGTGCGACGTCTCAGGAAAGTCCACATGGCGGCCCGTACTATACCCTGGCCCGGATGGAACAGACAGGGCGTTTCCGCCCGGGGACGCCACGCGTACCGGCCCGGCGGCGTTATCTTGACAGCGATGGCATCCATCGAGACGGCGCCGCCGAGCGCCGCGGCGCCCGCTCCGGCCCCGGTCACGCCGACGCCCAACTGGACGCGGCCCGACGACGCCGACCGGCAGGGCAAGCTCGACGCGATGAAGCGCCGGGCCACCGCGCTCCTGGGGGTCGCCGGGGCCGTCTTCGTCGGGGCGAGCCTGCTCGAGAGCCGCTATCCGTGGCTGGGATACGTGCGCGCCACCGCCGAGGCCTCGCTGGTCGGCGGACTCGCCGACTGGTTCGCCGTCACCGCGCTCTTCCGCCATCCCCTCGGCCTGCCCATCCCGCACACCGCCATCGTCGCCACCCGCAAGGACCGCATCGGTCGCGTGCTGGGCAACTTCGTGACGAGTCACTTTCTCTCGCGCGACGTCATCGCCGCGAACCTGCGCGCGGTGCATCCCGCCGAGCGGGCGGCGCGCTGGCTGCGGGAGCCGGAGAACAGCCGGCGCATCGCCCAGCAGGTCGCGACCGGGCTCGCCAAGACGCTCGAGGCGCTCCCCGACACCGAGGTGCGGGAGTTGGTGCGGCAGGTCGTCAACAACCAGGTGCGCGCGACCCGCGTGGCGCCCGCGCTCGGCAAGACGCTCGCCATCGTGCTCCAGGGCGACCGGCACCAGAGCCTGCTCAACGAGGCGGTGCGCCTGGCCGCCGAAGCGGTGCGCGACAACGCCGACATGATCCGCGCCCAGGTGCGGGCGGAGAGTCCCTGGTGGATCCCGGGTGTGGTCGACGACAAGATCTACAAGCGGATCCTTGGGGCGATCGAGAAGCTGCTGCGCAACATCGGCACCGATCCGCTCCATCCGCTGCGCGCGGCATTCGACGCCGCGCTGCGGGACTTCATCAACCGGCTCCAGCACTCGCCCGAAGTGATCGCGAAGGTGGAAGCGCTGAAGGAGGAGTGGCTCGCCGATCCGTCGGTCGCCGAGCTGTCGGTCAACCTCTGGGAAACGACCCGCACCGCCATCGTGGCCTACGGCACCCAGGCGGACGGCGAGGCGCCGGGACCGCTGGAGGACGGGATCAGCGCGTTCGGCACCGCGTTACTGGGCAACCAGGCCATGCTCGCGGAGCTGGACGAGACCATCGTCGATCTGACCGCCACGGTGGTGGACCGCTACCGCCAGGAGATCGGGGATCTCATCGCCACCACGGTCGCGGGCTGGGATCCGGAGGCGACCTCGACGCGGTTCGAGCTGGCGGTGGGGCGCGACCTCCAGTGGGTGCGCATCAACGGGACGCTGGTCGGCGGGCTGGTGGGGCTGGCGATCTACACCATCGCGCACCTGCTGACGTGAAAGCGGTGTGATCGGACTGCTCTGGCTGGTGCCGGTGGGCCTGGTGCTCGGCGCCCTCGGCACGCTGGTGGGTGCGGGCGGCGGATTCCTGCTGGCCCCGATGCTGCTGCTGCTCTACCCCCGCGAGGAACCGCGCGTCATCGCGAGCATCTCGCTCGCGGTCGTCTTCCTCAACGCCCTGTCGGGCACCGCCGCCTACGCGCGCATGCGGCGCGTGGACTACCGCTCGGGCCTGCTGCTGTCGATCGGGACGATCCCGGGCGCGGTGCTCGGCGCCTGGACGACCGCGCTGCTGCCGCGGCGTACCTTCGACCTGATCTTCGCGGTCGTCCTGATCGCGGCCGCGGCGCTGCTGCTCTGGCGACCGCACGCCCGCACGGCGCTCGGGCACGGCGCGTTCCACCGCACCGTCACCGACGCCGACGGCACCGTCCACACCTACGCCTACAATCCCTGGCTCGCCGTCGGGTTGTCGCTGGTGGTCGGCTACGTCTCGAGTCTGCTCGGCATCGGTGGCGGGATCATCCACGTCCCGGTGCTCACGGCGGTGTTCGGCTTTCCGGTGCACATCGCGACCGCGACCTCGCACTTCGCGCTGGCCATCATGGCGGGCGCGGGGACCGCGACGCACGTCGCGACGGGGGCTTTCCACAGCGGCGTGCGCCGCACCCTGGCGCTCGGCGTGGGGGTGCTGGTGGGTGCGCAGATCGGGGCGCGGTGGTCGTCGCGGGTACACGGCAACTGGATTCTGCGGGGACTGGCGGTGGCGCTGTTGATCGTGGCGGTGCGGCTGATCTTCGGAGGATAGGAGGATGGAGCCTAACGACGCACGGTCACCCCGGGCACCTTCCGCCATCCCGCCCACGCCAGCGGTGCATCCACCAGCCGCACGACCTTCACGCCGCCGACATCGAGTGCATCCACCTGCCACTTCCGGCCCGCGGCGCCCGCGCGGCCCTGGTTGGCGCTCTCCCAGCCGCGGCGCAGCGCGCGCTCGAACTCCTGGGCGTCGGCCGGCGTGTCGAAGGCCATGGCCCACACCAGGGCCGTGCCGGACCGGCTCCCGAGGACGAGGTATCGGTCGCCGTTCCATCCGCTCGCGGCGGTGACCGCGTCGCCCTCGGAGAGACCCCAGGTCTCCAGCGCGACCCGGGTATCGAACTCGCCGAAGTCGTCGTCGTAGACCAGCGTATCAGCCGGTGGCCTCGCGATGATCACGCGGGCAGGCGTCTCGTGGGTGGTGTACTTCGACGCGTGGAGGATCTGCTCGGTGGAGACCGGCAGCCGCTCGTTGTACGGCATCTCGTCGGCGTGCAGCCTGCGCTGGTCGAACCCCTGGATGAACTCTCCGCCCGCGATGTACGGAAAGAGCAGCCCTTCCTGGAGGATGCGGGGTGCGGCGGCGAAGACCGGCATCGCCGACTGCTGCTGGCGGATGCCCTCGCGGATCGCGCCCCAGGCCTGGGAGAAGTCGGGCGCCTGGCCGCCCGGCGCCATCGCGCTGAGCGACGCGACCATGGCCTGGCCCTCCATCACCGCCTGCCCCGCCATCTGCCTGTCGTTCTGGCGTTGCAGCTTGAGGATGGCATTGAGCCGGGTGTACTGGTCCTGGAGCGCATGGACCAGCTCGTGCGCGAGGATGACACGCAGCATCGCGGGATCGGCGCCGCGCACCACGAACAGCATAGATGAATCGGGGTCGTAGAAGCCGGCGACCTGCTCGCTGTAGAGGTCGAGCATCATGCGCCGCAGGTCGAGGGTGTCGGACACCAGGCGAAAGGCCCGGTAAGTACGCTGGGCCGCCTCGAGCTCGGCCGGCGGATATTCCGTCGCCAGCTTCCGGTTGAGGTACTGGCGAACCTGCTCGCGGCTGCGGACCGCGATCGCCGGCGGCCGGCGGAACCGGAGGCCGACGGTCCGCTCGATGTTCGGGATCTCGTCCCGCGCGATGCGCTGGGCGGCGTCGTCGGTCTGGGCACGCAGGACCGGAATGCAGAGCCAGGTCGACAGGCTCAAGGCCAGAAGGGCGCTACGCGGCGACGTTCCGGCCCGGCGACGACTCAACCCGTACCAGTCCATTCGATCCGTTTCCCCACCGCCGCGGCCACCGCGCGCGCGACGTCCGCGCCCCGGACCACGACCCCCAGCTGCTCCAGCCCGCGCCGGAGCTCCTGGTCGAGCCGGTCCCGGCGCTGGAGCAGCGATTCGCTGCCGGGACGCTCGGCCGGTGTGGCGTCGGGGCCCTTCGCCGCGGCGCGCTCTTCCGCGGCACCCGTCCGCCCATCGGTCCGCCCGCTTCCGGCGCGATCGGGATTCCCGAAGATCCGCTCGATCTCCGCGCCGATGCGCTCCAGGGCCGGGCCGATCTCGCGCGCGAACGCCTCGATCGGATCGTTGCCGCTCTCCCCCTGCCCGTCGCTCGGTCCGCCCGGCTGGTCGACCTTCTCCCCACGGGCCAGGCGGCGGCGAATCGCGGCGTCCACTTTGCGACGCTCCTTGACGATCCGCTCCAGCTCCACCGGCAGCTTCGCGGTAGCCTGAGCGTGGGCGCAGGCCTCGTCGAGCACATCGATGGACTTGTCGGGCTGGGCGCGGTCGGTGACGAACTTGTCGGTCAGCATGATCGCGGCCTGGAGCGCGTCGTCACTGATCGCCACGGCGTGGTGATGCTCGAGTCGCGTGCGGCGCGCCTGGAGCACCTCCATCGCCTGCTCGCCGCTGAGCTCGTTGACGAGGACCGGCTGGAAGCGGCGCTCCAGGGCGGGGTCGCTGCGGATCCAGCGCTCGTACTCCAGCGCCGTGGTCGCGCCGATGACGCGCATGTCTTCCTTCACGAGCGCGGGCTTGAGCATGTTGGCCGCGTCCATGGCGACGCCCATGGCGCTGCCCTGCCCCATCAGGTTGTGCATCTCGTCGATGAACAGGATGACGTCGGGATCGCCCGTCACGGCGGCCACCAGCCGGCGCAGCCGTTCCTCGTACTGCCCCCGGTACATGGTGCCGGCGAGCAGCGCGGTGTGGTCGAGCGACACGATGCGCGCGTCGCGCAGCGCCGGGGGGACGTCTCCGGCGACGATGCGCTGCGCCAGCCCTTCGGCGAGCGCCGTCTTGCCCACGCCCGCGGCGCCCACCAGCGCCGGGTTGTGCTTGGTCTGGCGCAGCAGGACGTCCACCATGCGCGCGATCTCGGCGTCGCGGCACCGCACCGGCTCGAGGTCGCCGCGGCGCGCGGCGGCGTTGAGGTCGTAGCCGAAGCGCTCGAGTACGTCGCCCGATTCCATTCCACTCAGAAAGTCGGTCATCGTAGTGCCTTCCTACTCCCGCGTGTACACCGAGGTTTCACCGGCTCGGGGCCGGTGGTTTCACGGGCGGCTTCACGGCGCCAGGAAAGCCGCGTACCAGGCCGCCAGTCGCCCACCCGCCACCAGCGTCGTGAACGCCCCGAGCGCCAGGTAAATGCCGAAGGGGACGAGGGGCTTCCTGGCGCGGAACAGAAACGGCAGGTAGACCACCGTCCCCACCAGCGCGCCGAGAAAGACGGTCAGCAGGACGCCCCGCCAGCCGAGAAAGCTGCCGATCATCGCCATCATCTTGAGGTCCCCGCCGCCCATCGAGGTGATCTCCTCGCCCTCGCCGAGCGTCTCCCGGATCTCGTCCGCGCCGATCCAGCCCCGGCGCAGCGCGAGGTCTCCGGCCGCCTTGACGATCCAGAGCATGCCGAAGCCCATCGCCGCGCCGGCCAGCGCGCGCGCCATCCCGAGGCCGGAAAACGCGGAGAGCACCAGGCCGATGGCCAGGCCGCCCAGCGACAGCTCATCGGGAATGATGAAGTGCTGCGCGTCGGTCAGCAGGATCCCGATGAGCAGCGTGATGAACACCGCGGCCGAGAGGGCGGCGGCGCTCACGCCCACCAGCCAGAAGCTGCCGGCCCACGCGAGGGCGACGGCCAGCTCGACGAGCGGGTATTGCACGCTGATGGGATTGGCGCAGCGCCGGCAACGTCCGCGCAGCGCCAACCACGACACCACCGGGATGTTGTCGTACCAGACGACCATGGTGCCGCACTTCGGGCACCGGGAACGCGGCCGGATCACCGACTCGTCGCGCGGCAGCCGGTAGACGCAGACGTTCAGGAAACTGCCGAAGAGCGAGCCGAAGAGACCGGCGACGACCGCCGCGACGACGTCAGGATTCACGGGACAGCTCGTACAGCAGGATGCCGGCCGCGACCGCCGCGTTGATCGATTCGGCGCCCGCGCGCATCGGGATCGTCACCCGGCGCACCGGCCGGGGCCATCCGCTCTGCCACTCGCCGCGCACGCCGTGTCCTTCGCTGCCGACCACGATCGCCGCGGGCCCGCGGTCAACCGTCGTCGTGCCGAGATCGTCGCCGTCCTGCACGGCGAGCAGGATGGCCGCGGGGCCTGCGGCCCAGGCATCCCGCAGCTCGTTCCACGACGCTTGCGCCACGGGATGGCGAAACAGCGCCCCCATCGCGCCGCGCACCACCTTGGCGTTGCGCAGGTCGGCGGTGCCGTCGAGGGCGATGGTGCACGACGCACCGAGGGCGTACGCGGTGCGGATCATCGTCCCGACGTTGCCGGGATCCTGCACGCCGTCGATGACCAGCACGCGCTCCCCCGGTCCGCCGGGCGCCGGCAGTGCCGCCAGGGCGGCGGGCTCCCAGCGCACCACGGCCAGCACGCCGCTCGGCGTTTCGGTGTCGGCGAGCTCGTCGAACTCGCGGCGCCCAACCACGGCCAGCTGGATGCCGCGCGCCGTGGCGCTGTCGAGGAGGGATTTCGCCGCCCCCGTTTTCGCGTCGTCCGCCGCGAGCAGCGCCTCGACCGGCACCCCGGACAGCAGCACATCGGCCACCAGGCGGCGGCCCTCGGCGACCACCATGCCGCGCTCCTCGCGGGCCTTGCGACGCTGGAGCTCACGGACGAGCTTGGGGACATTGCGCGGACTCGAGGCATCGGACATGAGGCCCGGAAGATACGTGGTCGCGCGGCCTTCCGCCGCCGCGCGCGGGCCCGCACGGGCGGTGCCATGCCCATCGCGCTGACGATCGCGGGCTCGGATTCGGGCGGCGGCGCCGGCATCCAGGCAGACCTCAAGACCTTCCATCAGTTCGGCGTCTTCGGAACCAGCGTGGTCACCGCGGTGACGGCGCAGAACACCGTCGGCGTCCTGGCCTGGGACGCGGTGAGCCCGGCGCTCGTCGCGCGGCAGCTCGAGGCCCTCGCCGTGGACCTGCGTCCGGCGGCCGTGAAGAGCGGGATGCTGGGAACCGCGCTGGTGGTGGACGCGGTGGCCGACGCGCTGGTGCGGCACCGGCTCCCGAACTACGTCCTCGATCCGGTCATGGTCTCGACGTCGGGGCACGCCCTGGTGGACGCCGAGGCGCGCGAGCGCATCGCGGAGCGGTTGGTGCCGCTGGCGGTCCTGGTGACCCCCAACCTCGACGAAGCCGAAGTCCTGATCGGTGCGCCGGTGCGCACCCCCGGGCAGATGGAGGCGGCGGGCCGCGCACTCCTGGACCGCGGCGCGGGGGCGGTGCTGATCAAGGGCGGGCACCTCACGAGCGAGCTCATCGACCTGCTGGTCACGCCGGGCGGCGTGCAGTCGTTCACCCACCCGCGGCTCGGCACGGGCTCGATCCACGGCACCGGGTGCGCGCTCTCGGCGGCGGTGGCCGCCGGCCTGGCGCTGGGCCGGCCGCTCGAGCGGGCCGTGGCCGGCGCCGTCGAATTCGTCCAGCGCGCGATCGCGGCCGCTCCGTCCCTCGGCAGCGGCCGCGCGGTGCTCGGCTTCGACGCCGAGGCCCCGAACACCTAGGATCCTCGCGGCGCTACAGCGCCCGCACGATCCCCCGCACCAGGCGCGCCAAGTCGCCCTTCACGCGATCGGCGGTTTCCAGCACCTCGGCGTGCGAGAGCGTCGCGCCCCCCAGCCCCGAGGCGAGGTTGGTGATGGTGGAGATCCCCACGCAGCGCATTCCCCGCGCGCGCGCCGCGACCACCTCGGGCACGGTGCTCATCCCGACGGCGTCGGCGCCGATCCGCTTCAGCATCTCGATCTCGGCCTTGCTCTCGTAGGACGGTCCCAGCATCGCGGCGTACACACCTTCCTCGAGCCGGATCTTCTCGGCGGACGCGACGGCGCGGGCCACCGCCCGCAGGCCGGCATCGTACGGATCGCTCATGTCGGGGAAGCGCTCGTCACCCTCGACGACCCGGCCGATCAGCGGGTTGGTCCCCATCATGTTGAGGTGATCGGCGATCAGCATCAGCGTGCCTGGCGTGAAGGTGCGCCGGATCCCGCCCGCGGCGTTGGTGAGAATGACGGTGGCGATGCCCAGGGCGTGGAACACCCGCACCGGGAGGCCCGCCACCGCCGGGTCGTGCCCCTCATACAGATGAAAGCGGCCGCTCTGGGCGAGCACCGGCACGCCCTCGAGCGTTCCCGCGATGAGCTCGCCGGCATGGCCGACGACCCCGGGCTCGGGGAAGCCCGGGATCTTCGCGTACTTCACCCGCACCGCGTCCTTCAGCTCCTCGCCCAGCCACCCCAGACCGGAACCGAGGACGATGGCCACCTTCGGGCGGCGCGGGGCGATCGCGGCGCGCACCGCGTCGGCGGCGGCGCGCACATCGGGGGCGGCGCTCATGCGATGGCCTCCAGCTCTTTCCTGATCGTGGCCACCAGCGCCTCGCGCTCGCGGTGGGGGAGGAAGGCGCTCTCGAAGCCGAACAGGATCATCCGGTCCAGCTCGGCGCGCGTGAAAGCGAGCTTGGTGTGGGCCAGCCACAGCTCGTCGGTCACCGTCACCGCGCTCATCAGGCGGTTGTCGGTGTTGACGCACACCACGATGCCGAGGTCGAAGTAGCGCCGGATGGGGTGCGATTCGATCGAGGGCACCGCGTGGGTCTGGAGGTTGCTGGTCATGCAGATCTCCAGGGGCACGCGGCGGTCGAGCACGTACTGCTCGAGCTCCGGGTTCTCGTAGAGCCGGGTGCCGTGGCCGATGCGGTCGGCGTGACAGTAGTGCAGCGCCTGGGAGATGGACTCGGCGCCATAGGCCTCGCCCGCGTGCACCGTCGTCGCCATGTTGTGGTCGATGACGGTGTAGAACGCCTCCTTGTGCTTCTTCGCCGGGAAGTTGTATTCGGCGCCCGCGAGGTCGAAGGCCACCACGCCGCGGCCCTTGTAGGCCACGGTGAGGTTGGCCAGCTCGAGTGACACCTCGGGACTCATGTTGCGGATCCCGCAGATGATGAGCTGCGCCTTCACGCCGAGGTCCGCCTGGGCGCGGGCCATGCCGCGCAGCGGTGCGTCCACCGCCTCGGTCAGCGGCATGCCGCCCCGGGTACACAGGATCGGCGAGTAGCGGATCTCCATGTAGCGCACGTTCTCGGCGGCGCCGTCGGAGATCAGCTCGTAGGTGCAGCGCTCCAGCGCCTCCGGGGTCTGCATCACGGAGAGCGTGACGTCGAAGCGCGCCAGGTAGTCCACCAGGTTGCGCGCGTCGGTCACGTGCATGTATTGCGCCAACGCCCGCTCGTCGGCGGCGGGCAGCGTCACGCCCTGGTCGCGCGCCAGCTCCATCAGCGTGCGCGGCCGCACGCTGCCGTCGAGGTGCACGTGCAACTCGGCCTTGGGGAGCTTCCGGATCAGTTCCCTGGTCAGCATCAGTTGGCCTGGGTGACGCGGTAGACGTAGGGCCGCGCCACGCGGATGGGCTGCGGCTGGCGGCCCAGGAACCTGACGAAGGCGTCGAGCTCGTCCACGCCGGTGTTGGTGTACGGCCGGCCGCGGAGCATGGCGTAGCCGCTGCCGCCGTCGGCCAGGAAGTCGAAGGTGGCCAGGGTGTAGACCGCGTCGTCGGCAAGGACCCGGCCGTCGGCCAGGGTCGCCGACACCAGGCGCTGTCCGGCCGGCGCGCTCTTGTTGACGCGCAGCGTCATCCCCGAGATGCTCGCCAGGGTCTCGTTCGAGCCGAGGGCGTGCTCGAGCGCCTGGCGCAGCACCGCGCCGGTCACCGGCATCTTCACCACCCAGTCGCCGAGGGGCAGCACCGTGTAGGCCTGCCCCCAGGTGACGGGGCCGGCCATCAACGGCGCGCGGATGCCGGTGTTGTTGACCAGCGCGACGTCGGCGCCGGCGGCCTCGCGCAGCGCATCCGCCACCATGTCGCCCAGCGCGTACTGGTCTCCCTCGCGCGGCAGGTCCTGCGCCAGGGTCCCGACCGGCCGATCGGTGAGCGGGCGCACCGCCAGCTCGGCGTTCTCCACGATCCGCGCTACGCCGCTGTCGGCGGTCTCGCGGTCGGCCCAGACGGTCTCGACCCGCACGCGCGGCGTCCGTCCGCTGTCGGCCGCGAGGAAGTCCACGATCCCCAGCGCGCTCCCATGGGAGCGCGCCTGGACGATCGGGATGCCGTTGACGACGGTGTTGACCAGCGAATGGGTGTGGCCGCTCACGATCAGGTCCGGCTTGTTGCGCAGGGCGTTGGCGACGTCCACAATCGCGCCGCGGCACCCCGCGTCGGCATTGCAGAAGGCGCCTTCGTGGGCGACCACGACGACGAAGTCGGGATGCTGGGCCCGCGCCGCCGCGATGGCCGAGTCGAGCGTCGCCGCGCCGAGAAAGCCGAGGCGCGCCACGTTGTTGGGATTGGTGGAGGTGACGGTTCCCGGCGTGGTGTAGCCGACCACGGCCACGCGGCGCGGTCCCGCCGTCACGATGGTCCATGGCAGGGCCCAGGCGGGGCGCGTGCGGCCGGGGACTTCGCGGATGTTCGCGGCAAGCCAGGCGTAGTGCGCCTGCCTAATGCGCGCCGCAAGCGTATCGATGCCCCAGTCAAACTCGTGGTTGCCGATGGCGACCGCCGCGTAGCCCATGGCGTTGTACACGTCCACCATCGACCGGCCGTAGGCGAGGTTCGACGCCGGCTCGCCCTGCATGACGTCGCCGCCGTCCAGCCGCAGGGTCGCGCAGCCGCACTCGGCGGCGACGCGGTTCATCATGCCCGCGAGCGCCGCCGCGCCGCCGACCGGCCGGCGATTGCTCCAGGGCTGCGGGCGGGAATCCATCGCGGCGTGGAAGTCGTTGGTCGCGAGGATGCGCAGCAGGATCGAGTCGCCAGGGGGCGCGATGGTTTCCGGCGCGGCGCCCGTGGTGGTGCCCGCCGCGACGCCGCGAATCCGCCAGCTCGGCACGAAGTAGTCGGCGGCGCTGATCGTCCCGCGGCGGGTCACCTCGTCCGCCAGCAGGTCGCGGATCGGCTCGTCGCGGTCGTACACCACGGGCGCGCGGGCCAGCATGGTGAAGCCGCCACCGCCTTGCTGGCGGTAGTTGTTGAGCGCCAGCGTGAAGCTGTCGGTGTCGCGCACGTCGCGGACCCCTACCATCAGCTGCACCACCCGCTGCCCCAGCGGCCGGCCCGGGTCGAGCTCGTACTCCGCGCCGCTGATGATGTCGAAGTTGTAGCCCGGGACCGAGTCGTTCACGACGGGCCCGTCGGGGCCCATCCCGCGCCAGTAGCGGGCGTCGCGTTCGAGGTAGGCCCGCAGCGCGGCGCCCGAGATCCGAATGGCGCGCAGCGTGTTCTCGTACGGATAGACGCTGGTCAGATCGGCGAGCGTGACGTCGCCGGCGCGGATGCCGCCGTCGGTGGTGAAGGCGGCGGTCGCGGAGAGATCGGCGCCGGCGCGCTGCCGCATCACGGCATTGACGAAGTCGATGACCGGTGTGTCTTCCAGGCGCGCGCGCGCCAACGACATCGCGTCGGCGCTGCGCCCCAGTGGCCGCATGATGGAGGCGTGGGCTTCCTGGTGCGCGGGTGTGAGGGCGGCGACCAGCGCGCTGTCGGGCCGCACCCCGGCGAGCGGCACGATGGTGCCGTGCTTCCCCACGACATGCCAGCGGCCACGCCGGCGCTCCAGGGCAAGCTCAACGACCGCGATGCTCTGGGCAAAGTTGCGCGGCTGCACGACCAGCGTCGTGCCGACGAGGCTGTCGGCGATCTCGCGATGGGTATGTCCGATCACCGCCACGTCGAGGTCGGAGGCGGCGATGGCGCGCGCCACGTCGTTCTCGGGCGGCGCCGCCGAGTCGGCGTAACTGGAGGGCCCGTCGAGCCCGGCGTGCGCGACCAGCAGCGTCACATCGGCGCCGGCGCGGCGCAGCGCCCGGCTTACCGGCGGCACGGCGTCGGCGACCCCGACCAGCGTGACCCTGCCCCGCACATTGGGACCATCCCAGACCAGGACGCCGGGGGTCGTCGCGCCGACGATGCCGATCCGTACCCCCGCGCGCCGGACCACGACCGAGCGCCGGAACATCGGCGCGCCGCCCGGCTCCCGGAGGATATTGGCCGTCACGATCGGGTAACGCGCCCCCGAATAGGCGCGCTCCAGCGTCGGTACGCCGAAATTGAACTCGTGGTTGCCGGGCACGGCGGCGTCGTAGCGCATCCGGTTCAGCGCATCCACCATCGGATTCAGGCGCTCGGCATGCCGGGCGGCGAAGGTCGCGAAGGCGTTGCCCTGGATCAGGTCGCCGGCATCCACCAGGACGACGCGGCCCGGATGGGCGCGTCGCAGCGAATCCACCACCGTCGCCGCGCGAACCAGGCCCAGGGGGGCCTCGCGATCACGCTCGTAGTCCCACGCCATAGCGCGGCCGTGCACATCGGTGGTCGCGGCGATCCAGATCGTCGTGGTGTCGGCGGCATGGACCTGCGGAAGGGCGAGGGCGGCGACGACGAGAAGAAAAGGAGGCACGGGCATTGTGCCGACACAATCTATCGCCACGATTGACTCCCGCCAATCGCGCACGCAACGTTCCGCGCAGCCGGGGGGGATGGCGTTGAGCGACGAGCGGATTCTGGTGGTGGACGACGAGCGCGACATCACCGCCCTCGTGGCCTATCACCTGGCGAAGGCGGGGTACCGGGTGACGACGGCGGCCACGGGCCCCGCGGCGCTCGAGGTCGTGGTGGCCGAGCCGCCCGATCTCGTGGTCCTGGACCTCATGCTCCCCGGACGTTCCGGCTACGAGGTGCTCGAGGAGTTGCGCCGCCGCGAGGAGACGCAGGGCGTGGGCGTCATCCTGCTGACGGCGCGCCGCGAGGAGGCCGACCGGATCCGCGGGCTCGCCTCCGGCGCCGACGACTACCTGACCAAGCCGTTCAGCCCCGAGGAGCTGGTGCTGCGCGTGGGTGCGGTCCTGCGCCGCCTGCACGCCGCGCCCTCCGCCGCCGGCAGCCTCCTCAAGGCGGGCCCCGTCGCGATCGACCGCGCCGCCCACACCGTGTCGGTCGACGGCCAGCCGGTGGATCTCACCCGCATCGAGTATCGCCTTCTCCTCCTCCTCGCCGAGCGCCGGGGCCGCGTGCAGTCACGGCCCCAGCTCCTGGAGTCGGTGTGGGAGGCCCAGGCCGACATCCAGACGCGCACCGTCGACATGCACGTGCAGCGCCTGCGCGCCAAGCTCGGCGAGGCCGGCGATCTGGTAGAGACGGTGCGGGGCGTGGGCTACCGGATGAAGGCCGAGCGGACCAGGTGAACCTCACCCGCCGCCTGCTGCTCTCCTACATCGCCATCATCGCCCTCACCGCCGCGGTCCTCATCGTGGGGGCCGACGTGCTGCTGCGGGGTCGGCTGACCGACGAGGCCGCACTGGAGCTGGAGCGCGAGGCGCGCTATCTCGACAGCTCCGCGCGGGGCGTCGGGGTGGGCAGGCTCGACTCGCTGGTCCACGCCCTCGGCGCGGCCACCGGGCGGCGGCTCACAGTGATCGACCGGAGCGGGGTGGTGATCGCCGATTCCGACTTCCCCCACGACCAGCTCGGCACGCTGGAGAATCACGCGTCGCGCCCCGAGGTGCGGGCAGCGCTGGAGGGACGCACCGGTACCGACCTGCGTCACAGCACCTCCACCGGACGCGAAGAGCTGAAGGTCTCCGTCCCTTCGTCGTTCGGGGTGGTGCGCGTCAGCGCGCCGCTGCCACAGGTGGACGCGGTGGTGCGGCGGGCCCAGGGCGCCGTCCTCGCCAGCGCGCTGGTGGCGGTCGCGCTGGCGGGGCTGCTGGCCTTCGGGTTCGCGCGCAACGTCGCCCATCCGCTGCTGCTGCTGCGCGACGCCGCGGAGGCCATCGCGCGCGGCGACCGCCCGTCGCTCGACGCGCGCGGCCGCGACGAGGTGGGTCAGTTGGCGCGCGCCCTGCGCACGGTGGACGAGAACCTCAGCAGCCGCCTCTCCGAGCTGGAGCGGGAACGCGCCGGGATGGCCGCGCTGATCGGCTCCATGATCGAGGGCGTCATCGCCTGCGACGGCCGGGGCGGCGTCACCTCGATCAACCCGGCGGCGCGGGAGCTGCTGGACCTCACCCCCGACGCACCAGCGCCCCCGGTCCAGGAGCTCTTCCGCCAGCGCTCGGCGCGGGACGCCGTGGCCGCCACGCTCGCCGGCGCCACGACCGCCGACATCGAAGTCGAGCTCGACCAGCGCACCATCCTCCTCTCGGGCAGCGCCCTCAAGAACGGCGGCGCGGTGTTCGTGGTGCACGACGTCACCGCGCTCAAGCGGCTGGAGACGATCCGCCGCGACTTCGTGGCCAACGTGTCGCACGAGCTCAAGACCCCGCTCACCGTGGTGCGGGGCTACGCCGAAACCCTCCGCAAGGACGAGCCGCCCCCCGAGGTGCGGGCCGCGTTCCTCGACACCATGCTGGCCAACACCACGCGGATGCAGTCGCTGATCGACGACCTCCTCGATCTCTCCCGCATCGAGTCGCACGCCTGGCGCCCCGAGCCCGCCGACGTCGCCGTCGAGCCCCTGGCGCGCGACGTCTGGGCGGCCCTCGGCGCCCGCGGGAATGCCGCCGCCATCGATTTCAGCGCGTCGCCCTCGCCGGCGGCTGCGACGGTGCGCGCCGACCCCGAGGCGGTGCGGCAGATCCTCACCAACGTGCTCGACAACGCGGCGCGCTACACCCCGGCCGGCGGCCGGGTGCGGGTCGGCACCACGCGGGAGGACGGCCTGGTGCGCATCGACGTCAGCGACAACGGGCCCGGCATCTCGTCGGAGCATCTCACCCGCATCTTCGAGCGCTTCTATCGCGTGGACCCGGCCCGCTCCCGCGAGCTGGGCGGCACCGGCCTCGGTCTCGCCATCGTCAAGCACCTTGCCGAGGCGCACGGCGGTCGCGTCGAGGCGGTCAGCACCGTGGGCGCGGGCACCACGATCCGGATTTTCCTCCCCGCCGGAGGACGCGCGGAATGAAAAAGCCGATCGCCGCGATCCTGCCCGGACTGGCGCTCCTGGCCTGCGCCGGCGGCGGCGTGCCTGCGGCGTCCCGGTACGTCCCGCGCGTCCGCGCCCTCACCATGGTCACCGTGCCCCTGCTCACCAAGGAGCAGCGCGGCACCTATCCCTTCCTGACGCGCGACTTCGCCGCAGGCGGTGTCCTCGAGGGCAAGGAGGTGTACGCCTTCGTCCCTGCCAGCATCACGGTGGTGGAGAGCGACACCTTGCGGCTGACCATCGTGAATCCGGAGGACGACGAGCACAACTTCGTCCTCGACAGCCTCCGCGTCGCCCTGCCGGGCCAGGCCACGACGCACGCCGAGTACGTCGCACGGCGGGCGGGGATCCACCCCTTCGTCTGCGACATCCGGTCGCACCTGCCGTTCATGGCGGGTCAGTTGGTCGTCCTCGCCCCCGGGGCCGCCTCCCAACCCTAGCCCGACGGACCTCGCCCCGGCGGTCGCGCTGATTGACAAATCAACAATTCTTGATGTGATTGTCCGGCATGACCACGCCGAAGGCCTCGGTGGCCCGGCGTCTCTCGACGCTGGACCGCTTTCTCCCCGCCTGGATCTTTGCCGCGATGGCCGCGGGTGTGGGCCTGGGCCGCGCGTTCCCCAGCCTGGGGGCCGCGCTCGACCGGGTCCAGGTGGTTGGGGTCTCAGTGCCAATCGGCATCGGGCTGATCGGCATGATGTACCCGGTGCTCGCCAAGGTGCGTTACGAGACTATCGGCCGGGCCGTGAGTAGCCCGCGCATCCTGGGGACGTCGCTGGTGCTCAACTGGCTCGTGGGTCCCATCGTGATGTTCGCACTGGCGTGGCTGTTGCTGCCCGATCTGCCCGCCTACCGCAACGGCCTGGTCATCATCGGGCTGGCACGCTGCATCGCGATGGTGCTGATCTGGAACAACCTCGCGGGGGGCTCGGCCGAGCTGGCCGCGGTGCTGGTCGCGCTCAATTCGGTCTTCCAGATTCTCACCTACTCGGTGCTCGGCTGGTTCTTCCTCACCGTCGTCCCGGGCTGGCTCGGAGCCGAGGCCACGGCGTTGAGCGTGTCCATTTGGGCCATCGCGAAGAGCGTGCTGCTGTTTCTCGGCGTGCCGCTGGTGGCCGGCTGGGCCACCCGCCGCATCCTGGTCGCGCGCCGGGGCGTGGCGTGGTACGACACTGCCTTCGCGCGCCGCATCGGGCCGCTCGCGCTGGTCAGCCTGCTGTACACCATCGTGCTGATGTTCGCGTTGCAGGGAGATCGCATCGTGCGACTGCCCTTCGACGTCGCCCGGATCGCCCTGCCGATGCTCGCCTACTTCGCGATCATGTTCGGCGTCGGGTTCGGGGTGTCGGCCGGGCAGGGTCTCACCTACGAGCAGTCGGCGGCGATGGCTTTCACCGCCGCCGGCAACAACTTCGAGCTGGCCATCGCGGTCGCCGTCGGCACCTTCGGGATCGCGTCGGGGGAGGCGCTGGCCGCCGTCGTCGGACCCCTCATCGAGGTGCCGGCGCTCGTCGGGCTCGTGTATGTGTCGCTGTGGCTGCGGCGCCGTTTCTTCGAGCCCGCCCCCGCACGGTGATGACGCCCCTCAGGGTGCTGGTGCTCTGCACCGGCAACTCGGCCCGCAGCCAGATGGCCGAGGCGTTGTTCGGGTCCCTTGGGGCGGGCGTCGTATACGCGGAGAGCGCCGGTTCCCGCCCTGCGGCACGGGTGAACCCCTTTGCGATCGAGGCGCTCGCGCACTCCGGGATCGCGTGGCCCGCAAACCCCCCGCGGGGGATCGACGCCGTCGAAGGAAAACCGTGGGACGTCGTTCTCACGGTATGCGACAACGCGAAAGAGGCATGTCCGATCTTCCCGGGTGCGACGATCACGGCCCATTGGGGCATGCCCGATCCAGCGGAGGTAGTCGGCACCGAGGGCGCCAAGCGAGAGGCGTTCGATGACGCACTCCGGTTGCTCCGTCGCAGAATCGAGATGATGCTCGCCCTGCCGCTTGCACGTCTCGACCGTTCCGCCCTGCAGACTCGCCTGCGCGAGATCGGATCGACCGGTCGGGAGCGCTGAACCGCAGCAACGTCGTACGTCCTTCGCACCACCCCCCCTCGGATACCGCAGAAGCGACGCGCCCGTTACACGACCGCGCCGCGCACGTCACCGGTTCGTGACACGCGATGGGTCGTATTAGGCGTGAATCGAACGTCTCGACCCGTGCACGAGGCCTGGAAGATGAAGCGCTCGCTCGCCGCACTGCTCTGCGTCACGCTCGCCGCCCTCAGCGGCCTCCGCGCGCAGGACCTGCCTGCGCCTGTTGCGCCGGCCCAGACGCCGCGACCCGGCCGCATCGTCGGGAAGATCCTCGAAGAGAACACCGGCACGCCGATTTCCGGCGCCCAGGTCGGTGTGGCCGCGGGCGGCGTGCCCGTCACGTCGGGGATCGACGGGCGTTACACGCTCATGAACGTGCCCGCCGGACCCGTCGCGCTCGCGATCCGCGCCATCGGCTACGCCCCGAAGACGGTATCCGGCATCGAGGTGCCGCCGGGCGGCGTCGTGGCGCAGGACGTCACCCTCTCCGCGCAGACCGTGGTGGTGGGCGAGATCAACGTGGCCGCGGCTGTCGAGCGTGGCTCCGTGACCCACGCCCTGGACGAGCAGCGCAACGCGACAGGTGTGATGAACTCCGTGACCGCCGAGCAGATCGCGCGCAGCCCCGACGCGGACGCGGCGCAGGCAGTACAGCGGGTGAGCGGGGTGACGGTGCAGGACGGCCGGTACGTGATCGTTCGCGGCCTGGGCGAGCGGTATACCACGACCTCGCTGAACGGAGCGCGGATCCCGAGCGCGGAGCCGGAGCGCAAAGTGGTGCCGCTCGACCTCTTTCCCGCCAGTCTGCTCGAGGCCGTCACCACGTCGAAGACGTTCACCGTCGACCAGCCCGGCGACTTCAGCGGCGCCTCGGTCAACCTCCGCACCCGCGAGTTCGACCTCGGCCGCACGCTGGCGTGGTCGATGACGCTGGGCTTCAATTCGGCGTCGACCGGCCGCAGCATCGAAACGGCCCCCCGCACCGGGAGTGAGTGGTTCGGCTACGGCGGCGCCGCGCGCTCGCTTCCCGGCGCCCTCGCGACCGCGCCGCCGAACCTCGCGGGCGTATCGACGTCCGACATCCCGATGCTCATCGGCACCTTTCGCGACGTCTGGAGCGCCCAGCGCCAGTCGGGCGCGCCCAGCGGGTCGATGAGCCTCTCGCTCGGCGGCGAGGACCCGGTCCTGGGTCATCTCATCGGCTATCTCGGCTCCATCACCTACAGCTACGGGCTCGATGTCCACCGCGGCGAGCAGCGCGCCATCGGCGCATCGGATGGCGCCGGCGGCACGCGGGTCTACAATCCGTCCACCGGCGAAGTGGCGACCGCGTCGGTGCTGTGGGGCGGCATCGCGAACCTCTCGACCCGCATCGGCGCGAGCACCAAGCTCACCTTCAACAACACCTACAATCGCAGCGGCGACAACCTGGCCGCCCGCATGGCCACGTCGATCGAGGAGTTCGGCCGCACCTTCGACCAGACGCGGCTCCAGTACGTGGCGCGGTCCATCCGCTCCAACCAGCTCCAGGGGGAGCACCTCCTCGCCCAGCGGCACACCCTCACCTGGGCGGTGACCAGCTCCGGCGTCCTGCGCGACGAGCCCGACCGGTCCGACGTCGCGTACATCGCCTCGCGCGACAGCGTCACCGGCGTGGTTACGCCGACCGCCTGGTGGGGCGGGCCGAAATCGGGCAGCCGCACATTTTCGAAGGTGCGCGAGTCGGGGTGGCAGATCGACGGGAGCTGGCGCTGGGCGCTGGGCGGCCTGACCGGCCTCGCCCTCAAGGTGGGCGGTCAGTATCGCACCACCGACCGGACCGCCGAGACGCGCTCCTACGAAATCCTCCAGCAGTCCCTCGACACCAACGAGTTGCGGCTGGCCCCCGAGCAACTCTTCCGGTTGGCCAGCCGGCTGACCCTGAACCCCAGCTCGCTGGGCGGCCGGTACACCGCCAGCGACCGGCTCACCGCGGGGTTCGCCATGCTCGAGGTCCCGCTGGGCCGCCGGGTGCGGCTCATCGGCGGCGCGCGGGTCGAGCACTCCGACGTGCACGTCAACACCACGGACATCAACGGCAACCCCGAGGTCGCCGCCCCGCTGACCACCGACATCCTCCCGTCGCTGTCGGCGACGATCGACCTGGGCGGCAACCAGCAGGTCCGCCTCGCCGCGACGCAGACGCTGTCGCGGCCCGAGTACCGCGAGCTCTCGCGGGTGCCGTTCTTCGAGATGCTGGGTGGCACGACGACGACGGGCAACCCCAACCTGCGTCGCGCCCTGGTGCAGAACTTCGACTTGCGGTGGGAGTGGTATCCGCGTGGCGGCGAGGTCCTGAGCGTCGGGCTCTTCGGCAAGCACTTCGACCAGCCGATCGAGCGGACGTTTTCCTTCAGCACCGGCTTTCCCCAGATCGGCTTCGCCAACAGCAGCAGCGCGAGCAACTACGGCGTCGAGGTGGAGCTGCGCAAGAGCCTGGCGGGTCTGGGCGCGCCGTTCACGCCCTTCACGGCGGCCTGCAATGCGACCCTGATCCACAGCCGGATCGACGTGGGGGGCCTCGGGTCGAACTTCACCAACCCGCGGCGCCCGATGGTCGGGCAGTCGCCCTACGTGGTCAACGCCTCGCTGGGCTACACGTCGGCGTCGGGGCGACTCACCGGAACGCTGCTCTACAACGTCTTCGGCCGCCGCATCACCGAAGCGGGCCTGGGCAACGCGACGTCGGGCGTGCCCGACAGCTACGAGGAAGCGCGCAGCGTCCTGGACCTGTCGCTGCGCTACGGCCTGTCCGTCCATACCGGCCTCAAGCTTGACGCCCGGAACCTCCTGGACACGCCGTACCGCGTCACGCAGGGCAGCGTCACCCGCGAGCGCTACACCGTGGGCCGCGGGCTGTCGTTCGGGGTCAACTGGGAACCGTAAGGCGGTCTGTGACCTGTCTTCCGCCGGCCGGCCCGTGCAGCCGCCCGGTCTACCATCACCCTTCATGAGGACGCACACGATGTTGACGCAGTGGTTTCGCACCAACTCGACGCCGCTCGCCGCCCTCGCCGTGCTGGCGATGGCCGGCGCCGCATGCAGCAAGGACTCCACCGGCGTGACGCTGACCGCGCCGGCCAGTGTCACCACCACGCAGGCCAGCCTGACGAAGATCGACGTCAGTTGGGGTGCCGTCAGCGGCGCCGCCTCCTACATCCTCCACCGCACGTCCGCCGCGACGCCCGGCCAGTTCACCGGCATCGGCGGGACCATTGTCGCCACCACGTACCAGGACACCGCCCTGACGGCGGGCACGACCTACGGCTATCGCGTCGCCGCCGTGGCCGGCAGCGACACCAGTGACTTCAGCTCGGTCGTGAACTTCGCCACCGGGACCAAGGCAGCGACCCTCAACGGCAACATCACCGCCGACCGGACGCTCTTCAAGGACACCGTCTACACCTTGAGCGGCTACATCAAGGTGCAGAACGGCAAGACGTTGACCATCCAGGCGGGGACGAAGATCCTCGGCGACACGGCCGTCGTCGGCAGCTCGCTGTGGATCCTGCGGGGCGCGAAGATCATGGCCCAGGGCACCGCCGCCGATCCGATCGTGTTCACGTCCGCGCGCTCGCCCGGCAACCGGAGGCCCGGTGACTGGGGCGGCATCATCATCATCGGCAAGGGCATCATCAACCGCACCGGCAGCCCGATCCTCACCGAGGGCGGCTTGGCGGGCCAGGCCGAGGACTACTCCGGCGGCACCGACAACAACGATAACAGCGGCGTGCTGCGCTACGTGCGCATCGAGTTCGCCGGCTACGACGTGTCCAACGGCAGCGGCCAGGAGCTGAACTCGCTGTCGAGCTACGCCGTCGGCCGCGGCACCACCTACGAGTACATCCAGACGATGTCGGGCCTCGACGATTCGTTCGAGTGGTGGGGCGGCGCGGTCGACGGCCGCTACCTCGTCTCCTACGAGTCGGGCGACGACCACTTTGACTGGACCGAGGGCTACGCCGGCCGCAACCAGTTCATGATCGCGCTCCAGACGCAGCGCCTCGTGCCGGCGACCGGCACCGGCGTCTTCTCGACCGACCCGCACGGGTTCGAGGGTGACGGCTGCGATCCGGCGCTGGTCGGGTCGTGCGTGGTGACCGCCACCGCGACCAGCGCGCCGTACTCGATGCCGGTGTTCGCCAACTTCACCATGATCGGTACCGGGCAGCTCGCCGGCATCCCGGCCGACGGCGACGGCGCCGTGATCCGTCGCGGCACCGGCGGCACCTTCCGCAACGGCATCCTGGCGCGCTGGAAGGGCACCGCCTTCACCATCCGCGATGCCTTCACCGACTCCCTGCTCGTGGGCTCGAACGGCAAGGACTCGCTCGACATCCAGGCTGTCCTGATCGCGCAGAATGGCTTCAACTTCGACACGGTCGGCTCGGGTCGCTTCGGCATGAGCACCAACTGGCCGCTGGCGCGGCTGAATACCCTGAAGCAGTTCGCCTCGACCGTCCTCGTCGACACGCTGCTCGGGATCAGCACCAACCCGGCTGGCCTGAACTGGCAGCCCACCAAGAACCTCACCCAGGTCACGACGGGCGCCGTCGCGGCACCCGCGGCGCGGGTCGCCGGCTACTTCGGCGGCACCTGGGTCAATACCACGTACATCGGCGCCATCGATCCGGCCGGGACCAAGTGGTACCTGGGCTGGACGGCGTACAACATCAACTGAACGGGAGCGGGGAGCGGGGAGTCGTACCTGACGTTTACACCGACGGTACGGCTCCCACCCCGGCATGGGGCATGAAGACTTCCGTACTGAGAATGCTGGGCATCGCGGGCGTGCTGGGTGTTGCGGCGCTCGTGGCGCACAGCCGCCCCACGCCGGTGCAGGCGACGGGCGTGATCGACAGCGTCATCCCGCGCGGCGTCGCGCTCGAACGGTTCCGCCAGGGCCTTCCGAAAGTCGATTCGCTGAGCGGGGGAGCGCGCAGTCGCGACGCTCTGGTGCGGGACTACATCCGGGCGCTCGAGACGCGCGACACCACGGCGCTCGCCGCCCTGGTGATGACCCGACCCGAGTATGCGTGGCTCTACTACCCGACCAATCCGCAGGCGCTGCCGCCCTACGATCTCAGTCCGTCGCTGCTCTGGTTCATGATCGAGCAGCGGAGCCAACAGGGCCTTGGCCATGCCCTGGGGGAGCGCGGCGGCCAGCCGCTGCATGTCGTCGGGTACGGCTGTGACGCGCGGCCCAGCGAGGAAGGCGAGAACAGGGTGTGGGCGCCGTGCATGGTGCGGCGCCTCCAGGCACCGGGCGACACCGTCACCGAGAGGCTGTTCGGCCCGATCCTCGAGCGTGGCGGCCGCTTCAAGTTCGTCAGCCTCGCCAACAAGCTCTGAAAACCCGGCGCCGGTGCACGGCTGGTGTCCGGGCCGCTGGTAGCGGAGGCCCTCACGGCTCCGCTACCAGACTCTACTTGCCGCGTCCGTTACACGTCCGTTACACGAGTGACCGACCCCCGTTACGCGCCCCGATGATGGTCCGGTGCTGCCCACAACCGACTCCTCACCCCCGAGGGAGACCCATGCGGCCCGTGCACCGCTCGATCGCCCAGTCCGTCGTCCCGGCCATCGCCGGACTCGCTCTCACATTCGTTCCCCAGGTCGCCCGCGCGCAGGTCAGCGTGGGCGGGGTCGGGTACGTGCAATACCAGTTCGCGCTGGCCAACGACACCCTGGCCGCCGACAGCGCCATCCATCACATCAACAACTTCGACATCACCCGCGCCTACATCAACGTGACCGGCCGCTTTGCCGGCGGCATCGCGACCCGCGTCACCGCCGACATCTTCAACGCCGGCGCGATCGCGGGCTCGCGTGCCTTCCGCATCAAGTACGCCTATGTGACCTGGACCCCCAACAGCATGCCCCTGACGTTCAAGATCGGCGAGATGCACACGCCGTTCATCGACTGGGAAGAGGGGCTGTGGGACTACCGGATGCAGGGCACCATGGCGATGGAGCGCAACGGCTACATGTCGTCGTCGGACTTCGGCGTCGGCGTGGACGGCAAGTTCCAGGCGGACCGCTTCAACTTCCAGGCCGGTCTCTACAACGGCGAGACCTACAGCGGCGCCCTGGGCGATCAGCGCAAGGACATCCAGGCGCGCGCCTCCTTCCGCGTGCTCGACACCGATGACGGCACGCGGGTCGGCGGGTTGCGGGTGACGGGATTCGCCCAGCTCGGCATGCCGAGCTCCGGGGGCCGGCGCCAGCGCCTCCTGGGCATGGTCTCGTACCGCAGCATGGACCTCACCCTCGCCGCCGAATTCGCCGTCACCAGGGACTCCACTACCGGCGGCAACGTCGTGCCCGGGGGCGGCGGCGGCGCGGGGCCGGTCGCCCTGCGCAACGGAAGGGTCATCAGCGCCTTCGGCGTCTGTCACTTCAAGGGGACGCGCGTCTCCCTCCTGGGGCGGGTCGACCTGGTCGATCCCAACACCAGCGGCACGGTGACCGGGGACCGGCAGACCCGCGTCATCGCGGGCGCCTCGTACCAGCTCGCGCCCAACCTCCGGCTGCTCGCGGATGTCGACATGCTGTCGTTCGAAAGTGGATTCACGCCGACCGCCGCGAACTACGCCGCCTACGTGGCGCGGCAGTCGCTGTTCTTCCACGCCATGTTCACGTACTGAGCCAGGAGCTGCCCTCCATGCATCGCACTCTCCGAACCGTCTTCGCCGCCGCGACGGGGCTCACTGCCCTGGCCGGCTCCCTCGCCGCCCAGGCAGAGATCCGCCTGACCGGCGCCGGCGCCACCTTCCCGTACCCGATCTACTCCAAGTGGGTGCTCGAGTACACCACGGTGCGCCCCCACATGCAGATCAACTACGCGTCGATCGGCTCGGGCGGCGGGATCCGCCAGTTCTCGGACCACACCGTGGACTTCGGCGCCACCGACGGCCCGATGGCTGACTCGCAGATCACCGCGGTCAACGGCAACGTGCTGCACATCCCCACGGTGCTGGGGGCCGACGTCCCCGTCTACGAGCTGTCGGGCATGAGCCGGACGCTCCAGTTCACGCCCGACGTGCTCGCGGGGATTTTCCTGGGGCAGATCACCAAGTGGAATGATTCGCGCATCGGCGCCGCCAACCCCGGCGTCGCGCTGCCCGACCAGGACATCGTCGTCGTGCACCGCTCCGACGGGTCCGGCACCACCTACATCTGGACCGACTACCTGTCGAAGGTGAGCCAGGAGTGGGCGAGCCGCGTCGGCCGGGGGACCGCCGTCAACTGGCCGGTCGGCCTCGGGGGCCGCGGCAACGAGGGGGTCGCCAGCACGGTGCGGCGGACGCCCGGCGCCATCGGCTACGTCGAGCTCGTCTACGCGGTGCAGAACCACATCGCCTACGGCACGGTCCGCAACCGTTCGGGCGCCTTCATCGAGGCGACCCTCGCCACCGTGACGGCGGCTGCCGCCGGAGCCACGTTCGCGACCGACACCGATTTCCGGGTCTCGATCACCGATGCCCCGGGCGCCGACGCCTATCCGGTCTCTTCGTTCACCTGGTTCCTGATCCCCAAGACCATCGGCGACCCGGTCAAGGCGCGGGCGCTGCTGGAGTTCGCCTGGTGGGCCACGCACGACGGCCAGCGGTACGCGAACGCCCTCCAGTATGCGACGCTGCCGAGCCGGGTGCTCCCGCTGATCGAGGCGCGCCTCAAGTCGGTGACCTCCGGCGGCCGGCCCGTTCTCCCCACCAACTACGGGGGCGGCGCGCGCCGCGGCGGATGAGTTGACCGCCGGCACACCGGTTCTGCCTCGCGTCAGTGCCGCGCACCTCCCGGGTGCGGAGCGCTGGCGCGAGCTGCGCACCGTCAGCCGCGGGGATGCGGTCTACCGCGTCATCGTGACGCTGCTCGCCCTGCTGTTGCCGCTCCTGCTCGGCATCATCCTGGGCGAGTTGATCGTCGGCGCCTGGCCCGCCATCAAGCGCTTCGGTCTCGGGTTCCTGGTGCACAGCACCTGGGACCCGGTCGCCGGACAGTTCGGCGCGCTGCCGCTGATCTTCGGCACGCTCTATTCCTCGCTGGTCGCGCTGGTCATCGCGGTACCGCTCGCGCTCGGCGTCGCGATCTTCCTGACCGAGTTCGCGCCGCGCCGGCTGCGCACTCCGGTCGCGACGCTGGTCGAGCTCCTCGCCGGCGTGCCGAGCGTGATCTACGGGCTGTGGGGGATGTTCGTCCTGATCCCGCTGCTGCGCGACGTGCTGTGGCCGATCGTCCGGCCGGTACTGAGCCACACCCCGTTCTTCAGCGGCGTCTTCTACGGGCCGTCGGTGCTGGCCGGCGGCGTGATCCTCGCCATCATGTGCCTCCCGTACATCGCCGCCGTCTCGCGCGAGGTCCTCCTGGCGGTGCCCTCCGCCCAGCGCGAGGCCGCCCTCGCCCTCGGCGCGACGCGCTGGGAAGCGGTCTGGACCGTCGTCCTCCCCTACGGCCGGGCCGGCATCTTCGGCGCGATCGTACTGGGCCTTGGCCGCGCCCTCGGCGAGACGATGGCCGTGACGATGCTCATCGGGAACCGCCACGAGATCGGGCTCTCGCTGACCCAGCCGGGCTACACCATCGCCGCCGCGATCGCCAACGAGTTCGCCGAAGCGGCCACCAGCCTGCACCTCTCCGCGTTGGTCTACGCGGGCCTGGTGCTCTTCACCATCACGATCTGCGTGAACGCCTGCGCGCGCTGGCTCATCTGGCGCGTGGCGCGCGGTTCCGCCGCCGGAAGCTCGGCGATCTGATGGCCGGCAGCGCGCGGCGCCGCATCCTGGGCGCGCTGATGACCGGCGCCACGTACGGCGCCGCCGCGCTCGCGATCCTGCCCCTGGCCGCGATCCTCGGCATGCTGCTGGTCAAGGGGGCGGGCTCGCTGGACTGGAACTTCTTCACCCGGTCGAGCGTGCCGCTGGGGGAGACCGGTGGCGGGTTCGCGCACGCCATCGTCGGCACCCTGATCATCGTCGGCCTCGCCTGCGCGATCGGCGTGCCGGTGGGGATCGGCGCCGGGATCTATCTCGCGGAATTCGGCAGCCGCCGCGTCGGTTGGGTGGTGCGGTTCGTCGCCGACACCCTCAACGGCATCCCCTCCATCGTGATCGGCATCTTCGCCTGGACCTGGATCGTGCGGCCGGCCGGGCATTTCAGCGGGGCGGCGGGCGGCCTCGCGCTCGCCTGCATCCTCGCCCCCATCGTGGCGCGGACCACCGAGGAGATGGTTCGGCTGGTCCCCAACTCGCTGCGCGAAGCGGCGCTCGCCCTGGGATTCCCGCGGTGGCGCACCTCGCTCACCGTGGTGGTACGGTCGGCGGCGGCGGGGATCGTCACCGGCTGCCTGGTCGCGGTCGCCCGCGTGGCCGGCGAGACGGCGCCGCTGCTCTTCACCGCCCTCGGCAACCAGTTCTTTTCGACCCGCCTGCTCGAGCCCATGGCCGCGCTGCCGCTCCAGGTGTACGTCTATGCCGTGGGCCCCTACGACGAGTGGCACCGCCAGGCCTGGGCCGGGGCGCTGGTCCTGATCCTGCTGGTCCTGATCCTCGGCACCGTCGCGCGCGTCGCCGCGCGCTCGAAGCGCGCCCATGCCTGAGACCGTGGAAGCCCGGACGAAGCTGAGCGGCTTGGCGGGCGTCGCCGCGGCGGACAGCGCCGCGCGGGCGCCCGTCCGCCCGACCGCCGAAGCGCCCCCCCGCCTCTCGGTGCAGGAGGTCACGGCGTGGTACGGCCACACCACCGGCGTACGGGGCGTGAACCTCGACATCCCGACCAACAACGTCACCGCGCTCATCGGCCCCTCGGGGTGCGGCAAGTCGACGCTGCTGCGGACGCTGAACCGCATGCACGAGCTGGTGCCGGGCGCGCGGGTCGATGGCAGCGTGCTTCTCGATGGTCACGACATCTACGAGCGCGGCGTGAACCCCATCGCGGTGCGGCGAAAGATCGGCATGGTCTTCCAGAAGCCCACGCCGTTTCCGACGATGTCCATCCGCGAGAATGTCGCGGCCGGACTCAAGGTGGGCCCCAAGCTGAGCCGCGCCAAGCGCGACGTCGTCGTCGAGGGCGCCCTGCGCCACGCGGCCCTCTGGGACGAGGTGAAGGACCGCCTCGACCAAGCGGCTACCTCGCTGAGCGGCGGCCAGCAGCAGCGGCTCTGCATCGCACGCACCCTGGCCCCCCAGCCCGAGGTGGTGCTGCTCGACGAGCCCACCGCGTCGCTGGACCCGGTGGGGACGGCCCGCATCGAGGAGCTGGTGCGCACATTGAAGGAGGACTTCACCGTGGTCATCGTCACCCACAACATGCAGCAGGCCGCGCGGGTGTCCGACCGGACCGCCTTCCTCTATCTCGGCGAGCTGGTGGAGGTCGGCGCGACCGCGCAGATCTTCACCGCGCCCAAGCGCCCCCAGACCGAGGCCTACATCACCGGGCGGTTCGGATGACC
>JBGOSS010000020.1:0-64474 GCA_041476105.1 Gemmatimonadota bacterium
CTCGCCCAGCCACCCGCAAACCCATCGGTGCCGATCCGGCGCAGATACAGCGCGAAGTATCCGGCGTCGATCGCCGCCGGCCCCCGCGTGTTGGAGGCAGAGCCGACCCGCCCAAGCACGCCGGTCACCTCACCGCCGCGGCGCCTGGTGACGTAAATACCGACACCGGGCATGGAGCTGTTGGCGGCCATCAAGTCGCCCATGCGCGTCGCGCCGATGTTGTCCAGCATCAGGTCGAGCTGTCCCACGGCCGGCTGCGACACGACGATAGTGGTGTCGGCGTGCTGGATGCGTACCAGACCCGCGTCCTGGCGACGCAGGACGAGCCGGCCGGTAGCGGCCTGCCCCGACTTCGCGCCGGCCGTGGCGACAAAGGTGATGTCAAACGTGCCGCTGAGCCGGCTCAGGTCCATCTCGGCAGCCGGCTGCTGCGCCACGGGCTCACAGGGCGTAGCCGCGACGGTGTCCGAGCGACGCTGATGGCAGCCGGCGAGCGCCGTCGTGGCCAGAAGCACGGCTGGCCACGGCCGCACCCGCCAAACCGCCGCCATCAAGGCCTGGCGACGACGCCAACTACGCGTCCGTTGGCGTCGACGCCGTAGATTGGCCCACGATAGACGTCATCGTGCATGGCGGTGCCGGCCGCAGAGGCCTCGGCGGCGCGCATGCTCGGGCCTACGGTGAAGACCCGGGTGTAGGGCTCCGCCGCGCCGTAGTTGACCTTGTAACCAAGATCCTCCATCGCCGCGATGGTGAGCAAGCTCGCCGGATTGTTCACGCCGTTGTTCAGATAGCCCGTCATCATCTCGTTGAAGAACGTCGGCTCGCGCCAGTGGGAGTTGACAGTCCCGGCGCCACAGCCCGCCGGCGACGCGGGACCGCAGTTCTCGACCGGGACCTTGAAGCCACCGGTGTAGCTCGTGCCCCCGATCGAGTCGAACGCGGCCACCGCTTTCAGGCAGCTGAAGTAGGTGTCGAGCGGGCTTCCCCCAGAGGTGTTCTGCCGGCAACTGAGGGGCGGCTGGTTCCAGAGTGTGCCGAAGCCGAGCACGTGACCCATTTCGTGACGGATGACGGAGTTGAGCGTTCCGGCGGCAACCAGACCGGCGACGTCGGCCGTGTCGAAACGCATCGTGCCCAAGACCGTCAGCGGAGCGTCGACGCTGTTGCGAATGAAGCACGGGCCGGCGGAGCCGAGCACCTGCCCGGGGCCGTCGATGGAATCGAAGCGCGCCAGGATCACCACGTCGTCGACCAGGATGCCGCTGATGGCCGGAGAGCCGGCGCCGCAGGTGCCCGCGCCAGCGCTGAACGATGCAATGTCGGCGACGTCCACGATGATGGCCCGCTGCCAGAAGGCGAGAGCCGAATCGAACGCCGACTGGACCGCCGAATTGAAGGCCGGCCCCACGTTCTGAATCGTCACCTGGAACGTCGAGACCACGCCGGTCGCGTTGAAGGTGATCGGGTTCCCGGCGATGCCGCCACCGGACACAGTGGCGGTGAGGGAATTCGGGCCCGGGACCGCGCCCACCGTCCACCCGCCGCCGACCTGCGCGACGCCGGCGCTGTTCGTATTCACGGTCGCGGTGCCCAGACTGCCGCCGCCCGACGCCACCGCGAAGGTCACGCTCACGTTCGGCGCCGGCAGGCCGCCCGCGTCCGTCACCAGGACCGCTGGGCGAATGTTGGTCTGGTAGCCCGCGAGTGCATTCTGGTTGTTGCCGAGGATCACCGCGACGGTGGTCGGCGCGCCCGCGGTCACGGCGGTGGCCGAGAAGGTGACCGCCACGGCCGTACCCTGCACCGTAGCCGTGAGCGTATTGGGTCCCGCCGACCCCCCGAGCGTCCAGTTGCCGACGGTCGCGATGCCGCCTGCGTCGGTGATCTGGGTCCCGCCCGACACGGATCCGCCTCCACTGGCCGGCGCAAAGACGATCGTGACCACGGCCTTGGGATTCCCGAAACTGTCGGTGGCCTTGGCCGACGGCTTGATCGCGACCGGCTGGCCGATCGCCCCCGTCTGGTTATTGCCGGCCTGCAACACCACCGCCGAAACCGCGCCGGCCACAGCGCTCGCGGTGAACCCGGTGGTCAGCCCCCCGGCGCTCGCCGACGCGGCGTTCGAAGCCACCACGCTGGTGCCCACCGTCCAGGTGCTCGCCGCGTCGCCGGTGGCGTTGGTGTTGACCGTGGCGACCGCCATGGTGCCGCCGCCGGAGGTGACGGCGAAGGTCACCGCGACGCCGGCCATCGCGTTGCCCAGCGCATCTCTCACCCGCGCCGTCAAGGGGATGGCAAGCGCCTGCCCGACGGTACCGATCTGCAAGTCGCCGCCGACCTTGGAGATCGAGCTGGCGACCTGGGCAACGGTGACCGCGACGTCGAGGTGCGCGCCGCCCGAAGTCGCCGTCACCGTCGCGCTTCCATTGGCGACCGCGGTGACCAGGCCGCTGGTGCTGACCCTGGCGGCGGCGGTGTTGCTCGAGGCCCAGGTGATGGACTGGCCGAGCATCGTGTCGCCGTGCTGGTTGAGGACCGCGGCGCTCAGCTGTTGCGTCTGGGTCAGCGACGCGAAGGTCACGCCGCCCACGGGCGCGACCACGATGGTCGTCGCGACCGGGGCCTCCGTGGACTTGGAGCAGCCGGACGCGAAGACGAGCGCGCCCGAAAGACATACCGTGGAAAGTCTGACCAGAAGACGCATGGGCGCTCCAGGTGATGGGGCGACGGAAAACGGCGGAAACCAAATGATGGCCCGCACCGGACAGGCCGGCAAGCTCGGAAGCTGCGAAACCCGGCCGAGGGCCGCCGTGACCGGGCGCACGCACCCTTGACCTCGGCCCCCTAACCGGCGATTTTCGCAGAGGTTAGACCGGTTCGGCCTGCACAGACCTCGGGAGACCAGCGCGTGCCGTACATCATCGCCCAGCCCTGCATTGACGTGAAGGATCGCGGCTGCGTGGACGTCTGCCCCGTGGACTGCATCTACGAGGGTGAGACGCAACTCTTCATTCATCCCGATGAGTGCATCGATTGCGGCGCCTGCGAGCCCGAGTGCCCGGTGACGGCGATCTTCCCCGAGGAGGATACGCCGGAGCAGTGGAAGAGCTTCATCGCGCTCAACCGCGACGTCTTTGCGGGCGACAACCCGCCGGGGAAACCACAGAAGAAGGGCTGACGGCTCGCCGCGGTCAGCTTTCCCGCACCGCCTCCAGGAATTCCGCGATGACCCGGCTCACGGCCGTCGGCGCCTCGAGGGGCGCGATGTGGCCGGCGCCGGCAATCGTCGTCATCGCTGCCGCCGGGATCGCATCGGTCATCGCGCGCGCCACTGGCGGCGGCGTGATGGCATCCTCCTGGCCGACCACCACGAGCGTGCGCACGTCGATGGACGCGAGCAGAGAAGTGGAATCGGGACGCTCCTTCATGGCACGCAAGGCGCCGACCATTCCCGCCACCGGCGTCTTCACGATCATCTCCCGCACCTGCTGCACGACCTGCGACTGGGTCCGCTGCGTCTGCGTACCGAGCAAGACGGGGATCATGCGCTCGGCGATCGCTTCGGTGCCCTTGGTCTCCGCGAGCTTGGCCATCTCGTCGCGGCCCGCGGCGCCCTCGGGCGTGTCGGCGGCGGCCTTGGTGTCGCAGAGAATGAGACCGGCGATCCGCTCGCGGTGCCGGCGCAGCAGCTCGAAGGTGACGTACCCGCCCATCGAGTGGCCCGCCACGACCACCTTGCCCACCCGCAGCCGGTCGAGCAGACGGATCAGATCATCGGCGTACGTCGCCATCGAGTAGTTCGACGCCGTAGCCTCGGACCCGCCCATCCCACGAAGG
Source organism: Gemmatimonadota bacterium (assembly GCA_041476105.1). Classification (GTDB taxonomy): domain Bacteria; phylum Gemmatimonadota; class Gemmatimonadetes; order Gemmatimonadales; family JACORV01; genus DASXPG01. The sequence continues at coordinate 3,841 of JBGOSS010000020.1, forward strand.
TCGGGTGCGATGCGCCGCCAGCCGGCGAGCGTCGCGATCTGGTGTTTCCAGATCGTGCGGTCCAGCGGAAACCCATGGATGAAGAGCAAACCTGGGCCGTCGCCGCGCACGTCGACAGCGAGGCTGGTCTCACCGACGTCGTAACGCACCACCTCACCCGAGCGCGTCGAGAGCCGGCTTGCGAACATCCCCGCCAGTTCCTCGGGGACCGGCGTCGGGTTCCCCGATCCGTCGATCATCACGAAGGCGAGAAGCGCCTCGGCGACCGTCTGGCCGTCGCCCTGCCGGATCGCGCGATGCCGCAGCTCCATGGACGTCCGCCCGAGCTTCACGAGCTCGGTGGAGACATCGAGGACATCACCCGGCCAGGCCGGGAGGAAGTAGTCGACCGTGGCGTGGCGCACAGCGGGCCAGAGGGCGTGCCGCCGGAAGAGGTCGAGGCCGGGACCGCGCGCCAGCGTCTCCCATCGGGCCCGCTCGAAAACCTGGAGGTAGGCGGCCTCATTGAGATGCCCGTAGGCATCACATTCGTAAGGATAGATCGTGATGGAAACGGGCGGCAGTCGGCTCAACAGGGATCGCAAAGCTGAAGGGTTGCCTGGTGACCGCGCGGGCGAGTGGAAACTAGCCTTGCCGGGGTGACTTCCGCGAGCACCCGGTCTTAGCTTGGTCGGGGACAGATATTCAAGACTGTCTTAAAACTGTCATGACAGTTTCGCGATATTATGCGACGAACCGTTTCGTTTTCCGTACACCATCAACACATCAACACGGCATTGTGCATGAGTCTGCGAACATTGTGGTGGAAACGTTGAGACCTGGAGCCTGGGCAGTTGCGCCATTCCCCCGCTTCCGGCCACCTTTCCGCTCTGATGGTTACCGCCACGAAACGGCGCGCGCCGTATCGGTACGTGGACAATTCCCACGAGCTCGCTGCCCTCGTCAAGCGTGTGGCATCGGAGCCGCTGATTGCCGTAGACACCGAAGCCGCATCCTTCCACCGCTACATCGACCGCATCTACCTGATCCAGCTTTCGACCCGTGAAGAAACGGCAATCATCGACCCGCTCACCGTGACCGACGTCGCGGAGTTGGGCGCGGTGCTCGCCGATCCGGCGGTCGAGGTGATCTTCCACGACGCCGACTACGACCTGCGGATCCTCGACCGCGACTACGCCATCCGGGCGCGGCGTCTCTTCGACACGCGGATCGCGGCGCAGTTGCTGGGAGAGCCTGCGATCGGCCTGGCGGCGCTGCTCGAGAAGTACCTGCACGTGAAACTCGACAAGAAGTTCCAGCGCGCCGACTGGTCGCGTCGTCCGCTCACGCCGGAGATGCTCGACTACGCCGCGATGGACACCCGGCACTTGCCGGTGCTGCGGGACGAGTTGCGCCGGCAGCTGGAGGAGCGCGGGCGCCTGTCGTGGGCGGAAGAGGAGTTCGCGCATCTCGAGAACCTGCGCTGGGCACCGATGCAGACCAACGGCGACTCGTATCTGCGGATCAAGGGCGCACGGCTGCTCTCGCGGCGCGGCCTGGCGCTGCTCAAAGAGCTGGCGCACTGGCGGGATGAAGTCGCCTCCGAGCTGGACCGCGCGAGCTTCCGCGTGATGCCGAACGAGGCCCTGCTGCTGCTTGCCGGCACGCCGCCCGATACCAAGGACGCGTTGAAGGCGTTGCCCGGCGTCTCCCCGCGGCTCGTCGATCAGCGTGGCGATGCCCTTCTAGGTGCCCTCGCCCGCGGGCTCGCCGTCCCCGAGAAAGAGCTGCCGCGCTTTCCGCGGGGCGAGCGGCGCGTGCAGGATGCCGCCTTCGATGCCCGCGTCGAGCGGCTCAAGGCGGCGCGCAACAAGGCTGCGGAGGAGTTGAAGCTCGACCCGGGCGTGCTCTGTCCGAAGGGCACGCTGGAAGCGGTGGCGCGCGCGAAGCCGAAGACCATGGCGGACATGAAAGCCGTGCCCGACATGCGGAAGTGGCAGGCGGAAGTGCTGGGGAAGACCTTCCTCGGCGCGCTGGAGAACTAGCCGCCGAGAAAGGCCCGGAGCCGCGGGTCGATCTTGTCCGGTGTCCAGTAGGGCGTCCAGACCAGCTCGATGTCCACCGCACCCACACCTTCGAGTGCCTCGATGGCTCGCTGGGCTTCCGACATGATTTCGGGACCCGAGGGGCAGCCGGGCGAGGTGAGCGTCATGTTGACGTGCACATCCTTGCCCTCGGTCACTTCGACCTCGTAGATCAGCCCGAGGTCGACGATGTTGAGATTGAGCTCGGGGTCCTTGACGCGGCGCAGGGCGCTGCGGATCTGATCTTCGGTCAAGGCACCGGTCGGTGCCGGCGCTGTCGTCTCATCCGCTCCCATGGCATCCTCTCGTTCGGCCTCCGCAACCTACCCTCCGGCTTCTGACCGATCAACTCACCGGCCCAGGGTGCAGCTGCGCGAGCCGCATCCGAAGCGGTGCCGGTTGCGTGCGATGCGGCGGTAGACCATCGCCGCGATACGCGGGACGCCCGGGAAAGCGAAGATCCAGGCGAACGGGGCGCCGAAGGGCAGCAGGCCGAGAATCGGCGGCAGGGCCTGCGCGCCCGCGAGCACGGCGCCGTCGGTGCGCACCAGGTGCATCGCCTGCTCGAGCGCCGAGCGCGGAATCGCCGGAAGCCCTGCCAGGGCCGCCGGATCCTGGAACGGCACCATGCGCAGCCTTCCGGCGCGGTCCCACCGGCGCAGCAGCGCGACGCACCGGCCGCAGAAGGCGCAGTCGCCGTCATAGATGAGGACGCCGGTGGCCGGTGGTCGACCGACGCGCGCACGGTCGGCCGGGGGCGGGGCGTCGCGGGCCGTCAGCCCCACAGGCCCGGAATCGGGGTCCGGCACGAGGGACACATGCCGTCCCGACCAACGCGCTGCTGGCGGATGCGATAGCCGTATCGTTCGATCAGCAGGTCGCCACAGGAAGGGCACCAGGTGTTTTCCCACCGCCCCACGCGCCCCGGGAGATTGCCGGCATAGACAAACTGCAGTCCGGCCGCGCGGCCGATTTCGCAGGCCCGCACCAGATCGTCCGCGGTGGTGTTGCGCGGATCCGTCATGCGGTAGTCCTGGTGAAAGGCGGTCACGTGCCACGGGATGTGTGGCGAAATCGTGGCGATGGTGTCCGCCATGCGGCGCAGCCCCGCGAGCTCGTCGTTGAAGCCCGGGATCACCAGCGTCACGACCTCGAGCCAGAACCCCCGCTCGTGCACCATCCGTAGCGCGTCCAGCACGTGCTGGAGGACCCCGCCCAGCTGCCGGTAGGCCGCATCCTCGATCGCCTTGAGGTCGATCTTGTAGCAGTCGGTGTGCGGACGGATAAAGTCGAGCACCTCCGGTGTCGCATTGCCATTCGAGATGAACGCCGTAACCAGGCCCGCGCGCCTCGCGGGACGGAAGACCTGCATCGCCCACTCGGCCGTAATCAACGGCTCGTTGTACGATGAGCCGATGGCCCGCGCGCCGCGCGAGCGGGCGAGGGCCACCAGCTCGTCGGCGCTCAGCGCCGTGGGCGGGACGCCCGCGGTGGCATCCCGCAGCGCCTGGGAGGTGAGCCAGTTCTGACAGTACGAACAGTGGAAGTCGCAGCCGAGCATGCCGAAGGTCAGGCAATCCTCCCCCGGCAGCACGTGGAAGAACGGCTTCTTCTCGATGGGGTCGGACTGCAAGGCGGCTACGTAGCCGGTAGGGACCATGAGCGTCCCGGCTTGGTTCCAGCGCACCTTGCAGATCCCGCGGCGGCCGGGCCGGATCAGACACCGGTGCCCGCATGCCACGCAGCGGACCGCGGCGTCGGGCTCAGGCAGCACCAGAGCGCCGGGCATGGCAAGGGCATCGAGCTGGTCCCGAAGGGTCTCCGTATCGCTCCGGGCCCCGCCGGGGATCAGTGAGGCAATGGTGCGTGGCACATCGATCTTCACGCCTGTACACTGGCCAAGCGCTTGCCGGGGCGCCAGTCGCGCGGGTAGGATGTGCCATGCATCGGCCCGTGGTGTGCCTGCTGGTCGCGACCGCCCTGGCCGGGCGCCTCCTCGCACAGCAACCCGGCCCCGGCGCGATCGACTCGATGGCCCTGCGGGCGCACACCTACTTTCTGGCGCACGATCTGCTCGAGGGCCGGGGAACCGGGGCGCGCGGCGCCGACCTGGCGGCACAGTACCTCGCGACCAGCGCCGAACACCTCGGCCTCGCGGGGGCGGGCCCCGGCGGCGACTGGTTCCAGGCTGTCCCCATCGTCGAAGCGCAGATCGACAGCATCGGCACGACGCTGACACTCATTGACTCGGGGGGCAGCGTCGTCTTTCGATCGCCGGCCGATTTCATCCCCAATGCGGGGACGGCGCGCTCCCTGATCGGCTTCGGTGGTGAGACTGCCTGGATCGGTCGCGCGCAGGACGTGCTGGCCCACCCAGAGCGCCTTCCTCCACTGTCGGGCCGGGTCGCGATCATGGTCGGCGTGTTCGGCGCCGACCTCGCGGCGGCGGACACGCTGCGGGCCCGCGGCGTAGCCGGCGTCATTCAGTTCGTCGGCGATGCCCAGGCTTACGACCTCTACCTGCGCAGCCGCGGGTCGTCGCGGATGTATGTCGCTGACCCCGAGGTGCACTCTTCCTTCACCCCCGAGCTCCCCGCCGTCATCGCGCGCGCCGCGCTCATCCGCCGCTTGCTCCCCACGCTGACCAGCGACGACCAGCTCGATCGCCCGTTCGCGATCGCGGGCCGCCAGGTACGGATCGCTATCCGGGTGCAAACTCACGTCGTGCCGGCACGCAACGTCGCGGCCGTGCTACGTGGGACCGACTCCAGGCTGCGCGACGAGTATGTCGCCTATGCGGCGCACTACGATCACCTCGGCATTGGCGAGCCGGACGCGGCCGGCGACTCCATCTACAATGGATTCTCCGACAACGCCGCGGGCTGCGCGATGCTGCTGGCCATCGCGAAGTACTTCACCGCCCACCGCCCGGCGCGCTCGATACTCTTTCTCTGGTTCACCGGCGAGGAGCGCGGGCTGCTGGGCTCGGACTACTTCGCGGCCCATCCCCTCGTGCCGCCGGGGCGGATCAATGGCGTGATCAACCTGGATGCAGGGGCGCCGCCCGCGCCGCCGGTAGTCTGGCGGATCGCCGGCGCCGACCGGTCCGGTCTGGGACCCCTGGCGATCGAGGTGGCCCGGGAGGCCGGTTGGGAAGGGCAGCCCGCCCCAGCCTCGCCCAACACCGACTACTTCCCGTTCCTGGGGATCGGGGTGCCGGCCGTCTTCCTGGTCCCGGCACCGGCCCCATTCGAGGGACTGACGACGGAAGCATCTCAGAGCTTGCGTCGGCGGTGGGACCATTACCATGAGGCCGCCGACAACTGGGCGGCCGACTACCCGTTCTCGGGACTGGTTCGTTACGCCGATTTCGCGTTGCGGTTGGGTCTGCGGCTTGCTTCCGGCCCGAAGGTGGCGCCGGCGCGCTGATCAGCGGATGCTGCCCGGAGGCAGCTGGTACAAGGCGCGGGCGGTCAGTCGGTCGCGCGCGGACAGCTCGCTGGCGTACGCGATGGGGTGCAGGACGTCGTCACGGTCTGGCGAATGGTTGAGCCCGAGCGCGTGACCCATCTCGTGAAGCGCAAGCGCCGACATCCGCCGCGCGTCGAGGAGCCGGCCGTCGGGGCTGTGCGTGGCCAGCACGATCGTCGCGTGGTGGATGAGGCCGCGGCGGTCCCAGGTCAGATCGGTCCGCCCGGTGCGATTGCTGTCGAGCTGCCGCGTCCAGACCACGACGATGTCGGCGTTCGCGCTGTCAGCCCCCGTATCGAGCTGCACCGGTACGACGCCGTTCCACCGGCCCACGGCCCAGACCACGTCGGACACGAAGTCCTCGCGGAAACCCTCCACTTGCTGGCGGGTAATGGCGACCCGGAGCGGCGTGCGGATCCGCTCGTCGGGCCACCGCCGCACCGTGGAGTCCGCATCCCGGACCGTTTCCGCGAGGTAACTTCCCGCGGCATCGGCTTCGATGCGCTCCCGCACCCGCGCCACCCGGCGCCGCTGGGCAAGGCCCAGGGTGTCGGCCCCCGGTTCGGTCCCCCCGCCCAGGGTGCTGGAGTCGGCCGCCGCGGCGGGCGCCAGGGCGAGGGGCGTGGGGTGCAGGGACCGACGCACCAAGTCCGCCGCGACCACACAGAGGATCAGCGCGGCCACGCCGGGAAGCAGTCGGGAGCTCCGGTTCTCGCCCATGGAGCCTCAATGATGGTGATTTGGCCCGCGCTGGCAAGAGACCGGCGTCACAAGGCGCGCCAATTGCGCATCAAGGCCACCGGGGCGAGAATCCGGTTGCGCTCACGCCGGCCGCCCGGCCACCCCCTTTTCGCGAGCATTCCGGGATCCTTGCGTTGATTCCACTGCCGGCCAATTTCATCGTCCGGTGGCGCTGGCTGATCGTCGCGCTCTGGATCGCGCTGGCCGCCGTGGTGATGCCCCTGGCCAAGGAGGTGCACCAGCGGCTCCAGGTCGGCGGCCAGGACTTGCCGGGCGCCGAATCCACGCGGGCCGAGGAGATGGTCCGTGAGCAATTCGCCACGGCGTTCGCCTCGTTCGGAGTGGTCGTGATCCGTCACGACTCACTCACCGTGGACGACCCCCGCTACGCAGCATACGTCGATTCGCTCACGGCCGAGCTCCGACGCCTGCCGTTCGTCCTCCAGACGGTGAACTACCGCCAGGGCTCCGATGTAGCCGACCTGCGGAGTGCCGACGGGCACATCACGCTCATCATCGTCGGTCTCCGGCAGCTCAATGACAACGACCCCACGGCCTACACGCCTCGGCTGCGCGAGCTGCTGGCGGCGATGGCGGCCGGCCCGGGGGACGGCTTCACCACCCACTTGACCGGCGGGCCGGCGTTCGACTACGACACCCGCACCGTTACCGCGGAAGACAGTGCGCGACTGGAGCGCGCGGTGATTCCGCTGTCGCTCCTCCTCCTGATCGTCGCGTTCGGTACGCTCGTCGGTGCCGCGATGCCGATCGCCGTGGCCTTCATCGCCATCGAGTTCACCCTCGGCATTATCGCCATGATCGCGGTGTACACGCCGATGTCCATCTTCGTCCTCAACATCACCACGATGGTGGGGCTCGGCGTCGGCATCGACTACTCCCTGTTGATCGTGACCCGGTTCCGCGAGGAGCTTGCGGGGGGCCTCTCCTCTCACGAGGCGGCGGTCGCGACGATTCGCACCGCTTCGCAGGCCGTGATCACGTCCGGCGCGACGGTCATGGTGGGACTCGCCGCCCTCCTGGTGGTACCGCTGCACGAAACCCGCTCGGTCGGCACGGGCGGGCTCATCGTGGTGGGGATCTCGATCCTGCTGTCGGTGTCGTTTCTTCCCGCGGCCCTGGCGATCATCGGCCACGGCGTGGAATGGCCCAGCGGCCTGGCGCGTTTGACCGCGCCGCTGCGCTCTGAAACGGGGTGGATGCGCTATGCCGCGAGCCTCGGCCGTCACCCGGTGCGCGCGATCCTCATCAGCGGCGGCATCCTCGCCGTGCTGATCGCGCCAGCTGCGCGGCTGCGCATCGGCCTGCCGGTATCGGGGTGGTTTCCCAAGGATACCGATGCCGGCCGCGGCCTGGCCGTGCTGGAGGCGATGAGCGCCGGGGGCTCGCTCCAGCCGATCCGTGTGGTCCTGCACGCGACCGACGGCACCCGGCTGCTCGACGTCGACCGGCTGCGCGGACTCAAGGCCGTCTCCAATGCGCTGGCGGGCGACCCGCGGGTGCGTACCGTGCGGAGCATGGTGGACCTGCGTCCCGGAATTCCGCTCTGGCAGTACGCGGTGACGTACGGCGACATGCCCAGGGCGCGCGAACACATGGCGCAGGCCTTCAGGTCTTACGAGAGTCGCGACGGCACCGCGCTGCTGTACGACGTGATCCTCGCCGACACCGTCACCCTCGACGGCTCGCTCGATGCCGTGCGTCACGTCCGGGCAATCGACGTCACGAAACTCCCGACGCTCCAGCACGCGGAACTTCTCGCCGGCGGCTTCGCGCCCTCGAGCCTGGATTTCCGGGACGAGCTGTTACGCCGCTTCCCGCTCCTGGTGGGCCTGGTGCTCGGCGTGACCGGCACGATGCTGGGGCTCGTCTTCAAGTCCGTCCTGGTGCCCGTGAAGGCCGTGGTGATGAACTGCTTCTCGGTCGCCGCGGCGTTCGGGATGACGGTCGTGGTCTTTCAGTGGGGCATCGGGGGGCGGCTCATCGGACTGGACGGCCCGACCGAGGCCATCTTCGTCCTTGGGCCGGTGCTGGTCTTCGCGATCGTCTTCGGGCTCTCGATGGACTACGAAGTGTTTCTTCTCGCCCGCATCAAGGAGGAGTTCGACGCGTCGCAGGACAACGACTCGGCGACGATCGCGGGGCTGGCCGCCACCGGCGCGACGATCACCAATGCCGCGCTCATCATGATCCTGGTGTTCGGGGCCTTCGCCTTCGCGCGGGTGCTGGCGGTGCAGATGGTGGGGTTCGGGCTGGCGGTCGCCGTGCTGCTGGATGCGACGGTGATCCGGATGGTGATGGTGCCCGCCGTCATGCACCTGGCGGGCCGCTTCAACTGGTGGCCGGGTTACCGGCGGCGCGGCGGCGCCAGCGGCGAATACCGGCGCGGGAGCCGGGACTCGATCAAGGACCTCGATAAGCACTGACCCGCGGCGGTATCCGGTCGCCGAGCAGGTCCCAGTGCCAGGCTTCGACCCGCACACCGGTGCGCGGATCCTTCAGCGGCTTGTGTTGAATCCAGCGCGGGTCCATCCCGTGCCCGGCGCCCCAGTCGAGCAGCGCGGCCTTGTCGCTCGAGACGAGGTGCGCCATCGGGCGGCCGTCGGGCAGCCGCCAGCGATGCAGCCAGAGCCCGCCGTCCAGCGCGTGCATCATGCCATCCCGCCGCTTCGGGAATTCCCGCCACTCCACGATCATCCCGCCTTGGCGTCGAGCCAGTTGACGCCGATGCCGACGTCGGCGACGATCGGCACCGTGAGCGTCGTCGCTTCCTCCATGTGCCGTTTCACGAGCGCGCCGACGCGCTCGGCCTCCTCGGCCGGCGCCTCGACGACCAGCTCGTCGTGCACCTGGAGGATGAGCCGGGCCCGGAAGCCCGCCTGGAGCGCGTCGCGCACCCGTACCATGGCGATCTTGATGAGATCGGCGGCCGAGCCCTGAATGGGGGAATTGGTCGCGGTCCGTTCGCCGAAGGCGCGGATGTTGAAGTTCCGGTCCTTGAGCTCCGGGATATAGCGCCGGCGCCCGAAAATCGTCTCGGCGTAGCCCTTCTCCCGGGCCCTCGCGACACAGCCATCGAGGAACGCCCGCACGCCCGCGAAGCGCGCGAAGTACTCGTCGATGAACTGCTTGGCTTCGCCCTGGCTGATACCCAGCTGGCGCGACAACGAGTGCGCGCCCTGGCCGTAGATCGTCGCGAAGTTGATCGTCTTGGCCTGCCCACGCTGCCGGGCCGTAACGGCGTCCACGTCCACCCCGAAGATCACCGCGGCCGTCTGGCGGTGGATGTCGCCGCCCCGCCGGAAGGCGTCCACGAAGGCCGGGTCACCGGAGAGGTGGGCCAGCAGGCGCAGCTCCACCTGGGAGTAATCGGCCACCACGAAGCGATGCCCGGGCCTCGGCACGAAGCCCTTCCGGATGGCCTCACCCCGCGCCGAGCGGACGGGAATGTTCTGGAGATTCGGCTCGGTCGAGCTCAGCCGTCCGGTGGCCGCGCCGATCTGGTTGAACGAGGTGTGGATGCGTCCCGTCGCGGGGTTCACGGTCCGCGGCAGCGTCTCCAGGTAGGTCGAGAGCAGCTTGCTGACCTCGCGGTATTCCAGCAACAGCCTCGGCACCGTGTGGCCCATGGCCGCGAGCTCGTCGAGCACATCGGCGTCGGTCGAGGGGCCGGTCTTGGTCTTCTTGATGACCGGGAGCTGGAGCTTCTCGAAGAGCACATGCCGCAGCTGGAGGGTGCTGGCGATGTTGAAGTCGGTTCCGGCCGCCTCATGGATCTGCCGCTCGATGGCGGCGAGCTCGGTGCGAAAGGTGGCGGTGAGCTTCTCGAAGAGCGGCACGTCGATGCCGATCCCCTCCCATTCCATATCCGCGAGCACGCCGATGAGCGGCAGCTCGACGCGATCGTACAGCGGCGCCAGGGCGTGCTCGACGAGCACCGGCTCGAGCCGGGCCCGCAGGCGCAGGGTGTAGTCCGCGACCGCGCCACACCACTCCGCCGCCGCGCGCACCCCGATGGCGGCGAACGGCTTCGCGTCCTTGCCGCGGCCCGTCACCTCTTCCAGCGGGCGCAGCTCCACACCGAAGTGCTCCGCCGCCACCTCGTCGAGCGCGTGCGAGCGCCTGCCGGGATCGATCATGTAGCTGGCGAGCATGGTGTCGAAGGCGATGCCGCGCAGCGTGACACCGGCGCGGCGCAGTGTCAGGAGGGCGTACTTGATGTCGTGCCCCACCTTCTCGATCGCCGGGTCGCCGAGCAGCTGGACGAACGGCGCCAGCGCGGGATCGGTGATCGCCGGCAGCTCAGGGGCCCCGTCGTCGCTGAAGAACTCGCCCTCGGCGCGGTGCCCGAACGGCAGGTACGAGGCGCGGCCGTCGGGCAGGCCGATGGCGATACCCACGATCGACGCGCGCATCGCTTCGGGTGAGCTGGCCCGCAGGTCGATGCTCACGGCGCCGGCCGCCCGGGCGTCCGCCACGAGGGCGCGCACCGCCTCGGGCGTGTCGGCCACGCCGTACCGGCCGTCTGCCACGGGCCGCGGGACGGCAGCGGCCGGCGCGGCGGCGGGCGGGGCCCCGCCCGCGCTCGCCGGGACCGGGGCGGCGTCCTCGGGAGCCGGCGGCGGGACGGCAGCGGCAACCGAGACGCGGTCGGCCAGCGAGCGCACCAGGGAGTTGAACTCGAGCTCGCGGAGGATCGGCAACAGGTTCCCGAAGTCGGGGGGCTGCGACGCCAGCGCGCCGAGCTCCAGGCGGACCGGTACGTCGTAGTGCAGCGTCACCAGCTGGCGAGACAGGCGCGCGCGTTCAGCCTCGGCGAGCAGGGACTCGCGCGGGCGTTTCGCCGTGATCTCGGCCGCATGCGCCAGCACGCCGTCGAGATCGCCGAATTGGGTGATGAGCTTCAGCGCCGTCTTCTCGCCGATCCCGGTGACGCCTGGAACGTTGTCGGAGGCGTCGCCGACCAGAGCGAGGTAGTCCACGATTCTTTCCGGCGGCACGCCGAAGCGCTCCGCCGCGTTGGCCACGGTGACGAAGTGCTCCTCGACGGCCGCCGGGCCGCCTCGCCCCGGATTGAGGAGGCTGATGCGCGGCTCGATGAGCTGGTAGAAGTCCTTGTCGCCCGATACGATCACCACGTCGGTCTGCGCCGCGGCGGCCTGCCGGGCCAGGGTGGCGATGACGTCGTCCGCTTCGTACCCCTCCACCGCGATCAGCGGTACGCGAAAGGCGCGCAGCAGCTGCTCGACGCGCGTGATCGAGCGGTCGAAGTCCTGCTGCAGCTCCGCGTCGAGCTTTTCCCGCGTGGCCTTGTACTCGGGCAGTGCCTCGTGCCGGAAGCTGGTGCCGGCATCGTTCACCCATGCCACGTAGGCGGGGTGATGCTTGTCGGTGAGGCGCAGCAGGAAGTTCGCGATGCCCCAGGCGACCGAGGTGTTTTCGCCGCGACTGGTGGTGAGCGGCCTCGACAGCATGGCGAAGAACGCGCGGTAGATGAGCGCGTAGCCGTCGATCAGGAACAGCCGGGGGCTCACGTCAGAAGGGTGAGGATGGCGGCGGTAGCCAGCGGCATGGAGAGATTGTCGGCCCCGCGGCCGGGCACTCGCTCGGCCAGCGACGCCGCGAGCGCGCCAGCGACCGCGATCCGCCACGCCACGCCCGCCAGGGCGAGCACGGCCAGGGCGACGAGGAGGGCGCTCGCGCTCCCCGCCAGCGTCTTGCGACCGGAGGAGCGGGCGACGAAGGTGCCGACCGCCGCCGCGGCCGGATCCGCCGCGGCCGTCACCAGGATCGCGGGAATCGCCGCGGCGGCGGGGAACAGCCACCAGGTTGCCGCGTAGCCCGTCAGGAGCAGGCTCGCGCCGGTAATCCCGCGCTCCTCCGCCGGACGCATGGCGCCCGCCGAGAGGCGGACCAGTAGCGCCTGTAGGGCCGGGGCGTGACGACGGGCGGCCTCGAGCGCGGCGGCCGAGAGCAACAGGACGACCAGGACAAGGGAAAGGGTGCGGTGCGGGAGACCCAGGCAGCAGGCCGCAAGGCCGATAGTTCCGGAGGCGAGGTGCAGGGCGCGGCGCCGGCCTTCGCGCGGCGCGCCGGTATTCACCGGTGCAGGCGGTTCGCGGCCCGCTGGAACTCGGCGCGCGAGCGCGGGTCCAGCCGGTAGCGGCCGAACCCCGTATCGTCGAAGAACGTCAGGGTCAGCCGGAGCTCGTAGTAGTTCCACTGGATGTACCGGCCGCGCCCCTGCATGTCGGGTCGGCGGTCCACAACCTCGTTCGGCTCGCCCAGCGTGATGAACACTTCGCCCCGCTCGGTGAGCCAGCCCGCCGTGCCCTCATCGCGGAACCGCTCGTTGGCGATCTGGATGCGACGCAGGTACTCCTCGATCGCCTCGTTTTCGGGCGTCGACGGGTTGGGGTCGGTCGCACGCCAGAACTGCTGCCACGCGGCGGCCCGCTCCTCGGCGGGCCCGTTGACCAGGGCGCGCAGTGTGTCGGCGGGCGCGAACCAGCGCAGCAGCGACACGATGTCCTGGAGATTGGCCGCCGCGTACTGGTTGGAGAAGGCGACGAGGAACGGGGTCGCGGCCATCACCTGGGTGCCCTGCGACAGGCGCAGCTCGTAGCGGCCGATCGAAAGCTGCAGCGGCGGCAGCGCGATCACGGCGCCGTGCACCGGCTGCGTGGCATCGACGCGAATCGTGTCCTGCCACGCGACTCGTCCGAGGCCGTCCACGGCCGCCAGCGTGAGCGACGAACCCGCCGCCAGGTTGTAGGTCTCGACGTAGAACCGCAGCGTGTCGGAGCCGTAGTCCACCGTCGTTCGCGGGTTCATCACCAGCGCCGGCTGCTGGGCCACCGACGTGCGGGGCGTGGCCTGGTAGATGGGAATGGGCAGCGACACCGCCACCGCCTGCAGCGACGGCACCGTGATGGGCGTCTCGAGCCGCGCGGCGTTGGCGCCGTTCCGGTCGCGCACCGCGATCGACAGCGTGTAGCTGCCGGGAGGTGCGTAGACGAACTGCTGGAAGATGATGCTCTCGTCGGAACGCTGGGTCTCGCGGAAGGACGCCACGCGGACCCGCTCGTCCCGCTCGACGTGCACCGCCTGGGGAGCGCCCTGGCGCAGCGTGGTCTCGACGCGGTACTCGGCGATGAACTCGTCGCCGTCGCGGCGGAACACCAAGCCGCGGTTGCGCATCGACAGCCCGACGACGATCAGGAGCGAGTCGCTCGACGGTCCGGCCAGGATGCGGGCGTTCCCCACGATGCCCAGCGGCCCGTTGTCGGCCAGCAGGCCCATCTCGCGGAACAGGACCGACGGATCGAAGAGCTCGGGAAGGCGCTCGACGGGCGTGGCAGGATCCTGGACACCCACGCGCTGCCACGATCCGCAGGCCAACGGTGCCAGCAGTAGAAGGCACGGGAGAAGTCGGCGCGGCAGCCGGTGCGTGGGAACCTCGGTGAGTGGGAGAACGAGAGCAGTCCTGAGGGCAAGCTACGAGCGCCCGCCGCGCAGAGTCAAGGCACGGTGCGGCATTCACTTGCCCGGCCCTCCCCGCAGCCGTAGCTTAACGAAACCTCATGTCTTCCGAAGACCTCACCGGCGCCACCGTCGCAGGCTACCACCTTCTCGAGCGTGTCGGGGAGGGCGGAACGGCCACCGTGTACCGGGCGCAGCACGCCGATCGCGGAGTCTGTGCCGTGAAGGTGCTGCGCGAGAAGCTGCGGGGCGACCGGACCGCGGTCCAGCGCTTTCTGCGCGAAGCATCGTTCGGCACCCGCGTCGTCCATCCGACCGTGGTTCAGACTTACGATTTCGGCGAAGCCGACGGCTTTCACTACCTCGCGCTCGAATGGGCCGAAGGGGAGCTGCTGGTCAAGTTCGTCCGGCGCTCCGGCCCGCTCGCCATTCCCCTGGCCGCGACGATCATCCAGCAGATCGCGGAAGGGATCGCGGCGGCCCACGCCGCGGGGATCATCCATCGCGATCTGAAGCCCGAGAACATCATCTACGACCCGCGCACCCAGAAGGCGCGGCTGCTCGACTTCGGCATCGCGCGCGACGCCGAAGCGAAGCCCGAGGAACGGCTGACCCGGACCGGCTTCTTCGTCGGCACCTTGCAGTATGTCGCACCCGAAGCGCTCTCGGGTGAGCTGGTGGGCGAGGCCGCCGACATCTACTCGGTCGCGACGATCGCCTACTTCCTGCTCAGCGCCCAGCTGCCCTACCAGGCCAAGTCGCCGCGGGAGCTTTTTCATCAGCTGCTGACGCAGCCGCCGGTGCCGCTTTCCCAGGCGCGCCGCGACCTGGCTTTCCCGCGCGCCGTCGAGGACGCCGTCATGCGCGGGCTGGCCCGCGAGCCGGCGAAGCGCCAGCCTTCGGTCATGGCGTTCGCCCAGGAGCTCAGTGCCGCCACGAGCGCGCCGGCCACGGCGGGACGTGGCGGACTGCTCGGTTCGCTGAAGGGACTCTTCGGCGGCGGCCACTAGGCATCGCGTGTCGCCGCGCGAGCGTCTCATCGAGCTGCTCCGGACGCGCTCATTGACGACCGGCGATTTCGTGCTCAGCTCGGGGAAGCGCTCCTCCTTCTACATCGACTGCCGCCGGACCACCATGCACGCCGAGGGGTTCACGCTCATCGGCGCCCTCGGCCTGGCCGCCATCCGGGCGCTCGGCTGGTCGGCCGACGCCGTGGGTGGCCTGACGCTGGGCGCCGATCCGGTGGCGTACGCGATCGCCGCGGCGTCGTTCCGCGACCCCCCCGCGCTCGACGGCTTCTCGGTGCGCAAGGCCGCGAAGGCGCACGGGACGGGCCGGCGCATCGAAGGGTGCTTCGAGGCGGGCGCGCGCGTCATCGTGGTGGAAGACGCCATCACCACCGGCGGCTCGGCGCTCGACGCGATGTCGGCGGTGCGCGCCGAGCGGGGGACGGTGGTCGGTGTGCTGGCGGTCGTAGACCGGGACGAAGGGGGCGCCGCCGCCATCGCCGCCGCCGGCGTGCCAGTGCACGCGATCCTGCGCGCCGGCGAACTGCTGATGAGCGCGTGACCGGCTCCCCGCTCCAGGCGCCGGAAGGTCCGAGCGCGCTCGCGCGGAGCTGCCGGCGGCGCTGGTGGGCCATCCCGGTGGTTGCCGCGCTCCTGGTGGCGGGGTCCGCCGCCGGTGTGTCGGACGCCGAGTGGCCGCTCGTCCTGGCAACGACCGCCGCGGGACTGCTGGTCAACGCAATTCTGGAGTCGCTCGCCCGGGGCCGCGCCGGGCATCACCCGCTGTTGCTCGGCATCGCCGCGCTGGTCGACCTGCTCCTGGTAACCGCGGTCGTCGCGTTTTCCGGCCTGGGCGGTGCTGTGCTGCTCTACCTCCTCGCCATCGCACCGTACGTCTTCGACTGGAGCAGCCGGGTGGGCGTGGGACTGGCGCCCCTGGCCGGCGCGCTCGCGGTGGCGGGCCGACTGCTGCACGCGCGGTGGTACGAGCCGCGGCAGGGGATCGTCACCATCCTCGACCTGCCGGCCGGTGTCTATGTGGACGCCGTCCTGACCTGGCTCGTGGCCTGGGTACTGTTCCGCGGCCCCGCGTCGTTGATCGTGCGGCTGCAGGGCATGCGGCGCGTCATGGAAGAGGCCGAGCAGGGCGACCTCGCCGTTCGAGCGTCCGGGTCGGAAGGCGACGAGCTCGGCCTGCTCGAGCGGTCGTTCAACCGGATGCTGGAAGCCACGGCCGCTACGATCTCGAGCGTGCAGCGCGAAGCCGATGAGGTCGCCGCCTACGCCGAGGCGATCGCGGGACGCACCGACGACCTGCGCCGCACCAGCGCGTCGGCCGGCGGCAGCGCGGCGCGGTTGGCGGCGCAACTGCGCGAGCAGCGGGGCATCGCCACGACGAGCGGCGAGCACACCGAGCGCACCACCGCCGACGCCGCCGAGTTGCGGCGCTCGGCCGACCAGATGGCGGAACGCGCGCACGCCCTCCACCAGGCCGGCGAGGCGAGCCGCGAGCGCATCGGGCGAGCCGGCCGCACGCTGGTGTCGATCGGCGACGAGGTGCGGCGCAGTGCCGCCGCCGTCTCCGCCCTGGCCCCGGTCTCCGAGCGCATCGGCGCGCTCGCCAAGACACTCTCGAAGCTCGCGCGCCAGACCAACCTGCTCGCCCTGAACGCGGCGATCGAGGCGGCGCGTGCCGGCGAACACGGCCAGGGCTTCGGCGTCGTCGCCCTCGAGGTCCGCAAGCTCGCGGAGGAGTCCGCCCGGGCCGCCAAGGACGTCGGCGGCGCCATCGAGGATGTGCGCACCGGGGTAACCGCGGCGGTCGAAGCGATCCGGGCGGGCGAAACCAAGGTCCGCGACGTCGGTGGCATCGCCGGCGAGGCTGACGCGGCGCTTCAGGAGGTGCTGGGCGGTATCGGCTCGCTGACGTCGCTGATCGAGGCGATGGCCCGCACCAGCGAGCAGCAGGCCGAAGCGATGACGGGGCTGCTTGTCGCCATGGAGCGCGTCGAGAAGCTCACCGCCGGCTCGGCCGACAGCGCGGCGGAAGCCGCGGGTGCGGTCACCGAGCAGCATGTCGCGCTGCAGCGCATCGCCGACACTTCCCAGCAGCTCGCCGACGTCGCGGAACGGATGCGCCGGTCCATCGTGCGCTTTTCAGTCATCGGACGCCGGCACGACACGGCCGAATACGCGGCGATTCGCCGCCGCCCCTGAATCACCCCGCCGGGCCGACGCTCACGCCGCGGTTTGTCCGTGGTTACCGGGCATGGTTCCGAGTGGATGGAACGTGAGCAGCCGGTCCCGGTACGGGGTGATGTAGGTCTGCCGGTATCGCGCGAGCGCGACCTCGAAGGACATCCGGCGGCGGAACTCGCCCGCCGTCAGGCCGAGGAGCGCGCCCAGGTGCCGGCTGAAGCTCTGCGGCGACGAATACTCGAGCCGATGCGCGACGTCGGCGATACTGAATCCTCCGCAGCGGAACAGGAAGGCAGCGTGGACCAGCCGAGCATGCATCAGGTACGCCTTGGGTGACGGCAGGCCGGCGCGGAAGAACCGCGACATGAACGAGCTGGGCACGGTGCGCAGCGCGCGCGCCAGCGACAGCACGGTGCCGGTGTGCGGTGCGCGGCGCACCACCAGCTCGAAGAAGAGCCGGCAGTCGGGCGGCACGTCATCCAGGTCGTGGTCGATGCCCGCCATGATGGCGGCGACGGCCGGCGAGGCCGGCTCCCGCAGGGCGTCCCGCAGCCGCTGCCAGCCGCCCACCGCGGTGATGTCGACGATGGTGCGGACGCCCGACGCGCCCAGGCCGAGCACCCGGTCGGGCGCCCGGGCATCGGCGCAGCTGATGAGCGCGATGGCGGGGACGGTGGGAAACTCGCGCACGAAGCGCGCGACCCGCGGCAGGTCCGCCTCGGCGCACCGATGCACCGAGAGGAAGAGCGCGTCGGCCGCCCCGCGCCGCACGGCATGCGTCGCGTCCTCGATCGAGTCCCCATGCAGCGTCGCGAAGCACCCCTGCCCCGCCGCTTCGAGGCGCGTGCGCTCCGTTGGGAGCAGGACGGTCGCGACCGTCGCCGACTTCATCAACATGCAGCCTCTCGACCGAGCATACGCGAACCACAGTAGGCGCGCGCGTCACCCTCCCGTCATCGTCACGCCACGACCCTGATGCGCGCACTCATCTGCGGCGGCACCGGCGTCATCGGGCACTACCTCGTCCCGCTGCTCGTCCAGCGCGGACACGACGTGGCGGTGCTGGCCCGCACCGAACAAAGCGCCGAGCGGGCGCGTGCGCTGGGCGCGCGTCCCGTCAGCGGCGACATCCTCGCGCCGGAGAGCCTCGCCGCCGCCGCGGCGGGGCAGCACGTCATCATTCACGCCGCCACGCGGGTGCCGCGCACCTTCCCGGGCCGGCCCGCCGACTTCGCGATGAACGATCGGATCCGGCGCGAGGGAACGGCCAACCTGATCGCCGCCGCCGAACGGGCGGCCGTACCGCGGTTCGTGGTGCAGAGCATCGTCTGGGTGCACGGCGACCAGGGGGGAGCCTGGATTGACGAGGACGCGCCGCTGCATCCTGGCCCACTCGCACGCTCGGCCGTGGAGCTCGAGTCCCAGGCCCGCGCCTTCGCGTCGCGTGCCGGCGCCGCCGTGCAGGTGCTGCGCTGTAGCGCACTCTACGCGGCCGAGGCGTTCCACACCCGCGAAATCGTGGACCGGATGCACCGGCGGCTGGCGCCGGTCATCGGGCACGGCGACAACTTCCAGTGCTTCGTCCACGCCGCCGACGTCGCGTCGGCCTTCGCACTGGCCGCGGAAACCGACCAGCCCGGCGCGACGTACTTCGTGACCGACGACGAGCCCGTCCGGCTCGGTGAGTACCTGCGCTGGCTGGCCGCGGCGGTGGGCGCCCCTGAGCCGCGGCGCCTCCCGCACTTCATGGCCCGGCTGGCGCTCGGGCACGACATGCTGGAGGCCTACACCGCCTCGCTCCGCTGCCGGAACGAACGGATCCGCCGCCAGTTGGGCTGGACTCCCCGGTATCCGACCTTCCGTGACGGCTACGCCGAGGTCCTGCCGGGCCTGCGCGGTCGCTGAGCCGCCCCGGGCGGTCTATATTTGACAGGCGGAGCGCGATGGTCGCGGGCCTTCGGGTCCGAGGAAAGTCCGAGCTCCTAGGGCAGACTGCCAGGTAACGCCTGGGCGCCGCGAGGCGACGGACAGGGCCACAGAAAACAGACCGCCCGCCGCAAGGCGGGTAAGGGTGAAAAGGTGGGGTAAGAGCCCACCGCGCGTCCGGTAACGGGCGCGGCACGGTAACCCCCAGTCGGAGCAAGGCCAAATAAGCGGCGAGGTCCGGCCCGGACCGCCCACGCCGGCAACGGCGAGCCGCGGGTAGGCCGCTCGAGGTGGCGGGTGACCGCCATCCCAGATAGATGACCATCCGGCCTTCGGGCCGAACAGAACTCGGCTTACGGCTCCGCCTTGGGTGCCGCGCCCGGGAAACTCCGGGCGCGGCGCTCTCGTAACCCTTACATTCCGACCAACAATCCTGGAGACCGACTCGATGCGGGCGTCCCTCGTTCTTCTCGCAGCCACGGCCCTCGGGGGCTGTAGTGGCCACGCCGCCACACCGGCCGGCGCACCAGCGCCCGCCGTCCGGCCGGCCGGCGACCCGACGACCGTCCGGTACACACCGACCACGGGCCACTACCGCTACGAGCAGTCGCTCAACAGTCACCAGGAAGCGATGGGACAGGTCCAGGAGATCGCCGCGACGACCAGCATGCTGATCTCGGCGGCCGTGACGCCTGGAGACTCGGGACGTCTCAACGCCGCGTTCACCGTCGATTCTGTGACGGCTATCAGCAACGGGGCAACCAGCAGCGCCCTCGACGTGCTGCGCGGCAAGATCTTCCGCAGCGTCTTCTCGGCGATGGGCCGGCCACTTGGCTTTACGTCGCCCGATACGTCGCTGGCCTCCGTGCAGAGCGGCGAGATGTTCCGCGAGTTCCTGCCGACCCTGCCCAGCGGCCTGGCGGTGGGAACGACCTGGACCGACACCGCCACCTCACCACCCACGTCCATCCAGGGCATGACGGTGCGGACGCAGTCGGTGCGCACCCATCGCGTCGTGGGTTGGGAGACGCGGGAGGGCGCGCGCACACTGCACATCGCCACGACGGGCCAGTACACCATCAGCGGTGAAGGCGAGCAAGGCGGGGCACAGTTGCAGCTCGCGGGCACGGGCCAGGCGACCTCCGACCGCTACATCTCGGCCGCGGGTGTCTACCTCGGCGCGATCACCGGCGACAGCACCAACGTCACGGTCACCGTCCTCTCGATGGGACTCGAGGTCCCGGTCCGGCAGGTTCGTCACACCACCATGACACGACTGCCGTGACGACGCGGCGGGCGCATGCGCTCGCCCTCTGGCTGCTCGGCGCGGCGTCGGCCCTTCCCGGGGCCGCCGCCGCGCAGTCGTTCGGGCCGCAGCCCCAGCAGTATCTCCTGACGACCGACGTCTTCGACGCGCGTGCCCTCTGGGTCCAGCCGGCGGCCATGGTCAAGCGGCGCGAATCGTCGGTGTCGGGCCTGCTCACCGTCAACCGGACCGGCACACTCACCGTCGGCCAGTACGGCCTGACCCTCGCCAGCGGTGGTCTCGGCCTCGGCTGGCAGCACGACCGCCTCCAGGGCCGGGCGCACTCCGACGCCTTCGTCGTGGGCCTCGCGGGCGGCTCACCGCACCTCTCGGTCGGCGCTGACCGCCGCTGGCATCGCGGCACCCGGACCCGCGACGGCGCATGGGATATCGGCGGCCGCTACCAGGCGGGCCCGCAGATCGAATTGTCGCTGGTTTGGCGCGACATCGGCTCGCCGGTCATCGACCGGGATTCCCTCCAGGCCGACACCATTCACACCACCCTGGTGCCCGGCGCCGCGATTCAGCTCTTCCATGCGCATCTCCAGGTGGGCGCCGAGTGGGAAATCCTGAGCGGTAACTGGAGCACCAGCGCCGTGCGCGCCGGCGCCACGGTCGCGCTTCCGGCGAACCTCGCCCTCGGCGTGCGAGCCGCGTTCACGAACAAGCTCTCCTCCCAGAGCCTCGCGGTCAGCGTGAGCTGGCACGGGACCGGCTCCCGCGTGGCGGCCTACAACGCATCCGCCCGAGCACCCGACGTGGACCGGGTCGGCCTCTGGGGCGCGGCGGTGTCGGACCCCCTCCAGCCACGCCGCCGCCGGTTCGGCCGCTAGCCCGCGCCAGTGCGCGCGCTGCGGGTGGTCCTGTTGGCGGCCGGTGCCGCCGTCGCGCTCCTCGCGGTGTGGCTGGTGGCGGTGTGGCCACCGCCCTCCTGGTACCGCAACCACTGGCCCGCCAAGACCGCCTTCATGCGCATGCGCGAACGGCAGCTTGGCGCCGCGCATGACACCATCTCCCGCCGCTATCAGCCGGTATCGCTGGACTCGATGCGCGATTGGATTGCCAAGGCGGCGATCGCCGGCGAGGACGACGCCTTCTACGCCCATCGCGGTATCGACTGGCGATCGCTGCGGCAGGCTCTGGGCTACCGGCGCGACGCCTTCGCGTGGTCGAACGGCGGCGACCGCGCCGAGCTGCGGCGCATCCTCGGCAACGCCTGGTCAAGCCGCGAGAAGCTTCGAGGCGCCAGCACCATCACCCAGCAGCTGGCCAAGAACCTTTACCTGTCGCCGTCCCGCAACCCGCTGCGCAAGCTCAAGGAAGCGGTGATCGCCTACCGCCTCGAGTGGGCGCTGCCGAAGGAGCGGATCATGGCCCTCTATCTCAACGTCGCGGAGTTCGGCCCCAACCTCTGGGGCGTCGAAGCCGCGAGCCGGCGCTACTTCGCGCGCAGTGCCGCACAGCTCACGATGGACCAGGCCGCGCTGCTGGTCGCGACGTTGCCGCATCCGCTGTCATCGAATCCCTCCCTCCGCCCGGGGAAGACACGCTGGCGCCAGCAGCTCATCCTGCGTCGCCTGCGGGGCGAGCCGGTGGAGGTGCCCGTGGAGGAGTCGGAGGAAGCCGCCGCGCCCCTGACGCCATTGTCGTCGCCGGTGGACTCCATCCCGGCGCCAGCCGACACCACGCGAGCGATCGACAGCCTTCGCCCGAGAGCCGACACGGCGCCCCCAACGAGCAAGACCCCGAAGCGTTAGCTCCGGGGTCCTCGTGGGCCGTCGAACCGCTGTGGTGCGACCCGCGCTAATCCACCAGCCTCAGCGGCATCACCAGGCACATGTACGCCGCGGAGTCGTCCCACCCCACCGGCTCCGCCGTGGCTGCACGCTCCGGGGCCTTGAAGGTGAAACGCACTTCGTCGGTCGGCATGTACTTGAGCAGCTCGAGCAGGTAGGCCGCGTTGAATCCGATCTCGAGCGTATCGCCCTCGTAGGTCACCGGCATCTCGTCCTGCGCTTCACCCAGGTCGGGCGTCTGGACGCTGAACTTCAGGGTCCCGGCCGAGAGGGCAAGCCGGATACGGTGCGTCTGATCGCTCGCCACGATGCTCATGCGGCGCAGCGCGGCCGCCATGGCGACGCGGTCGACGGTGGCGAACTTGTCGTTCTCCCGCGGGATGACCTGTTCGTAGTTGGGATACGGGCCCTCGATGAGCCGGGTGTAAACCTGGGTCCCACCGGACCGGAAACCGAGATGGTTCTCGCTCTTGGCGATCTCGACCATATCGTCGGCGCCGAAGAGTCGGCGAATCTGCTCGAGCGCCTTCGGTGGCACGATGAGGTCTGCCTGCGCGCTGCCGCCCTCGAGCTTGACTTCCATCCGCGCCAGCCGGTGTCCGTTGGTCGCCACCATCCGCATCCGATCCTTACGCAGCTCCCACAGGACGCCGTTCAGGATCGGCCGGCTCTCCTCGGTCGAGACGGCGAACGCCACGTGTGAGATGAGCTGGTGCAGATCCTTCGCCGGCGCTTTCCAGGCGTTCTCGAACTTGACCTGCGGGAAGGACGGGAATTCGTCCTTCGGCAAGCCGAGGAGCCTGAACTTGCTCTTGCCGCACTCGACCTGGGCACGTTGCTCACCCGCGGAGCTGAAACGCACCGACGCCGCCGGCAGCTCCCGCGCGATGTCGGAGAGTTTCTTGGCGGGGAGCGTGATCGCCCCTTCGTCGTCGACCTCGGCGGGCACGGTGGTACTCACGGCGATGTCGAGGTCCGTTCCCGAGAGGCGAATGCCGTCCTTCTTCGCCTCAAGGAGGATGTTCGACAACACCGGGAGCGTCGTCTTCGCGGGCACGCTCGAGACGACGGCCAGTAGGCCTTCCTGCAGCTTTTCCCGGGTGATCGTGAACTTCATCCGCTCCTCATGCGTATGGAAAAGTCTCTTCTTCTACTGACCTTAAGAGAATCTAGCAGTAGTAGTAGGGTCTGTGGAGTTGTGGAGCGAACCCCCAACTCGAAGGGCTCATGTCGCTTCCTCTCCCGCAACGCCGGCCGGGAATGTTGACTCCCGTCTGACTCTCCCCACTCATCCGCATTGGTTCAACACGCACCCACACTCGCCCCCAGCCGATCCACACGTCTGAATCAGGCGACGCCGAGCTCGACGCGGGCCTGCGCGACACGGTCGCGGAAGGCGTGATCGCGCGCGATCTGGCGGTTCACCTTGTCGACGCTGTGAATCACCGTGGAGTGGTCGCGACCGCCGAAGGCCTGGCCGATCTCGACCAGCTGCATGCCGAGCAGATCGCGCGCCAGGTACATGGCGACCTGGCGCGGCACGGTGAGGCGCTTGGTGCGTGCCTTGGAGCGCAGCCCCTCCGGCGTCACGCCCCAGCGTCGCGCCACGACTTCCTGCACCCGGTCGATCGAGGGCGCGCCCCCGCCGCGGCGGCCGTTGCCGGCCTCGTCGCTCTCCTGCGCGGTGCGGATCTTGTCGGAGAGCGCTTCGCGGGCCAGGTCGATCGTGATCTCGCGGTGCTTGAGGGACGCGAACAGCAGCAGCTTGATGATGCAGCCCTCGAGCTCCCGGACCGAGCTGCGAACGTGCTCGGCGATGAACTGGAGGACGTCGTCGGGGATGGTCAGCTCGAGGTGGTCCTGCTCGGCCTTCTTGCGGAGAATGGCCGTGCGGTGCTCCAGATCCGGCTGGCCGATGTCGGCGACCATACCCGACTCGAATCGCGAGACCAGCCGTGCCTCGAGGCCCGGAATCTCGTTGGGCGGCCGATCGGAGGTGACGACGATCTGCTTGCCCGCCTGGTGCAGTGCGTTGAAGGTGTGGAAGAACTCTTCCTGGGTGGCTTCCTTGCCCTCGAGGAAGTGTACGTCGTCCACCAGCAGCAGGTCGGTCTCCGTCCGGTAACGGCGGCGGAACTCCGGCATCTTGTTGGCGTGAATTCCCTCGATGACTTCGTTGATGAACTGTTCGGCGCCGACGTAGACGCAGCGCGTCGGGGAGCGTCCCAACACCGCGTGCGCGATCGCCTGCATCAGGTGGGTCTTGCCGAGCCCCGTCGCGCCATAGATGAACAGCGGGTTGTAGGTCCGCCCCGGCGCTTCGGCCACGGCATAGGCCGCCGCGGCGGCGAGCTCGTTGGACTTGCCGATGACGAAGGTGGTGAAGGTGTACCGCTCGTTGAGCGGCAGCGCCCACGGCGCCGCGCCGCCGGCGGCCGCCGGCTGGTTGGGCTGGGCGGGAGCCGCGACGAAGAAGTCCATCTGCGGACGTCGGGCGCGCTCCTCCTGCACGCGAAAGCTCACGTGCAGCCGGCGTTCCAGCACCTCGGCGGACAGGTCGGAAAGGAGCGCGGCGTGCTTCGACTCGTTCCACTCCGCCGCGAACTGGTCGGGGGTGGCGATGACGAGTCTGCCGTCCTCGAGACTGACGGCTTCCGCAGGCTCCAACCAGGTCCGGAGGGTGGGTTCCGGCAGACGACTGCGCGCCTGATCGAGCAGGCGCTTCCACGTGTCTTTAGCTGACTGCTCCATCAAGCTCTTGTTCTGGAATTCCGGCGGTGGGTGCTTAAGGGCGACCCAAACGTACCCCCGAATGTGGAAAAGTCAACCTTGCCCGGCACCCGCGCCACGGCTAGCTTTCGCGCCTTCCAGCGGTACGTCTTTGGATTTGTGTTGCCTGAGGACTGAACGTGAAACCGACTTATCGTCCGCGGAACCGCAAGCGCATCAACAAGCATGGTTTCCGCGCTCGGATGGCTACCCGGTGGGGGCGCGAAGTGCTGTCGCGCCGCCGCAAGAAGGGTCGCAAGAAGCTGACCGTCCGTATCGGGTCGAAACACCACGGCGGGTGACGGCGGAACGGCTGACAAAGTCGTCCCGTCTCACGCGCGCCGCTGAGCTGCGCGCGGTCATGACACAGGGGAAGCGCCGTCGAACGGATCACCTCGATCTGTTCAGCCGGCCTTCCCCTGTCGCCTGTTCCCGGCTCGCGGTCATCGTGCCGCTCCACCGGCAGTCCGCCGTCCGCCGCAATCGTCTGCGCCGCCGGCTGAGGGAAATCGGCCGCCGGCAGATCCTGCCGGTTCTCGCCGAAGCGACCGACATCGCCGTGCGGGCGCGTCCGGCGGCCTATGAGGCCAGTTTTGAAACCTTGCGTCGCGAATTCGTAGGGTCCCTGTGTCCCCCCTCGCGCGATTCTGCATCCTGATGATCCGCGGATACCAGGTTTCCTTCGGGGCACTGCTGCCGTCGGCTTGCCGCTATACGCCGTCGTGCTCGCGCTACACCGCCGAAGCCATCGAGCGGTACGGCGCGTTCAAGGGCAGCTGGCTGGGCGCGCGGCGGATCCTGCGCTGTCATCCGTTCGTGCGCGGGGGCTATGACCCTGTTCCCTGAGCGATGATGGAACGCCGCTTCCTGCTGGCCGTCGGATTGATGATCGCGGTGCTCGTGGTGCCGTCGCTGTTTCTCAAGCGCCCGCCGCCGCGCCGCCCCGCCGCGGCCGACACCACGCGCGCGCCGGCGGCGCCAACCCTCCCGGCCGCGGCGCCGGCGCGCCGGCCCCTGGAAGCGCCCGCCGCCACGCCCCCCGCCGCGACCGCCGGCCCGGAGCGTTTCGACACGGTCGCCCTCAGCCAGCGGTTCGCAACCTATCGGTTCTCGACGATGGGCGCGTCGCTGGACCGCGCCGCCTTTCCCACGATCAAGAGCTTCCGGCCCGTCGACCGCAAGGCACCGGTGCAGCTGGTGCGTCCCGGCGACCGGCTGCTGCTGCACCGTCTCGTCACGGGCGCGGACACGGTGCGCCTCGACTCCGTCCAGTTCACGGCGACGGGGGGCCCCGACACGATTCACATGACGGGTCAGGCGGGCGCGCTCACCGAAACGCTCCGCGTCGCGTCGGTGAGCGGGCATCCCTATCTCCTCGACGTGACCGGCGAGATCGGCGGACTGCAAGGCCGGGGCGCGCTGCTGCTGGTGGGCCTGGGCAACGGTTTCGCCAACGTCGAAGCCGACTCGATGGACAACTACCGGGCCTACGCCGTCGCCGTGCGCCGGACCACGCCCGACAATGTCAACTTCCGTTCGGTGGACGCCGGCGCGGTGCGCCTCGTCGAGGGTCCACTCGACTGGGTCGGGGTCAAGTCGAAATACTTCCTCGGTGCGCTGCTCAGCGGTGACAGCCTGCATCCGCAGTTGGGCGGCGCGTTGCTCATCGGCGGAGCGCGGCAGGGCAGCCTCGCCACGACCCTGCAGACCTGGGTCACGATGCCGGTCGGCCCCGACGGACGGTTCCACTACCAATTCTACTTCGGCCCGCAGACCCACCAGACGCTGAGCCCGCTGGGACGGCAGCTCGACAAGGCGTCGTCCTACGGATGGATCTTCAAGCCCCTGGTGATGCCGGTGGCCGGCCTGTTCACGCGCCTATTCATCTGGATGCACGAGCACCTGCATCTCTCGTACGGCTTCGCGCTGATCGTCTTCGGCGTCATGGTGCGGCTGGTGCTCTGGCCGCTCAACCAGCGGGCCATGAAGAGCCAGGTCGCGATGATGGCGGTCCAGCCGATCCTCAAAGACCTGCAGGCCCGCTACAAGAACGATCCGCAGAAGCTCCAGGCGGAGATGATGAAGGTCTACAAGGAGCACAGCGTGAATCCGCTGGGCGGCTGCCTGCCGCTGCTGCTGCCGATGCCGGTGCTGCTCGCGCTCTTCTTCGTCTTCTCGCGGGCGATCGAGCTTCGCGGCACCGCGTTCCTCTGGCTGCCCGACCTGTCGCTGCGCGATCCGCTCTTCATTACGCCGCTGGTGATGGGGCTCTCGATGTTCGCCCTGTCGAAGCTGTCGCAGGCGGGGATGCCGCCGAACCCGCAGGCCAAGATGATGACCTACATGATGCCGGTCATGATGACGGTGCTGTTCCTGAATTTCGCGTCGGGGCTGAATCTCTACTACGCGGTGTCCAACCTGGTGAGTCTGCCGCAGCAATACCTGATCAACAAGGCGCGCCTGGCGGAGATGACGCGCCGGCAGGTCGGCACGGTCAAGCCGACCTAGCTTCCCGCTTCCTTGCGCTCGATCGCGGCCCGCCAGACCTCGTCGGCGAGCCACTCGAGCCGCTCCTCGGCATACTCCAGATCCTGCTTCGACATGATGCGGATGTTGCGCGCGACGTAGCGCACGTGCTCGACCAGCTCGTCGAGGACCTCGCGCAGCTCGCGGTTCGCGCGCCGTTCACCCCCCGGCTTGGTCATGCGCTGGCGGCCTGGGCCGGGTCCTGCCGCGCCGCCGACTCGCCGAACTCCACCACCGGGGCTCGCGCCGCCGCCTTGAGGCCTCGCTCGCTCACCAGGGCTTCGGCCATGCGTGCGCCGAGGTAGTAGCCGGCACGCTCCGGCAGGACCCGGCCGTGCACCTGCCGCGCCGCCGGCGCCATCCCGCCGGTGAGATAGCGCAGCCGCAGCCCGAGGCCCGAGTGGTCGAGATCGGCCTCGGCGACCCGCACCAGGAACGCCTCGAGCTCCCGGAGCCGACGGAACTGCCGGCGCGAGAAGCCGAGGTAGTCCTCGTCGGGCCGGCCGGGCAGGGCGGCGCGCGATGCATGCACCGCCACCCCCTCGTTGATCAGCAGCTCCCGCAGCGAAGCCCGACTCGCCAGCTCCCAGCAGTCGTAGACGCCACCGGCCTCGGCCACCAGGCGCCGCAAGTCGGCATGGCTGGACGGCGAGCAGTAGCGGACGACGTGGGCCACTTCGTGGGCCACCCAGAGCGGCAGCAGCGCCGGATCGAGGCCCAGGCCGAAGGTCTCGGGATTGGCATGACCCGTGAAGTGTTCGACGCAGATGAACGCGATTCCGCGGCCGCCCACGACCAGCTCGCCGGCGTTGGCGGCACCGACACCGACCATGAGGTAGAGGTCGAGCTCCTGATCGAGCTCCAGCAGCTCGGCGGCGCGATCGAGGGCATCGGCGGCGACCCGATCGAGGTCCACCGAGGCGGTCAGCCGCTCGAGATCACGCCGATCGGCGGCGAGCGCGGTGCGGATGACCCCGGCCGCCGGCGGCGAATCGAGGTCGAGAACGTAGTTGTGCCAGTAATGCCCGAGGACCAACCGATGGCGCTCGAGATACGATTGGTAAGCGGCTTCGCGGTCAGGCGAAGCGAGGACGGCGAGGAATTCGGGAACGAGATTGATGATCACGGTCGCGGTGGCCACAATCTGGTACGCGGCCACGCGACAAACAAGAGCGTTACCGCAACCGGAACTCGATGACCGCGCTGCCGGTGCGGACGCCGCGCACGTCGTCAGTCACCAGGAGCTGGAGGCGATAGCGTCCGGGCGGCAGCCGGCCGGGATCGATCACCAACGACTCCACGATGCGGGGCGTGAAGGCCCCGGCGCGCGCGAAGCCGATCACCGTCGCGCGCTGGCGGCGGCCGCCCAGGAGGGTGCGGACGCTGCGCTCGAAGCGGTATTCCACCGTGTAGTGCACCATACTGTCGCGCTCGCCCATGTGATACAACTCGGCGTAAACCCGCAGCAGGCGCGAGGCCTCGAGGACCAGCCCGGGCGGTGCGACGGTCTCCAGCGTGTCACGCACCGGTGGTGCGTCGCCGGCGGCGAGCAGGAGGCTCGACACCGCCGGCGCATCATCACCGAAGTCGGGCAGCGTGACCGTCCCGCGATAGCGCCCCGTTTGGCCCCCGCGGACCGCGTCGAGCAGCAGGAGATAGCGGCCCGGATCGCCCACCAGGTGGAGCGGGCGGCCGGTCGCGGAGTCTCGCGCGACCTGGCGCCCCGCCGCGTCGACCAGGACGGCGAGCGCCCGGAGCGAATCGGGGATCACGAGCAGTTCCGTGCGCCGGCGATCGGGAGCCCGGAAGGCGGCCGGCCAGAATGTGAAGGAGAGCGTCGACGCGTCGGTAAAGCGGTCCGTCCGCAGCAGCTCCGTGGCCGATGTGGCCTCACCCGCCATCACCGGCGTCACGACCATATCACCCGTCGCGCCGAATCCCCCCGTCCGTCGCACAAACGTCACGCGCAGCACGCTCCCGTCGGGGCGCAGGTAACACCAGGTCTCGTCGGCGAGGCTGCCGATACTGCGGTAGGTCGGTGCGCCGTGGCGTAGAAAGATGCGGCCGCGGTCGTCGAGGCCATCCAGCAGATTGGGTGTCGAGTCGGGTGACGACTCCACTCGCGGGCCCTGTCCGGCCTGGATGGGCGCGTCGCGCACACTGGGCAACCGCGCTTCGCATTGGGCCTGGCCGGCCCGCGCCTCGGCGCCCTCGAGCCCGCCCGGCATGGCCCCGACGCCGCCCGACAGGGCGCGAAACAGACTGGAGCGAAAGTAGCGCGAGCTCGGATGAAGCAACGCATAGAACCGCCGGGCCTCGGCGAGGCGACGAAAGTGCTCGCCCAGGCGCTCATTGAGCGGTGTGGAGAGGTCGGGCTCCCGGCTGGCCCAGAAGAGCCGAAAGAACGCCGCCCTATCGCCCGGATCCGCGCCGCGGAAAGACTGGATTTCCGAGGACGAAACGATTCCGCGGATCTGGCGCCACAGCACCTGGCCGGAGTCCTGTGCGGAACGCTGGAGCGCGGCCTCGTACGCCGCGCTGCCGGCCGAGTCACGGCCGGCGGTGAAGTGGACGCGCGCCAGCCAGGCCCGCGGGCCGGGGTCGTCGGGGCGCCGGCGGATCACGTCCTCGAGTGCGGCGGCCGCCTCGTCCAGGTGCCCCAACTCGAGCAGCAGCTGGGCGCGCCAGTAGTCGGCGTCCCAGGCGCCGCGATGCCGCTCCAGCGCCGCGAGCGCGGCGCGGCGCTCCGCGTCGCCCCGGTACAGCCCACTCCACAATGCCCAGGTATCGCGGAAGTCGGGGTCGATGGCGAGCACCGGCACGAAGCCGCGGCGGGCTATCTGCTCGCCGTCGTCTCCACCGAGTGCGACGCCGACCTTGCCGAGGTAGTAGAGCGGTTCGGGGTCGCCGGGGGAGAGCCGCACCGCCCGGGTGAAGAGCGACTCCGCCGCGTACCGCCCGATGACGGGCCACACCAGGTGGATCCGTCCCAGCAGCACGAGCACCTGTGGGTCGTCGGGATGGCGATCCTGGAGGCGCTCGACGATGCGGCGGGCCGCGGGCAGGTTGCCCGCGCCGAGCAGCGACTCGGCGCGCACCAGCAGACTGTCGCGTTGGGGGAGATGAATCGGGCCAAGACCCGCGCCCCACAGGCAGAGCGCGAGGAGAGTCACTCAGCGATCCTGGCGGAACCTCTTGCTCATCTCGTCGAGGAAGCGCCGCTCCTCGGGCGTCAGGCTGTCGAGCCCGCGCTGGGAGATCTTGTCCAGGACGCGGTCCACTTCGGCCTTCACGGTCGCGTCGGGGGTGCGACGAGGCGGCTGCGGCGCGCTGTACCCGGCCTGCTGGACGACGTCGGTCGCGCTGGGGCGGACCAGGACCGCCGGCGCCCGTTCCGTCGGGCGCGCCGCGTGCGGGCGGTGGAGCCACTGGCCACCGCGCAGGTACAGGAAGGCGGCGGCGAAACCGCCGAGGTGCGCGAAATGCGCGACCCCGTCACTGACGCGCATCAGTCCGAAGGCGAAGGACATCAGCGCCAGGAACAGCACCAGCCACTTCGCCTTCACCGGCACGGGCAGCGGGAAGATCATCACGGGTGCGTCGGGCCACTCGAGGACAAAGCCCATCATGACGCCGTAGACGGCGGCCGATGCGCCGATCACCGGCGCGCTGCCCGTCAGCGGCAGCATCAGCAGGCTGAGCATCGCCCCGCCGAGGGCGGAGAGAATGTAGAGCCGAAGGAACGAGCGGCTGCCGATGCGATTCTCGACCGGCGGGCCGAACATGAAGAGCACGAGCATGTTCACGAGGAAATGCAGAAAACCGACGTGCAGCAGCGCGTACGTCAGGACGCTCCACGGCCGGCGCAACACTTCGGCGGGGGCGAACTCGAAGAGGTCCTCGAGCCCACCACCGTAGAAGACCGTCTTCTGAAGCAGGAAGACGGCGGCCGTCGCCACCAGGAGGCGGCGTACCCACGGCGTCAGCGAGAACGGCGACCGGTCGTAGCTCATGGACCTGCGAGAGGTATCCCCGGGGTTACGGCTTTGTTCCGCCCCGCACCATGGCGAGACGGCAGATGGCTTCACAGAGATCGGGAAAGCTCATGCCTGCCGCGCGCGCGCCCTTGGGAATCAGGCTGTTCGGCGTCATGCCGGGCAGGGTATTGGCTTCCAGACAAAAGATGCCACCGTTTGCATCCGCGCGAAAGTCGATGCGGCTGTACCCGCCGAGTTTCAGCGCGCGGTGCGCCCGAAGGGCCAGGTCCTGGATCCGGAGCGCCACGCCGGGGCTCAGCTCCGCCGGAAACTCCTCGGCCATCCCCGGTGTGTACTTGCACTCGTAGTCGAACAGCTCGTGTTTCGCGATGATCTCGATCACCGGCAGCGCATTCTCGCCCACGACGCCCACGGTCAGCTCGCGCCCGTCGATGAATTCTTCGATCATCACCTCGGCATCGTAACGTGCCGCGAGGGCGAGGGCCGCGGTCAGGCGGGCCGGCTCCCGGACCAGAGAGAGGCCGACCGACGAGCCCTCGTTGGAGGGCTTCACGACGCAGGGGAAGCCCGGCATCTGCGCGACCGTGGCCACGGCGGCGGGCGCCATGATCCAGCGCGGCACCGGGACCCCCGCGTCACGCAGCACCCGCTTGGCCAGGTCCTTGTCGAAGGCGAGGGCGCTCGCCAGATGGCCGCTGCCGGTGTAGGGGACGCCGATCACGTCGAGGAGAGCCTGGACGGTGCCGTTCTCCCCCTGGCCGCCGTGAAGGGCCAGGAAGATCACGTCGGCCTCCCGGACGGCCGGCAGCTCGCCGAGACCTGCCGTCAGCATGCCGCGCTCCAGCGCCTTGAGTTGCTCGATCGGCGGCGGGGCGCGGCCCACGCCGCCCGGCAGCAGGGCGCCTTCGGCGGCGCGCGGCACCAGGCCGGTGGCCAGGTCGACCATGGTCACCTCGTGGCCCCGCTCGCGCAGCGCGGCGGCCACCTGGAGGCCGGTCGCGAGCGCCACGTCGCGCTCGCTCGAGGTCCCGCCAGTCAGCAGGCAGACGTTCACTGGATGCCGGAGACCTGTCGCAGGACATCGTAGCGCGTCACGATGCCCGCGATCTTGCCGTCACGCCGCACCAGGACGGCGGGTGATTCCCGCGAGAGGAAAGCCGTCAGGCGCTCGAGCGGGAGCAAGGCGTCCACGACGGGGTAGGGCGGGCCCATGACCTCGGCGACCGCGAGGTCGACGCGGGTGCCGTCTTCCAGGGCGCGGCCCATCAGGGTGCCCTCGGTCAGCGACCCGACGCAGTCGCTTCCGTCGATCACCGGGATCTCGGACACACCGTAGGTGCTCATGAGGTTCAACGCCTGCCGCACGGTGCCGGCGGGCCCGATCGACACCAGCGGCGGCAGGCCGGCCGGCCGGTGCTCCAACAGGGTTTCGGCGGTGACGCGTTCTTGTGCGAGCAGTTGGTTCTCCCGCATCCAGTTGTCGTCGTAGAGCTTCGAGAGATAGCGCTCGCCCGAATCGCAGAGGATCGTGACCACGCACGCCTGGGGATCGTCCACCCGTCGCGCGACGTCCAGGGCGCTGAAGACGTTGAGGCCCGCCGACCCTCCGATGAAGAGGCCTTCCTCTCGGGTGCAGCGGCGCGCCATCCGGAAGGCATCGCCGTCGCTCACCGTGATCCACTCGTCGATGACGTCGAAGTGCAGCGAGGTGGGGATCTTGTCCCCGCCGATGCCCTCGACCTTGTAGGGCAGGCCTTCGCCCTTGTGGTGCGTCGCGGCGTACTCGCAGTAGATCGAGCCCTCCGGGTCGCCCGCGATGACCCGCACGGCGGGGTTGCGCTCCTTGAGGTAGCGCCCGACTCCGCTCACCGTTCCGCCGGTGCCGGGCGAGCAGACGAAGTGCGTGACCGCGCCCTCGGTCTGCTCCCAGATCTCGGGCCCCGTGGTGCGATAGTGCGCTTCGGGATTGGCGGGATTGAAGTGCTGGTCCGCCATGACCGCGCCGGGGGTCGCGGCGACGATGGATCGCGCCTTGGTGACGTAGTACTCCGGGTGGTCGGGCGGCACGGCGGTAGGCACCACGATGACCTCGGCTCCCAGCGCCCGCAGCAGCCGCACCTTCTCGATGCTCATCTTGTCGGGAATGGTGAAAATGCAGCGGTAACCCTTCACGGCCGCGGCCATGGCGAGCCCGACGCCGGTATTGCCGCTCGTCGCCTCGACGATGGTGCCGCCGGGCTTGAGTCGCCCCTCCTTCTCGGCCGCCTCGATCATCGCCACGCCGATCCGGTCCTTCACCGAGCTGCCGGGATTGAGGTTCTCCGCCTTGCCGTAGACGGGCGTGCGAATCCCCTTGGTGACCCGGGAGAGGTGAATGAGCGGCGTGTGGCCGATCGCTTCGAGGATGTTGTTGAGCGCTTTCACGTCGAGCTCACTGGATGGCCGGCGATCCCGACGCCCCACGGCGCCGGAAAATGACGGGCTGATAGAACGCGGCCGCCACCGGGCGGCCGTCCTTGTGGGCGGGAGCGAACTGAAGCTGTGCGGCGCCGATCAGCGCCGCGGAGTCGAGCGCGGCCGTGCCCGAGCTCGAGGCCACGCGGGTGGACTCGGGGACCAGGCGGCCGGCCGAATCCACCCAGAGCCGCAGGCGCACCTCGCCCTCGACGCCCTGGTCGTAGAGATCTGCCGGATACTGGAATGGCGAGACGCCGTTGATGGCTACCGGGACGTCGTTCTGGCGCTCCTGCACGTCTCGCCGGGCGTCGGCTTCGGTGCGGCCGCAGGCACCGATTACCAGGGCCCCGGCGCAGGCCCACCACGCTGCCCGGTGCTTCACGATCGTTCCCCCCGCGCCCTCGCCTGCAGATCCGCCAGCCTGGAGAGCGCGTCCCGCGGCGTGAGGCCGTCGAGATCGAGCGCCTTGATCTCGGCAAGCAGAGGATCCTCCGCGGAGGAAAAGAGCGCGAGCTGGTCGCGCGGGCCGGGGGTTGGGTCTACGCGATGGCCCGCCTCCAGCGTGGCGAGGACCTCGCGCGCCCGGGCAATCACGCTGTCCGGCAGGCCCGCGAGCCGCGCGACGTGGATGCCGTAGGAGCGGTCGGCGCCGCCCGGCTTCAGCCGATGGAGGAACACGATCTCCTCGCCCGACTCGTGGACCGCGACGTTGGCGTTGACCACCCGCGGGTAGCGATCGGCGAGCTGGGTGAGCTCGTGGTAGTGCGTCGCGAAGATGGTCTTGCAGCCGATCCGGTCGTGCAGGTCCTCGGCGACCGACCAGGCGATCGCGACGCCGTCGTAGGTCGAGGTGCCGCGGCCGATCTCGTCGAGAAGCACCAGCGACCGGCGGGTGGCATTGTGCAGGATCGCGGCGGTCTCGCTCATCTCGACCATGAAGGTGCTCTGCCCCCGCGCCAGGTCGTCGCTCGCGCCGACGCGGGTGAACAGCCGGTCCACGAGACCGATCGCGGCGGCGCGCGCCGGCACGAACGACCCGGCCTGCGCCATGAGGACGCACAGGCCCACCTGGCGCAGCACCGTGCTCTTGCCGGCCATGTTGGGGCCGGTGACGATCATGATCTGCCGCTCGGCGTCGAGGCGCACGTCGTTGGGGATGAACGCCTCCCGCGGCATCATCCGCTCCACCACGGGATGGCGGCACTGGGCGAGGTCGAGCGCGAAGGCGTCCGACAGCGTAGGACGCACGTAGCGCTCCTTCACCGCGGCGTCGGCGAAGGCGCAGAGGACATCGGCCGCGGCGACGCGCGCGGCGGTCTCCTGGACGCGGGTGATGGCGGCCCCCGCCCGGTCGCGCGCTGCCGCGAAGAGCCGCTCCTCGAGGGCCCCGATGGCGTCCTCGGCGCCCAGGATCTTCGCCTCGTACTCCTTGAGCTCGGGTGTCACGTAGCGTTCGGCACCGGTCAGCGTCTGGCGGCGCTCGTAGTCCGGTGGCACGCTGCCGGCGTTGGCCTTGGTGATCTCGATGAAGTACCCGAACACCTTGTTGAAGCCGACCTTGAGCGAGGAGACGCCGGTGCGGGTCCGCTCGCGCCCTTGAAGCTGCGCGAGAAAATGGCGCGCGCCGTCGCGCAGCGCGCGCAGCTCGTCGAGCTCGGCGTCGGCGCCGGGGCGGATGGTGTCACCGTCGCCCAGCGCGGCCGGCGGCCGCGCCACGAGCGCCCCGTCCAGCACCGCGCCGATGTCGGCGAGCGCGTCGAAGCCCTCGTCGAGTCCGTACAGTCCGTGCACCGCGGCGAGCACCGCCGGCAATCGGGTGATCGAATCGCGCAGCGCACCGAGGTCCCGGGGTGAGGCGCGCCGGGCGGCGGCCTTCGCGCCGAGGCGATCGAGATCGCGCACCCCGTCTAGGGCCGCCGCGAGGGCGCCGCGCCGCGCCTCCTCACCGGCGAGCGCGCCGACGGCATCGAGCCGGCGGCCGATCGCGGCGCCGTCGACCAGCGGGTTGAGGAGCCATTGGCGGAGCAGCCGCGAACCCATCGGCGTGAGAGTCCGGTCGAGGACGCCCAGCAGCGTGGCGCTCTGGCCTCCCGGCCGCATCGCCTCGGCGATCTCGAGATTGCGCCGCGTCATTGCGTCGAGGTGCAGGATGTCGGCCGCGCGCCGGGCCACGGGCCGGCGCAGCTGCGGCACGCCCGCCGGCTGGAGCTCGGCCAGGTAACGCAGCAGCGCGCCCCCCGCGCCGATGGCGAGCGCATCCTCGGCCTCGAGACCGAGTCCCTCGAGCGAGGCGAGGCCGAAGCGCCGAGCCAGCTCCTCGCCGGCGAGCGCGGCGTCGAACTCCCAGGCCTCCCGGCGCGTGAGCAACGCGGCCCCGGCCGCGGTGAACCCCGCCCCCGCCGCGACCAGCACCTCCGACGGGTTGTACCGCGACAGCGCCGCGTCCACGTCGCATTCGAGCAGGCGCTCGAAGATGAATTCGCCGGTGGAGAGGTCGGCGGCGGCGAGCCCGGCGCGGGCACCGTCAACAGCCACCGCGACCAGAAAGGTGTTGCGGCCCGCTTCGAGCAGGTCGTCGGCCATGACGGCGCCCGGCGTGATCACCTCGATCACCGCCCGCTTCACGACGCCACGCGCGGTCTTGGGATCCTCCACCTGCTCGCAGATGGCGACGCGGAATCCGCGCTCGACCAGCTTCTTCACGTAGCCCTGAGCGGCCTTCAGGGGCACACCGGCGAGCGGCGTCTCGGCGGCGGCCCCGTTGTTGCGCGAGGTGAGGGTCAGGCCGAGGGTGCGTGCGGCGACGTGCGCGTCGTCGTCGAACATCTCGTAGAAGTCGCCCATCCGGAAAAAGAGGATCGCGTCGCGGTGGCGCGCCTTGATCTCGCGGTACTGCTGCATCAAGGGGGTCGAGACGTCGAGGCCGGGCAGCGTCACGGGAGGCGCACCACGAAGGGGGAGCCGCCGACCACGCGTTGCGCCGCGCGGGCCGCGCTGTCGGCCGCCATGCTGGTGTTGAAGGGGCCAAGCCGGACTCGGAAGACGTCGCCGGCGGCCTGCACGATGCGGGCGCGGTGCCCCGCGCGGGCCAGGCGACGGACCATGTCCTGGGCGGCCCGCTCGCTCCGCGCCGCCGTGACCTGCACGTCGAAGCCGCGCGCCGCGGCCGTCGCGCCAGGGCGGGGCAGTGCTGTGGCGCCGGCCGCTGTCGTGGTTGGAGAGGGCGAGGCAGCGGCTGCCGGGGTCGTATCGACCGAGAGGACTCTTGCGTCGGGAGCGGCGGTCGCGGGTCGCATCGGTCCGGCCAGAGCCGCGGCGGTGCAGCGGGCGCGATAGAAGGCAACCTGGTTCAGGAACTCGACGTCGTCGGCCCCCTCGGTGCGCGCCGAGTCGAGGAGGGCGCAGGCGGTGCGCATCTCCCCGACGTCGAAGGCGGCGCGGCCGCCCCAGAGCGCGGCGCGCGCACGGAGGTCGCTGCCGGGATAGTCACCACGCAGCCGCGCGGTGTACTCGAGCGCTCCCGCGGGATTGCCCCCGGCGGTAGCGAGCTGTGCCAGCTGGAGGAGGGCGTCGTCGGCCCATGCCGAGTTGCCGTGTTCCACGACGATGCGCCTGAGGTCGCGCGCGGCGCTCTCGCCGGCGGGAGCGAGCCGCGCGCGCCAATAAAGGATCTCGACGTACGTGGAATCGCCGGCGCGGGCGTGGGACAGCGCCCCTTCGAGAACGCGACGCGCCGAGTCGCCGCGCCCCTCGGCGGCGAGCTGGATAGCTGAGCGAACGGCCGGGAGGCTCTGTGCCGTAAGGCAGGGCGGTAGGGCGACAAGAAGTGCCGCCACCGCCCCGACCCCGGCGCGCTCGAGCACCGTCATGCGCCGGCCATCCCGAGCAGCGCTTCGGTCACGATCTCGATCTCACCGCCCAGGGTCGTGCCCTTGAGGCGTTTGTCGGCACGCAGCAATTCGGCCAGCGCCGCATCGGCCTCGGCCATCGTCCAAAGTGCGGCATCTTTCGCCCAGCGGCGCGCCTCCTCGGCGTAGCCCCGCAATCCCCACGGCCGGATCTGGAACATGGCGCTCTGCAGCTCGTTCACCACTGACCCGGGCGCGCCGCCGCGATCGAGCAGGGCCCGCGCCCAGGCCAGGCCGGTGAGCGAGGTGGCGAGCGCCGTCACCAGCCGGACACCGCTGTTGCCGGGACTCTCGAGGAGGTGTCGCACCATGCCGGCCGCGGCGCCGAATTGTCGGCCGGTCACC
Organism: Gemmatimonadota bacterium; assembly: GCA_041476105.1. Lineage (GTDB taxonomy): Bacteria > Gemmatimonadota > Gemmatimonadetes > Gemmatimonadales > JACORV01 > DASXPG01. The sequence continues at coordinate 41,853 of JBGOSS010000020.1, forward strand.
GCATCCACGAAGGCGTGGACCGTCTCGCCGCGGCGCACGCCGACCAGGTCGGCGACGTCGTCCGCCGTGACGGTCCGTCCCCGCACCGCGCTGCCGAGCTTGGCGATCTCGGCGGCGAGCTGGGGCAGGTCGTCGCCCACGGCCTCTTTGAGATGTCGCGCGCCGGCGTCCTCGAGCTCGACGCCCTCCAGCTTGGCTCGATGCCGGATCCACTTCTCCAGCTTGTCGGGCGTCAGCGGCTTGATCGCCACGCTGGCGGTCAGCTTCTCGAACGCCGGATCGGGCTTCTCTCCGGCCGACTGCACCAGCACGACCATGGTGTCGCCCGATGGGTGCTCCAGGTACCGGGCGATGGCCGAGCGCAGATCCTGGAGTCGCTGGCGCCGCTGCTGGAGCGCTTCCGCCTCGGTGATGACGACGGCGCGGCGCGTCGCCATCATCGGCGGCGTCAGGGCCAGCGTCTGGAACTCGTCGGCGGAAAGGTCGGCGGCGCGGCGGCGATCGCAATTGAAATCGCGAGTCGACGGGTCGATGGCCGCCGCGAGCAGATCGCGCAGGCCGTCGTCCTTGAGCAGTTCTTCGTCACCATGGAGATAGTAGGCGGGAAGGATCTCGCCCTTCATCACCGACTTGCGGAAGGCATCGAAATCCAGGGCGGGCATCGGGCGGAAACTAGCCCGAAAAACAGCGGCGGAAAAGCCTTTTGCCGCTTACGGCACCATCCAGTCGACGGTGATCTCGAAGCTCTTGGCCGGCCGGGAGGCGGATCGGAGTGTGTCGCGGGAAACGGGGAGGACGGGGATACGGCCAAGGTATCGAATGGAGGTGTCGCCGGCAAAGCGCGGAACGAAGGGGTCGGTTGCGCCGGGATTCGCCATACCGGCATGCCGGGCCGTGGGGGCGACCGGCAGGCTCGCGGCGTGAGCGTGCCATCGGGCAACCCCGGCCGCCGCTACGGCCATGATCAGCGCCGCGCCGGCCAGGCCGGACCACTGCCGCAGCGCGGGCTCGGCGAGTTCCGCGCATTCCTTCACGATGCGGTCGTAGAGCCGGGCCTCGAAATCGCCGGAGGGCTGCGGTGATTGCAAGCGCCGCAGCGCGACGCAGCCCTGCTGGAGCACCAGGTCGAACTTCCGACACGCCACACATTCGGCCATGTGCACGTGAAACGCGACCTCCTCGGCCTCGTCCAGCAGGCCGTCGGTGAAGTCGCTATAGAATTGACGGAATTGGCCGCAGTTCATCTCGCGATACAGTAAGGGAGTACCCTACTACCACGGAAGGCCTGAGGGGGTTCCCGGCGCCTGCCCAAGTCGCTGGCGCCGCCCGGCGGCCCGGGCCGCGGGCGCCTTAACTGCGGCTAGTCGAGCAGCGGCGCGATGACCGCCGCGAAGTTGTTCCGGGCCCGGTTCAAACGGCTCTTGACCGTGCCCAGGTTGCAGCCGGTGATTTCGGCGATCTCCTCGTAGCTCTTGCCCTCCAGCTCACGGAGCACAAAGACCACCCGATGGTGCTCTGGCAGCTGGGTTACGGTCCATTCGACCAGCTCGCGCAGGTGTCGCTTGCGGAACAAGTCGTCGGGCCGCTCCCGCGTGTCCTCGAATTGCAGGGGGCGATGGTCGTCGTCCCACTGCTTCTTGATGGTCTGAAACAGCACCAGCGGGTTGCGGCTGCGGTTGCGCAGCTCGTTCTTCGCGAGGTTGGACGCGATCGTATAGATCCACGTCGAGAACTTCTTGGTCTGATCGAACCGGTGGAGATGCCGGTACACCCTGACGAAGACCTCCTGGACGAGGTCTTCGGCGCGTTCCCGGTCCCCAATCGTGCGGTAGACGAAATTCAGCAGCCGCGTCTGGTACCGCATGACGAGCTCGGTGAAGGCCCGGGCATCGCCGTCGAGAAAGGCCTGCACGACGCGCGGGTCTTCCTGGCCCGTGAATGGGCCAGCGGGCGCCGCCTTTTCGGGCGGGGTCGTTGGTGCGCGCTCTTTGCTGAGCAAGGCCACGTTGTTCACCTTTGTAGGGCCGTAGGTGCAACATGAAAGAGCATTATCCATACCAGGGACGCCATGCCCGATTGGCATGGCCGCCAAGCTGTTATCTCCTAGTGTATTAGATGCTCCAGGCGACCTGACGGTTGCCGGGCCGGCGGCGTCCTCGAAAGGCTACAACCCCAGACAAAATCCGGCGAAGAAAAGGACAGAGCAGATCGTCTTTCCATCCACGATCTCACCATCCTTGATCATTCCCAGCGCCCTGCTGAGAGCCATCGGCGTGACGGTCATGAACTCGTCCGGCTCGCGACGGGCGTTCCGCTCTTCAACAGCGAGGTCGAAGGCCGCAAACAGGTGTATCCGCTCGTCGCAGAAGCCCGGGGTCGGGTAGATCGTCGTCATGGTCTCGAGCCGACCGGCCGTGGCCCCGGTCTCTTCGAGCAGCTCCCTCCGGGCACAATCCAAGGGTGCCTCTCCAGCGTCCAGGCGCCCGGCAGGGACTTCCCAGATGGGTCCCCCCGCCGCGTAGCGGTACTGCCGGATGAGGAGGATCTGCGGGTCGGTAGCTGTTCCCGCGTCGCTCAGCACCGGGACGACGGCCGCGGCCCCGGAGTGCCGGAACATCTCCATCTCACCCGTGCTGCCGTCGGGGTAGCGAACGGTGTCGATGTCGAGCTGGATCACGCGGCCGGAATAGACGCGCCTGGTGGCGATCTGTCCCGGCCGCGGCGGCTGCTCCGTCAATGGATTTCCTGTCCCCACAGGTCGCGCAGGGAGATTGGTCCTTCATTCAGGGCCCGGATCCCGGTCTCGATCTGACTGCGATCGCCCACCACGACGAGGGCGAAGTGATCCGGGTCCAGGTATCGGCGCGCGACGCGCTGCACGTCGGCGGCCGTCACGGCGGTCACGCGCGCCAGGTACGTCGAGTAAAGCGAGAGCGGCAGGTCGTTGGTCAGCAGGTCGAGGAACTGGCCCGCCGTGCCCTGGGTCGTCTCGAAGTCGCTCGGCATACCGAGCGTGATGTACGCCTTGGCCTTTTCGAGCTCCTCGGCGGGCACCGGCTCGTCGCGGATGCGGCGCAGCTCGCGCAGGAACTCGATGAGCGAGCTGTCGGTCTTGGCCGTCACGACCGACGCGGCGGCCGTGAACGGCCCGGCGAGGCGGCGCATCGCGAACGCCGAGTTGGCGCCGTAGGTGTAGCCGTGGGTTTCGCGCAGGTTCTGGTTGAGGCGCGACGTGAAGGAGCCGCCGAGGATCGTGTTCATGACCCGCAGCGCGTAGAAGTCGGGCGTGTTGCGCGGCACGCCGACCTGCCCGATGCGGATGACGGATTGCGCGGCAGCGGGCTTGTCGACCAGGTAGAAGGTGCGGCTGGCGGGCGCCGGAGCCTCGAGGGCCGCGAGCACCGGCACGGTGCCGCGCTGCCAGGAGCCGAGTCGCGACTCGAGGAGCTGGCGCGCCTCCGCCAGCGACACATCGCCGACGACGATCACGCGCGTGTTGTTGGGCCGGTAGTAGGTGTCGTAGAAGGCCTGCACCTTCGCCCGGTCGAGCGCGGTCGTGGATGCCTCGGTGCCTCCCGTGGGCCAGCCGTACGGGTGATTAGCTCCGTACACGATCGCGTTGAAGGCGATCGGGGCCTGGGCCGTGGGCTGGTCGCGCAGCTGGAGGATGCCGGTGCGGCGCAGGTCGCGCTGCCGGATGACTTCGCTGTCCGGGAAAGTTGGATGTACCACCACGTCGGCCAGGAGGTCGAGCGCCGGGCCGATCTGGCGCTTGGGCACATGCAGCGAGACCGTCGCCCACTCGTAGGACGCGCCGGTGTTGAGCTGGGCGCCCAGGAAGGCGGCCTCGTCCGCGATTTCCAGGGCCGTGCGCCGGCCGGCGCCCTCATCCAGCATGTTCGCCGTGAAGGTTGCGAGCCCGGGACCGTCCCGGGGATCGCGCACGCTGCCGGCCCGCACGATCACCGTGACGTTCACCACCGGCACCTCGTGCATGGGCACCACGACCAGCTCGAGGCCGTTGGCGAGGCGGGTGGTCACCGGGGTCGGCACCCGCAGCGTCGGCGCCGGGCCCAGGGGCGGGGGGTTGGTCCGGTCGACCTGGGCGGCAAGCTGACCCGCCGGCAGGGTGGCGAGCAGACCCGTCATCGCTGCGATTGCGCGCACCGCCTTCATGGCGTCACCCCTTCGGTCACCGCGAGGTTGGTCTGGCCCTGTGGCACCACGCTCAGCACGACGCGATGGGCCGAGGCGAGGTACTGACGCGCGACGCGCTGCACATCGGCCGGCGTGATGCGGCGGTAGCGGTTGAGGTCCTGCTCGAAGTAGTCCGGCGTGCCGACGAAGTACTGATACTGGTTGAGCTGGTCGGCCTTGCCCAGCACCGTTTCCATTTGCCCGAGGAACTGGGACTCGGTCTGGTTCTGGACCCGTTGAATTTCGCGCGCCGTCGGTCCGCTGTCGGCGAGGAGCCGGATCTGCGCGTCGATCTCGTGCTGGAGCTCATTCAGGTCGTGCCCGGGCCGCGCCGTGGCGAAGAGACGGAGACTCCCGTCCATCTTGAGGGCGTCGTGGTAGGAGGTCACCTGGGTCGCGATCTGGAGGTCGTAGACCAGCCGCTTGTAGAGCCGCGAGCTGCGGCCCGCGGCCAGGATGTCGGCGAGGACGTTGAGCGCGGCGTCGTCGTCGGAGAAGGAACGCACGGTGTGCCAGGCGTTGAAGACCCGGGGCAGCTGGACGCGGTCTTCCAGCGTGGCGAAGACGTCGTGCGCGAGCGTGAAGGGCGCCGGACTGTTCCGCTGCACGGGCGTCGGATTGCGCGGAACTTCCCCGAACCACTTCTCGGCCAGGCGGCGGGCCTCGGCCGGGCTGATCGCGCCCGAGATGACGATGGTCGCGTTGTTGGGCGCGTAATTGGTGCGGAAGAAGTTGCGCACATCCTCGATCGAGGCGGCCTGGAGGTCGGCCATCGAGCCGATCACCGGCCAGCTGTACGGGTGCCCGGCCGGGTAGAGGCGGCTCAGGATGTTCTCTTCGGCGAGACCGTAGGGCTGGTTGTCCACCCGCTGGCGCCGCTCGTTCTGGACGACGCCGCGCTGGAGGTCCACCTTCTCGGCCGTGATCTCCGGAATCAGGAACCCCATGCGATCGCTGTCGAGGTACAGCATCAGCTCCGCGGCATTGGAGGGGCCGGTCTCGTAGTAGTTGGTCCGGTCCTCGGTGGTGGAGCCGTTGTTGTCGGCGCCGGCGCCCTCGAGGAGCTGGTCGAAGCGGCCGGTGGGCACGTGCTGCGAGCCCATGAACATGATGTGCTCGAAGAGGTGCGCGAAACCGGTGCGCCCGGTGTGCTCGTCCCCGGAGCCGACATGGTACCAGGTATTGACCGCGACGATCGGCACCGACCGGTCCTCGTGAACGATGACCTGGAGCCCGTTGGGAAGGGTGAAGGTCTCGTAGGGGACGTGCAGCGCCTGGGCGAGAAGCCGGGACGTGCCAAGGACGGGAAAGCACACCGCCATCGCCACCAGCCCGACTGCCCGCAAGGATGTGGTTCCCGACTGTTTCATTCGCTCCTCGTCAGTAAGAATGCCAGCGGTGCCTTCACCGATTCCAGCAACAGGTACTGCACCTCCAGCCGCCGGTGGGCGCGGATCGGGCTGGTCGGCGCGGGAGAGCCCAGCGACTCGAGGCCGAGGCGCCGAGCCAGAATCTCCAGGCGCAGCATGTGGAAGCCGTCGCTGACCAGGATGATGTGGCGCCGATCGGCCGGGGCGGCACGGGCGAAGGCGCGCAGCGACTCCTCCGACGTATGACCCGCCTCCTGCGAGATCAGGCTGCTGTCGGCGATCCCGGCGGTGTCGTGCAGGTAGCGCCGGCCCACCACCGCCTCGCTGACCGTGTCGCCGGCGCCCACCCCGCCCGTGATCACGATCCGCGGCGCCAGGTGCCGGCGATAGAGGTCCGCCGCATGGTCGAGCCGGGCCTTCAGGACCGGCGAAGGCCGCCCGTTGTACTGCGCCGCGCCGAGAACGACGATGGCGCTCGCGGAGGCTGCCTCATCGCGCCGCGCGGCGCGCGTGACCAGGACGAGACTGACCAGCCACGCGATACCCACGACCACCAGCAGGCCCTTCAGGAGACGCCGCATACCTCGTGCAGAAAGAAAGAGGCACGGCGCACGCGGCGGAAGCCCCGCCGGCCGGGCCGCGCGTCACTCGATGAAGCCGCTTCCGATCTGAAACCGCGGGTTCACGACGTTGTTGTAGATGGAACCGAAGCGATAGCTCAAGCCGAGACTCACGTTGTAGCTGTAGTCGGTGGCGAGCGCCTGCTGCCGGGCGACGATCTGCTCGGGCGTCAGGGCGGTGGCCGAGAGGTACAACTGGTCCCGGACGATGGTGTAGCTGCCCGAAACGTTGAGCATCAGGCCCCGGAAGAGCCGCAGATTCGGCCCACCCGAGAAGCGCACATTCTGCTTCGACAAATCGTGCAGGTACTGGGAGAAATTGACGGCGGCGCCGACGCTCCCCCAGGGCTGTCGCACCGCGTACCCGGCCGTGATGATGTGGACTGGTCGGCTCTCGGAGGTCCGGCCGTAAATCGTGGTCGAGTGATAGTCCGAATACTCGACGCCCGCGGCGTACCGGAACACCAGCTGGCGACGTGTCGCTTCGGCATAGGGGTAGAGGTCGAACTCGACCGCGGGCGTCACGCGAATCCGCACATCCACGTTCGTATAGGTGCTCCGCAGCGCGCTGACACTCGCGCCCAGCGACCACCGCGGGCCCCGGCTCCGCACCGCCTGCGCGAAGACGTTGTAGCTCTCGCGGCGGGTCACGAAGGTGGTCACGCTGTCGAGCTCGAAGCTCGAACGGGAGTAGTTGGCCCCGCTGGACAGCGTGATCTTCCAGTCGTCAGCGACGTGGTTCGCCGAGACGTTGGCGCTGACGAAGCGGTCGCTCGACAGGGAGAGCCCCGAGAGGAAGCCGTTGCCGTTCAGGTTGAACAACCAGTGGTGCCAGCGGTCTCGGCCTTCCCGGGCCGGCGCCGCGGCCTGGGGCGGCGCATAGCGGATTTCGACGTGCCGGGCGAGGGGCGAGCGGGCCGCGAAGCGTATCAACCCGAAGCCGATGTTGCGCGCCAGCTCCTGGCGCCGCTCGACCGGCGTATCGGTCCCGCCGACGCTGAAGGCCAGCGTGTCGTCGCGGCCCTGGAAGCGGTGACGCCCGAAGAACGTCAGCGTGAACTCCCGTCCGCCGCTGCCCGTCGGCAGCGTGGTCACGAGCACGATCACCTCGGCGTCCATCCGATCGCGGACCCAGTTCACGAACGTGATCTCGGTACGCAGGTAGTCGAAGTCGCAGGCGTTGCAATCGAGATAGACCCGCACCGCCTCGGAGCGCGTCGAGTCCCGCGCCTGGGGGACGGGTGCCGGCTCCTGCTCCAGGGTCACGGGGAGGAGGGCGACGGCCAGCAGCGTGCCGATCACGTGAGGGCTCCGTTCGGGGGCGAGTCGGGCGCTACAGACTGAGCCAGTAGTTCAGCTTGATGGCGACGACGTTGTTCGACTTGCCCTGACAGAGCCGTCCAACGTCGGCTCCGGGCGAGAACCGAGGGTTGGTGGAGAAAAAGCCGCAGCTCTGGGTCCAGACAAAGAACGCCGTCGAGCCGGGCCGGTACTCCCAGCGCAGCACCGCGTTGCCCCGCAGCGAGCGGTAGCTGAAATCGGGGTTGTCGATGTGCACCGAGGGGCGTGCCCCGGGACCGTCGGGGTCGGCGTCGTACGACACGACGGCCCCCGCGGGGTCCCGGTTCACCGCCAGCGTCGATCCGGGCGTCAGTCCGTAGCGGATGAAATCGGTGGTGCGCGGCGCCGTCAGCTCCTTGAAGTCACCGTACGCGCCCGTCGCGATGAACGGCTGCACGAAGAACTGGAGCGAGAGCGCCGGCGAGAACGTCACGTTCAGCCGCGTGGTGAAGTCGAGGCTCTTCTGCCGGATGCCGGCGAAGACGTACTGCCCGCCGAACATGGCGGTGTTCAACGGATCGTCCTGGCGCGTCAGGAACAGCTGGACCGTCTTGCTGTCGTCGTAGCTCGGGCCCACGTCGATGCTCATCGAGGTCGAGGGCCGCAACACGAGCTCCGCGTAGCCGCCCGCGTCGTAGCTGCCGATCTCGTTGGTGAAGTAGTAGCTGCCCACGAACACCTGCCACGGCTTGCGGAAGTCCGTGCCGACGCCGACGAAGGCGTTGATGCCGGCGGGGCTCACCGCCAGTGGCCCGCCGCGCGTCAGCACGTCCGACAAGGCGTGCGCGTTGACGAAGATGTTTCCATTGACCGACCAGTAGTTCCGGAACTGGCCGTACCCGAAGATCCCGCCCGAGGTGTTGGTGCGCACGCCGCCGAAGTTCCAGCCCGCGCCCGCGTTCATCCCGATGTTGGCGTTGCGGAACACCGTGCCGGGCCGGGTCCAGCGCCGGTACGCGCTCGCGTTGACGCTGCGCTGGTCCACGCGCGTGGTGAAGCCGGCGTCGTTGAGCTCCATGCCGGGAGAGACCATCCGCGCGTTGACGCCGTAAGTGAGGCTCCCCTGGAGGCGCGAGAAGCCCAGCGTGCCGCTCCACCCCGAGAGACTGGTGCGGGTCGGATCGTACTCCACGTAGCCGGCGTCGGGGCGCTGGAAGTAGCGTGCCGAGGAGAGCTGCGCGCCCTGGAGCGCGAGCGTGTCGCCGCGGATGTACGAGCCGGCCAGCGATCCGTTGAGCGAATAGCGGCCGCGGGCGAAGCGGTGGGTGAAGTCCACGCCGCCGGCATACGCCGCGCTCCGCAAGAACCGCAGGTCGGCATCGCGCAGGTCGCGGTTCACGGCGGTGAACATCCCGCCGATGGTGCTGGCGCCGCCGCGCAGATCCCGTTTCACCCGGCCGATGGCGTAGTTGGTCAGCGGCTCGACCTCGTCCTGGAAGCGCGTCCCCGACGAGTCGATGGTGCCGTATTCGCGCGCCGTCAGCGCCTCGAGGAAGCCGACCGACCAGCCGCGCGCGGTCCGTCCGCTGAGCTTCGCGGCGCCCAGGATCGTGGTGTTGTCGGGGCTGTCGACGAACCCGGTGTGACTGTCGGCGGAGCCGTGGGGCGGGGTGCCGATGCGGCGTGAGTAGAAGAACTGCTGGCCGCCGAAATTGAAGATGTTCGCCCCCTCCACGAAGAAGGGCCGGCGCTCCTGCAGGTACTGCTCGAAGGCCGAGAGGTTCACGTAGGCGGGATCCTGCTCCACCTGCCCGAAATCGGGATTGATGGTCGCATCGACGGTCAGGTTGCTCGTGACGCCGTACTTGAGGTCCATGCCGGCCGCGGCGAAGGCGCGCGAGCCGTCGTGGAAGGGGTCGCCGGGGGTGCTCGGGCCCATCTCGTTGCGCGCGGTGGTATAAGGCAGCATCTCGAGCCGGCGCGGCTGCGGCAGGTTCGCCAGCCCGTAGAGGTGGCCGAACCAGGAGGCGTAGCCCTGGTCGGTCTGCGCCTTCCACGCGAATTCGGAGGATTCGGCCTTCCGCTGGATGAAGCGCGACACGTTGACGCCCCAGGTCTGCACCGCGCTGGGCGGAAACCGGAGCTGGGAGAAGGGAATGCGCATCTCCGCCGTCCAGCCGAGCGAATCGCGCTGCGTCTTCACCTCCCAAACGGGGTCCCAGGAGTCGTCGCCGTACGAGTTGTCGCCGTTGGCCACGGCGTCGGCACGCACCCCCGAGGGGTTCACGGTGAACTGGAAGCCGGTGCGATGGTCGAGGTAGGAATCGAAGGCGATAGTGAAGAGGTCGGAGTTGCCGGTGTTGTCGCGCCGCCCCAGCTGCGAGCGGATGAGCTGCGGCTCCCGGTCGAACATGCGGGCGCCGACGTAGATGGCGTCGTCGTCGTAGACGATCCGCACCTCGGTCCGCTCGCTGGCGGGACGCCCCTCGTTCGGCTCGTTCTGCCAGAGATCCGTGATCGGCGCGGCGGACTCCCAGATGGGGTCGTCGAGGCGGCCGTCGACGTGCGGTGCGGCTCCGCTCAGCCGCAGGCCGTGCGCGACCGGCGGGGTGCGGCCGTTGGCGTGGCGCAGGGTGCCCGTATCGGCGGCCAGGGCCTCGGCGGTCGGCGTGGGCGGCTGAATGGGCGCGCCGCGCTCGACGCCGCTGGCCTGCTGGGCCTGGACGAGGATCAGCGCCGCAAGAACGGTATGGATCATCGTGAACGGCCTCCGCCGACATGGAGAATCACGCTCTTAGGATGCCGGCCAGCGGCGACCGGTTGTATCACGGACTCTTTCGAAGGCTGCGACGGATGGGTCGGGGCGATAATTCCAACAACTGAGACAACCAGACGAGCGGGTTTGGTTGGAGGTTTCGCGCCTAACCAGCCGGAGTCGTCAGTTCATATCTGAAGCGCCCGCCCGGGCGACTCAGGCGAGGTCGAATGCCTGGTGCAGGGTGGGGATGGTGACGTCGGAGACGCCTTGTTCCTTGAGGATGGCGGCCATCGCGGTCAGCCCCGCCTCGCCGTGCACGACGAAGGCCCGCTTGGGCCTGGGGCCCAGGCCCTTGACCCAGCTCCCGAGGTCGTTGCGGTCGCCGTGGGCCGAGTAGCCGGCGATCACCTTGACGTCGGCCCGCACCGGGACCATCTGGCCCAGGATCCGCACCTCCTTGTCGCCCTCCCGGAGGTGTTCGCCCAGGGTGTAGCTCGCCTGGAAGCCCACCAGCAGGACCATGTTCCGGTGATCGGGGAGGCCGTTGATCAGGTGATGGCGGATCCGCCCCGACTCGGCCATCCCCGAGGCCGCAATGATGATCGCGGGGCCCCGCATCGTGTTCAGCGCCTTCGACTCGTCGACCGAGCGCACATAGTGCACCATCCCGAACTGGAAGATCTGGGGGACGGAGGCGATGAGCTGCTCCGACTCGTCGAGGCACTCGGGGTGCATCTTGAAGATGTCGGTCGCGTTCACCGCCAGCGGCGAGTCCACGTAGATCGGGAGGGTGGGGATCTTCTTGGCGAGCGCGAGCCCGTGCAGCTCGTAGACGATCTCCTGGGTGCGGCCCAACGCGAAGGCGGGGATGAGGATCTTGCCGCACCGCTGCGCGATGGTGTTCACGTGCCCCGCCAGCATCCCCTGGGCTTCTTCCACCGACTCGTGCACCCGTCCGGCATAGGTGCTCTCGATGATCAGCACGTCGGTCGATGCGCCGGGAGGCGCGTGCGGGTCCCGGATGATCGGCAGGCCGGCGCGGCCGATGTCGCCCGAGAAGACGATCCGCCGCGGGCCCCCGGGCGCGTCGAGCTCGATCGCCACCGAGGCCGAGCCGAGGATGTGGCCGGCGTCGGTGAACAGAAAGCGGATGCCGGGAAAGAGGTCGTAGGGCCGGTCGTAGGGGACGGTGATGGCCTGCTGGGCGACGCGGATGGCGTCGGCCATGGTATAGAGCGGCTCGGCGTCGGTCTGGCCGCGGCGGCGCTTCAGGAAATCGGCGTCGGATTCCTGGATATGGCCGGCGTCGGCCAGCATGAGCGCCGAGAGGTCCCGGGTCGCCGGGGTGCAGTAGATCGGTCCCCGGTAACCCTTGCGCACCAGGAGCGGGAGCCGGCCGGCGTGGTCGATGTGGGCGTGGCTCAGGATGACCGCGTCCACGCTCGCGCAGTCCATAGGGAAATCGAGGTTTTTCTTCTTTGCCTCCTCGCGGTGACCCTGGAAGAGGCCGCAGTCGAGGAGGATGCGCTTGCCGCCGATCTCCAGCAGGTGCATCGAGCCGGTGACTTCGCCGGCCGCGCCGTGGAAGGTGAGCTTACCGAGTCCCAAAGATCCGGTCCCCCGCGTCGCCGAGTCCTGGCAGGATATAGCCGTGCTCGTTGAGAGTCCGGTCGAGCGCGGCGGTGTAGATGGGCACGTCGGGATGCACCGACAGCATTTTCTCGACGCCCTGCGGGGCGGCGACGATGCAGAGGAAGCGCAGCGAGCGCACCCCCGAGTCCTTCAGCGTGGTGCAGGCGTCGGCGGCCGAGCCGCCGGTGGCGAGCATCGGGTCGAGGACGAAGAAGTCGCGCTGCTCGCGGGCGGCCGGGGCCTTGAAGTAGTAGGGTACCGGCAACAGCGTCTCGTGGTCGCGGTAGAGGCCGATGTGCCCGACCCGCGCCGAAGGGACGAGGCGCAGAATGCCTTCGACCATGCCCAGGCCGGCGCGCAGGATGGGGACCAGGGCGAGCTTCTTGCCCGCGACCCGCTCACCGGTCATTTCCTCGAGCGGTGTTTCGAGCTGCACGGGCTCGGTGGGCAGGTCCTTGGTCACCTCGTAGGCCATGAGCATCGCGATCTCGGCGATGAGCTCGCGGAAGTCCTTGGTCTTGGTGCTCTTGTCGCGCAACAGGTAGAGCTTGTGTTTAATAAGCGGGTGGCCAAGGACGGTGAGGTTGGGATAGGTGTGCATGGCGGGCGCTAAACTAGCCGCCGTGGCGCGCGCCCGCTATCCGGCTCGCTTGGCCGTGGGGCGGGGTCCTGCTATTTTTCCCGCCCCCGGGCTGGGTAGCTCAGTTGGTAGAGCAGCGGACTGAAAATCCGCGTGTCGGCGGTTCAATTCCGTCCCCAGCCACTTGGCCCGCACTAGATGAGCCCCGGCCGTTTCCGGCAGGGGCTCTGTCTTTGGCGGCAAAACAAGAATCGAGCTAGTGTTTCAAGTATGAAGCATGTGCAATCCACGTCGGAGCGCGCCGGCCCGGTGGCGGGCATCGTCCTGGCGGCCGGCACGTCGAGCCGCATGGGGCGCAACAAGCTCTTCTTCGTGCTCGGAGGTGAGATCGTCCTGCGCCGCGCGGTGCGGCAGGCGACCACGGCAGGTCTCGATCCGGTGATCGTCGTACTCGGCCACGAGGCACCTCGCGTGCGCGCCGAGCTGACGGGACTCTCCTGCCTGACCGTCGTCAACCCTGACTACGAGCAGGGTATCAACTTCTCGCTGCGCGCCGGCCTCGCCGCGGTCCCCGCGGAGGCGAAAGCGGTGGTCGTGCTGCTCGCCGACATGCCGTTCGTCTCGGCGGAGATGCTCGCCACCCTGGTGCGGACGTACCGCGAGGGCGAGGCGCCGCTGGTCATTTCGGACTACGAAGGTGTGAACGCGCCGCCGATGCTCTACGACCGCTCGCTCTTCCAGGAACTGGGCACGATGGAAGGCGAGGGCTGCGGCCGCCAGGTCGTCAAGAAACACCGCGGCGAAGCGGATATCGTATCGTGGCCGACCGGGGCACTCGCCGACCTCGATGTGCCCGCCGACTACCAGCGGGTGAAGGTTCAGCTGGAGGTGGACTGAGCCATGCGCACCGACCTGCTGCTGGTCGCTTCCGATCTCGCGCGACGCGGTGAGGCCTTCGCCCTCGCCACCGTCGTCCGCCGCGAGCCGCCCAGCTCGGCACGCGTGGGCGACGCGGCGCTGATTACGCGGAACGGCACGTTCCACGGATGGCTGGGCGGCAGCTGCACCACGCCGACCACGGTGCGCGAGGCGCTGCGCGCCCTCGCCGACGGCGTGCCGCGCCTGGTCGCCCTCTCTCCCGATCCCGATGCCGACCGGCGCACGGGCGTCACCGCCCTGCCCATGACGTGCCACAGCGGAGGCAGCGTGGACATCTACATCGAGCCCGTCCTCCCCGCGCCGCGCCTCGCGATCTTCGGCACGTCACCCGTGGCGCAGGCTCTGGCGCGCCTGGGCCGGGCGATGGGTTACGCCGTGGACGCGGTGGATCCCGCCGCCGACCGCGCGAGCTTCCCCGAGGCCGACCGGGTGCTCACCGACCTGAACGCCGCCGAGCTGCGGCTCCTCGCCGCGTCGCCCGACGCCCAGCTCGTGGCGGTCGTAGCCACGATGGGCCAGTCCGACGAAGATGCGATGGAGGCGGCGTTGCGCCTCAAACCCGCCTATCTCGGCGTGGTGGCGAGCCGCCGCCGCTTCGAGGAGCTGCGCCAGGCGGTCGTCGCGCGCGGCACCGCGGCTACCGAGCTGGATCGCGTCAGGAGCCCGGCCGGGCTCGACATCGGCGCTCGGGCGCCGGAGGAAATCGCCCTCAGCATCCTCGCCGAGATCGTGACGCTGCGTCGCACCGCGACCGCCGCGCCGCCGCCGCTTCCGGCGGCCAGCGCTGCCCCGTCCACGGAAGAGAAGGACCCGGTCTGCGGCATGACCGTCAAGGTGAAGGACGCGAAGCACACGGCCGAGCTCGGCGGGCGGACCTGGTACTTCTGCGGCGCCGGTTGCAAGGACAAGTTCGTGCGCGCGCCGCAGCAGTACCTCGTGGCGGCGGGAGGGGATGTGTGAGGTCCGAAGTCCGGGCGACCCAGGAGGCCATGGAGCGCCACGGCTACATCGCCGAGGCGCCGATCGCCACCGTCGTGCACCTCGCCCTCGCGATGCGCAAGCCGCTCCTGGTCGAAGGCGATGCGGGGGTCGGCAAGACCGAGCTGGCCAAGGTCCTTGCCGCCTTGCTGGGCACCGAGCTCATCCGGCTCCAGTGCTATGAAGGGCTGGACGTCTCGACCGCTCTCTACGAGTGGAACTACCAGCGCCAGCTCCTGCACCTCAAGCTCGCCGAGGGCAGCGGTCAGAGTCCCGCCCAGCTCGAGCAGACGATCTTCGGCCGGGACTACCTGCTGGAGCGACCACTGCTGCGCGCCATCACGGGCCGCGCCGCGCCGCCGGTGCTGCTGGTGGATGAGGTCGACCGGGCCGACGACGGCTTCGAGGCTTTTCTCCTCGAGGTGCTCTCCGATTTCCAGGTGACCATTCCGGAGCTGGGCACGGTGAAAGCCGAGCACGTGCCGTACGTGGTGCTGACGTCCAACCGCACCCGCGAGATCGGCGACGCGCTGCGCCGGCGCTGCCTCTACCTCTATGTCGAACACCCCACGCTCGAAAAGGAAGTGCGCATCATCCGCGCCAAGGTGCCCGGCGCCTCCGAGCAGCTGGCGATGCAGATCGGCCGGTTCATGCAGGGGCTGCGGGCCCGCCCCATGTCGCGGATGCCGGGGGTGGCGGAAACGCTCGACTGGGCGCGGGCGCTCATCGTGCTGCACCGCGACCGTCTCGACGCCGAGACGGTGCAGGAGACGCTGGGCTGCGTGGTCAAGGACGGCGCCGACAGCGCCGAGCTGGATCCGGCGCAGATCACCGCCCTGCTCGAGGAGTCGGCCGCCTGAGCGACCCTGGAGCGGAGCGAGACCTCCTGGTCCATGTGGCGCGCTTCGCGGGCGCGCTGCGCGAGTTGGGCCTGACGCTCGGCATGCACGAGGAGATGGACGGCGTGGAGGCGCTCACGCAGCTCGATTTGCTCGACCGCGATGAAGTGCGCTGGGGGCTCCGGTCGGCGTTCCGCATACGGCGCCGCGACTGGTCGCTCTTCGACCGGCTTTTCGACCGGTTCTGGTCGCGGACGCCGCGGCCCGACAACCCCACGGTGCAGAGCCCCACCGATGCGCCGAGAGTCGGGAAACGCCCTTCGCGGGCCGTCCGCACGCTCGAGAGGCTTCTCACCACCGTGCCGGCGGAGCAGGAGGTGGAGGACGGTGCGAGCCCCGGCTACAGCCCCGACGAGCAGCTCCGGCGCAAGCCGTTCGACGAGTGCAACGAGCATGACCTCGCCGCGATGGAACGGCTGCTGCGCCGCCTGCCGCCGCTGTGCGCGCCGTCGCGCCGCAGCCGCCGGCTGGTGCCGGTGAACAGCCGGGGGCGCATCGACATCAGGCGCAGTCTCCGGCGCGCGGTCGGGACCCGGGGCGACGTGCTCTGGCTGGCGCGGCGTGCCCATCCCCGCGAAGAGCCGCGGTTCGTGGTGCTGTGTGATACCAGCGGCTCGATGGACCCGCATGCCCGGTTTCTGCTCGCCTTCATGCTCTCGCTCAAGCGCGTGGTGAAGCGCGTCGAGGTGTTCGCGTTCAACACTTCCCTCACCAGGCTTACGCCCTGGCTGAGCCCGGGACGCTTGCGGGCGCGGCTGGAGCGGCTGGCGGCGGAGGTGCCCGACTGGTCGGGCGGAACCCGGATCGGCGAGTGCCTGACGGAGTTCGTGACGCGCTACATGGATGCGGCAGTTGACGCGCGGACTGACGTGGTGGTGCTGAGCGACGGGCTCGACGGCGGCGACCCCGAGGTGCTGGCGCGCGCAATGCGCGCCGTGCGGCGCCGCGCGCGGAGCGTGACCTGGCTCAATCCCCTGGCCGGCGACGAGCGCTACAAGCCGGAAGCACGCGGCATGGCGGCGGCGCTGCCGTTCGTCGATCGCTTCGCGCCCGCGCACAACCTCGCATCACTGGCGCGCGCCTTCGAGCGCGGCGGGTCCTGAGGGCGCATGCAGATCGAGAAGCAGTTCGTGGTCGCGGCTCCGGCCGACCAGGTCTGGGCTTTCCTCACCGACCCGCACCGCGTCGCGCAGTGCCTCCCCGGTGCGGCGCTGACCAACCAGGTGGATGCCCAGACCTACGAGGGCACTATCACGGTGAAGGTGGGGCCGGTGTCGTCGAGCTACCGCGGCAAGGTGCGCTTCGAGAAGCTTGACGCCGCCTCGCGCACGGCGGAGGTCGTCGCGTCGGGGCAGGATGTGCGCGGCAAGGGCGGAGCCGATCTCAAGATGACGAGCCGGCTGACCGCGCGTGGCCCGCGCGAGACCGAGGTGAACGTCGTCCAGGAGATCAACGTCACCGGCATCCTGGCCCAGATGGGCCGCGGGATGATCCAGGACGTCGGCGACCAGATGTTCGAGAAGTTCCTCGCGGCGATGCGCATCCAGCTGGAGCCGGCGCCGGCAGCGGCCCCCGGCGGTGCGATGGGCACGCCGGGCGCGGGTGGCGCGCCGCCGGCCGCAGCGCCGGCAGTCGAACCGATCCAGGTGGTGTCGTTCGGCGCGGGGGTGCTGATACGCGCCGCGGGACGCGCCGCGCGCAACCCGATGGTGTGGGTAGCGGTGGCGGCAGTTGTGCTGATAGTCTGGTGGCTTCTGCATCGTTCCTGAGTCAGGACAATCGAGGAGGGTGGTAGCATGATTCCCGCCGCGTTCGACTACCATGCACCCGGCACGCTGACCGACGCGCTGGCGTTGCTCGACCAGTATGGGGATGACGCCAAGGTCCTCGCCGGCGGGCAGAGTCTGCTGCCGATGCTCAAGATCCGGCTGGCGCAGGTGGGCCACCTGGTGGACATCGGCCGCATCGGGGGTCTCGACTACATCAAGGAAGAGGGCGGATTCCTCAAGATCGGCGCCACGACGAAGGAAGTCGCGCTGGAGCGCTCCGACCTCATCCGCGCCAAGTACCCGATCCTCATCGATACCTGCGACGTGATCGCCGATCCACTGGTGCGCAACCGCGCCACGGTGGGCGGCAACCTGGCGCACGGCGACCCGGCCAACGACCATCCCGCCACCATGCTCGCCCTCGGCGCGACCGTCGTCGCGCGTGGTCCCAAGGGTGAGCGCACCATCCCCATCGAGCAGTTCTTCAAGGGCCTCTTCACCACCGCGTTGGCCGGGAACGAAATCCTGACCGAGATACGGATCCCGGTGCCGCCCGCGAAGAGTGGGGGAGCCTACGTCAAGCTCGAGCGGAAGGTCGGCGACTTCGCGACCGCCGCCGTGGCGGCGCAGGTGACCCTCGGCCCCAAGGGTGAGGTGGTGAAGGTGGGCATCGGGCTGACGGCGGCCGGTCCTGTGCCGATCAAGGCGACCGAGGCCGAGAAGTTCCTGACCGGCAAGATGCCGGACGGGGCCACGCTCGCCGAGGCGGGCGCGTTGGCGGGCAAAGCGGCCCGGCCGACCGCCGACCGGCGCGGCGCGGTGGACTACAAGTCGGCCATGGCGCGCATCCTCGCGATCCGTGCCCTGCATCGGGCGGTCAAGCGGGCGGGAGGGCAGCAGTAATGGCCAAGCACAAGATCACGGTCACCGTGAACGGCACCGCACACGAAGCCGAGGTGGACGCGCGGCTCCTGCTGGTGCACCTGCTGCGCGAAGACTTCAGCATGACCGGCACGCACATCGGCTGCGACACGACGCACTGTGGCGCGTGCACCGTGC
Source organism: Gemmatimonadota bacterium (assembly GCA_041476105.1). Taxonomy (GTDB): domain Bacteria; phylum Gemmatimonadota; class Gemmatimonadetes; order Gemmatimonadales; family JACORV01; genus DASXPG01. The sequence continues at coordinate 59,935 of JBGOSS010000020.1, forward strand.
TGCTGGACGGCGAACCGGTGAAGTCCTGCACCATCCTCGCCGTGCAGGCCGACGGCCACCAGGTGATGACGGTCGAGGGACTGGAACAGGGTGGCAAGCTCGACCCGATCCAGAACGGCTTCTGGCAGGAGCACGGGCTCCAATGCGGCTTCTGCACGCCGGGCATGATGCTGACCAGCTATGCACTGCTGAAGCGGAACAAGAAGCCCAGCGAAGACGAGATCCGGCAGGCCATCTCCGGCAACCTGTGCAGATGCACCGGCTACGTGAACATCGTGAAGGCGGTGCAGCACGCGGCCGCCGCGCAGGCATAGGAGGCATCATGGCGAATACACCCAGGACATCGGCCGCGATCAGCGGCATGGGCCACTCGATGAAGCGCAAGGAGGATCCGCGCTTCATCCGGGGCCAGGGCAACTACGTGGACGACGTGAAGCTGCCGGGTATGCTGTACCTCGACATCGTCCGCAGCCCGTACGCCCACGCGAAGATCAAGTCCATCAAGACCGACAAGGCGCTCAAGGCCCCGGGGGTGCTCGCCGTGATCACCGGCGAGACGCTGAAGACCTACAACCTCCATTGGATGCCGACGCTGTCGTCGGACACCCAGATGGTGCTGCCCACCGACACCGTGATGTACCAGTCCCAGGAAGTCGCGGGCGTGATCGCGACCAGCCGCTACGCCGCCGCCGATGGCGTGGAAGCCGTCGAAGTGGACTACGAGCCGTTGCCGGTCATCGTGGACCCGTTCAAGGCCCTCGCGCCGGGCGCCGCGGTGCTGCGTACCGACAAGGAGGGCAAGAAGGACAACCTCGCCTTCCACTGGGAAGCGGGCGACCGCGCCGCGACCGACAAGGCCTTCGCCGAGGCGGACGTGGTGGTGAAGCAGAACATCTACCTCCCGCGCATTCATGTCGCATCCATGGAAACGTGCGGCTGCGTCGCCGACTTCCACCCGGGCACCGGCCAGCTCAACGTCTACATGACCACCCAGGCGCCGCACGCGGTGCGTACGGTGTTGGCGCTGGTGGCCGGCCACGTCGGCCTCACGGAAGAGAAGATCCGCGTCATTTCGCCCGACATCGGCGGCGGGTTCGGCGGCAAGGTGCCGGTGTATCCGGGCTACGTCATCGCGATCGCGGCATCGGTCGTCATCGGCAAGCCGGTGAAGTGGATCGAGGACCGGATGGAAAACCTCCAGGCCGACTCGTTCGCGCGCGACTACCACATGGTCACGGAGATGGCGGCGACGAAGGACGGCACCATGACGGCGCTGCGGATCAAGACGGTGGCCGACCACGGCTACACCAATGCGTCGGCCAACCCGTCGAAGTTCCCCGCCGGACTGTTCTCCATCTGCACCGGCTCGTACGCCCTGAAGCACGCCTTCACCGAGATGGACGCCGCCTACACCAACAAGCCGCCGGGCGGCGTCGCCTATCGCTGCTCGTTCCGGGTCACCGAGGCGGTGCACGCGGTGGAACGCATCACCGACGTGCTCGCCGCGAAGCTCAAGATGGATCCCGCCGAGCTGCGGATGAAGAACTTCATCCAGCCCTCGCAGTTCCCGTACAAGTCGGTGCTGGGCTGGGAGTACGACAGCGGCGACTACCCGCGGGCGCTCAAGCTGGCGATGGACAAGATCGGCTACGCGGCGCTGCGGAAGGAACAGACGGAAAAGCGAGCGAAAGGCGAGCTGATGGGGATCGGCATCTCGAGCTTCACCGAGGTGGTCGGCGCCGGGCCTTCCCGGGACTTCGACATCCTCGGGATCAAGATGTTCGATTCGGCCGAGATTCGCATTCACCCGACCGGCAAGGCGATCGCCCGGTTCGGCACGAAGTCGCAGGGGCAGGGGCACGAGACGACCTACGCCCAGATCGTGGCGGAGGAGTTGGGGATCCCCGCCTCCGACGTCCAGGTGGAAGAGGGCGATACCGACACCGCGCCCTACGGGCTCGGCACTTACGCGAGCCGGTCGACGCCGACTGCCGGTGCCGCGGGCGCCATCGCGGCCCGGAAGATCAAAGCGAAGGCGCGCAAGATCGCCGCGTACCTGCTCGAGGTTGGGGAGGACGAGCTCGAATGGAGCGTCGACCGCTGGCAGGTGAAGGGGTCGCCGGACCAGCACAAGACGATTCAGGATCTGGCGTTCGCGGCATACACCAACCATCCGCCGGGCATGGAAGCCGGCCTCGAAGCGGTCGATTATTACGATCCGCCGAATCTGACCTTCCCGTTCGGTAGCTACATCGCGGTGGTGGACATCGACAAGGGAACCGGGCAGGTCAAGGTTCGGCGATTCGTGGCGGTGGACGACTGCGGTCACATCATCAACCCGCTGGTCGTCGAAGGACAGATCCACGGCGGGCTCACGATGGGACTCGCGCCGGCGTTGTTCGAGGAGATCGTGTACGACGAGAGCGGCCAGAACCTCACGGGGACGCTGGCGGATTATCTGTTGCCGACCGCGGTCGAGTCTCCGAAATGGGAGCTTGGCAAGACGGTCACCCCTTCACCCCATCATCCGTTGGGAGCCAAGGGGGTCGGCGAATCCCCGACGGTCGGTGCGCCGCCCGCGATTGCCAACGCGGTGGTTGATGCGCTGTGGCACCTCGGCGTGCGGCACGTCGATATTCCGATCACGCCCGAGAAGGTCTGGCGCCTGTTGCGCCAGCACGGCGTGACCGACTGAGCCCGGACCGTCTCGCCCGATGTTCGACGAGTTTTTTCGGACGGCGCACGACCTGACCGTGGCGGGCCGGCCGTTTGCGACCGCCACGATCGTCCGGGCCGAAAAGCCGACGTCGGGCAAGCCGGGAGATCGCGCCATCGTCACGCTCGACGGCACGATGACCGGGTGGATCGGGGGAAGCTGTTCCGGTCCGACCGTGATCAAAGAAGCGCTCCGCGCCATCACGGAGGACAAGAGCCGGCTCATCCGCCTAACGCCAGACCCCGGAACGGCGCCGGCGCCGCCCGGGATCATCGAAGTCAGGATGACCTGCTTCAGCGGAGGGATTCTGGACATCTTCATCGAGCCCCACCAGCCCCGCCCGCGCCTCCTCGTGGTCGGCAGCCTGCCGGTCGCGCAGGCGCTCGCCCATCTTGCCCAGGCGATGAACTACGAGGTGGTCGCGGTCGACCCGAGCGGCAGTGACGCCATGGCGCACGCCGAATCGGTCCTGCGCGACGCGAGTTTGCTGGCGGCTCGAGTGACCCCGCTCACGTTCATCGTGGTGGCGACCCACGGCGACAACGACGAAGCAGCGCTGCGGGTGGGGCTCGAGACGGACGCGCCGTACGTCGGCTTGGTGGCGAGCCGAAAGCGCGGCCGCGCGGTGCTCGAGGCGCTCGCGCAAGGGGGGCTGTCGCCGGAGGCGCTCGCCCGCGTGCGATTCCCCGCCGGCCTCGACATCATGGCCGAGCGGGGCGACGAGATCGCGCTCAGCATCATGGCGGAAATCGTCAAGACCCGGCGCTCCGCCGAGCGGCTCGGTTGGAAGGAAGAGCCTCCGGTCGCCTCGACCTCGATCGATCCAGTGTGTGGGATGACGGTGCAGGTAACCAGCTCCGTTCACCAGGCGGAGCATGCGGGCACGATCTACCACTTCTGCTGCGGTGGGTGCCTCGCGCGGTTCGCGGCCGATCCAATCAAGTACCTCGCCGCAACGGCCTGACCAACGCCGCAACTCCCCGGCAGCCGGCTCGGCTGGCGGCCGGGCGATCACCCGCAGTATTCGATGGCCGTCCGGCCGAGCACGCCCGCCGCTTGCGCGACCGACTCGAGGTCGGCCCACTCGACCGCTCCGTGAAGTCCCGCTCCAGTCGGGCCGAACACGAGCGCGTCCGCCCCCGCGGCAGCGAGGAGCGCCGAGTCCATCCAGCCGGACTTGCCGAGCCGTTTGGGCCGCGCGCCCAGCTCCGCCAAGGCCGCGCGGTCGAGGGCACCGGCCAATGGGGAGTCCGGCCGGGCCTCGAAAGGATCGCGGGCAAAGATGCATCGCACCGTCGCTCGGAACGTCGGATCGGCCGCGGTCAGGCGGTCGACTATCTGCTGCAGCTCGGAGACGACCAGGGCTTCGGATTCGCCGGGCACCGTGCGCCGTTCGATTTGGAGCGTGCAGCTCGCGGCGTAGGTGCTGAGTCCGCTCCCGCCCGCGAGGGTCGCGGCGTGGAGCGATGGCGGACCAAGCAGAGGATGTGGCTCACGGGACCGGACCAGACGTTCCCACGACTCCAACTCGTGGAGGAACCGACCCATCCGCAGATTGGCGTCGACGCCGTCCTGAAAGCGAGATCCATGAGCGGCGACACCTAACGTCGTCACTTCGATCCAGACGAATCCCTTGTGGGCGGTACAGATCTCGAGATCGGTCGGCTCCGTCACGACCGCGCCGTCGACGGGATACCGGTCGACGATGTCGGCCGTACCGATGCTCGCGTGTTCCTCGTCGGCCACGGCCGCGACCACGAGGTCGCCGCTCAGCTTGACGCCGGCGTCGACGAGAGCCTTTACGGCAGCGAAGCACGCCGTCAG
>JBGOSS010000021.1:0-63073 GCA_041476105.1 Gemmatimonadota bacterium
ACATGCGGGTGAAGGACCCCTCCGCCGCGATCATCCAGATCGAGAACTATCTCTACGCCACGAGCCAGATGGCGCAGACCACGCTGCGCAGCGTGCTGGGCGAGCACCAGCTCGACGACCTGCTGAGCGAGCGCGAGAAGATCAACAACACGCTGAAGCTGATCATCGACAAGCGCACGGACGAATGGGGCATCGAGGTGACGGCGGTCGAGGTAAAGGACGTCGATCTGCCCGACCAGATGAAGCGCGCCATGGCGCGGCAGGCCGAGGCCGAGCGGGAGCGGCGAGCCAAGATCATCAACGCCGAGGGCGAGCTCCAGGCCTCGGAGAAGCTGGCCCAGGCGGCGCACGTGATCGGGTCCGCGCCGGCGGCGATCCAGCTGCGCTATCTCCAGACCGTCAGCGAGATCGCGTCGGAGAAGAACTCGACGACCTTCTTCCCGATCCCGATCGACATCTTCCGGTCGTTCGGGCAGGCGCTGGGTCAGGCGGCCGCGCTGACCCCGCAGGACGCGAAAGACATGCGCGAGGGCCGGGTGGCCCGCGAAGCCAGGGCCCTCGGCGAGACGGGGCCGCGGCCACAGCTGACCTCCCGCGAGCACGAGGCCGCCCTGCCCCCGGCCCGCGAACCCGAACGCGCGCGCGCCGACGACGACTGAGCCTCGTGGCGGACAATCTTCCGGGACGACGCATCGATCGCGAGGCGCTGGAGCGCATCATCCAGCGCGCCGCCGAGCTGCAGGCCCAGGAGCTCGACACCGGCGAGGCGATGTCGGAAACCGACCTCCTCAAGCTCGGCGCCGACGTCGGGATCGACGGCCGGTTTCTGCGGCAGGCGATGTACGAGCAGTCGGCGGGCGGCGCCGCCCCCGAGCGCGGCCTGATCGGGCGGATGTTCGGGCCGAAGCTGGTGTTCGCGTCGCGCGTCGTTGCGGGCGGCAAGGCCGACGTCGAAACGCAGATCGCCCATTGGATGAGCGAGGGCGAGGCACTGGCGATCAAGCGCCGGCTCCCCGACCGGACGGTATGGGAGCAGCAACGGGGCTTCTTCGCGCAGATGAAGCGGGGCTTCGGCGTCGGTGGCCGCGCCTATCATCTCGCGCGCGCCCTGGAAGTGACCGCCGCCGTCACCCAGCTCGAGGACGGTTACTGCCACGTCGAGCTGTCGGCGGACATCTCGATGCTGCGCACCGGGGCGATGGGCGCGGGGTTCGGGGCGGCGGGAGGGCTCGCGATCGTCGGCGGCGGGGCGTTGCCGCTGGTCTTGGGCCTCGGCCCCGCGGCAGTCCCGCTGTCGCTCCTCGCCATGGTGCCGCTGGCCGCCGCGGTGTACTCGCCGGTCCTCGCCGGGCGGATGCAGCGCAACCGGAGCGGCCACATGCAGCTCGCGCTGGAGCAGATTCTCGACCGGCTGGAGCACGGCGAGATCAAGCCCCGGCACCGCGACACCGGTCCGCCGTTCCTGCGGATCGCGGACGAGATACGGAGCGCGATTACCGAAGGCATCGAGCAGTCGAGGAAACAGAGGCGGCTGAAAGGCTGATTCAGCCTTGAGCCTTCAGCCCATACCCGAACCCGGAACCACCACGTGAGCGAGATCACCACCGTCGGCGTCCTCGGCTGCGGCCTCATGGGCAGCGGCATCGCGCAGACCGCCGCCGCGGCGGGCTTCCAGACCATGGTGCGCGAAGTGGCCGACGCGGCCATCGAGAAGGGCAAGGCCGGCATCACCCGGTCGCTCGACAAGGCGATCGAGAAGGGCAAGCTCGACACCGCGGCGAAGGACGCGACGCTGGGCCGGCTGCGCTACACCAGGAGCCTCGCGGACCTCAAGGGCTGTGACATCGTCATCGAGGCCGTGATCGAAGACCTCGAGCTGAAGCGCGCGGCGTGGAAAGAGCTCGATGGGATCTGCCCAGCCCATACCATTTTCGCGAGCAACACGTCGAGTCTCACGGTGGTCGAGCAGGCGATGGCGACGAAGCGCGCCGACAAGTTCGTCGGTCTGCACTTCTTCAACCCGGTGCCGCTGATGAAGCTGGTCGAGGTGGTCCGCACCGTGACCACGTCGGCCGACACCTTCGAGCGCGCCTTCGCCTTCGGCCGGAAGCTGGGCAAGGAGCCGATCGCCGCGAAAGACAACAGCGGCTTCGTGGTGAACCTCCTGCTGGTGCCGTACCTGCTGGACGCGATCCGCCAGCTCGAGCACGGGGTCGCAACCGTGCCCGACATCGACAAGGCGATGCAGCTGGGTTGCGCCCACCCGATGGGGCCGTTCGTGCTGCTGGATTTCGTGGGGCTCGACACGACCTACAAGATCGCGGAGATCATGTTCGCCGAGTACCGCGAGACGCGCTACGCGCCGCCGCCGCTGCTTAAGCGGATGGTACTCGCGGGCTACTACGGCAAGAAGAGCGGCAAGGGCTTCTACGACTACGCCACCACGCCGCCGACGCTGACGCCGCTGGGCCTCTGAGATGCTCGGTTACGACTGGGTGCGGCTCCACGCCGCGCTGAACGACCTGCCCACGGCGCTGCTCCTGGCGGCGGAAGAGGGCATCACCACGACGAGGAGCCGAGCGGCGTGGCGCCGGTTTCCCCGCCGCCCGAGAGCCTGCGCCTCGCGCCCCTGGCGCGCCCCGACAGCGCCCGCACCCGGTAGCGTGCCGGCACGCCGCGCCGCGATCTGCACCCTGCTGGTGGCCTTCGCGGCGTGCGCCACCGGCGGCTTGCGGCCGCGGTACGGCGCCAGGCCGGACGCGCGAGCCCTCGACGTGCCCGACTCGGCGGACCGGATCGTGACCGTGCTGGAGACCCGGGCGCGGGCCTTCGGCCTGGGCATCGTGCGCAGCGTTCCCCGAGAGGGCTACCTCGAGACCGCCTGGTACGATCTCGGCGCGCGCGCGCCGACCGGCCCGCCGTTCGAGAACCTCGATCGCATCGTGAAGCTCCGGTTCTTCGCCGATCCCTGGCAGGGCAAGACGCGGGTGCTGGCGGAGTGCGTGTGGCGGATCGCGTGGGACCCCAGCACACCCGAGCGCGACCTCGAGCGTATGGTCCCCGCGGATCACCCGGGGCGGGCGTTGCTCGACAGCGTTCTGGTGGCGATCAAGCCGGATTCGGTGAGGCCCCCGCCGCTGCGACCGTAACTGATGGCTGATGGCTAATGGCTGATAGCTAATGGCAAGAAAAAACCCGCCACGCGGGGTTCTTGTTTGCCATCAGCCATCAGCCATCAGCTACTCTTCAATGAAGCTCCGCACCCAACTCTCGAACTGCTCCATGTCGATCACCGCGTCCTTGCACGGTCCCGCCGGCAGCCGCATGGTGAGACCGAGGACGGGGATCTTGCCGGCGACGTCGTGCAGCCCGGTGACCATGTCGCGCTCACAGGCCACGGCCACGACGGCACGCGGGCGTCGTTCCCGGATGGCGCGGCGCGCCAGCTGCCCGCGCGTGGCGACGAAGACCGGCACCTCGTAGCGCCCCGCGACATCCAGGACGCCGTCGAGGGTCGCCTTGGAGAGGCAGCGTGGAATGAGGACCAACAGCTCGCCCTTGCCGACCCTGCGGCCGCGCCGTTCGGCCAGGCTGTTGTAGACGTCGATCGCCGCGTGCTCGACCCGGTCGCGGGTACCGAGACGCCGGGCGACGTGGCTGGTCCACGCCATCAGGCGCAGGAACGGGCCCCGTTCGGCGAGCCGTTCGGGAAGCAGCAGCGTCGGACCGTAGAAGGACGCGAGGAGCAGGCCGAACCAGGTCCACGAGAGGACGCTGACGGCGGCCGCGGCGAGCAGCAGCGCGTCGGAGAGGGGCGCCCAGAGCGATGCGAGGCGTGGGGCGAGGATGAACCAGGCCGCGTACATGACACCGTTGGCGGCGGCCAGCGTGACGCCCGCGAACTTGAAGAAGCGCGAGGGGGGCGCGGAGAAGTTGCCCTGGTCGGGCAGCGGCTTGCCGTTCCACTCGTCCCACTCGTGGCCGAGCCGCCGGTCCACTTCGATGTGGATCAGCTCGGCCTTCTTCGCACGGACGGTGGTGGTCATGAACCGTGGAGCATCACCGGCCCCGCGGGGGTTGTCAAGCATTCGGCTCGGGCGCTCCCCGGCCGGCTCGCGGTGGCGAGGGAACCGGCGCGGCCGTTAGCTTGCCCGCGTGCACACCCCGCAGGGTTATCGCGGCGCATTCCGGACCGATGACGCGGCCCGCGCGCTCTACGCCGAGGGGGCCGGCATCTTCCGCATCGTGCCCGCGGCGGTGGCCGTTCCCGCGGATCGGGACGACCTGGTTGCGCTCGTTCAATGGGCGGGGCAGACCGGGAGGGCGCTGGTACCGCGCGGGGCCGGGAGCGGCATGCCCGGTGGCAACGTGGGGCCCGGCGTCGTGGTGGACCTCCGGCGCGGCTTTCGCGAGGGCCCGGCGGTCGACGGCGAAGGGCACACCGCGCGCGCCGGCGCCGGCGTCACTTGTGCTGAGCTGAACGCCCGGGCCGCCGTCCACGGCCTGCGGCTTCCCCCCGACCCCTCGAGCGCCAGGTTCTGCACGCTCGGCGGCATGGTCTCCACCAATGCCGCGGGGGCGCGGACCCTCAAGTACGGATCGATCCGCGCCTGGGTGACGGCGCTCGATGTTGTCACCGCCGACGGTGAGGTCGGCCGCGCCACGACGGCCGACCCGGCGCGCAGCGCCACGACCGCCGCCGAGCGACGCTTGTTGGTGGAGGTCGCGCCGTGGCTGCGCCAGCATCAACTCCCGCTCGAGAACGCGCCACCCCGGACGCGAAAGAATTCCTCGGGGTACCGGCTCACCGGCAACGTCGACGACGGCTGGGTGCGGCATCTCCTCATCGGCAGCGAGGGCACGCTCGCCTTGGTCACCGGCGTCGAAGTGCGGCTCGCTCCGGTACCGAAACAGACGCTCTCAATGCTCATTCCGTTGAGGGCGCTGGAGGAGATCGCGCCCATGGTCCTGCGGCTTTCCACGATGAACCCGGTGAGCCTCGCCGCGATCGAGCTGCTGGATCGCACCTATCTCGAGTTCGCCCGCGCGCTTGGGGTGGTGGTCCCGGCCGATGCCGAAGCCGTGCTGCTGGTCGAGATCGAGGATGGAGACGCGCCACCGTCGCCCCGCGACTTCGGCGAGGGCGCCGTCATCGCCTCCGACCCGGAGACCAGCGACCGCATCTGGAGCCTGCGCCATCGGGCAAGTCCCATCCTGGCGGCGCTGCCCGACACCACGCGCTCGCTCCAGCTCGTGGAAGACGGCTGCGTTCCCCTCGACAACCTCGGCGCCTACATCGCCGGCCTGCGGCGCATCGCGACGCAGTGCGGCTTCCCGATCGTCATGTTCGGCCACGCCGGCGACGGACACGTCCACGCCAACATTCTCGCCGACGTCACCGCCACCGACCTGATGCCGCGCCTCGAGCGCTGCCTCGACGAGGCCACCACCCTCCAGATCACCCTGGGCGGCACGACTTCGGGCGAGCACGGTGACGGCCGCCTGCGGGCGCCCTTTCTCGAGCGGCTCTTCGGCGCGACCTATGCCGAGGCCTGCCGGCGGGTGAAGGGCGCGATGGATCCGGCGGGGATTCTGAATCCGGGGGTGAAGCTGCTGGCAGCCGGCAGCCGCCAGCTGGCAGCAGACTCGCTCAAGGTGGGGAAGGCCGCGCCTGCGCTACCGCCGGGGATCGCCGAGCTGCTTCGCGACATCGAGCGCAACGCGCGGTGGGACGAAGATCGTCTCGGCCTGCTCGACGCACAGAGAGGCGCGCCGGTGTAGTTTTGTTTGCTGCCAGCCGCCAGCTGCCAGCCGTCAGCCGTTCGAACCCCAGCCCCGAAACCAATGCAAATCCTTCGCGAACCCACGATCACGCTCATCGCCCGCCCCCAGTTCGTCGAGCCACCGCACCTGCCCGTGCAGTGGATGGGCGAGGCCACGGGCGGCGAGCGCCTCGCCGAGTTCGCGGGCCGGATCTGCTACATGAGCCAGAAGAACCCGGCCAGCCGCAGCACGGCCGTGTACCTCGAGAACATCAAGAAGCAGGGTCACGGCTCGGTGCTCGAGCACGCCGTCTACGTGCTGCTGATCGAGGGGATCAGTCGTTCCTGCTCCCACGAGCTGGTGCGGCACCGCGCGGGGTTCGGCTTCAGCCAGCTCAGCCAGCGCTACGTGGACGAATCCCACGCCGCTTTCGTGATGCCGCCCGCGATCCAGGGCGACGCCGCGCTCGAGGAGGCGTGGACGCAGCAGATGGTGACGGCGCAGGCCTCCTACATCGCGGCGGTCGAGCAGTTGATGAAACGGTACGACTCGGTCGCCGACAAGGTGCACCGCCGCAAGATGGCCCGCGAGGCCGCCCGCAGCGTGCTCCCCAATGGGACCGAAACGAAGATCGTGGTGAGCGCCAACGCGCGGGCCTGGCGCACCATGCTCGAGTTGCGCTGCGGCGAGGGCGCCGAGCAGGAAATCCGGCGGATGGCGGTGGCGGCGCTGCGGGTGCTGCAGGCCGAAGCGCCGGCGTTCTTCTCCGACTTCGAAACCTACCGCGCCGAGGACGGGGCGGAGTCGGCCCGGGTGGGCTACCACAAGGTCTAGCCTACTCGGCCCGCAGCGCCTCCATCGGGTCCACGCGCGCCGCGCGGCGCGCCGGTACGTAACAGGCCGCGGCGCTCGCCGCCGCCAGCAGCAGCGCGATGGCGACGAACGTCGCGGGGTCGGTGGGCCGCACGCCGTACAACAGCGTCCGCGCGAACCGTGACACACCCAGCGCGATCGCCGCGCCGACGGCCAGGCCGCCCGCCGCGAGCGCCATCCCTTCCCGCATCACCATGCCGATCACCCGGCCACCCGACGCACCGAGCGCGACGCGCACGCCGAGCTCGTGGGTGCGGCCCGCGACCGATGCGGCGATGACGCCGTACACACCGACGGTGCTCAGCGCCAGGGCCATCACGGCAAACAGGCCGATCAGCAGCATGTGAAAGCGGGGACGCTTGAGCTGGGCGTCCACCAGGTCGTCCATCGTCGCGGTCTGCGCGGCACCCATGTCGGGATCGATGGCCTTGAGACGGGACTCCACCAGCCGGGCCAGCCCGGCGGGATCGGCGCCGGTCCGCAGGACCAGGTAGCTCGCCCACCGCGGTGACTGGCCGTACGGCCAGTAGATCTCCGGCTCGGCGCGTGCGCCGGGAGTGAAGGGAGGGATGTCGGCTACCACGCCGACGATCTCGACCGTATCGGCGCCGTTCTTCCGGCGCAGCCGCGTGCCAACCGGGTCGCCGGTGCCGAAGTAGCGTCGCGCCAGCGCCTCGTTGACGATCGCGACAGGCGGCGCGCCTTCGCGGTCGGCGTCTTCGAAGAGGCGTCCCCGGCGGAGCGCGAGGCCCAGGGTGCGGAAGTAGCCCGGACTCATGTCGTACCAATTCGCCACCACCGGCGCCGCGGAGGGGTCGTCGCCCTCCGCGATGAACTCGGCGGCGCCGTCGCCACCCCCGAACAACGGCCCCGCGGACGTCATGCCCACCGAGCTCACCGATGGAAGGGCGCGCAGCTCGCTCTCGATCTGCGCGAACAGCGCCGTCACGCGCGAGCGGTCGGGGTACTTCCCCGACGACGCGTAGGTCCAGAAGGTGAGGAGACCGCGCTGATCGAACCCCGGCTCCCAGTGGAGCAGCGCCGCGAAACTCCGCGTCAGCAGGCCCGATCCGACGGCCAGCACGAACGCCATCGCCACTTCGGCAACGACCAGGCCGCCCCGCAGACCCAGAGCCCGACGCCAGGCCCAGGGCTGGTGTCCCTCTTTCATCGCCTTGGCCAGGTCGATGCGCGCCGCACGCCACGCCGGGGCGAGGCCGGTCACGAGGCCCGTCGTGAGCGTGAGGGCAAGCGCGAACGCCAGTACCCGCCCGTCCAGGCTGACCTGGTGGACGCGCGGCAATCCCGCCGGCATCAACGACAGCAGCACGTCGGCGGCCCACGTCGCGACCAGGATACCCGCGGCGCCGCCCGCGAAGGCCAGCAGCCCGCTCTCCATCGCGATCAGCCGGAACAGGCGTCGCGGCCGGGCGCCGAGCGCCGCGCGCACCGCGAACTCCCGCGCCCGCGCCGCCCCGCGCGCCACCAGCAGGTTGGCGACATTGGCGCACGCCACCAGCAGCAGGAGGGCGACCGCGCCGAGGAAGACCAGCAGCGTCGGGCGGACATCGCCCACCACATTGTCGAGCAGCGGCTCGACCCGCGCGCCCCAGCCCAGATTGGTGCGCGGGTAGCGTTCGCCGAGCCGGCGCTGGATGGCCGTCAGCTCCGCCTCCGCGGTCCCGACCGTCGCGCCCGGCGCCAGCCGGCCGAAGACTTCGAACCCGCGCCAGCGGCGGTTCTCCTCGGCGCGGGGATCGAAAGGCAACGGCACCCACACGCGCACCGTGCTGAGGCGCGGGATGTCGGTGCCCGCCGGCAGCACGCCGACAATGGCGTAGCGCTCCCCGTCGAGCACCACCGCGCGACCGAGCACCCGGGCATCACCGCCGAACCGGGAGCGCCACAGCTCGTCGCTCAGGACGGCGACGTGCCGACCCGCCCCCCGGACGTCGTCCGGCTCGAACAGCCGCCCGAGCGCCGGCCGGATGCCCAGCGTGGCGAACAGCCCCGGCGTGGCCAGCCCGCCTCCCACGCCCTCAGCGCCGCCCTCCAGCTGCATCGTGAATGGCCAGGTACGCCCCAACCCCAGCGACTGAAAACTCCGGCTCTCGAACGACCAGTCCTCCACGTCCGGCGGCGAAGCGACACAGTAGCCGGCGATCGAGGCGTGCACCTCGCACACCGCCACCAGGCGGCCCGAGTCCGGGAAGGGGAACGGCCGGAGCAGGACGCCGTCGACGATGCTGAAGATCGCGGTCGCGGCCCCGGTGCCGAGCGCGAGCGCGGCGATGGCGAGCAACGTGAATCCCGGACGACGCAGGAGCTGGCGAAGCGTGAAGCGGAGGTCGGCGAGCAGGCCGTCCATGTTGGGCCCCGGATCTGGTTCACCCCAGCTGAAAGCAAGATGCGGGCCGCCCGAAGGCGAAACTCAACCGAAGCACCGGCAGGGACTTGGCTCCCCGCATGAAGGTCTCTTGCGTTCGGTGGTGCGACACGCAATCCCGGACCCGGGACAAACCGCGACCTCCCAACCAAGGACGCACCTGCGTGGTCGAATCGGACAGGTGCGCTCTTCCCCACCGGAGGTCATCACGATGTCTGTCCATGCCAAGCCCGGAATCGGCGTCCTGTCGGCGGCACTGCTCGTCGGCGTCACGGCGGCCCTCGCACAGGAAGCGGTCCAGTCCGGCCAGGCCGTTTCCCTCACCCAGCGCGCGGTCGTCATCTACAACGTCTCCGGTACCGTCACCCTGAGGCACGGCACCGGCGGCGCCATCACGATCACAGCGACCCGGCAGGGTGCCGAGGGCGATCAGCTCCAGTTCCAGACCGACACCGAGGGAAGCCGGGGGCGCTTCCGCGTGGTGTATCCCGACGTCGAGCGCATCGCTTCGCCGGATGGCCGAGGCTACGGCACGACCGATCTCGACCTGCGGCGCGACGGCACCTTCGGCGGCGACAACGACGGGGGCTGGCGCCATCGCGGCGACCGGACCCAGGTCGGCGGCAGCCGCGGCTTCCGCGGCTGGGCGAACCTCGAGGTCAGCGTCCCCGACGGGCGGGAGCTGGTCGTGCACCTCGTCGTGGGGCACGTGAGCGCCGATGGCGTGAACGGCGACGTCACCGTGGATACCTGGAGCGCGGATGCCGAGGGCTCGAGCCTCGCCGGCGCGTGGCTCTTCGACACCGGCTCGGGCGACGTGGTGGTGCGCGGGATGCGCGGGACGCTCAAGATCGACACCGGTTCGGGCACCGGCACGGTGAGCAACATGACGGGCGACCTGCTCGACATCGACACCGGCTCGGGCGGCGCCGAAGCGACCAACGTGCAGGTGGAACGCTTCCGGTTCGATACCGGCTCGGGCAATGTGCGGGCGCGGGGCATCACCGCCCGGCGCGGCCTGGTGGACACCGGCAGCGGGAGCGTGGACCTCGTCTACGCCGGTGGCACGATCGAGCAGTTGTCCATCGACACCGGATCGGGGCGCGTCGGCTTGACGCTGCCCCCCGAGGCCGACGCCCGGCTGGTCATCGACACCGGCAGCGGTGACGCCGTGCTTCAGCGCGCCGGCGGCATCTTCGAGCGGCGCGATTCCGACGGCACCGTCATCCGGTTCGGCGAGGGGCGCGGGCGGGTGAGCATCGACACGGGCAGCGGGGGCGTCACGATCCGCTAGTCGGAAGGCGTCCGGCCGGGAGCCGTACCTGTCCTGCGCACGGAGGGTACGGCTCCCGGCTTCGGGCGCTGCTACGCTTCCTGTTCGACGAGCCGGGTCTTCTGGTAGTCCTCCGCGATCTTCTTCGCGACTTCGGGTGGCACCTCGGCGTACTGCCGGAACTGCGCGTGATACGTGGCGCGGCCGTGGGTGATCGAGTGCAGCTGTGTGGCGTACTTGTACATCTCGGCCTCGGGCACGATCGCCTTCAGCTTGGTGAGCCGGCCGTCGACCTCGGAGCCGAGAATCTGCCCGCGCCGTGAGTTGAGGTCGCCCATCACCGCGCCAACGTAGTCCTCGGGGGTGAAGACCTCGACGTCGGCGAGGGGCTCCAGCAGCACCGGCTTGCAGCTCGGCGCCACCGCTTTGAAGGCCATGATCCCCGCCATCTTGAACGACATCTCGTTCGAGTCCACGTCGTGGTACTTGCCGTCGAACAGCTCCACCTTGAAGTCCACCATCGGGCATCCGGCGAGCACGCCCCGCAGCGCGGCCTCCTGAATGCCGCGGTCCACCGCCGGGATGAACTTGTTGGGGATCGCGCCGCCGACGATCAGGTCCTCGAAGACGTACCCGGTGCCGCGCGGCACCGGCATCATGCGGATCCAGCAATCGCCGAACTGGCCGCGCCCGCCGCTCTGCTTCTTGTGCTTGCCCTCACCCTCGGCCCGGCCCTTGATCGTTTCGCGGTAGGGGATCTTGGGCTTTACCAGCGTGGCGTGCACGCCAAACTTGCGGGCCAGGCGCCCCAGGATGATGTCGAGGTGCCGCTCGCCGAGCCCGCGGACCCAGGTCTGGTGGACGTCGGCGTTGTACCGCCAGTGGAAGGTCGGGTCCTCCTCGCGCAGCCGCGTCAAGCCGGTCGAGAGCTTGTCTTCCTCCCCCTTCACCTTGGCCTCGATCGCGCTGTGGATCAGCGGCTCGGGGAACGGCACGCGCGGCAGCACCACCGGCACGGCCTGGGTCGAGAGGGTGTCGTTGGTGTGGGTCTCGCGCAGCTTGGCGACGACGCCGATGTCGCCGGCGTGGAGCGCGGCGACCTCGAGCTTGTCCTTGCCTTGCGTCACCGAAAGGTGGTTCAGCTTCTCGGCGCCGCCGCGCGCCGCGTTCCAGACATCCTGCCCCGTCTTCACACTGCCCGAGTAGATCCGGAAGAACGACACGTCGCCCACGTGCGGCTCGGAGACGATCTTGAAGACCAGCGCGGCGAAGGGCGCGTCGTCGGTGGGCGCGAGCCGGACCTTGTCGGCGCTGCCCCAGCGTTCGGCTTCGACCGCGTCGTTTTCGACGGGCGGCGGGACCAGCTCCACCAGCTCGTCGAGCAGCGCCCGCACGCCGTAGGTCAGCTCCGGCGCGCCGCAGAGAATCGGGTACAGCTCGCCGGCTTTCATCGCCTTGCGCATCGCCGGCACCAGCTCGTCGTGCCCGATCGTCTCGCCGCCGAGGTAGCGCTCCATCAGCGACTCGTCGGTCTCGACCACCTTCTCGATCAGGTCTTTCTCGTACTGCTCGTACTTTCCCGCGAGCTCGGGAGGGATCGGGCCCTCGGTGAACTCCCCGGTCTTGGTGCCGGGCTTGAAGATCAGCGCCTTCTGCGTGATGAGGTTGATCACGCCCCGGAACTGCGGTCCCTCGCCGATGGGGATCTCGACGGGCACCGCCTTGGGCGACAGGTGCTCGCGGATATCGTCGTAGACCTTCTCGAAGTTGCCGTTCTCCTTGTCCATCATCGAGACGAAGAAGACGGCGGGGTGATGGAACTGCTGGCTGTACTCCCAGACCTTCTCGGTCCCGACCTCGACGCCGCTGGTGGCCCCGAGGACGATCAGCGACGCGTCGGCCGCAAAGATGCCGGCCTCGGCATCGCCCGCGAAGTCGAGGTACCCCGGCGTGTCGACGAGGTTGACCTTGCATCCCTCCCACTCGGCGTAGGCCAGAGCGAGGTTGATGCTGTAGCCTTTTTCGATTTCGTCGGGAGAGTAATCGGTGAGGGCGGAGCCGTCCTTCACCCGGCCGTGCCGTTTGCTGGAGCCGGCCACGAAGGCGAGGGCGTCGACCAGGCTGGTCTTGCCGCTGCCTCCGTGGCCGACTACCGCCACGTTTCTGATCGCGGTACTCGCGTATTCCTTCATAGCCGTGTGCACCCTCTGGCGGTGGAAAGACGTTCGAATACGGTTATATCGGGGCCGGGCGGGAGTGTCAAATGGGCGATATCTTCGGGGCCTCATGGGAACGGCAACCGACGAACTTCGCGAGGCGCTGGCCGGCCGCTTCGTGATCGAGCGCGAAATCGCCCGGGGCGGGATGGGGAGCGTCCTCCTCGCGCACGACCGGCGCCTGGACCGCGATGTCGCCATCAAGGTGCTCACGCCCGAGCTCTCCGCCCAGCTCGGAGCCGACCGGTTTCAGCGTGAAATCCGGATGACGGCGCGGCTCGTCCACCCCAATATCGTTCCGCTGTTCGATTCCGGCGAGGCCGCCGGGCGGCTGTTCTTCGTCATGCCCTTCATCGACAGCGGTACGCTGCGCGATCGCCTGGAGTCCGAAGGCCCGCGCCCGGTAGCCGAGGTCGCGCGGGTGCTCGCCGACCTGGGCGAGGCGCTGGCCTACGCGCACGCCCTCGGCATCATCCACCGGGACGTCAAGCCGGAGAACGTCTTTTGGTACGGCGGGCGCGCCCTGCTCGCCGACTTCGGCATCGCGACGGCGACCAGCGCGACGATGACCGGCGCGCGGCTCACCGGCACCGGCCTGGTGGTCGGGACGCTGTCCTACCTGAGCCCGGAGCAGGCCTCCGGCGACCGGCAGCTCGACGGGCGCTCCGACCTCTACGCGCTGGGGTGCATGGCGTACGAGCTGCTGGCGGGGCAGCCGCCCTACGCGGGCGACAACCCGATGGCGGTGGTGGCGGCGCACCTCACCGCCCCGGTGCCGGCGATTCGCGCCGTGCGCTCCGACGTGGAGCCGGCGTTCGCCGCGCTCCTCGAGCGGATGATGGCGAAACAGCCCGGCGATCGCCCCGCCAACGCGGCGGCCTGCCTCGCCGAGCTGCGCCGGACCGAGGCGTCCCCGGCGGCCGCCGAGCCCGCCGCGCCACGCACCCCGGCCCCACGAGCGGCCGGCGCAGCCATGGCGCCCGAGGCGCGCGAGCCCTACGACCGCGCGGTCGCGATCTACAACACCGCCGTCCAGGGCGGCCCTGGCACGCGCGAGAAGCTCCAGATGGCGCGCGTGTACCTCGAGAAGGCCCTCACGATGGCGCCGAACGACGCCCACGTGCTGTCCCGGCTGGCCGACGTGACGTTCGTCCTCGGCATCCGCGGGTTCGACGACTGGGATGAGAGCGTCCGCCGCTCCAAGGAGCTGCGGCTGCGTGCCCTCGCCGCCGATGACACGATCGGCGAGGTGCACACCTCGCTCGGTACGCTGTTCCTCTACTGGGAGGACGACTTCGAGACCGCCGGCGTCGAGCTGGTGCTCGCGGCGGAGCTGGCGCCGGATTCCGCCGACGGCCGCCGCATGTACGGGGCCTGGCTGAAGATCGCGGGCCGCCTCGACGAGGCGCTGCGCGAGATGCAGGAGGCGGTCCGCCTGGCGCCGAACGCGCCGTTCATGCGCGTAGGCTTCGCCGACGTGCTCATGACCCTGGGGCGCTACGACGAGGCCGTCGGGCCGCTGCGGGAGGCGCTGCGGCTCTCGGCCCGCTACGAGGCCGCGCTGGAAAGGCTCGAGATGGCCTGCCATCGCGCCGGGCGGCACGATGAGGCGCTGGACGCGCGGCGCATCATGCTCGGCGTCCGCGGCGACACGGAGCGCATGAAGCTGCTCGAGGCCGACGTCGCCGCCGACGGCTGGCTCCTCGCGCGCGAGAAGGACCTGCGCCGCGAGCTCGCCGCGCAGCTGGTGCAGGCGGAACGGGAGGACCCCTTCACCGACATCCGCGGCAGCCGCCAGCTCTCCGACAAGATCATCATCACCCTCGCCGAGCTGGGGGAGTGGCAGCAGGTGATGGACTGGGTGGAGCGCGGGTACTATCGCCGGCCCGGCCGGCTGCGGCGGGTGCTGACCGACCTGCCATACGACCACCACGGCCTGGCCATCGATCCCCGCTACGCGCGGTTGCTGCGAACCTCGGGACTCACCGAGCTGCTCTGAGGGCGGCCGCGGCGCGTCAGCGCAACAGGGCGTCCGCCGCCCCGGCGGCCCAGTCGTACACCGGCGTCGGATAGAAGCCGAGGATCAGCAGCGCGCCGCACAGCGCGAGGCACGCCGCGCGGTCCACCCAGGTCAGCGCGATCGGCGCTCCCTCGTCTTCGGCGGGCAGCAGGTAGGCGTGCTTCACCGCGATCAGGTAGTAGTAGACCGAGACGGTGCTGTTGATCGCCCCCAGCAGGACCAGCCACCACCACCCCTGCGCCATCGCGGCGCGGAACAGCAGCCACTTGCCGACGAACCCCGCCGTCGGCGGCACGCCCGCCAGCGCGAAGAGCGCGAGCAGGAGCGTCGCGGCGAGCAGCGGCGCGCGCCGGTGGAGTCCCCGCAGATCGTCGAGCGACGGATTGGCGCCGTCGCGCGCGACCCGCGCCACGACCAGGAAAGCCGCGGCGTTCATCACCAGGTACACCAGACCGTAGAACAGCGCCGCCGCGATGCCCGCGGCGGTGAAGGCGGCGAAGCCGACGGCGATGTAGCCCGCCTGGGCGACAGCCGACCAGGCGAGCATCCGCTTGACGTCCCGCTGCCCGATGGCCACCAGGTTGCCGAGCGTCATCGCGATCGCCGCGGCCAGCGCGAGCGCCATCGCGAGGCTCGCGGTGGCCGGCCCGGCAGCCGCGACCAGCCGGCCGACGATCGCGAGCGCCGCGACCTTGGAGGCCGTCGCCACGAACGCGGCGACCCCGTGGCTGGCGCCCTCGTACACGTCGGGCGCCCAGAAGTGGAAGGGAAACAGCGCGAGCTTGAAGAGGAACCCGGCGGCGAAGAGTCCGAGCCCGAAGAGCGCGACCGGCGACCCGGTCACCAGTGCGGGCGACGCCGCGATCGCGGCGAGCCGGGTGCTCCCCGCCAGACCGACGAGCAGGGAGAGGCCGTAGAGCGTCAGCGCCGACGACGCGAGACCCACCACCACGAACTTGAGCCCCGCCTCCTTCCCCCGCGGGAAGCGTTCGCGCAGCGGCACCAGCACGAACAGCGAGTACGACGCGATCTCGAGCGCGAGGTAGAGCGCCACCGCCTCCACCGCGCTCGCCATCACCATGAGCCCCGACGCCGAGGTCAGCAGGAAGAAGAACAGCTCGCCGCGGGCGTCCGCCCGCTGCCCCTCGCCGTCCCGCGCGATGAGTACCGAGAGCGCGAACCCGGCCGCCACGGCGAGCTTGACCAGCTGGGAAAAGGCGTCCACCCGGTAAGTCCCCCAGAAGATCACCAGGGGCACTCCCCGCGACGCGACGCAGGCCGCGAGGAGGATCACGCTCCCCGCCCGCGCGGCCCGGCGCGCCAGCACCGCGCGCTGCTCGCCGGCCATCAGCGCAGCGAAGATCATCAGCCCGGTGAGCACCAGCGACGCCTCCGGGAGCAGCGCCCAGGCGCGGCTCATCGCAGCGCCTCCACGAAGGCGCGCGCCGCCGGGTCGATCACGTCGAGAATGAGCCGCGGGTAGAAGCCCAGCACCAGCAGCACGGCGGCGAGGATGGCGCGCGGCAGCGAGAGGAAGGGCGTGATGTCGGCCACTACCGGGTGGGGCTCACGCGGCTCCCCGAAGAAGGCCAGGACGATGACGCGGATCGAGTACGCCAGCGTGACGATCAGCGCGCCGACCACGATCACCGCGAGCACCGGCCAGGTCCGCAACGCGCCGAGGAAGACCAGCAGTTCGGCCCAGAACGACGCCAGCCCCGGAATGCCCGCCCCGGTCAGCGCCGCGATGATGAAGAACGCCGAGGCCACCGGCACGGCACGGGAGAGGCCGCCGAGCCGCGCGATCTCGCGGGTGTGATAGCGGTCGTAGATGAAGCCGACCGCGGCGAAGAACAGCGCCGTCATGATGCCGTGGCTGAACATCTGCATCACCGCGCCGTTGATCCCGTCCACCGACATCGTCGCGAGCCCCAGCAGGACGATCCCCATGTGCGACACCGACGAGTAGCCGATCACGAACTTGAGGTCGGTCTGCGAGAGCGCGACCAACGCGCCGTACACGATGTTGATGGTGGCGAGCAGCGCGGCGGTATGCCCCCAGTACGCCGCGCCCTCGGGGAGCAACGTCATCGCGACGCGCAGGATGCCGTAGGCCCCCAGCTTCATGAGTACGCCGGCGTGCAACATCGACACCGCCGTGGGGGCCGCGACGTGGCCCACCGGCGACCAGGTGTGGAACGGCCAGAGGCCCGCCAGCACGCCGAAGCCGAGGAACAGGAACGGAAAGACGATCCGCTGGACGGTGGGACTGAACCCGGCGTGGGCGAGCTGCGTCAGGTCGAAGGTGTGCACCGTCGCGGTGACGTACAACGCCAGCACGGCGGGCACGACCAGTGCGGTACCGGCCAGCAGGTACAGCGTCAGCTTCATCGCGCCGTATTCCTTGCGCGTGCTCCCCCAGACGGCGATCAGGAGGTACATCGGCAGGACCGCGACTTCGTAGTAGAAGAGAAAGAAGAAGAGGTCCAGCGACACGAAGACGCCGAAAACACCGGTCACCAGCAGCGTCATGAAGGCGAAGAACTCCTTCACGCGCAGCTCCAGCTCCCACATCACCAGCACGCCGGTGAGGTAGACGATGGCGGTGAGCACCAGCAGCGGCAGGCTGAGTCCGTCGACACCGACGTGGTAGCCGATCCCGGCCTCGGGCAGCCAGGCGCCCCGCTCGACCAGCTGGTAGCCGGCGGCGTGGGCGTCGAAGGCCCGCACGATCAGCGCCGTCACCACGCAGGAGGCCAGCGCCGACAGCGCGGCGGCGATCCGGAGGGCCTGCGCGTAGCGACCCGGAATCAGCAGGACGGCGACCAGCCCCGCGAAGGGGCAGAGCACCAGCAGCGTCAGCAGCGGCAGGTCGCTCACCGCAGCCCCTCGGCGTAGGCCAGCCAGACCGCCAGCGCGACCAGGACGGCGACGGCGATCGCGACGTACATCTGCACCTGGCCGCCTTGTACCCTCGCCAGCATCCGGCCGCCCCGCGTCGTTCCCGCGGCGAGGCCGTCACCCGCGCCATCGAGCACCTGCTGGTCGTGCCACCGCGCCGCCCGCGACAGCCACCCGGCGGCGCGGACCACGCTCGCGCCGTAGAGCCGGTCGAGGTACCAGTTGTCGGCGAAGAACGCGCGCAGCGCCGGGAATCGATCGACGAAACCGGTGCGCGCCGCGCCCTTCGCGCCATACTCCCGCCACGCGAGAGCGATGCCGAGGCCCGCGAGGGCGAGGGCCGTGAGCGGCCCCGCGCCCAGCTCGAGCGCCGCGTGCGGCTCCGCGCCGGGCGACAGCCTCGCGGCCAGCCAGGAGCCCGTCCACCCGAGGATCAACGTGAGCGCCGACAACACGAGGACGGGGACCCCCATCATCGTGGCGGCGGCCTGTTGCGCCAGGGTGGGATGCGGGGCGGTGGGCGAGCCGTGTTGCTGACCGCCGCGCAGGGTCAGAAACACCATTCGCGCCGCGTAGTACGCCGTCAGACCCGCGCCGAGGTAGGCAAGCACCAGCGCCGCGGCACCCGCGTGCACGCCCAGCGTCGCGAGTACCGCCTCCTTCGAGAAGTAGCCGGAGAAGGGAATCACGCCCGCCAGCGCGAGGCTGCCACTGACCAGCCCGATGGTGGCGGCACGCTGCCGGGTCGGGGAATGGGCTGCGATCTCGCGCATCGCATTCGAGTGCGCGTGGTGGATGAAGATCCCCGACGACAGGAAGAGCAGCGCCTTGAAGCCGGCGTGCGTCACCAGGTGAAAGAAGCCCGCCGCGACGCTGCCCGCCGCCAGCGCCATCAGCATGTAGGCGAGCTGGGAGATGGACGAGTACGCCAGCACCCGCTTGATGTCCTCGGCGACCATCGCCATCGTCGCCGCCGCGACCGCGGTGACGAGCGACACCCAGAGCAGCACCCGCATCACGTCGGGGGCGGCCGCGAAGAGTCCGTGCAGCCGCGCCACCAGGTACACGCCCGCCGCGACCATCGTCGCCGAGTGCAGCAATGCCGAGACCGGGGTCGGGCCCTCCATCGCGTCGGGCAGCCAGGTGAAGAGCGGGCCCTGGGCGCTCTTGCCGATCACGCCCATCAGCAGCAGGCTCGCGACGATCGCGGTGAAGCGGGGGCTGAAAGCGCCGCCCGGCCCCGCCTGCGCGACGAGCTCGGGAATCGTCGCGTTCCCCAGGGTGCGGATCAGGAGCAGCACACCGAGCAGGAAGCCCACGTCGCCGACGCGCGTCATGATGAACGCCTTGCGCGCCGCGGCGGCCGGCCCGGGCCGGTCGAACCAGAAGCCGATCAGGAGGAACGACGCCAGGCCGACCAGCTCCCAGAACACCAGCGTCTGCAGAAGGTTCGAGGCCAGCACCAGGCCGAGCATCGCGGCCGCGAAGAGCGACAGGAATCCGTAGTAGCGCGCGAAGCCGGGGTCGCCCGCCATGTAGCCAAGGGAGTACACCATCACGGCGAGCGTCACCGCCGACACGACCAGTGCCATCGTGGTCGAGAGCGTGTCGAGCAGGACGCCGAAGGCGAGCCCCCGGCCGTCGGCCATGGGGAGCCAGACGGCCTGGGCCATGGCGGAGCCGTTGGCCACGGCCAGGACCAGGTAGGTCGAGGCCGCGAACCCGGCGCCGAGGGCGGCGATCGCGACCGCCGCGGCCGCCGCGGGATGGCGGCGCAGGCCGAGCAGGATCGCGGCGGACGCCGCGAGCGGCGCGGCCTGGGCGAGCAGCGCGGCCTGGATCGGGCCGCTCAACCCTTCATCTCCGAGAGCTGCTCGACGTCGATGGTGTGCGCCGACCGGTGGATTGCGACGAACAGCGACAGCGCCACGGCGGCCTCGGCCGCGGCGACGCCGATGAGAATCAGCACGACCACCTGCCCCATCGACGCGTCGGCGCCGGCGCGGCTGGTGAGCGCGATGACATTCATGGAAACCGCGGCCAGCATCAACTCCAGCGAGATCAGCATCGCGACCAGCGAGCGCCGTTGCAGGAGACCGTAGAGGCCGATGCCGAACAGCATAGTGGCGACGCCGAGGACCGCATTCAGGCTCACCACCGGCCCGTCCCCTCGCGGTTCTGGCGCGCCACCATGACGGCGCCCATCATCGCGACCAGCAGCAGCACCGAGATCAGCTCGAAGGCCAGGACGTAGTCGGTCAGGAATCGCGCGCCGATCCCGGCGGCACCGACCGGCTCCACCGGCGGGCCCGCGGCCCATGGCGCGCCGCGGACCAGCATCCACAGCGCGGCCGCGGCCCCGGCGGCGAGCCCGGCGGCGCCCCAGACCTTCGCCGCGCTGCGGGGCCGCGCCGGCTGATCGAGCGGGTGGGACAGCATCACGGCGTAGACCATCGCGATCGCCACCGCGCCGACGTAGACCAGCACGAAGACGGCGGCGAGGAAGTCGCTGCCGAGGCCGAGGAACACGCCGGCCACACCGAGCATCGCGAGGGCGAACCCGAGGATGTTGTGGAAGATGTTGCGGAGCCCCACCGCGAGGAGCGCGCCGACGAGCGCGGTGGCTGCCGAGATGCCGAAGACCAGCGTGCCCGGGTTCATGACGGCGGCTGGATCCGTTCGCCCGCGAACGGCACCAGCAGATCGTTCACCGTGTCGGGCCGCATGTACATCGCCTCGTCGAAGCGCTCGGAGTACTTGAGGGTGTCGGTGGGACAGACGTCGATGCACAGCCCGCAGAGGCTGCAGGTCGAGAAGTCGAGCAGGAACTTCGTCGCGCGCATCTTCTTGGCGCCTTCCGCCCGCGCGCCCTCGATCGTAAAGCAGTCCGAGGGGCAGATACGGGTGCAGGCGTTGCAGGCGATGCAGTCGTGGGTGCCGGTCTCGGGGAAGGTGACGAGCTCGATCGGCCCGCCCCAGCGCGAAACGTCGGGTTTCTCGTGCGGGTATTGGAGCGTCACCGCCCGCCGCACCAGGTGCCGGCCCGTGATGCCCAGGCCGATGAGGAGGCTGCGCGCCCCCGCCCACACCTGGCGCGCCAGCTTCACCGGCCGCCGCCCAGCACCAGCGCCGTCACCACCAGGTTCACCAGGGCCAGAGGGATCAGCAGCTTCCACGCGAAGGTCATCAACTGGTCGAAGCGCAGGCGCGGGAAAGTCCACCGCATCCACATCATCACGAAGATCACCGCGTAGGCCTTGAGCAGCAGCCAGACCGGGCCCGGCAGCCACGGCCCCAGCCACCCGCCCAGAAACAGCGTGGCCCCGAGGGCGCCGAGGACGAGCATGTTGGTGTACTCGGCGAAGAAGAAGAGGGCGAAGCGCATGCCGGAATACTCGGTATGGAAGCCGCCCACCAGCTCCGATTCCGCCTCGGGGATATCGAACGGCGCCCGGTTGGTTTCGGCCGTGATGCCGATGAAGTAGAGCAGCCCCGCGACCGGCTGGAGCAGGATGAACGGCACGCCGCGGGCCTGCGCCGCGACGATGTCGCGCAGGTTGAGCGACTGGGCGATGAGCACGACCGAGAGCGCGGCGAGCATCACCGGGATCTCGTACGCGATCACCTGGGCCACCGAACGCATCCCGCCGAGCACCGCGTACTTGTTGTTCGAGGCCCACCCCGCCATGAAGATCGCGAGCACCGAGATCCCCGACAGCGCGATGATCACGAGCAGGCCATACGGCTGCTCGGCGAAGGCCTCGGCGCCGGCGAGCGGGATGAGCGAGGCGAGGCAGAGGGTCGGCAGGAAGACGAGCACCGGCGCCAGTATGTAGACGAACCGGTCGGCCGCAACCGGCGTCAGGATCTGCTTGCCCAGCAGCTTCACCATGTCGGCGACGGTCTGGAGCGAGCCATGGGCGCCGACTTCCATCGGCCCGTAGCGGCGCTGGATGTGCGCCGAGACCTTCCGCTCGAGCCAGATGAGGAAGAGTACGTTGAAGGACAGGTAGCCCATGATCAGCGAGACGCCCAGGATCACCGTGGCGGCGAAGTCGCCCACCAGGCCCGCGAGCATGCGCTGCACGCCGCTCAGCATGGGCGCCTCACCGATCGATCTCCGGCATCACGACGTCGGCGCTGCCGAGGATCGCCACCGCATCGGCGACCATGGTCCCGCGCATGACGTCCTGCATCGCGGCGAGATTGGCGTAGGAGGGCGTCCGGAACTTCGCGCGCCACGGCTCCGTTCCGCCCTCCGAGACGATCACGATCCCGTAGGCGCCGCGCGCGCTCTCGACGGCGTAGTAGAGGGTGCCGGCGGGCGGCTTGAGGCGCTTCTTCACGCCGATCGAGCCCTCGGTGAGGATCGGGCCCGCGGGCAGGGCGTCCAGCGCCTGCTCGATGATCCGGACGCTCTGCTGCATTTCGGCGATACGCACCATGTACCGCGCGAAGACGTCGCCCTCGGGGCGGGTCGGGATGTCGAAGCTGAAGCGCGGATACGCCCCGTAGGGCTCCGCTTTGCGGACGTCGTACGCTACCCCCGACGCGCGCAACATCGGACCGGTGACGCCCCATGCGTGACACTGCGCGAGCGACATGACACCGACGCCGCGCGTGCGCTGGCGGAAGATGACGTTCCCCTCGATCAGGCCCTCGAACTCCGGCCAGCGCGCCCGCAGCTTCGCCAGCACCGCCCGCGCCCGGCGCGGAAAATCGCCGTCGAGGTCCTTCGACAGGCCGCCGAAGCGCGCGGTGCCGTAGGTCAGCCGGGACCCCGTGACCGTCTCGAGCAGCCCGAGAATCGTCTCGCGGTCGTCGAAGGAATAGAGGAAAGGGGTGGCGGCGCCGAGATCCATGAGGAAGGCGCCCACCCAGAGCAGGTGCGACGCGATCCGGTTGAACTCGCTGAGGATCACCCGCGCGACCAGGGCGCGCTCGGGCACCGCGATGCCCGCCAGCTTCTCGACCGCCTCGGCCCAGGCGACGTTGTAGATCAGGCCGGAGAGGTAGTCCTGGCGCGAGGTGTTCGGGAAGAACTGCGCGTAGGTCCGGTTCTCCGCCATCTTCTCGTGGGCCCGATGCGAATACCCGATCACCGGGTCCACGTCGAGCACCCGCTCGCCCTGCAGCGTGAGCTTGAGCCGCAGCACGCCGTGCGTCGACGGGTGCTGGGGCCCCATGTTGAGCACGTACGTGTCGAGCGGATCGGTGGCCGGCGCTTCAGTGCTGGTGCGCATCACCCGTGGCGGCCGGAGGGTTCAGGCTGTCGTCGTAGATGGAGGGGGGCGGCGCGGTGAAGCTCTTGAGCAGGGGATGAAAGTCGGTGTCCTCGGGCAGGAGCAGCCAGGTAAGGTTCGGATGACCCGCGAACCCGAGGCCGTAGAATTCCCAGGCTTCGCGCTCGTTCCACGCGGCGATGCTGTAGACGCCCGCGAGCGACGGCACGGGCTGATCCTTCGGGGCCCTGACCCGCAGCGCGAGACGGGCCGCCTCGTCGTAGCGATTGAAGGTGTAGACGAGCTCGAAGGCCGCGTCCGCCTCGAGGCGGTCCACGCAGGTCATCGATTCGTAGAAGAACCCGGCGTCCCTCGCCGCGCGCACCGACTCGACGAGCCGCTCCGGCGAGCACCAGCGACTCTCGGCGACGCCGAGCATCGGGTGCTCCCTGGGTGCCGCCACGGTCCAGCCGGCCGCGTCGAGCCGGGCGGCCAGGTCAGCCGCCGCGCCCAAACCGCCGCCCCTGTTTGATCTTCTCCTCGAGCCTCAGGATCCCCGCGATCACCGCCTCGGGCCGCGGCGGGCATCCCGGAATGTGCACGTCCACCGGCATGAACTTGTCGGCGCCCTCGGCGATCGCATACTCGCCGGGATACTTGAAGGGCCCGCCCGAGATGGTGCAGCCGCCCATCGCGATCGACCACTTGGGCCCGGGCATCTGCTCCCAGAGGGTCTTGATCACCGGTGCCATTTTGCGTGAAATCGTGCCGGCGAGGATCATCAGGTCGGCCTGCCGCGGCGAGGGGCGAAACACCGCGGCCCCGAACCGGTCGAGGTCGTACTTCGCCATGCCGACCGCCATCATCTCGATCGCGCAGCAGGCCAGGCCGAAGGTCAGCGGCCAGAGCGAGTTGGCGCGCGCGAGGTTCAGCACGTCGTCGAGCATCGCGAGCCGCACCCACGGCGCGGCATCGTGGGCCATCCGGTCGAGGTCGTGGTCCGACGGCGCGACTACTCCCACCGGAACGCTCCGGTGCGCCACGAGTAGATGACCGCGAGGGCGATGACGAAGACGAAGGCCATCAGCTCGACCAGCGCCTGCCAGGTGCCGATCGTCCGGTAGACCAGCGCCACCGGGAAGAGGTAGATGACGTCCACCGCGACGGCGAGATAGAGCAGGGCGTACAGGTAGTAGGCGAGCGAGAACTGACGCCACGCGCCGCGCTCGGGAATGATGCCGCTCTCGTAGCTCTTGAGGGTGTCGGTCCCGCCGCCGCGCGGCGCGATGAGCATGGGCACCAGCACCGCGATGGCCCCGAAAACCAGGCCGAGCGCGAGGAAAGCAAACACGAAACGATAGCGCTGCAGCGTCTCCGCGTTCATCTGAAGCCAAGCTACTCCGATCACGGTGTCGAGGAAAGCGGACAAATAGTCCGCCGCACGCGGGGGTGATGCGGATGAAGCGACCCGTCGCCGGCCCCGCCCCCTCCGGGCCGAGCCCGCCGACCACCGGCAAGCCGATGCCTGAGAACTGGCGCCGTCAAGCGCCTTTCCCGTCCTCTCCCCGCGGATCGGCCGGCCCCGCGTCCCCGGAACGCATCTTGCCATTTATGTGCCAGCACGCCCTGCTGTCGGCGTGCCGTCCTGCCCGCGTCAGGAGCACAAATGTCCCGCACCATGATCACGATCGACGGCAACGAAGCGGCGGCCCGCATCGCCTACCAGCTCAGCGAGGTGATCGCGATCTATCCGATCACGCCGAGCTCGCCGATGGGGGAATGGGCCGACCAGTGGGCCAGCGAGGGGCAGCCCAACCGTTGGGGCGCGGTGCCGACCGTGGTGGAGATGCAGAGCGAGGGCGGGGCCGCCGGTGCGCTACACGGCGCGCTTCAGCGGGGCGCGCTGGCGACCACCTTCACGGCGTCCCAGGGCCTGCTCCTGATGATCCCGAATCTGTACAAGATCGCCGGCGAGCTGACGCCGGCGGTCATCCATGTCGCGGCGCGCACCCTGGCCACCCACGCCCTGTCGATCTTCGGCGACCACGGCGACGTGATGGCCGCTCGCCAGACTGGCGTCGCCATGCTCGCCGCGGGCTCGGTGCAGGAGGCTCACGACTTCGCGCTGATCGCCCACGCGGCGACCCTCGAGGCGCGGATTCCCTTCCTGCACTTCTTCGACGGCTTCCGCACCTCGCACGAGGTTTCCAAGATCGCCTCCCTCGAAGACGCCGACATCGCAGCGCTGGTGTCCGACGCGCGCGTCCGCGAGCACCGCGCCCGCGCGCTCTCCCCCGAGCACCCGGTGATCCGCGGCACGGCGCAGAATCCCGACGTCTTCTTCCAGGGCCGCGAGGCCGCCAACTCCTGGTACGCCGCCTGCCCCGCGATCGTGCAGGACTGCATGGACCGCCTCGGCGCCCGAACCGGCCGCCGCTACTCCCTCTTCGATTACACCGGGGCCGAGGACGCGGAGCGCGTGATCGTCGTCATGGGTTCGGGCGCCGAGACCGTGGACGAAACCGTGGAGCACCTGTGCGCCCGCGGGGAAAAGGTGGGCGTGCTGAAGGTCCGCCTGTTCCGTCCCTTTGACGGGAACGCGCTGGTGGCCGCGCTGCCCCGCACCGTACGCCGCGTCGCCGTGCTCGACCGCACCAAGGAGCCGGGCGCGATGGGCGAGCCGCTCTACCAGGACGTCGTTACGGCGCTGGCCGAAGACCAGGCTGCCGCCCGACCGCGGTTCGCCGCCGCGCCGCGCGCCACCGGCGGCCGCTACGGGCTCGGCTCCAAGGAATTCACGCCCGCCATGGCGAAGGCGGTGTTCGACGATCTCGCGCAGCCGGCGCCGCGCAACCACTTCACCGTCGGCATCAGGGATGACGTGACGCACACCAGCCTGCCGTGGGACCCGGCCTTCACGACCGAAGATCCCGACACGGTGCGTGCGCGCTTCTACGGGCTCGGTGCCGACGGCACGGTTGGCGCCAACCGGAACTCGATCCGCATCATCGGCGAGAGCACCGACCTCGCCGTCCAGGGCTACTTCGTCTACGACTCGAAGAAGTCGGGGTCACTCACCGTCTCCCACCTGCGCTTCGGGCGGCGGCCGATACGCTCGGCCTACCTCGTCGATCGCGCCACCTTCGTCGCCTGCCACCAGTTCAATTTTCTGGAGCGGCTCGACGTGCTGGAGGCGGCGGAGCCCGGCGCCGTCTTCCTGCTCAACGCGCCGTTCGCCCCGGACCAGGTCTGGGACCGGATCCCCGCAGCGGTACAGG
The DNA here is from genome assembly GCA_041476105.1 of Gemmatimonadota bacterium. Classification (GTDB taxonomy): domain Bacteria; phylum Gemmatimonadota; class Gemmatimonadetes; order Gemmatimonadales; family JACORV01; genus DASXPG01. The sequence goes on from JBGOSS010000021.1 coordinate 25,933, forward strand.
AGCGGATCGTCGAGCGGCGCCTGCGCTTCTACGTGATCGACGCCGTCAAGGTCGCCGACGCCGCGGGCCTGGGCCGGCGCATCAACGTGGTGATGCAGACCTGCTTCTTCGCCATCAGCGGTGTGCTGCCGCGCGAAGAGGCCATCGTCGCGATCAAGGAGGCGATTCGCCGGACCTACGGCAAGCGCGGCGACACGGTGGTGGCGATGAATTTCGCGGCCGTGGACCAGGCGCTGGAGGGCCTGCACGAGGTGCCGGTGCCGGCACGGGTCGCCAGCCGCCCGCGCCGCCTGCCCGTGGCGAGCCCCGACATCCCCGCGTTCGTTCAGCGGGTGACGATGCCGCTGCTGGCCGGACAGGGCGACCTGCTGCCGGTGAGTGCGCTGCCGGCCGACGGCACCTGGCCGGCGGGCACGGCCCGCTGGGAAAAGCGCAACATCGCACTCGAGCTGCCCCTGTGGGACGAGTCGATCTGCATCCAGTGCGGCAAGTGCGTCCTGGTCTGCCCGCACGCGACGATCCGGGCCAAGGTCGTCGAGCACCACGCCCTGGACGCCGCGCCCCGCGGCTTCCAGTCGGCGCCGGCCCGCTGGAAGGAATTCCCCGATCGGCGCTATACGCTCCAGATCGCGCCCGACGACTGCACCGGCTGCGGCCTGTGCATCGAGAGCTGCCCGGTCAAGAGCAAGCAGGAGGCGCGGCACAAGGCGATCAACCTGGCGCCCCCGCGCGACGTGGCCCGGGCGCACTGGGACTATTTCCTGACGCTGCCGGATCCGGCGCGCGAGGGCCTGAGCCGGACGCAGGTGAAGGACGTGCAGCTGCTCCAGCCGCTGTTCGAGTTCTCGGGCGCGTGCGCGGGCTGCGGGGAGACGCCGTACCTGCGGCTGCTCACGCAGCTCTTCGGCGACCGGATGATGGTTGCCAACGCCACCGGCTGCTCGTCGATCTACGGCGGGAACCTCCCGACCACGCCGTGGTCGGCGAACGCCGAGGGCCGCGGCCCCGCGTGGGCCAACTCGCTGTTCGAGGACAACGCCGAGTTCGGCCTGGGCATGCGCCTGGCGCTCGACCAGCAGCGGGAGTACGCGCGGGCGCTGGTGAGCCGGCTGGGGGGACGCGTCGGCCAGGCGCGCGCAGCCGCACTGCTCAAGGCCGACCAATCGACGGAGGCCGGCATCGTGGCGCAGCGCCACCGGGTGAATGAGCTGCGGGAGCGGCTCGCGGGCGCCGACGACGCGGAGGCCATCGACCTGCTGGCCGTCGCCGACGCGCTGGTGGAGACGCAGGTGTGGATCGTCGGCGGCGACGGCTGGGCCTACGACATCGGGTACGGCGGCCTGGATCACGTGCTCGCCTCGGGCCGCAACGTGAACATCCTGGTGCTGGACACCGAGGTCTACTCGAACACCGGCGGCCAGGCCTCGAAGGCCACGCCCCGCGGCGCGGTGGCGAAGTTCGCCGCCGGCGGCCGCGCCGCGGCGAAAAAGGACCTCGCGCTGCTGGCGATGGCGCACGGCAATGTCTACGTCGCGCAGATCGCCTTCGGCGCCGACGATGGGCAGACCGTCAAGGCACTCCAGGAGGCGGCCGCATGGGACGGCCCCTCACTGGTCATCGCCTACTGCCACTGCATCGCGCACGGCTACGACATGGTCCACGGGCTCGACCAGCAGAAGCTCGCGGTGAAGTCGGGCTACTGGCCCCTCCTGCGCTTCGACCCGTCCCGCAAGGACCAGCCGGCGCTCCAGCTGGACTGCAAGCCGCCCAGCCTGCCGCTGGTGGAGTTCACCAACAACGAGAGCCGCTACCGCATGCTCATTCACACCGACCCCGACGCGGCCCGCGTGCTCGCGGCGCAGGCGCAGGGGGACGTGGACGCCCGCTGGCATCGCTACGCGGCGATGGCCGCCGCGAACGGGAAGACCGGGGGAGGTGCGCCGTGATCGATCTCTCCACCGACTGGATCGGTCTCCACCTGGGGAGTCCGCTGATCGCGGCGTCGTCGCCCAACACCCGCGACATCAGCCGCATCCGCCAGCTGGAGGACGTCGGCGCGGCCGCCGTGGTACTGCCGTCGCTCTTCGAGGAGCAGATCGAGCTGGAAAGCCGGCTGCTCGACCAGGAGCTCTCGCACGGCGTCGACAGCTTCGCGGAATCGCTCACCTACCTGCCGGAGCCGGCGCACTTCAACTTCGGCCCCGACGCCTACCTGGAGCACGTACGCCGGGCCAAGGACGCCGTGGACATCCCGGTCATCGGCAGCCTGAACGGCGTGTCGCCCGGCGGCTGGATGCGCTACGCCCGGCTGATCGAACAGGCCGGCGCCGACGCGCTGGAGCTGAACATCTATCTGTTGGCCGGGGGCACCGACCGTTCCGCCGGCGAGCTCGAGGCGCAGTACGAGGAACTGGTCGCTCAGGTGCGCGCCTCGGTGCGGATTCCGCTCGCCGTGAAGCTCAGCCATCAGTTCACCGCGCTGGGCCACTTCGCCCGGCGCCTCGCCGACCGCGGCGCGGACGGCCTGGTGCTCTTCAACCGCTTCTACCAGCCCGATCTCGATATCGAGGCGCTGGAGGTCGTGCCCACCCTCACCCTGAGCCGCCCCTCCGAGCTGCTGCTGCGCCTGACCTGGGTGGCCATGCTCTACGGCCATATCGATGCCGACCTTGGCGTAACCGGCGGCGTCCACACCGCGGCCGACGTGCTGAAAGCGATGATGGCCGGCGCCAGCGCGGCCATGATGACCTCGGCGCTGCTGCAGCACGGCATCGGCTACCTGGCCGGCGTGCGCCGGGACCTCCACGCCTGGATGGACGACCATGGTTACGAGCGCATCGCGGAAATGCGCGGCTCGCTGAGCCAGCGCGCGATCCGCAATCCCGACGCGTACGAGCGGGCCAACTACCTCCGGGTGTTGAGCAGCTACGCCGTGAAGTGACGCCGGCGACCGCCGCTCTTTGTGGCCTGGTCGTCCGAATCGTATCTTGGCGCTCGTGGTCCGCCCCACCGTCCTCACCGCCCTGCTCATCGTCCTGGTCCGGCCGTTGGCCGCCCAGTGTCCCGATGGCTCTCCACCGCCCTGCATCGCGCGGGCGCGCCCGGCACCGGCCTCCGCGCTCAGCGTGGCGGTCCTGACGTTCGACAACCTCACGCGGGATAGCGCCGACGCCTACCTCACCGAAGGGTTGGCGAACGACATCAGCGCCCAGCTCGCGCAGATCCAGCGCCTGTCGGTCACCTCGCGCAGCATGGTGCGGCGGGTCGCGGCGTCCGACGCGGCACCGACCGCACTCGGCCGATCCCTCAACGCCGCCTACCTGGTGACCGGCGGCGTGCAGCGCGGCGGCGCGCGGATTCGCGTCTCAGTCGAGCTGGTTCGCGCCGCCAATGCCCAGACCGTGTGGTCGAACCAGTTCGATCGCGCCAGCGCCGACCTGCTCTCCATCCAGCAGGACATCGCGACCAACGTCGCCGCCGGCATCGCGGGGCGGCTGCTCCCCGGCGAGCGCAGCACCCTCGCCACGCGGCCGACGACCAGCTCCGAGGCCTACGATCACATCCTGCGGGGCGACTTCCTGGTCAACCAGCGCACCGTCGGCGCCTTCGAGCGGGCGCTGGCGGAATTCGAGACCGCGGCCCGGCTCGATCCCGGTTCGGCCCGCGCCTTCGCCAGCCTGGGTTACGCCTTTGGCCTGTGCGCCGACTGGGGCTACAGCTGCCGGGGCCTTCCCGACGATTCCCTGCACGCGGCCGGCCGCCGCAGCGTCGAGCGCGCCCTGGCGATCGATTCCCTTTCCCCACAGGCATACCGGGCGCGCGCCGAGCTGGAGTACGATCTTGATCTTCCGGCCGGCCTGCGCGACATCAATCGCGCGATTGCCCTGGAGCCGCGTAACGGCGAGTTCTACGGGATGCGCGGATGGTTGCTGGCTGAGTCGCTGCGATTTGACGAAGCGTTGGCCGCGTACGCCCGGTCCCTGGAGCTCGACCCGGGCCGGGCCGTCACCTGGGAGCACCTCGCGCGGATCGCGACGATCCAGCGCCGCTATCCCGACGCCCTTGCCGCGTATGACTCGGCCCTCCGGATCGAGCCCGAGCTCGTTCCCGTCTTCGAGCGTCGCGCCATCCTGCGGGCCTACCTGGGCGACCGGAATGGTGCGCGGAGCGACGCCGACGCATTCGTTCGGCGACAGGCCAATCCGGCGTCTCACGCTTCCTGGCGAGCCGGGGTCGAGGCGCTCATCGCGGCGTGGGCCGGTGACACGGCCACGGCGCGGGCCGCCGTCGATTCCCTCGTCGCGGCGGGCCGGTTCACCTTCCCGCTAGTACTCGCGCAGGTCCGTCTGGGGCGTGGCGCCGAAGTGATTGTCCGAGCGGGGCAGGAGAACGAATTCGATCCCTTCTGGGCCATGATGCCCTTCTTCGACCCGATTCGCGACGACGCACGCTTCCAGGCAATGCTCCAGCGATATCGGCGCAACCGCGCACCCCGCCCGTAACGTGCCCTGGCACACGCTTGCGGCCCTGGCCGCGCTGGTCATCCAGGAGGCGCCCGCCCAGCAGGCGCGAGTGGCCTGGGTCCCCAACCCGCGTACCGCGAACGGGGCCTGGGTCTCGGACGCCGCGCATCACCTTCGGCCCGCCACGCGCGACAGCCTCAACGCGATCATCTCGACCCTCGAGCGCGAAACCAGCGCCGAGATCGCCGTCGCCGTCGTCGACTCGACGGCCGGGCTCGAACCGCAGGAGTTCGCGACCGCGCTCCACCGGCACTGGGGCGTGGGCAAAACCGGCAAGGACAACGGCGTGCTGCTGCTGTGGGATCCAGTGCACCGCGCTGTCTTCATCAGCGTGGGCTACGGGCTCGAAGGCGCGATCCCGGACCGGCGCGCCGGGCGGGTCCGCGACCAGATCATCGCCGCATTCCGGGACAGCCGCTTCGACGACGGCATCCTGACCGGCGTTCGCGCCCTCGCGGCCGCCGCGCGCGAGGAGACCAATCCGCGGCAGGGTCTCACGCCGGCAATGCGGGATGCGGCACTCCGGAGCCATCGCGCACCCCCCTCGGTGGACAGCGGCGGTCCGATCGGCTGGATCGTGGGCATCCTGGGCTCGCTCGTGGCCGCCATCGGCGGCCTCTTCGGGTGGAAGCGTTGGCGGCGCTATCGTCCGCGCACCTGCAGCAACGGCCATCCGATGCGGCTGCTCACCGAGCGCGAGGAGGACGACCAGCTCGACCAGGGCGCCCGGACCGAGGAGCGGGTCGGGAGCGTCAGCTGGGACGTCTGGTTCTGCAAGCAATGCAAGGAAGTCCTGCGGATCCCCTACCAGCAACTCTTCAGCATGTACAAGGTGTGCCCGCAGTGCAAACGCCGGACGGCGATCGAAGTGACCAGGACGCTCGTCGCCGCGACGACGTCACACGGTGGCCGCGAGGAGGTCAAGAACTTCTGCAGCAACTGCGGATGGAAGACCGTCACCGAACGCGACACGGCACGCAAGCCGGTGCCCAGCGCGTCGCCCGTCGGCGGTGGAACCTCGGGCGGCTCCTCAGGCGGCGGTGGGGGAGGTGGCGGCGGCAGCTTCGGCGGAGGCTCGGCCGGTGGCGGAGGGGCGGGCGGGCGATACTGAACGGCAAGGGGAGACAGGGGAGACAGGGGAGACAGGGGAGACAGGGTGGGCAATCAGGGGGAAGGAGGGGGCTGGCCGTCCATGCGGCGTTCGACGGACGCGGCGAAGCGCATGATCAGGTAGCGCACCCGGCAAGTATGGCTGATGAGTGTCGTTGCCTGCGGCTTTGGAAGGCGGCCACCGGCGATGGCCACGTGAAGATGACTCTCCAGCTCGTTCGCTGAAGCCCGTGCGATTTTCAGGAAGCGCAGGCAGTCTCGATTGACTCCCCGTCCGTAACCCTCGGCGATGTTCGCCGGGATCGATTCTGCAGCTCGCGTCAGTTGATCCGCCGCCGAGGTTGCGCAGGGCCCGCGCACGCTTCGAGCCGCTTCGATGACTTGACCGGCGAGTGAGACCGATTCTCGCCACACAATGAGATCGACGAACCCTGGCACGCCTCCACGCTAGCTCGGATGAGTGTCACGCTGTCATCATCCCAGTGCAACGCGGCGCATTCCCTTTCTATCCGCCCTGTCTCCCCTGTCTCCCCTGTCTCCCCTGTCTCCCCTGTCTCCCCTTGTTTTGTCACTTGTAGCCCGCAGCCTGAAGCTGAAAGAGCTCCGCGTAGGTGCCCGACCGCGCGACCAGCTCGGCGTGCGTGCCGTGCTCGATGATCTCCCCTTTTTCGAGCACCAGGATGCGGTCGGCCATGCGAACGGTCGAGAACCGGTGCGAGATCAGCACCGCCATCTTGCCACGCGTCAACTCGGTGAAGCGCTGAAACACCTGGAACTCCGCGCGGGCGTCCAGTGCCGCTGTCGGCTCGTCGAGAATGAGCACCTCGGCGTCCCGCAGGTAGGCGCGGGCCAGCGCCACCTTCTGCCATTCGCCTCCCGACAGCTCCACGCCACCGTCGAAGCGGCGGCCGAGCATCTGCTCGTAGCCGCCCTTCATCCGCCCGGCCACGTCGGCCGCGAGGCTGCGTTGCGCCGCCGACTCGATCCGCACCTGGTCCGCCACCGCGCCGATCTCACCGACGCCGATGTTCTCCCGCAGCAGGAAGTCGTAGCGCACGAAGTCCTGGAAGATCACGCCGATCGCCCGGTGCAGCGACGCGACGTCGAACTCCCGCAGGTCGGTACCATCCAGCAGGATCGCGCCTTCGTCGGGGTCGTAGAGCCGGGCCAGCAGCTTCACCAGCGTCGTCTTTCCGGCGCCGTTCTCACCCACCAGCGCGAGTCGCTCGCCGGGCTCCAGGGCGAAGGTGAGGTGGCGCACGGCCCAATTGTCGCTGCCCCGGTACTTGAAGCCGACGTCGCGGAACTCGAAGCCCTGCACGATGGGCCGCGGTACGGGCCGCGCGCCCGGCCGCGACGCGATCGCCGGCTGCATCTCGAAGAAGGTGAAGAGATCCCGCAGATAGAGCGCCTGCTCGTAGAGCTGCGACGTATTGAGGAGCACGTTCTGGATCAGGTCGCGGCTCTGCCGGAAGCTGGCCGCCAGGAAGGTCAGCACGCCCAGCGTGAACACGCCGGCCGCCGAATGATGGCCGCGCACGGTGAGCACGATGATCCAGACGTACGCACTGTAGTAGCCCAGCGCGCCGAAAATCGCCAGCAGCCAGGCGACCAGCCCGTGGCGGATGGCCAGCTTCGCGTTGGCCCGGTAGAAGCCGTCGGCCAGGCTCGCGTAGCGCCCGACCAGCCAGCCCGAGAGCCCGAAGAGCTTGATCTCCTTCGCCGTCTCGTCGCTCGCGCCGGTGAAGCGCAGGTAGTCCAGCAGCCGCCGCTCGGGAGTCCAACGGTAGAGCAGCGAGTAGCCCAGGGTCGCGTAGTGCGTCTCGCCGATGAAGGACGGCAGGACCGCGATCACCAGCAGGATGAGCAGCCACGGCACATACAGGACCAGCGCGGCGGTCAGGGAGAGCAGCGTGACGAGGTTCTGCGCCGTGCCGAGGATCAGCGCGATGAGCCCGATGCGGCCCACCGTCTGGCGCCGCGCCCGCTCGAGGTGATCGTAGAACTCGGGGTCCTCGAACTGCTTGAGGTCCAGGGTGGCCGCGTGTTCCATCAGGCGCACGCTCACCCGGTTGCTGAACAGGTCACCGAGCAGCGACTCGACGAGCGAGCCCGCGCGCGCCACCGCCTCGCTGAAGATCGCGAGGCTGAGCTCGATCGCCACCAGCTGGAACAGGCCGGGCCAGCCGACCGGCCGGCCGGCGGCATGATCCGCGATAGCCCCCACCACCCCGTCGATGATCAGCTTGCCGATCCATAGAATGCCTATGGGAGTGAGCGCCCGCATCATCCGCAGCGCCACGATGAGGGCGGCGTACGCCCGGTGCGTTTCCCATACCATCTTGAGAAGTGGGGGCACGTTGCGCAGGGCCTGGAAGCGCTCCTTCCAGGACGGTTTTTCTGCCCCCGGGGCAAAGGGGCTGCGCGGGACCCGCGGGACGTTTGGCTGGGTGGCGGAGCTCATGCGATCCGGTTCTTAACCGCGGAGCCCGCCCGACGTCAACTTGGGCAGGAGGAGCAACGGCATGCGCATGATGCACCTGGCCTGGGGTCTGCTGGTGGCCGCCTGCGCGACCGGCGCGCGGCAGGCCGCGCGCGCGCCCGACTCGATGCCCGCCACGCCCGAGCCGGCCGCGATGGCCGCGCCGCGACGACCCTTCACCTTCCCCGCCGCCGACAGCGCCACGGCGCTGCATCTTCTGAACCGTCTCACCTTCGGTCCCCGGCCGGGCGATATCGCCCGCGTCCAGCGGCTCGGTATTCAGCGCTGGCTCGATGAGCAACTCGACCCCGCCCGCATCAGCGATCCGGTTCAGGGCGCGGTGCGCGAGCGGTACGCCGAAGCCTTCGCGCCGCCGGCGGAGCTGTACGCGGAGTATCCGCCCCCCAACCTCGCGCGGCGGCCGCCTGCCCCGCCGGGCCGCCCCGACGCGCCCCCTGACAGCATGCAGATTGCCCGCTTCCAGCAGAACGGCCGCCGCCTGGGCGGCGCGGTGGTGATGGCGACCCTCGCGCGTCACGCTGGCAGCGAGCGGCAGCTCCAGGAGGTCATGACTGACTTCTGGTTCAATCACTTCAACGTCTTCATCGGCAAGCAGGCCGACCGCTGGCTCACCGGCGACTACGTCGAGCGCGCGATCCGCGCCCACGCCCTTGGCCGTTTCGAGGACCTTCTCAAGGCGGTGGCCCACCATCCGGCCATGCTGGTTTACCTCGACAACGCGCAGAGCGTGGCGCCCGGGTCCCAGCCGCCGGCGCTGGCGCGCCGCATCCTGGCGCGCATGCCCGACGAGGTGCAGCGCCGCATGCCGACCGGCATCAACGAGAACTACGGCCGCGAGCTCCTCGAGCTCCACACCCTCGGCGTGGACGGCGGCTACACCCAGCAGGATGTCCAGAATGTCGCGCGGATCCTGACGGGCTGGAGCACCGTGGGGCCGGGGCTCCCGGGCGGCGCGCCCCTGGGCGGCCGGCTCGCCGGGCGGCGGCCTTTCACCTTCGAGTTCCATGACTGGGCGCATGATCGCGGCGAGAAGTTTGTCCTCGGCCAGGTGTTCCCCGCCGGGCACATGCAGGATGAGGGCGAACGCCTCCTCACCCTGCTCGCACTGCACCCCTCGACGGCGCGGCACATCGCCCACAAGCTGTGTGAGCGGTTCGTGGCCGACGAAGCGCCGGACGGCTGCGTGGATCACGCCACCGCGGCGTACCTGCGTACCCACGGCGATATCGCCGCCGTGCTGCGCGCGATCGTCGAGTCGCCTGACTTCTGGGCCGGCACCGTGCGGCGAACCAAGGTGAAGAGCCCGCTGGAATTCGTGGTCAGCGCGATGCGGTCCACCGGTGCCACACCGGATTCGACGCCGCGGCTCGCCGGGGTGCTCCAGGTGCTCGGCCAACCGCTCTTCCAGCAGCAGGTGCCCACCGGCTACCCGGAAACCCAGGAGATGTGGGTGAACTCCGGCGCGCTGCTGGGGAGGATGAACGTCGCGATGGGGATCGCCTCCGGCCGCTTGCCCGGTCTCACCGTCGACCTCGATCCGACCGTGCCGCTGACAACGGACAAGGACGCGCTCGTCGCGCGCGTGAATGCGACGATCCTCGGCGGCCAGGCGAGCCCGAACACCCTGCGCGTGATCCGGCAGCAGATCGACGACCTCGCCGACCCGACGATGGCGCGAACCATGGCGGTCGGCCTCGCCCTCGGCAGCCCCGAGTTTCAAAAGCAATGACGCGCACAGGAGCGGACCATGGCCCGGTGTGATTGCGAGCAGGCTGACGGCATCTCGCGCCGCGTCTTCGTCAAGGCCGGCGCCCTCGGCCTCGTCAGCCTCGGCCTCGACCCCCTCTTCCTGGGCCGCGCGGCGTACGCCTTGCGCGCTCCGGGTCACAAGACCGGAGGCAAGGTTCTCGTCTGCGTCTTCCAGCGCGGCGCAGTGGATGGCCTCAGCATGATTGTCCCGCACGCCGAGGCGGCGTACTACCGGGGTCGCGGGAGGATCGCGATCGGGCGGCCGGGGTCGGGAGACGGCGCGGCGATCGATCTCGACGGCCACTTCGGGCTGCATCCCCGCCTCGCGTCCCTCAAGCCGCTCTGGGACGCCCACAGCCTCGCCATCGTGCAGGCCGTCGGCTCGCCCGACACCACGCGCTCGCACTTCGACGCGCAGGACTACATGGAGTCGGGCACGCCGGGCGTGAAGAGTACGCGCGACGGCTGGCTCAACCGCGCGCTGGAACACCGGGCCGAGCACCGGGCGACCCCGTTTCGCGGCGTGGCCTTCAGCCAGCAGCTCCCCCGCGCCCTCCAGGGCTCGGCGCCCACCCTGGCGATTCCGGATCTCGCCGCGTTCGGCATCCGCGCGCCGGCGGGCGCCCGCGACCGGTTGACCGCCGCCTTCGAGGCGCTATACGGCGGTGGCGAGACCGGCATCATCGCCAGCACGGCCGCCGAGAGCTTCGAGGCGGTCCAGCTGCTGAAGCGCGCCGACCCGACCCGCTATGCCCCCGAGCATGCCGCACAGTATCCGCGCGGCCCCTTCGCCCGCGCCATGCAGCAGGTGGCGCAGCTCATCAAGAGCGATCTGGGGATGGAGATCGCCTTCGTGGATGTCGGCGGCTGGGACACCCACATCAACCAGGGGTCCGGGGCGCAGGGGCAGCTGGCCCTGCGGCTCGACGAGTTTGGTGGTGCCCTCGCGGCGTTCAACCAGGACCTGGGTGACCGGATGGCGGACGTCGTGGTGCTCACGATGAGCGAGTTCGGCCGCACCGTCGCGGAGAACGGCAACAGCGGCACCGACCACGGTCACGCGACGGCGATGATGGTGATGGGCGGCGGCGTGCGGGGCGGCCGGGTCGCGGGGCGTTGGCCAGGTCTCGAGCCCGATCAGCTTTACGAGCAACGCGACCTCGCCGTAACGACGGACTTCCGCGACCTCTTCGCCGAGGTCGCGACGCGGCACCTCGGTATCGCGCAGACGGATGCGGTCTTCCCGGGTTACACGGCGAGCCCGGACCGGTTTCCCGGCGTGCTCGAGTGACCTGAGTCGGTTGCGTCGTCCCGGGGCGCGCCCCAAGTTTCCCGCGCCCCGTGTTGATCCCGGTCGAGACCTCCCTCTCCAGCCAGCCGACGCGCTCGGTGGCGCCATGACGCGCTGGTCGTGGGTCATCGATCAGACGAAGTGCATCGGTTGCCACGCCTGCACGACGGCGTGCAAGTCCGAGAACAACGTCGCCGTCGGGGTCTTCCGCACCTGGGTCAAGAACGTGGACGTCGGCGAGTTTCCCGCGGTCAGGCGCCATTTCGCGGTCCTGCGCTGCAACCACTGCGAAGACGCGCCCTGCGTCGAGATCTGCCCGGTCACCGCGATGTACCAGCGCCCCGACGGCCTGGTGGACTTCGACGAGTCGCTCTGCATCGGGTGCAAGGCGTGCATGCAGGCCTGCCCCTACGACGCGATCTATATGGACCCCGATTCGAACACCGCGGCGAAGTGCAACTTCTGCTCGCACCGCGTGGACCAGGGACTGCTGCCCGCCTGCGTCGTGGTCTGCCCCGTGGAAGCGCTGGTCTTCGGCGACCGTGACGACCCGACCAGCCGGGTCAGCCGGGAGCTGGCATCGCAGGCGGTCGCCGTCCGGCGGCCCGAGCAGCGCACCCGCCCCAAGGCCTACTACATCGGCGCGCATCCCGACACCCTGGATCCGCTCGCGCCGTCGCGAGCGCAGATCTATGCGTGGTCCGACCATATCGGTGGCCAATGGCCCGGGACCAATGGCAAACGCGCCGGTCGGCCATCAGCCATCAGCCACCAGCCATCAGCCGTCTCGTACGACATCCCCAAACCCCGCCCCTGGGGCTGGAAGGTCTCCACCTACATCTGGACCAAGAGCATCGCCGCGGGCGCCGCGCTGGTACCGGCGCTCCTCCAGGTGGCCGGTCGCCGGACGCACGGTACGCTCCTGGGCCGAGGGGCGCCCGCCGTGGCACTCCTCTTTCTGGCGCTCACCGGCGCGCTGCTGGTCGCGGACCTGAAGCGGCCCGAGCGGTTCTGGACCATTCTCGCCCGGCCGCAGTGGCGCAGCTGGCTGGCGCGCGGCGCCTTCGTGATCACCGGCTATACCGCGGTGCTCCTCGCCTGGGCCGCCGCCTCGTGGTTCGGGGCCGATCGGTGGGCCGCCGTCCTGGCGTGGCCCGTCGCCGCGCTCGCGCTCTTCACGGCGGTCTACACCGCGTTCCTGTTCGCGCAGTGCGAGGGGCGCGACCTCTGGCAGGGCCGTCTCCTGTTCGCGCAGCTCGCCATTCACGCGCCCTTGGCCGGCCTGGCAGCCCTGCTCGTCCAGGCACCGCTGACCGGCGGCCACCCGATGACGGCATCGTGGGGCGGCATCGCCGCGGCGGGTCTGGGCGCGCTGGGATTGTTGTCGTTGGCCGACGTGATGGACAAACACCCGACGGCGAACGCCGCCGCGGCGGCCCATGCCCTGGCCCGCGGCCCGCAGGCTCGCCTCTTCTGGACCGCGATCGTCGGCGGCACCATGATCCCCGCCGGGCTGTTCCTCATGGGACCGCTCGTCGCGTATTCCTTCGCCGGCCTGCTGACACTCGCCGGCCTCTGGCTTCATGCGCACGCCTTCGTCCTCGCCGGCCAGGAGCCGCCGATCTCATGACTGACGCTCCCACGTTCCCACGCTCCCACGCTCCCCCGAGCGGGAGTCTGCATCCCTCCGACGACGGTCGCATGCAGCAGGGCTTCTCGGCCTTCCCGCCCGTCGAGCGATGGAGTGACTGGGTCGAAGGGGGGCGTCACTACAGTCTCGTCGCGACGACCTGCTTCAACTGCGAAGCGGCCTGCGGCCTGCTGGCGTACGTGGACCAGCAGACGCGCATTGTGAAGAAGTTCGAGGGCAACCCGCGCCATCCCGGCAGCCGGGGCCGTAACTGCGCCAAGGGTCCCGCCACGCTCAACCAGATCCACGATCCCGAGCGCATCCTCTACCCGATGCGCCGCACCGGCGCGCGCGGAGCGGGCGACTGGGAGCGGGTGAGCTGGGACGAAGCGCTCGACGACCTCGCCGGACGCATCCGCAACGCGATCCAGTCGGGGCAGCCCAACCGCGTGATGTACCACGTCGGCCGCCCCGGCGAGGACGGCTATACCGAGCGGGTGCTCGCCGCCTGGGGTGTCGACGGACACAATAGCCACACCAACATCTGCTCCGCCGGCGCGCGCGCCGGCTATGCCTTCTGGATGGGGATGGACCGCCCCAGCCCCGACCATGCGAACGCGAAGTGCATCCTGCTGATCAGCTCCCACCTGGAGAGCGGCCATTACTTCAACCCGCACGCCCAGCGGATTCTCGAGGCCAAGGCACGCGGGGCCACGATCATCGTGATGGACCCGCGTCTCTCCAACACCGCCACGCATGCCGACCACTGGCTGCCGACCTTCCCGGGAAGCGAGCCCGCGGTGCTGCTCGCCATCGCGAACGTCCTGATCCGCCAGAAGCGCTACGACCGGGAGTTCGTCCGGAAGTGGGTGAACTGGGAGGAGTATCTCAAGGCTGAGGTGACGGAGGTGACGGAGGTGACGAAGGTGACGGAGGTGACGGAGGGGAGTGGTGGCGTGACGTTTGCGCGGTTCGAAGAGCGACTGGCGCAACTCTACGCGAAATACACCCCCGAGTTCGCCGAGGCCGAGAGCGGCGTGCCGGCTGCGACCATCGTGGCCGTCGCGGATGCGATCGCCAAGGCGGGCTCCGCTTTCAGCGCGCACACCTGGCGTGCCTCCGCCGCGGGCAACCTCGGCGGCTGGATGACGGCCCGTTGCCTCTTCTTCCTCAATGTCCTCACCGGCAGCGTCGGGACCGAGGGCGGCACGATCCCGGCCTCGTGGACCAAGTTCGTGCCGGCGCCCCACGCCCGGCCGCCGCACCCCACGTCGTGGAACGAGCTGACGTGGCCAAAGGAATACCCGCTCGCCTTCTTCGAGATGAGCTTCCTACTCCCGCACTTTCTCAAGGAAGGACGCGGCACCCTCGACGTCTACTTCACCCGCGTCTACAACCCGGTGTGGACCAACCCCGACGGCTTTACCTGGATCGAGGTCCTGCGCGACGAGCACCTGATCGGCCGGCACGCCGCCCTGACCCCGGTGTGGAGCGAGACGGCCTGGTTCGCCGACTACGTCCTGCCCGTCGGTCTCGGCAGCGAGCGGCACGACCTGGCGAGCTTCGAGACCCATGCCGGCAGCTGGCTCGGCTTCCGCCAGCCGGTGCAGCGCGTCCTCAAGGAGCGGCTCGGCGAGGGCGTTACCGACACGCGCGACGCGAATCCCGGCGAGGTATGGGAGGAGAACGAGTTCTGGATCGAGCTGTCGTGGCGGATCGATCCCGACGGCTCGATGGGGATCCGGAAGCATTTCGAGTCGCCGTACCGCACCGGCGAGAAGCTGCGCATCGACGAGTACTATCGCTGGATCTTCGAGAACTCGGTGCCCGGTCTCCCCGAAAAAGCCGCCGCCGAGGGGCTGACGCCGATGGAGTTCATGCGGCGCTATGCCTCGTTCGACGTGCCGAATCCCGCCTACCGCCGTCACGAGCAGGAGGTGCCCGCCGATGAGGTGGCGCAGGGGGCGGTGAACGAGCGGACCGGCCGCGTCTATACCGCGAAGGCCGCCGCGCCGTCGACCAACATCGCGCCGATGCCGGTCCCGCCCCCCGACGCCGCGGGCCGGCGCGCCGCGGGCGTCATGGTGGACGGTGTCGCGCGGCGCGGCTTCCCGACGCCGTCCGGCAAGCTCGAGTTCTATTCCTCGACGCTCGCCGCGTGGGGGTGGAAGGAGTACGCGATCCCCACCACCGTCGAGAGTCACGTGAGTCCCCGGCTCCTGGACCGCGCGCGCAACGAGTTCGCGCTGATCCCGACCTTCCGCCTGCCGATGCTCATCCATACCCGATCCGGCAACGCCAAGTGGCTGAACGAAATCGCGCACAGCAATCCGCTGTGGATCAGCACCGAGGATGCGCGGCGCATCGGCGTGGCGGTCGGCGACCTGGTACGAATCGAAACCGAGATCGGCCATTTCGTGGTGCGCGCCTGGGTCACCGAGGGGATGCGGCCCGGCGTCGTCGCCTGCTCGCACCACATGGGCCGCTGGCGGCTGACGGAAAACGAAGGCACCGACCGCTGGAGTTCGGCGCTGGTGCGGCTCGAGGAACAGGGCGGCGGCAAATGGAGGATGCGTCGCGTGCACGGCGTGGCGCCGTGGGCGAGCGACGATGGGGATTCTTCGCGCGTCTGGTGGCAGAGCGCTGGCGTGCACCAGAACCTGACTTTCGCCGTGCATCCCGATCCGATCAGCGGCGCGCACGCCTGGCACCAGAAGGTGCGGGTGACCAGGGCCGAGGCCGACGACCGGGAAGGCGATGTGCTGGTGGATACGGCGAAGAGCCACCAGGTCTACAAGGAGTGGCTCAAGCTGGCGCGGCCCGCGCCCGGGCCGGGTGGCATGCGGCGCCCGCACTGGCTGCTGCGGCCGCTGCGGCCCTCCGCTGAGGCCTACCGGATGCCTAGCGCTTGAAGGGGTGCTCGAAACTCAAGTAGAGCAGCACCGACTGCTCCCCGCGGCTCGGCCCGACACCCAACGGGACCGCGATCCCGGGGACGATCTGCAGGCCGCTCCGGAAATTGAAGGCATAGCGGATCCCGGGACTCACGAGACAACCGTCCTCGCTGGCCGTCTGGCCTGGGCTCGCGACGGTCTGTCCACGGGACCACACCGCCTCCACCATGAAGTTCAACGTCGGACTCAGATTCACGATCAGGCTCTGACCCAGGTTGACGCCCGTCGTCCTGGCGCGGTCGCCGGCGGCGTTGCGCGCCGACGGCGTCAGCGTGGCCCCGGCGTTGGTGTGGATCGTCAGGCGGGGCGAGAGCACCAAGCTGAGGGGCAGGTCGAGCTGCACGCCGGCCCCGCCGGCACCGAGGCCTTTGCTGGCGCTCCCCGTGGGGACGAGCAGGGTGATGCGGGGCGCGATCGCGAGTGCGGGCTCGCCGTCGCCGACCAGCTGATAGCGGTAGTTGAGCGCGAGATCGCCGAGTCCGGTCGTGCCCGACCCCGGCGCTCCGGCGTGCGCGAGAAGGATCGTGTAACTCAGCTGGTGTCGCTGGCCCGTGAACGGCCACTCCTGGGTGAACGCATACTGCCATTCGCGGCCCCGCCAGGCGTGATTGAACACGTTGATGTGCTGCACCACGCCGGCTTCCTGGTTGTACGCCTCCTCCATGAGGAAGCTGTTGTCCTGGATCCCAGCCGCGGGCTGCTGGCCTGGCAGCAGGGCCGGAGCGCATAGCGGGAAGGCCGCAAGCATGAACTTGAGCAGCAGCGCCGCGAGGCTTGTTCGGTTCGTTGGCTTCACTGGAACCACGGCGAGGGGAGGCCGGCCTTGTGGCGGCGATGCAGCGAGAGAGGCGCCGGGCGGGATCGAACCGCCGAATGGAGGTTTTGCAGACCTCTGCCTTACCACTTGGCTACGGCGCCGGGGAACGGCTAAAGCTCGCACCGTGCCTAGGCATTCTCAAGACGCGGTTACTCTGTGAGGTGGCGCACCGAAGGGACGTGAGGCCGCCTGCCAAGTGCGTCATCCCCTACGAATGATGTAGCCGGAGTCTTACACGGCGTGCGGTTTTTCAGGATTGTGCCTCGACGCGACCGCGTCTAACATGCTCGCGTCGTAACGAACGCTGCTCAGAGCAAATCCGCCGAAAGGCGGTGACGCAGAGTGTCGGGGCTACAGCGATCCAGGCCGGATCGCCACGCCGGCCGAGCCGCCAGCGAATCGACCATGGTGGGTCGAGGGGTTGGCGGCTCTTCTTGCTTCCCCGCCTCCACCGACCGCCTCCGGTCGCCCGAACACCCAGTTACGCTGCTCAGAGCAAAGCCGCCGAAAGGCGGTGACGCAGAGCCACGGGGCTACCGCGACCCATCGGTCGTCAGGCCAGCCGAGCCGCCAGCGATTCGATCCGAACGGGATCGTCTGCTGGCGGCTTTTCGTGTGCTGTCACCGCTCTTCAACCCGACTTCGTGAGGGTAGCAACGTGAACTGGAGATTCAAGCTGTCGAAGAGGCTGTCGCTCCTCAAAGGGGCACTCGCCGTCATGGTCGTGCTGAACGCCTGCGGCTCGGATGGCGCGGGGCACAATTTCGTCGCGCCCATTGCGCCACCGGCACCCCCAACCGCCGCCTCCATCGTCATCAGTCCCTCAACCGACAGCGGCCTCGTCGGCACCACGCTGAAGTTCTCGGCCGTGGTGAAGGACTCGGTCGGCCGCCCTCTCGGCGGCTCGGTCACCTGGCAGAGCAGCGACACCACCATCGCCACCGTCGATACCGCCGGAACGGTGACCACCATCGCGCCCGGCGCGATTACCATCTGGGCCTCACACGGCGCGCGGCGCAAAGGCGCGCCAGTCACCGTGTCGCCGGTGCCCGTCGCCTCCGTGACCGTCACGCCCAGCTCGGGCAGCCTCCTGCCCGGCGGGACGCTGCAACTGAGCGGGACGACGAAGGACGCGACCGGCAAGACGCTGGATCGCTGGATCGCCTGGACGAGCAGCAACACCGCCGTCGCCACAGTCTCGGCGCAGGGCGGCCTCGTGACCGCCATTGCCGCCGGGACCGCGGTCATCACCGGGACGGCTGAGGGCAAGTCGGCCAACGCCACCATCACCGTGGTGAGCCCGGCGCCGTCCTCGGTTGCCACGATCACCGTTTCGCCCTCGGCCAACGCCCTGCTGGTCGGCGGCAGCGTCCAGCTCGCCGCGACGCCGAAGGACTCGGCCGGGAACGTCCTCACCGGGCGCACCGTGAGCTGGTCGTCGAGCAGCACCGCGATCGCCGCCGTATCGGCGAGCGGCCTCGTCACCGCGGTCGCCGCGGGCAGCGCGACCATCACCGCTTCGAGCGGGGGCAAGACGGGCACCGCCTCGATCGCCGTGACGGCTCCCGCGCCGCCGCCCCCGCCCCCGCCCCCGCCCCCGCCCCCGACCGGATTCCAGACGCCCAACCTCGTGAACAACGCCTCGTTCGAGGGCGGCTGGGACGGCTTCGTGAACAGCGGGTTCGCCGCACCCTCCAACGCCGTCCGCGACGTGACGCATTCGTCCGCCGGTTCGTACGGCGTGAAGCGTGCGCTGGGCAACACGATGAACTCGACCGACGTCGGCGGCGGCCTCGACTTCCCGTTCTACGCGGGCTCGCCCCTCAGCCAGTTCACGCCCGCGCCCGCCGTTCCGGCGCAAACCTATGACCGGCTGTGGACGCGGTTCTACTTCTACCTCGACGCCGCGGTCGATGGACCCTTCAAGTTTCACCAGCTCTACGCGGCGGGCTACAACGTCCAGTTCAGCGGCATCTACCTGTACGGCGGCAACCTGAGCTGCGTGTTCTCGCCCGAACTAGCGGGCGGCGGCATCGTGCAGTCCATCGTCCCGCTCTCGGGGCTGCTCAACGGCTGGCATTCGTTCGAGATGGACTACTGGCGCAACGGCGATATCGCGAACGGCGGACACGACTATCCCTCGATCGCGATGTGGCTCGACGGCGTGCAGATCACCAGCTTCAGCAGCGGCGCCCCCACCGCGCCGATGAGCTGGATCGGCGGCCGCCTGAACCTCGGCCAGCGCGTCTCGTCGGCCCAGATTGGCGTCGCCCATTGGCTGGGCGTGCTGAATGGCAAGAACACCGGCGGCCTGGGCAACAGCGTCTCCGGGAACGTGGGGGTCGACCGACTCTCGATCAGCTCGGTCGGCAGGATCGGCCCATGAGCCGGTAGCCCGCTCGTCGAGCATCAGGAAGCGGATTGCGGAGGCGCGCCGGGCGAAAGGCCGGCGCGCCTCTCTGTTGTTTCCCGGCCGTCTTGATGCTACGCTAGAGGCGAGCCCCCGGACCCGGAGTCATGCATGGCCGCACGGAAAAAGAAGGCCGCCAAGAAGGCGGTGAAGAAAACGGTGAAGAAGACGGCGAAGCAGACGGCGGCGCAGCGCGGGGCCGCGAAGCGCCTCCGCGAGCGCCGGCAGCCCGAAACACTCCGCCTGCGCGTCATTGCCCCCTCGTTCACGGTCAGCGACATCCACCGCTCGCTCGCCTGGTACACCAACGTCCTCGGCTTCGTGGTCAAGGAGCGCTGGGAGAGTACCGGCACCCTGATGGGCGCGGAACTGCGCGCCGGCACGGCCACGATCATGCTGGGCCAGGACGACTTCAAGAAGGGCCGGGACCGGGTCAAGGGAGTCGGGGTGCGTCTCTTTTGCCAGACGGCGCAGAGCATCGATGCCCTGGCCGACGGGGTGAAGGCCCGCGGCGGGACGCTGGACCACGACCCGCAGGATCAGCCCTGGGGCTCACGCGACTTCGGCATCACCGACCCCGACGGCTACAAGATCACCATCAGCAGCATGAGTTGACATGCGCCGGGTGGGCGGCCCGCTTCGCTGCCCACCCGCCCGCCGTATTCAGCGCATCAGCCGCTTGATCAGCTGGATCTGCCCGGTGTGATAGAGGTCGTGCGCGGCGACGCCGTGGATCTGCTCGACGTTGCGCCACGCCTGTTTCGGCGAGCGCCGGTCGAGCACCGACGGCGGCATCCGCGCGACCAGGTCCCGCAGCTTCCGGTGCTCGGCCGCGAGGAACGCCACATCGGCCCGCCACGCAGCCAACGAGGCGACGGCGGGAGTCGCCGGCCAGTTTGATGGCGCGCGAGGGAAGGTGCCGGCGCCCGCGCCGTCCAGCCTCCGCCGCACCGCATACTTCCAGTACGCGCAGTGCAGCACGTAGTCCCAGATCCGGTGGCGCCCCGGCGCCGGGCGCCACAGGGCCTGCGCGGGCGTCACGCCCCGCAGCGCGCCGCGCAGCGTCGTGCCGTGCCACCCCTTCGCGTCGAAGGCCTGGTCCATGATCTCGAGCAGCAGGGCGATCCGTTCGTCCAGGCGCGCCACAGTCTCTCCTTTCCCCTTGTCCCTACGCAGGCCGATCCCCCGCCCCTCCGGCAAGCGGCTCGCGGCTATCGATCGCCCGCCTCGATGCGGCCCAGCAGGCGAAGCAGGCCATCGAGGATCGTGAGTGGATGCGGCGGGCACCCCGGCACCCACAGGTCGACGGGCACATCCTGCGGCACGCCGCCGGCCACCTCCGATCCGCCCCGGAACGGTCCGCCGTCGATGGCGCAGGCGCCCACGGCGATGACGATCCGTGGCTCGGGCGTGGCGTCCAGCGTCTCGAGCAGCGCGGCCCGCATGTTCGTGCTGACGGCTCCCGTGACCACGATGCCGTCCGCATGGCGAGGCGACGCCACAAACTGGATGCCGAAGCGCGCCATGTCGAACACGACGTTCCCGAGCGCGGTCAACTCCGCCTCGCACCCGCCGCAGCTCCCGGCACTCACCGAGCGGAGCCGAAGAGCGCGGCCGAACAGCCGGCGCGACGCGCGGCCCAGGGCCCCGGCAAGATCGACTTCGCCGGCGGGTGACACCAGACCCCCCCGCGTCGCGGAAGCCATGCGGTAGTCGCGCGTGTACGTCAGTGCACCCGTGGGACAGGCAGCGGACTCGTCGGGTGTGAACTGTGACGCACCAACATCGAGCAGCACCCCGCCGTCCGGGCCGACCGTCAACGCTCCCGTCGGCATGCGTCCGACGCAGTCAGCGCATCCGCCGGCGCACTTGCCGCGGTCCAGCACCGGCCGACCCCGGAATCGATCGGGGAGCTCGCCGTCACGGGGTGGAAAGAGGGCCGTCCGCACGCCCTGCCGCAGCCGCAGGCGCAGGAAGTCGAACGCGCTCACAAGTCGTGTCCCGCGTAGGACAGGTTGAAGCTCTTGTTGCACAGCGGGAAGTCCGAGACCTGCTGGCCCGGGAGCGCCACCGGAAGCGCGGCCCAGTTGTGGAACGACGGATCGGTCACCTTGTGACGCCGGATCCGGCCGTGGGCATCGGTGATCGCGACGTGGGCAATCTCTCCGCGCCATCCCTCGGCCATCGCGACGACGATCTCATCGGGGCGCAGCTCGCCCAGCGGCACGCGCAACGCCGCGCGAGGCAGGGCGCCCAACTGCTCGATGACGAACTCGAGCGAGCGCTGCACTTCGAGCCACCGCACCAGGACGCGTGCCAACACGTCGCCTGCCCAGGCTGTGGCCACTGGAATGTGGGCGAAGCGGAAGATCCCCCACGGATGGTCGTGTCGCACGTCGCGCGGCACCTCGCATGCGCGGGCCACCGGGCCGACCAAGCCGAGCTGGGTGCACGCGTCCCGGCTGACCACGCCGACGCCCTCCAGACGAGCCTGGACGGAAGCATTCCCCAGCATCAGCTCCCCGACCGGGGGCAGCTCCTGCGCCAGCCGCGCCAGGCGTGCCAGCATCTCCTCGGCGAGCGTCGGCGTCACGTCGAAGGCGACGCCACCGGGGCGGACCAAGCCCCGCCCGTACCGGCTGCCGCTCAGCGTCATGAGCAGATTGAGACAGTCGCCCCTCAGGCGGCCAAAGTACGACGCTGCCGGCTGGTAGGCCACGTCGCCCGCGATGGCACCGAGGTCGCCGATGTGGTTAGCCAGGCGCTCCAACTCGAGTGCGATGCCCCGGATGCTCTGGGCCCGTGGCGTCTTGCGGCACCGCGCCAGGGCTTCCAGCGCGCCGCAGTACGCGTCCGCGTGCCCGATGACCGTGTCGCCGGCAATCGACTCCGCGACCAGCACAGCACGACCGGGGTCGGACTGCTCGAGCAGGCGTTCGACGCCACGATGCTGATAGCCCAGCATGACCTCCAGGCCGAGGATCTGCTCTCCATGCGCCTGAAAGCGGAAGTGACCCGGCTCGATGATGCCGGCGTGCACCGGGCCGACGGCGACCTCATGCGCCTCCTCACCCTCGATCCGGTCGAACGGGTACTCGCCGGGATCGCAGGCCGGGCCCGGCCTGCCCGCCGGCGCATGGTCGGGCGCGTGACGCCGCAGCGGTTTCAGCGCGGGATGGCCCTCCGGCACGACGCCGCACTGCTCTCTGATCTCGCGTTCGAACCGCGACGCGCTCGGGCAGTCCGCGCTCAGCGCGGGGTACCGATCACCGACCAGCGTACTCACCGCGCCGAGGCTCCCGGCCTCGTCGTCCGCGAGCACCGCGACCAACCGGGTCGCCGACGCTCCATCCGGTAGACCAAACAACGACACGAGGCGTTGGCCCGACTGCACCGCCTCCGCCACGCCGGCGCGAAAACCCTCCACGGGCTCGGACGGGACCGTTCCAAACGGCGCGGCGAGCCGATTGCGCAGCGCGATCATCGGCACCAAAGTCATGGCGCGCGTCCACCAAGCGCCGCCGCCGCATCGGACAGGCGCTGGTGCAGCGAAGGCGGGATGTACACGCCCAGCGCCACCAGAAGGACCGCAAGCATGGCGGGACCCACAACCAGCCAGGCGCTCTCGGGCGTTCGAGCGTTTGAGCCTGAGGGCGGCCCGTAGGCCATCCCGACGACAAGGCGCGCAATGCCGACGAACGCGACGGCCAGGCAGAGCATCGTCGCCGCCCCGATCCAGGGATGTCCGCCCTCGAACGCGCCGCGCACGATCGTGAATTCGCTGATGAACGTGCCGAAGGGCGGAGAGCCCGTGACGGCGAACAGTCCGACAACGAGCAACACGCCGGAGACCGGCAATGTCTGCAACAGCCCGCGCTGGTCGCCCGCGTCGCCGGCTCGGCGTGCGAGCGCGACGTTGCCGGCGGTCAGGAACAGCAGGCCCTTCGCCAGCCCGTTGTTGACCGCGTGCAGGAGCGAGCCGTAGACGCCCCCGCCCCCGAGCCCGAGCCCGAGCACCAGCAACCCCATGTGCTCGACGCTCGAATAGGCCAGCAGCCGCTTCAGGTCGCTCTGGCCGATGAGGAGCAGGGCGGCCACGGCCAGCGAGGCCAGACCAAACGCCAGCAGCAGCGGGGTGAGGAAGGCGCCCTGCCCCGCGGCGGCTACCACCTGCACCATCCGCATGAGGCCAAGAAAGGCGCACGTCGTGAGCGCACCGGCCATCAACCCGGCCACCAGGCTCGGCGCTTCGCCGTAGGTGTCCGGCTTCCACAGGTGCAGCGGAACAAGACCCATCTTCGCGCCGAAGCCGACGAGCAGGAACACGCTCGCGGCCCGGAGCCACCTCGGATCGAGAAGCGCCCCCGCGGCGATCAGGTCCTCGAGCATGAGAGGCCGGCCGGTTCCGGCGCTCGCGGACTGCGCCGCCGCGAGCAGAAACGTCCCCAGCAGCGCCAAGGCGATACCGACCGACGACAGCATGAGGTACTTCCACACCGCCTCGAGCGAGCGCCGGTCGTGGCGGTGGAAGATCAGCGGGGCCACGGCGAGCGTCGTCGCCTCGAGGCCGACCCACAGCAGCGCGAAGTGGTGGCTCACCGTCACCAGCGAGGCAGCCGCGAGGAACCCCAGCAGGCAGCTTACGAATGCCCGACCGCCGCGGGGGCTTTCGCGGCGCAGGTAGCCGACCGCGTAGACCGCCGCGACGCCGAACAGCGTCGAGACGACGGTGAGCACGATGAGACCGAGGGCGTCGAGTGCCAGCCAGCCCCCGAGCGTGGCGCGTGGAGCGCTCACCCACGCCGTGCCCGTCAGGGCGAGATGCAACGCCGCGATCACGACCAGCCACGCCGTGCGGTACGCCTCATCGCGGTGCACCGCCGCCCCCAGCGCACCGAGCGCGGGCAGCAGCACCAGGGCATGGAGGATCGTCATTCGGCGAGCTCGGACAAGCGGGTCGAGTCGATCGAGTCGAACTCGCGGTTGATGTGAAAGACCACGATCCCCATGATGAACACGCCCACGAACACGTCCAGCAGCACGCCGAGCTCGACGAGAAAGGGGACGCGCTCGGCCTGCGTGAGCCCGAACAGGTAGATGCCGTTCTCCATCATGATGTAGCCGACCACCTGGGTCACGGCATTGCGCCGTGCGGTCAGCACGAACAGCCCGTGCACCACGGTCGTCACCGCCACCGCAACGAGCAGCCCACCTCCCTCGACCGGCAGCGGCCAGCGCTCCGCCAGCGCAAAGGCCAAAGCGAGGACGACGGTCCCCAGCAGGAGGGAGGGCAGGTAGCCCAGTCGCGGCTCGACTTCCCGGCGCACGGCGGCCTCGCGGATGGCCCACAACAGGAAGCGGGGGACCACCAGACCCTTGATGACGATGGTCCCCACCGCGAGCGCCACCCGGTGCGCCGACCAGCCTGGGAACAGCAGGATCGGCGCGAGCCCGAGCAGCACACCCTGGAGCGCGACGGCCCGGACGCAGCTGCTGAGCCGCGCCGTGCCCAGCACGACGAAGTTCGCGAGCACCACCAGGATGAGGACGAGCTCCGCGGTTCGGCTCACGCGGGCCTGAGCAGCAGGATCGTCGCGAACACGACCAGGGCCGACGTGGCAACGAGCAGCTGGGGTATGCGGTTCAGCCGAAGGCGGGCCGTCACGGCCTCCACGGCGCCGACGGCCACTGCGACCAGGAGCAACTCCGCTGGGAGAACCGCAAGCGCGGCCGCGGGTCCGAGCGCGGCGCGCGGCCCCAGCACCCCAGCGGCGAGTGCGGTGAACAGGGCGAACTTCAGCGACGATCCGTAGAGCACGAGCGCCAGGTCCGGCCCGCTGTAGTCGAGGATGGCGACCTCGTGGATCATGGTCAGCTCGAGGTGGGTGGCCGGGTCGTCCACGGGAACGCGCGACGCTTCCGCGAGCAGCAGGACAAACAGGCCCAGGCCGAGCATCGCCAGCGACGGCAGCGATGCGGACCAGGCCGCCACCAGCGGCGATCCCAGCATGCCCGACAGCGTCGTCCGGCCGGTGGCCAGCACCAGCGCGGCGAACACCAGGAAGAGCGCCGTCTCCGCGAACGCGCCGACCATGGCCTCACGGCTCGCTCCCACGCCCTCGAGGCTCGATCCGGTGTCGAGGGCGGCCAGGATGACGAGAAACCTCCCGAGCGCGAGGAGCCCCGCAAACAGCACGAAGTCGCCGGCAAACCCGGCGATCGCGCCGCGGCCGTCGAGCGGAAGGAGGCACGCCGCGAGCAGGGCAGCCACCAAGCCGCTCACCGGCGCGATGCGGAACAGCCACGTCGTGGTGGCGCCGTACACCACGCGCTTGCGGAGCAGTTTGGCGAGCTCGAAATAGAGTTGCAGCGCCGGCGGTCCCCGCCGTCCGGTAAGGAACGACCGAGTCCGGGTCGCTACCCCCGGCAAGGCGGGGGCAACAAGCAGGACCACGCCGAGGGCCGCGACCGACGACCACGTCACCAGTTCGCCCTCAGCGCGAGATAACACAGCAGGGCAATCACGGTCGCCAGCACGAACAGGAGGCTCACGTGCAGACGGCTCATCTGGGCCGACCGCAGACTTGCGGTGACTGCCCGCATCCGCCACCACGCGGGAAGCAGCACCCCGTCCAGGCCCGGATCGAACGGATGCGTTTCAAGACCGGCCTCGGTGCGCTCGGCGCGCAGCCCCGCTATCGCGCCGAAGGGCTCCAGCACCGGCGCGGCGAAAGAGGAAGCCGTGTATTGCATGCGCGGCGTCGGCAGCGGATACGCGCCGTTCCAGGTGTGCGCGACGGTCCGCCACCGTCCGCGCATCAGTCTTCTCCATGTGAGCCACGCCAGCGTCAGTGCGAGGGTGAGGAGCACCGCGAGCCTAGAGAACCGCACGAGGTCCCACGACAGGTCGACACCGCCGAGTGCACTCGGCCCGGCCACGACGCCGGCGGCCGCTATCGCGGGCGGCACCATGAGCGCCGGCAGGAGCCCGATCAGCACGCAGGCGAGCGCGAGGGCGAGCATCGGGCCCAACAGGAACGGGCCGCTTTCGCGCGCCGCCTCGGCGCCCCGCGTCCGCGGCCGGCCGAGAAACACCACGCCATTCACCTTTGCGAAGCAGGCGAGCGCCAGCCCGCCCATCAGCCCGAGTCCCGCGACCGCGAAGATCGCGGCCCGGATCGCCCCCTCGCCCAAGCCCGCGCGCAGCAGCGCTTGCACGATCGTCCACTCACTCACGAAGCCGTTGAGGGGCGGTAGCCCCACGATCGCCGCCGACGCCACCAGGAACGCCAGCCACGTCACCGGCATCAGGCGAGCCAGCCCTCCGAGGGCGTCCATTCTCCGCGTGCCGGCCGCCTGCGCGACCGACCCCGCCCCCAGAAAGAGCAACCCCTTGAACAGCGCGTGATTGAGCACGTGCAGAATGGCGCCGGCGTAGCCGAGGGTCGCGACGGCCGGCAGGCCATAGGCGCGGCCAAGGGTGCCCACGCCCATGCCGATCAGGATGATGCCGATGTTCTCGACGCTGTGATACGCGAGCAGTCGTTTGAGGTCGTGCTGCGCCAGCGCCCATACGACGCCCAGTACCCCGGACAGCAACCCCAGGCCGAGGAGGGTCCAGCCGTACCACTCCGGCACACCACCGATCAGCCCGGCGACTCGCAGGAGGCCATAGATGCCGGTCTTGATGACCAGTCCGGACATCAGGGCGGAAACGTGGGACGGGGCGGCCGCGTGCGCGCCGGGCAGCCAGAAGTGAAATGGCACGACGCCGGCCTTCAATCCGAAGGCGAGCAGGGCCAGGAGCAGCACGGCGTTGCGGCCGAAGCCGGTCGGCGACGCGGCGACCTGGGCGAGCGAGGCGAAGGAGAGGTCGCGCGCACCCACTCCCCATGTCGCAAAGAGGGCGATGAGGGCGAGCGTCGCGGTATGCGTGGCGGCCAGGTAGATGAGGCCGGCGCGGCGAGTGTCGTCCTCCTCGTGCTCGTACATCACGAGCAGGAAGGCCGCGATCGCCATGACTTCCCACGCAATCAGGAACGGCACCGCGGCCCGCGCCGTTACCACCAGTGCCAACGCGACCAGGAGGAGCGCCACCGCCGCGTGCGCGAAGGCCACGGCTCCCCGGTGTGCGCCGGCCAGATAGCCCGCGCCATACACCGCCGCCGCAGCGCCGACGATGGCAATGGCGAGCAGAAAGAACGCCGAGAGCTGGTCCATCCCGATCACCCAGTCGCCACCGGGCACCCTCGCCGCGAGGCTGATCTCCCATGCTCTCCCGCCGGTGAGCATATCCACAGCGGGGATCGCGACCATGGCGCAGCCGGCTACAATCAGTGTCGCGAACACCCCCGCGGCCAATCCGGACCGGCGCCTGAGCAGGACCGCGCTGAGACCCCCCGCGGCGATGATCGCGAGTCCGGCGAAGAACAGGGCAGGCATCTCCCTCAGGCGCCGGGCACGGCGGGGAAGGCGTCTGTGGACCGTCCGGCGAGCGTGGCAACCCGGGTGAGAATGTCGGCCGCCGCGGCACGGTCGCGCAGCAACTGCCGCAGCTGCTGGTCGCGCAGGACGAAGCCAAGTTGGGCCAGGACGCGCAGATGCGCCGGTACGCTGGGACTCACCACCGTGAACAGGGCATGAACGGGCTGCCCATCCACGGCATCGAAGTTCACGCCGTCGCGCAGCAGGCACAGCGTCACGAACGGCTCCGCGGCCTGCAACAGGATCGGGTTGCGAACGTGCGGGATGGCGATCCCATCACCGACCCCCGTGGACCCCATCGCCTCGCGCGCCTCGAGCACGGCAAGCAGGAACTCACGGTCGGTGTCGGGCGCCAGCGGGAGCCGCGCGACGATCTCCCTCAGCACAGCGGTGCGGTCGCGGCCGGGCACGTCATGGTGAATGCCGCCGATCCGGAGAAGCTCCGCCAGCGGCGGCACGTCTTCCCGGCTTCCACGCGCCTGATCGAGCAGCTTCCGGGAGGCGTGGACGCCGTTCTCGATCGCCCACTCCCAGACCTCGATGGCATTCAGGTGCAGGCGCTCGTTGACGTGATGAGCGGGCAACGCCCGGCGGCGGATCCACTGGCGGATGGTGGCTTCGGAGACACCCAGGTAGTGCGCGGCATCGCGGACCGTGATCTGCACCCGCGCTAGACCCCGACCGCGGGAGGGGGGAACACCGAACGCTCGAAGCGGGAGACGATCGCGACGACGTCTCTCGCGTCCGGCGCCGTGCGGAGCGCCGTCAGGAACGCCGCCTCCTGGCACAGGCGCGTCATTTTGGTGAGCAGGACGAGGTGGTTGCGTTCGTTGCGCGCCAGCACCAGCGCGAGCAGATCGGTGCGGCCGCCGTCCAGGGCGCCGAAACCCATGGGCTCGGGCAGCCGCCCGACCGCCAGCACATCCTGCCCGCGCAACACCCGCGACACCCAGCGCGCCGTATGCAGGACCGCGATTCCCCCCGGCATCGCCGTACTGCAGAGCGCCTCCCGCTCCAACACGCGCTCCACGACGAGAGCGCGATCCACCGGTTCGGGAAACGCTACCCGCGCAATGAACTCGCGAACGACGTCGGAGGACGTTCCGGGCGTGAGTGCAACCAGCGCGTTCGATTCGGTGAGCACCGCCCCCAGCGACAGCGGCGGTCCCGATTCCTCGGCCTCCAGGGCGTGCAAGTCCGCCGGCCCGAGCTTGCTCAGACGCAGGTCGAGCCAGTAGTCGACGGCGGACTTGGGGAATCGCCACTGCCCGCCCACGCGCACCGCCGGGATCTGGTTGCGGTCGACCAAGCGATAGATGGTCCGCTTCGACAGCTGGAGATACTCCGCAAGCTGATGGGCCGTAAGGAGATCAGGCATTCGACCCCGAGGCGCTGAGCGCTTGAAGATGGTGTCCTAATGAAGCCTGATTGTCCTCTGTTGTCAACTTTTGACGTCTAATGACACCTAATTAGATTTCGCCATCGCCGCCCTAGCACTGGAGCTCGTCGTGCTCGTTCCGAAGCTGTTCACCACCTTCACGGCTTACTCGCGAGCCCAGCTTCTGGCAGACGTCTCGGCCGGAGCGATCGTCGGCATCGTCGCGCTGCCGCTCGCCATCGCCTTCGCCATCGCCAGCGGCGTCCCACCGGAGCGCGGGCTCTACACGGCGATCGTCGCGGGCTTCTTGATTTCCGCTCTGGGCGGCTCGCGCGTCCAGATCGGCGGCCCCACCGGCGCCTTCGTCGTCATCGTCTACGGTATCGTCCAGCGCTACGGCTACGACGGCCTCGCGCTCGCCACCATGATGGCGGGGATCATGCTCGTCGTGTTCGGCCTCGTGCGCTTCGGTGGAGCGATCAAGTTCATTCCCTTTCCCGTCACCATAGGCTTCACCTCGGGCATCGCGCTCATCATCCTCTCCAGCCAGGTCAAGGATTTCCTCGGCCTGCGGATGGGGCCCGTTCCGGCGGCGTTCATCCCCAAGTGGCAGGCCTTCGCCGCCCACGCCGCCAGTCTCAATCCGTGGGCCGTGGCCGTCGCGGCCGCGACGCTGCTCATCATCGTGGCCTGGCCGCGCGTCACCCGCCGCGTCCCCGGCCCCTTCGTGGCGCTCGTTGCCGTCACCGCGCTGGTGCACGTATTTCACGTGGACGTCGAGACGATCGCCGGCCGCTTCGGGCCGATCCACGCCCGGCTGCCGGCGCCGAGCCTGCCGTTCGCGGCGAGCGAGCTGCGATGGCCCGATCTGGCGGCACTCATCCAGCCGGCGCTGGCGATCGCGCTGCTCGGGGCCATCGAGTCCCTGCTGTCGGCCGTGGTGGCCGACGGCATGATCGGCGGCCGCCACCGCTCCAACATGGAGCTGGTCGCCCAGGGCGTGGCCAACATCGCCTCGCCGCTCTTCGGCGGTATCCCGGCCACCGGAGCCATCGCCCGCACCGCCACCAACGTGAAAAACGGCGGCCGCACGCCCGTCGCCGGGCTGGTGCACGCCATGACCCTGCTGCTGATCATGCTGTTCTTCGGGCGCTGGGCGGGGCTCATTCCCATGGCGGTGCTCGCCGCGATCCTGGTCGTCGTCGCGTACCACATGAGCGAGTGGCGCACCTTCGTGTCCGAATTCAGTGGGCCGAAGAGCGACGTGGCCGTCATGCTGGCGACGTTCGTGCTGACCGTGCTGGTGGACCTGACCGTCGCGATCGAAGTGGGGATGGTACTGGCCGCATTCCTGTTCATGAAGCGGATGGCCGAGGTCACCAACATCAGCGCGGTGTCCAACGAGCTGGGCGACGAGCCCGAAGGCATTTCGGATGCCAACGCCCTCTATCGGCGCTCGATCCCGAATGGCGTGCAGGTCTATGAGATCAATGGCCCCTTCTTCTTCGGAGCCGCCGAGACGTTCCGTGACACGGTCGGTTTCGTGAGCGACAAGCCGAAAGTGCTGATCATCCGGATGCGCAACGTCCCCGCGATCGACTCGACCGCCATGCGCGCATTGCGCGACCTGCACCGCCAGTTCAAGGCTCAGGGAACCCTGATGTGGCTCTCGGATGTGCACGCCCAGCCGCTGATCGCGCTGGGCCGCTCGTACCTGCTCGATGAAATCGGGGACGAGCACATCTTCGGGAACATCGACGATGCGTTGAACGCGGCGCGGCGCCATCTCGGTCTCCCCGAGGTGCCGAAGCCGGCGTTCGCGACGCCTACGGTCGCGCGGGAATCCGGGAGCGGGCGGCTCGCACCATCCGATACGGGTTGACCGAAACCAGGACGCCGTCGACACTACACCCGGTGCCGGCGCGCTTGTAGGCGAAGTGCAGATGCCGGCCGTGTCCCGGCTGCGAGGCGTTCCCGCTGTGCCCGACGCGGCCGAGGACCCGGCCCACGCGGATGAGATCGCCGGCGTGCGCCGCGATGCGCGGCTGGAGATGCGCGAAGTACAGGTACTGGTCGCCTGACGGATCGTAGATCATGACGCCGTTGCCGGCACGGCGCGACAGCCCGCCACCCTCGTAGAACAACCCGCCCCGCCGTCGTGCCCAGCCGCCCTGCCAGTCGTCACCCGCCGCGACCACCACGCCCGACACCGGACTGCGCACCTCGGCACCCTCACGGGTCACGAAGATGTCGAGCGCCTCGTGCGGGCCGCCGGCACGCGGGTTGCCGAAGTTGTTCAGCAGCCGGCCGCGGACCCCGAGCGGATACACCCACTGGTCCTCCCCCGTCGGCACGATGGAGTCGCCGGCCCGCTCGTTGTAGTACGCCCGCCAGCGGTTCTCGAGCGCGCGCCGTTGGACGACACCGGCCGTCAGCTCGGAGTCCGACTTCGGCACCAGGGTCTCGTCGAGACCCCAGGGCCAGCGCGCCTCATCGCAGTTCGTGAAGAGGCGGATCAGGACTTCCCGCGGCGGAAAGAGGGCCGAGTCCCGCGCCGCCGCCTGGCGACCCGCCGAGGATGGCAGGCGTCCCTCGTGACGCAACGACGGCAGGCCGTCGGCGGCGAGCGCCATCCCGAGCACCAGCATCACGGCGAGCATGGCCGGAATCCTATGCGGCGCCAGAACACCGACCAAGGGGGAGCTTGATCCGCATTGCGGCAAACGTAGCATTCGGGATGCCCACCGACCTCTCCACCGGCCAGCGCGCCGTCCTGCGCGCCCTGTGCGACACCTTCGCCCCACCCACCGGGCAACCCGATGACGGCACCGGCGAGCCGCTGCTCGAACGGGTCGAGTCGCTCATCGCCGCCGTGGAGGACCCCCGGGCGCGGACCAAGCTGAAGCTCCTCCTCACCGGACTCGGCAATCCGCTCGCGAACCTGGTGTTCGGGGGACCCGCGCGGTCGTTCGTGTCGATGGACACCGCGTCCCGCGTGCGGCTGCTGCGCGAGATGGGGGTGAGCGCGATCCAGCTGCGCCGTGCCGGATTCCAGGCCATCAAGCGGCTGATTAACGTGAGCCATTACGCGTGGCCCGTGAGGGACGGCACCCATCCCGCATGGCGCGAAGTGGGCTTTCCGGGCCCGCTGCCCCATAAGCCCGACGAGCGGAACCAGCCCCTTCCCCTGCTCGCCGTGGACCGCGACATGCAGCTCGACTGCGACGTGGTCGTCGTGGGGTCGGGCGCCGGCGGCGGCGTCGCCGCCGGCGTGCTGGCGCAGGCCGGCCGCAGCGTCGTCGTGCTGGAGAAGGGCGCGTACCACCAGCCGAAAGACTTCAGCCACGTCGAAGGCGACGCGCTCGATGCGACCTACCTCGACCATGGCCTGCTCATGACGGAAAGCGGCTCGCTGCCCGTGCTGGCCGGCAGCGGCCTGGGGGGCGGGACCGTCATCAACTACACGACCTGCTTTCGTCTGCCCGAGCCCACCGCCGACGAATGGAACCGGCTCTCCGGGCTGAAGCTCTTCACCAGCGCGCGGCTTGGGGAGTCGTTTGCCCGCGTGGCGGAGCGCATCCACGTCACCGAGGAGTGCTCCACGCCCTCGCGGCGCGACGAGATCCTCGACGCGGGCTGTGCCGCGCTGGGCTGGCACCGCGGCGTCATCCCCCGGAACGTGCGCGGCTGCCCCAGCCCCGCCGAGTGCGGTTACTGCGGCTACGGCTGCCGGCACGACGCCAAGCAGTCGGGCCCCCTCACCTACCTCGCCGACGCCTCCCAGGCCGGAGCGCGCATTGTCGTCGGCTGCGACGTCGAGCGCATCCTTGTCGAGCGCGGGCGCGCGACGGGCGTCGTCGGACGCATCAGCCGGGCGGACGGCACCAGCGTCGCCCTCACGGTGCACGCCAGGACCGTGATCGGCGCCTGCGGCAGCGTCCACACTCCCGCCCTGCTCACCCGCTCCGGCGTGCGCAACGCGAATGTCGGCCGTGGCCTGCGGCTGCACCCGGCCACGGCGATCGCCGCCTTCTTCGACGAGCGCGTCGAACCCTGGGTCGGGTTTCAGCAGACGCGCTACTCGGACCAGTTCGCCGACCTGAGCGGCGGATACGGCGCCAAGTTCGAGACCGCACCCATGGCGTTTGCCCTGCCCGCGAGCGCCTTCGGCTGGGAAGGGCCGCAGGAGCATCGCGCGATGATGCGACGCCTGGCCCATGTCAGCATCGTGGGCATTCTGCTGCGCGACCGGGACCCGGGCCGCGTGGTGACCGGCCGCGACGGCCGGCCCCGCGTGCACTACGAGCTGTCCGCTTTCGACGCTCGGCACGTCCGGACGGGCATGCGGGCCGCGGCGGAGCTGCTCGCCACCCAGGGCGCCCGCGAGGTTTTCACCCTCCAGCAGCCGCCCGCTCGCGGCACACCGGGCGCGGCGGGATGGCTCGACGCGTTCATGGCTTCGGCCGACTCGCGCGGCTACGACCGGTGCCGGCAGGCGTTCATCACCTTCCACCAGATGGCGAGTTGCCGGATGGGAGCCGACCGGACCACCTCCGTGGTCGGCGAGACCGGGGAAAGCCACGACCTCGGCAACCTGTACCTGGCCGACGCCAGCACCTTCGTCACCTCGAGCGGCGTGAACCCCATGCTCACGATCATGGCGATGGCGGACCACGTCGCCCGAGGGATCGCGGAGCGGTGGTAGCGAAGTGGAAGCCCGCTCCCACGCTCCCGCGCTGTTTCACGCCCAAAACTCTCCGGTGTCATACTCTCCGTGACCGTCCATAACCGCGTTGCCGAGCTGCTGGCCGCTCACGGTATCGAACTCGCCCGTCACCTGCGGCGCCTGGTGCGCGACGACGACACGGCCCAGGACCTGCTCCAGGACACCCTGCTGCGCGCCCACCGGGCATTGACCCGCCTCGGACCGGGCGCCAACGAGCGGGCGTGGTTGTACCGCATCGCGACCAACGCCGCGCTGAATCACTTGCGCGACCGGGCGCGCGAGCGGCGGGCGATGGAGCGGCATGCCCGCGAGGCCGACGGGTACGCATCGCCGAATGTGGCGGCGGAACACGAGGACGCCCGCTTCGCGCTCTGGCAAAGGGTCGCGGCGCTGCCGGAACGCCAGCGCGTCGCGCTCACGCTGCGGATCGCCGACGAGCTGGGCTACGAGGAGATTGCCGCGCGGATGGGCTCCAGTGCCGAGGCCGCGCGTGCCAACGTCTATCAGGCGACCCGGAAGCTGCGCCTGGGGGGAGTCCGATGAAGACCACCGCCGCCGAAACCCGCGCCCTGGAGCGCATCGTGCTCGGCGCCTTCGGCTCCCTGACCGGGCGTACCGGCGAGCCGCTGCGGTACACGGTGATGGACGACACGCCGGTCGGCACCATCGGCCTCGCGGCCGGCGCGGCGGGCCTGTGCCGGCTCAGCTACGTCCGGGACGAGGACACCTTTCTCGCCGGGCTCTTCGAGGCCTTCGCCGGGCGACCGGTGCTGCGCTCCGACGCCCTGGACGCCGCGCGCCGCGCCCTCGACCGGTACTTCGCCGGCAAGCGCCTCGACTTCGACGATCTCGAGGTGGACCTGTCCGACGTGCCCGGGTTCTCGCGCAAGGTGCTGCGGGAGACGGCGCGCATTCCAGCCGGCCGGGTGACGACCTATGCCGAGGTCGCCGCGCGGGCGGGAAGTCCGCGGGCCACGCGCGCCGCGGGCAACGCCCTGCACAACAATCCGGTCGCCATCGTGGTGCCGTGTCATCGCGTACTGCGGACCGACGGATCGCTGGGAGGCTATGGCGGTGGGGTCTCGGTGAAGGAGTGGCTGCTTCAGCACGAAGGCGCTACCCTCTTGTAGCGCCCTTCTCCAGGAGATTCCATGCGTCTTCGCGTCCTCGTTCTTGTCCCCGCTCTCGCCTGCCTAGGGACCCCGCGGGCGAGCGCGCAGTCCGCACCCGGACCCGCTTGCGCACTGCCGCACACCGCCGCCGTCCCGCAGGTGGATACGCTGCACGGCACGCCGGTCCGCGACCCGTATCGCTGGCTCGAGAACACCGACGCCGGCGAGACCCACGCCTGGGTCGAGGCCGAGAACTGCGTCACTTTCGGCTTCCTCGGCACCATCCCCGAGCGCGATTCGATCCGCCGGCGCCTGACGCAGCTCTGGAACTACGAGCGCTACAGCGTGCCGTCGAAGCAGCATGGCCTCTACGTCTGGTCGAAGAACGACGGCCTCCAGAATCAGTCGGTCTACTATGTGCAGACCTCGCTGACCGCCGAGCCGCGGGTACTGATCGACCCTAACCGCCTCTCCACCGACGGCACCGTCGCGCTCTCCGGCTGGGACGTGTCGGATGACGGGCGGTACTTCGCCTACGGCACCTCGGCGGCCGGCTCCGACTGGCAGGAGTTCCACGTCCGCGACATCACGACGGGCCGCGACCTGCCCGACACGCTCCGCTGGATCAAGTTCTCGGGAATGTCGTGGAGCCACGACAACGCGGGGTTCTTCTACAGCCGGCCCGACCGGGCGGAGGGGAACGCGCTCCAGGCCGTGGTCAACAACCAGCGGCTCTTCTACCACCGCCTCGGCGCCGCACAGGACGCTGACGCGGTCGTCTACCAGCGCCCCGAGCACCCCGACTGGTTCGTGGGCGGCAGCGTGACCGAGGACGGCCGGTACCTGATCATGAACGTGTCGCTCGGTACCGACTCGCGGAACCGGGTCTACTACATGGACCTCCAGGACGGCGCGCGGCCCCGCCTGGGCGGCGACGTCGTCCACCTGCTCGACGATTTCGACGCCGCCTATGGTTTCGTGGGCAACATCGGGCCGATGTTCTACTTCCTCACCAACCTCGACGCCCCACGCTACCGCCTGATCGCCATCGACACGCGCTCCCCCGGCCGCGCCAACTGGCGGGACGTGATTCCGCAGTCGGCGGCCGTCCTCGACGGCGTGTCGCACGTCGGCGGGAGGTTCGTGGCCAACTACCTCGAGGACGCCCACAGCCGCCTCACGGTCTTCGAGACCGACGGCCGCCGCGTCACCGACGTCCCGCTGCCCACACTGGGCAGCGCGTCCGGTCTCAGCGGGCGGGCCGATGGTCCGGAGGGGTTCTTCTCCTTCACCTCGTACATCTATCCGACGACCATCTTCCGCTACGACGTCGCCACCGGCGCGCTCGCGGTGCACCGCGCGCCGCATCTCGACTTCGATCCCACCCGCTACGAAACCCGGCAGGTCTTCTACAACAGCAAGGACGGCACCCGCGTGCCGATGTTCCTCACCATGCGCCGCGGCCTGGCCCACGACGGGAGCAACCCCACGTACCTGACCGCGTACGGCGGGTTCGACATCAACTCGTTGCCGGGCTTCTCGGTGAGCAGTCTGGTCTGGCTCGAGAGGGGCGGCGTCTACGCGGTGGCCAACATCCGCGGCGGCGGTGAGTACGGCGAGGAGTGGCACCGGGCGGGCATGCTCGAGCGCAAGCAGAACGTCTTCGACGACTTCATCGCCGCGGCCGAGTACCTGGTGGCCGAGCGCTACACGCGACCCGAGCGGCTGGCCATCGCCGGCGGATCGAACGGCGGCTTGCTGGTCGGCGCGGTCGTCAACCAGCGGCCCGAGCTGTTCGGCGCGGCGCTGCCGGCCGTCGGAGTGATGGACATGCTGCGGTTCCACAGGTTCACGATCGGCTGGGCCTGGGTGACCGAGTACGGGTCAGCCGACAGCGTGAACCAGTTCCCGTTCCTGCTGCGCTACTCGCCGCTGCACAACATCCGGCCGGGAGTGCGCTATCCCGCCACGCTGATCACCACGGCGGATCACGACGACCGCGTGGTACCGGGCCATTCGTTCAAGTACGCCGCGGCCCTCCAGGCGGCGCAGGTCGGCCCGGCACCCATCCTGATCAGGATCGAGACCCGCGCGGGCCACGGCGGCGGCATGCCGGTGAGCAAACAGATCGAGCTCCAGGCCGACCGGTGGGCATTCCTGGTGCGGGTGCTGGGGATGGGAAGACCGGGGACCTGACGAGGACCGACTACGACAGACAAAGGCGGACAACGACAGATAGCGACAGATAGCGACAGCAGGCCGGGGCGTCGGGTCTTGCTTGCTGCCGTTGTCTGTCGTTGTCTGCCGGTGTCTGTAGCTGCCTAGACCACAGCGCCCATCTCATGGATCGCGTCGATGGTGAAGTCCGCCTGCACGCCGCTCTCGAGAAAGACTTCCTCCCGGTACTTCCCGGTGCGCACCAGGCAGGCCCTGAGGCCCGCATCCTGGGCGCCC
>JBGOSS010000022.1:0-61682 GCA_041476105.1 Gemmatimonadota bacterium
CCCCGTCGAGGCCGTCGCTGGGTTGGTGGCGGGCGCTCCGCGGATGGATCTTTACGTGCCATATCGGAGCGACCGCTTGCAGTGGAGTGCGGACCAGCCAATCAACGTGGCGGCGCTGGTAGACGTGATTCAGCCCGTGTACGCCTTCACGGGGAGCGGTGACAGCACCTTCTAGGACCGAGGCTCGTTCACGCCGGTGTCCGAAACGGCAACCCTCCTCCTTGGCCCGCACGAGGCCGTGATGACCCGGCCGTCGGCCTCCTTGTGCGCAGGGCCGAGAACATAGAAGATCCGAAAGAGGCGAGCTTCGCCTACATGCAGTGCTGGGAGGATTGTGGTGGTGGTGGCGGGGGTGGGCCGCCTCCGCCCACTGACTCGCTGTGGGGCGACACGCTCGTCACGGTCAACATCTGCGACAACGGCAACTGCGGCGAGGGCAACGAATTCGAGGTTTCGGGAATCTACCCGACTGGCGTCGGCTACACGGTTCGCTGCGAGGGCATTGGGAGCACCGCGATCGTGCGCATGCGCTACGTCTGCAACGGATACCTGAACAAGATCTCGGAATCCGCACCCACGGAAGTATCGTACGTCGACGTGCGGGTCATCGAGACCGACGGATGGCCCAACCCCGACGACTGGTTCTTTGCGTACCAGGACCCGCCGCCGCCCGGAGCGACGAACGCCTCGTTGCGGGTGGTCGATAACGGCCTTCGCAGGAAGGCGTGGGTATTGTACAAGGTGAACTACGGAGCGGGATGCACGCCGTTCTGCCAGGAGTGGGTGGAGCTGCTCTTGAAGTGGTAGCCGCACGGAGAACGCGATGATTCTTCGTGGTTGAGCGTATAAAAGCGACGCGTCCCGCGTCGTCCGCTTGTCGGCGAGTCGAACGTTGATCCTGGGGCCGTCGAAAGTCACCCAGGTCCGGCGGTCGGCTCGCCGATCCTTTGCCGTGCTCCTCGGCGCGCTGGCTGCGGGATCGTGCCGTGAACCAGTCAGTCCTCCCGCTGCCCGCACGCCGGTATTCAGCCTCATTCTGGTGGCGGGCGAATCGCTCCAGGTTGGGTCGATCACCCTGGCGGCGCCCGCGGACTCTGCCATTCCGGATGCCGCGGTGCCCGCGGCGGCGGGCGCGATCGCGCTGACGGTGACCGACCCGGTCGGAAATGGCTTCCCCGTCGTGGCCGGGCCGGTACCGGGCCAGTTCCTCGTCCATTTCACGCCCGTCCCGAACACCGCTTACGCGCTCTCCGGGACGATGTACGGCGTGCCGGTCACGGCCCGCGCGGTCGTCCCGGCCAGCTTCGCCATGCTGATCCCCGCCGCGGACACCATCCGGATCGCCGATGGCAGCGCGACGCTCGCAACGCTGCGCATACCGTACGAGTTCCAGTCCCTGGGAGCGGCGGGATTCGCCTATCGGGTCATCGCCGGCGGTGCGCTCGAGCTCGCGGCACCGCTGCGATCACCGCGGGGCGAGATCGTGGTGGCGCGCGAGCCTCAGCTCCGTCGACTCGCTGTGCTGGCATACGATGATGCGGCGGCGGGATGGCTGGTGAGCGGCACGCCGCGCAGCAACGTCGCGGGGGCGTTCGGTTGCTTCGGCGCCGCGTTGCTCGTCCGGCGCTATGTGGATGCCCCGTGATTCCTCGCGCCCGGGTTCTGCTCATTTCCACCGGCCTGGCACTCGGATTCGCGTCGAGCGGCCGAGCCCAGAACTACCTGACGATCACCGCCCGGACCCCGGACGGGCTGCCCCTCGCGGAGGCGGTGGTGATGACTGCGCCGTCCGGGCTCACTACGCGCACCGATCGGCTGGGCCGCGCCCGTTTCGCCGATCTGGCGCGACCCGCGACCGTGATCGTCCTATACGTCGGGTTTGTTCCAGACACGCTCACGGCGAACCAGGGTGACACCGCCATCGTCGCGGTCCTGCTCCCTCGGGCCCCGACGCTCGCCGACCTGACCGTTTTTTCGGGTGAGGACTTGCTGACACCTTCGATGACCGGGCAATGGGTGATGCCGCGCCAGGTTCTCGAGGAGTTGCCGGTCGCCGTGGAACCCGACCCGCTCCGCGCCCTGTCACTGGTGCCTTCCGTCTCGTTCTCGAGCCCCCTCAGCGCGCGCCCGCTGCTGCGCGGCTACGACGCGGACGAGAGCGTCGTGCGCCTCGACGGTCACGAGATGACGAGTCCGTACCACATCGCGCGCGCCTTTTCCGGCATTCCGACCGATGCGCTGGACCGCGCGACGGTCTCGTCGGCAGCAGCGGATCCGGCCACCGGCGGAACGCTGGCCGGCTCAGTGGATCTCTTCGGACGCGGCCCGTCCGGTGACGCCGGAGTGCACGGCGGGATAGCGGCAAGCCCCGTGTCGCTGACGGCCTGGCATGCCGGAAACGCCGCCATCCCGGTGTTCGCCGCCCTTCGCCTGGGCTTTCTGGAGAAGTTCTCCGGACTTCTCAAGGAATCGATTCCCTACCGCTTCCACGATGCCTACGTTCACAGCCACCTGACGCTGCCGGCCGCGATGGCGCTGGAGCTCACCGGATACAGTGCCGGGGACCGTGTGGGTGCCACGGCCGGGCAGGGAATGAACTGGACCAACGACCTGGCCGGTGCGCGATTGCGCGTGGCCGACAGGCCGGCCTACACCGTCGATATCGGCGGCTCCACAAGCCGCTTCTCCATGACCGGCCGATCGCTCCCCATCCGCGGGTCGCTCGTCGATCTGACCAACCAGGTGAATCGGGCTGGCTTGAGCGCGACGATGGATCTGGGTGCGCGGAGACGGTATCGCATTGGCGCGGGCCTTACCGTCCGCGGCGCACGCACCGGGATATCAAAGCTGTCAGGCGACGACGCGTTCCCACCGAACGAGAGTGCGCGGCTCGTCGAGTACCAGGCATTCGTCGATGGCTCGGCATCTCTCTGCCGCGTCACGATCGAGGGCGGTGCCCGGCTCGATGCCTCGGCGCACGCCAGGGCACTGCAGCCGCGCGTCCGCGTCGCCGCTCCATTAGGCCGCTCGCTGACCGGATCCGTGAGCTACACGCGCGCCTCCCGGCTTTTCCACGTTCTCTCGGATCCACAGCCGGAACCGCAGCTGCTGTTTCCCCAGTTCTGGCTGACGGCTGGCGCCGGCGGCACCCCTGTGCCGGTGGTGGACCATGTCAGCGCATCGATCGATTGGGAGACGGCGAGGTGGCGAGTCAGCAGTTCCGCGTACGCGAGCCGGGGACGCGGGATCGGCGAGCTGCGGCCGGAGGCGGACGCGACGACGGGTGCCGGCGCATTCCGATTCGGCGATTCCCGGACCGCTGGTGTCGAGCTCCGCGTCACCCGCGCGACCGGCGGCGGGTCGCCGCCGCTCTTCGCGGTCACCTATGTCCTGTCCTGGTCGGACCGCCGGTTCGAATCGGGACGATGGAGGCCGTGGCAGCTCGACCGCCGGCACCTGGTGCGGCTGCAACTATCCAAGGCGGCCCGTGAGCGCTGGCTGTTCTTCGCGACCGGCGAATACCAGAGCGGTCAGCCGCTGACGAGAGTGGCGGATGTGGTACACACCGACATGCCGCCCGTGGATGCTTCGGACCAACCAGGGACGGGGCGATTCGCCTATCACTATGCGGAAGAGAATTCAAGTCGCAGCGCCGGAACGCTGCGCTTCGACGTCGGCGCGCAGCTCCGCATGCGGGGACCCGGCAGGAGCCGTCTGTCGTTGAGAGCATCGGTCATCAACGCGGGGTTCGGTCCCGTTGCCCCGCAGGCTCCAGTGCCGGCGGGGGACCTGCCCTTTCTGACACCCGCCGAGCGCCAATTCGGCGTTCCCTACAAGCGGGCGTTCTCACTTCCCGCCATCCCGACGATCACGGCCAGACTGGAATTCTGATCCGGCGAGGCCCTGCGCCGACCTACAGGATGTACTTCCGCAGGTCTTCGTCCTCGACGATCGCGTCGAGCCGCGCCTTCACCCGGTCCCGGTCGAAGAGGATGTGCTCCTTCCCCTCGACGTTGGGGAGGTCGAAGAGGGTGTCCTCGAGCAGCGTGGTGAGAACGGTGTGGAGGCGGCGCGCGCCGATGTTCTCCAGCCGCTCGTTGAGCGTCATGGCGATCCGCGCGATCTCCCGGATCCCGTCTTCCGTGAACTCCAGGGTCGCGCCTTCGGCGGTGCAGAGCGCCGCGTACTGTTTGGTGAGCGCGTTTTCCGGCTCGGTCATGATCCGGATGAAGTCGTCCTCGGAGAGGCTGGTGAGCTCGACCCGGATCGGGAAGCGGCCCTGGAGCTCGGGAATGAGGTCCGAG
Organism: Gemmatimonadota bacterium; assembly: GCA_041476105.1. GTDB lineage: Bacteria > Gemmatimonadota > Gemmatimonadetes > Gemmatimonadales > JACORV01 > DASXPG01. The sequence continues at coordinate 4,305 of JBGOSS010000022.1, forward strand.
GGCTTGGAGACGTGGAAGGCACCGGCCGCGATGAAGAGGACGTGGTCGGTGCGCACCAGCCCGTAACGGGTCTGGACCGTCGAGCCCTCGACGATCGGCAGCAGGTCGCGCTGCACCCCCTCGCGCGAGACGTCGGGCCCGGCCTGGCCGCGCTCCCCGGCGATCTTGTCGATTTCGTCGATGAAGATCATGCCGTGGTTCTCGACCCGGTCCAGCGCCTCGCTGATCACGTCGTCCATGTCCACCAGCTTGCGCAGCTCCTCGTCGATCAGGAGCCGCCGCGCCTCGTGGACGTGGACCAGGCGGCGCTTCTTGCGCTTGGGCAGGACCTCGCGGAGCATGTCCATGATGTTGATGTCGGGGCCCTGCCCCCCGTCCTGGGGGCCGAACATGTCGAGGTGCGGGAAGTTCTCCTGCGACACCTCGACCTCGACGTCGCGCTCCTCGAGCTTCCCCTCCTGGAGCATCTTGCGCAGCTTGTCGCGGGTCCGCTCGCGGCGCTCCTTGTTCTTCGCCTCCTCGGCGGTGTCCTGCTGTGTGACCTGCCCCTCCGGCGACACCAGGAAGAGCGGCTTCAGCCCCTCCTTCTCCTTCTCGGCATCCGCCGGGGCCGGCGTGCCCGGGGCCAGAGCCGGCTGCTGGGGCGGCAGCAGGAGGTCGAGCAACCGGTCCTCGGCGCGTCGCTCCGCCTCGGGGTAGATCTCGTCCTCGCGCTCGCCGCGGACCATGTTGATCGCCGAATCCACCAGGTCGCGCACCATCGACTCGACGTCGCGGCCAACGTAGCCCACCTCGGTGAACTTCGACGCCTCGACCTTCACGAAAGGCGCGCCCGCGAGCCGCGCGAGCCGGCGCGCGATCTCGGTCTTTCCGACGCCGGTCGGGCCGATCATGATAATGTTGTTAGGCACGATCTCGTCGCGGATGCCGTCGGGCGCCTGGGCCCGGCGCCAGCGGTTGCGGATCGCGATCGCCACGGCCTTCTTCGCCGCGCCCTGGCCCACGATGTAGCGGTCCAGCTCCGCGACGATCTGCCGGGGTGGCAGCTCCTCGAGCCACGGCAGCGGCTCGGGGGCGGCCGGCGGCGCTCCCGGAGCCGCAGGTACTGGTGCTTCCTTGCTGGTATCAGTCATCGATCCCCAACTGTCGGTTTGCCATCAGCCACCAGCCATCAGCTGTTTTCGCGGCCCAGCTCGACCACCGTCAGGTTCCGGTTCGTGAAGATGCAGATGTCGGCGGCGATCCCCATCGCCTTCTCGACGATCTCGCGCGCCGTAAGGCTGGTCGAGTCCATCAGCGCCCGCGCCGCGGCCAGCGCATAGCCGCCGCCCGAGCCGATCGCGAGGACCTGGTCGTCGGGCTCGAGCACGTCGCCGTTGCCGGTGATGGTGAAGAGCTTCTCCCGGTCGGCGACGATCAGCTGCGCCTCCAGACGCCGGAGCACCCGGTCGCTGCGCCAGTCCTTGGCCAGCTCCACCGATGCGCGCGCCAGGTTGCCGGGGAAGCGGTCGAGCTTCTCCTCGAACTTCTCGAATAGCGTCAGGGCGTCGGCCGCGCCGCCGGCGAAGCCGGCGACGACGCGGTTGCCCTTCAGCGTCCGGACTTTCGACGCCTTCGATTTCATCACCGTGTCGCCCACGGTCACCTGGCCGTCGCCGCCCATCGCGACGTGGCCGTCCTTGATGACGCAGAGAATCGTCGTGGCGTGGATCGGTTGCATCACGCTCTCGGGTGTGCCTGGTGGTAGACCTTCTTCAGCCGCTCGACGCTGGTGTGCGTGTAGATCTGCGTGGTGCTCAGGGACGCGTGCCCCAGCAACTCCTGCACCGCCCGCAGGTCGGCGCCGGCATCCAGGAGGTGGGTCGCGAAGGAGTGCCGCAGGGAATGCGTGCTCACGTCCTGCCCTTCGCTCACCGCGTCCAGGTACCCCCGGACCATCAGCTGCACCGCCCGGGCACCGAGGCGCCGGCCCCGCTCGCTGACGAACACCGCCCGCCGGTCGGCCTGCGGGGCGTCCCGCAGCACTTCGTCCCGCTTCGGAAAGTAGTGGCGAAGCGCGCTCACCGCAGGCCGGCCGATGGGGAGTTGGCGCTCCTTCTTGCCCTTCCCCCGCACGCGGACCTGGTCGCCGACCAGGTCCATGTCCTCCAGGTCCAGCCCCACCAGCTCCGAGAGGCGCATCCCGGTGGAGTAGAACACCTCGAGGATCGCCCGGTTGCGCCGGGCCTGGAGGGTCCCCTCGCCGGCGCGGGCCTGGGCGAGGTCGAACAACCGGTCGATCGCCCCCCGGTCGAGGTACCCCGGCAGGCGCTTCTCGAGCTTCGGCGTGCTGGCCGCGCGGGCCGGGTTGACCTCGATGCCGTGATGGATGTTGAGGAACCGGTAGAAGCTCCGGAGCGCCGAGAGGGCACGGGCCATGGTGCGCTTCGACCACCCCCGCCGTGCGCCCTGGGCGAGGAAGCCGCGGATCGCGAGCCGGTCCACGCCGGCCCACTTCCACACCGCGTTCCCGTAGTAACCGTCAAGGAACTCCGCGACGCTGGCGAGGTCCCGGCCGTACGCCTTGACCGTGTGAGGAGAGTCGTTCCGCTCGGCGCCGAGGAAGCGCAGAAAGTCGGCGACCTGCTCCCGCCCCGTCATACCGCCAGCTCCCGCGCGAACCCCGCCATCGCGCCGAGTGCGCGCTCGGCGAGCATCGCCTTCTTCTTCTGCTTGTCGCGCGGCACCTCGGGGAGCGGCGGCAGCAAGCCGAAATTGGCGTTCATCGGCTGGAAGTTCTTCGGGTCCGCGCCCGCCAGGTAGGCCATCAGCGCGCCGAGCATCGTCTCGGGGGGTGGGACGAGCGGCGGCTGGCCGGCGAGCATCCGGCCGAGATTGTGGCCCGAGAGCAGGCCGGTCCCCAGCGATTCGGTGTAGCCTTCAACCCCGGTGATCTGGCCGGCGAAGAGCGTAGTCGACAGTTGTCTTGCTGTTGGCTGTCGACTCTCGACTGTCGACTTCAGCCCGAGATGGGGCGTGAGGCACGCCGGCGTATTCAGATACGCGTTGCGGTGGATGCTGCCGAACCGGAGGAACTCGGCCTCGGCCAGCCCGGGGATCATGCGGAACACCTTCGCCTGCTCGCCAGTGCGCAGCCGGGTCTGGAAGCCGACCAGGTTCCACATCTGCCCCGCGCGATCCTCCTGCCGCAGCTGGACCACGGCCCAGGCGTCGCGTCCGGTCCGGGGGTCGCGCAGCCCCACCGGCTTCATCGGGCCGAAACGCAGCGTGTCGCCGCCGCGCGCGGCCATCTCCTCCACCGGCAGGCAACCCTCGAAGTACGGCACGGCGTCGAAGTCGTGCCCGTCATAGCGGTCGGCCGTGGTCAGCGCGGCGATGAAGGCACCGTACTCTTCGCGCGACATCGGCGCATTCCAGTAGTCGGCGCCCTCGCCCTTCCCGTAGCGCGATGCCTTGAAGAGCCGCCCGGTGTCGAGCGAATCGGCGGAGACGATCGGCGCGATGGCGTCGTAGAAGGCCAGCGCGCCGGCCCCGACGGCGTCGGCGATGGCGCGTGACAGGGCGTCCGAGGTGAGTGGACCGCTGGCCACCACGCCCGGGTCGGGGAGCGCGGCCGCCTCCTCGCGCACGACGGTGATGCCGGGATGCGCGCTCACCAGCTCGGTCGCGCGCTGGGCGAAGACCACGCGGTCCACGGCCAGCGCGGTGCCGCCCGGGACCCGCGCCTCGTCGGCGCAGCGGAGCAGCAGCGAGCCCAGGAGCCGGAGCTCGGCCTTGAGCAGGCCGTGCGCATTGGTGGGGTCGGTGCTCTTGAAGGTGTTGCTGCAGACCAACTCGGCGAGGCGGTCGGTCTGGTGGGCCGGCGTATGCACCACGGGACGCATCTCGATCAGCCGCACCCGCACACCGCGTCCGGCCAGCGCCCACGCGGCCTCGCAGCCCGCCAGGCCGCCGCCCACCACCGTGGCGGTCAGCTCGACGGTTCCGCTCCCACTTCCGCGGAGGCCGGCACCGCCTCGGCCTCCGGCTCGAACTCGGTGCCGCACTTGAGGCACTTGTTCCAGGTGCCGCGCGCCTTGGTCGTCTTCTGCTCGGCGCCCAGGTTCGCGCAACTGGGGCAGACCGCCGGCACCGGGCGGTTCCAGGTCGTGAAGTCGCACGCCGGATACCGGTTGCACCCGAAGAAGGTGCGGCCTTTCTTGGAGCGCTTCTCGGCCAGGTCGCCGATCACGCACTTGGGGCACTTCACGCCCAGCGGCACCGGCCTGGTGTTCTTGCACTTGGGGTAGCCGGTGCAGGCCATGAACTCCCCGAAGCGGCCCGTCTTGATCACCATCGGCCGGCCGCACTTCTCGCACAGCTCGTCGGTGGGCTTGTCGGGCGCGCGCTTCTTGCGCAGCGACTTGGTGAACTTGCACTCGGGATTGTTGGCCTTGGTGCAGGCGATGTACGGGCCGAAGCGCCCCGCCTTCACCGTGAGCGGGCTGCCGCACTCGGGGCAGCGCTCGTCGGCGAGCTTGGAGAGGTCGTGGGCCTCACCGATCATCTCCTGCGGGTTCACCGCGGCGAGCCGCTTCGCGAACGGCGTCCAGAAGCCGTCGAGCACCTGGAGCCTGGTGAGCGTGCCGTCCTCGATGCGGTCGAGGTCGCCCTCCATGTTGCTGGTGAACTCGACGTTGAAGATGTCGGGGAAGCGCGGCACCAGGAGCTTGTTGACCGTCTCGCCCAGCTCGCTCGGATGGAACCGCTTCTCTTCCATCGTGACGTAGTGCCGCGCCAGGAGCGTGCTCGAAATGGCGGCGTAGGTAGACGGCCGGCCGATGCCGAGCTTCTCCAGCTCCTTCACCAGCGAGGCCTCGCTGAAGCGGGGCGGGGGCTCGGTGAAGTGCTGGTCGGGGACGACGCCCTTGAGCGTGACGGCGTCGCCCTTCTCCAGCTTCGGCAGCGGTGGCAGATCGTCGAGGGTGCGGCCCTCGTCCGACTCGCGCGCCTCGGTGTAGAGCCGGTGGTAGCCGTCGAAGACGATGACCGAGCCGGTCGCGCGGAACACGTAGTCACCCAGGTCGAAATCGACCGTCGTGGTGTCGTAGACGATCGGCGCCATCTGCGACGCGACGAAGCGCTGCCAGATCAGGGTGTACAGCTTGAGCTGGTCGGCCTTGAGGTAGCGCTTGATCGCATCGGGCGAGCGCTCGACGTCGGTCGGCCGCACCGCTTCGTGCGCGTCCTGCGCCCCCGCCGCCGTCCCGCCGACGAAGCTCGGGGTATCGGGGAGATAGGGCTTGGGGAAGTTGCGCCCGATCCATCCCCGGGCCGCCTCGACGGCGCTCGCCGCCACGCGTGTCGAATCGGTCCGCATGTAGGTGATGAGACCCTGCGCGCCCTCGTCGCCCAGCTCCACGCCCTCGTAGAGACCCTGCGCGATCTGCATGGTGCGCTTGCTGCTGTAGCCGAGGCGCTTGGCGGCCTCCTGCTGGAGCGTGCTGGTCGTGAACGGCGCGGGAGGGCGCTTGCGGCGCTCCTTGCGCTTGACGTCGGTGACGACGAACGCGGCCTGGCGTACCGCCTCGACGATGGCCGTCGCCGTCGCCTCGTCGTGGATTTCCGGCTTGTGGCCGCGGAGCTTGTGGAGATCGGCGTCGAAGGCGTGGCCGTCCTTCTCGCACTTCGCCGTGATGCTCCAGTATTCCTGGGGGACGAACTTGCGGATCGCCTCTTCGCGCTCGACGATCAGCCGCAGGGCGACGGTCTGCACCCGGCCCGCCGAGAGCCCGGTCTTGATCGCCTTCCACAGGAGCGGCGAGACCTTGAAGCCCACCAGCCGGTCGAGAATGCGACGCGCGAGCTGGGCTTCCACCTTCCGGCTGTCGATCTGGATGGGATGGAGGATCGCCCGGTTGATCGCCTCCTTGGTGATCTCGTGAAACAGCACGCGCTTGACGTTGGCGTTGCCCTTCCCGATCTGGTCGTTGACGTGCCAGGCGATGGCCTCGCCTTCCCGGTCAGGGTCGGTCGCGATCAGGATCTCGTCGGCGCCCTTGGCAGCCGCCTTGAGCTCGCTGATGGCTTTCTGCTTGCCTTTCACCGTCACGAACTTCGCCTTGAACTTCGCGTCCACGTCCACGCCCAGCTCGCGCTCCGGCAAATCCCGGATGTGGCCCACGGTCGCCTTCACCGTGAAGCCCTTCCCCAGGTACTTGCCGATCGTCTTCGCCTTGGCGGGCGACTCGACGACGACGAGCGTGTTCTTGGCGTCAGCCATGCGCGTTAATCTTCTCCCAGATCGTCAACGGGCAATCACCGGCGGCGATCCCTTTCCTTAGTTGATTCTACCCTTCCGGGTTCCCGCCGCGGGGGGCTAGTCTACCAACCCCCCTCGCCCCTGGCAAGTTGCACGACCTGCTCCGCCACCGCGGCGGGCGTCTGGTCGTCCGTTGTAACTTGGCCTGGGGCTTCGAGATAGACCACATCGCGCTGCTCGAGAAGCTGTCGCAGGCGAAGGGTCGGCTCGAACCCCATGAGGAGCGGACGGCCACCCGAGCCCGCCAACCTCCGGGCTGCGACGCCGGGCGAGGTGCGGAGGTAGACAGCGTAGCCTCTCTCGAGCGCCAGGCGGCGCTGTGCCGGGTCCAGGAACCAGCCTCCGCCTGGCGCGAGGACCCCCGGCGGCAGGGCGAGCTGAGCGGCGCCCAGGGCCGCTTCGAGGGCTCGAAAGGCCGGCTCGCCCTCCTCCGCGAAGAGGCGCTGGAGGCTCTTGCCGGCGCGGGCCGCGACCAAGTCGTCGAGGTCGGTGAAGGGCACCGCCAGGCGCTCGGCGACCAGCCGTCCGACGGTCGTCTTCCCCGCCCCCGGCAGTCCCACCAGGATGACGTGCCGCCGGCTCAACGCCCCCACCGTGCGGGGCGCTCGGCGAGCCGGGCCACGTACGCGTCGAAGTTCCGCCGCATTTCGCCCAGCGAGTCGCCGCCGAATTTCTCGGCGTACGCGTCGCCGAGGACCAGGGCCGTCATTGCCTCCGCGATCACCGCCGCGGCGGGCACCGCGGTCGTATCGGAGCGTTCGCTCTGTGCCTTCGCCTCCTCGCCGGTATCAAGGTTCACCGAGCGCAGGGGCTGCATGAGCGTCGAGATCGGTTTCTTGGCGAACCGCAGCACCAGCGGCTCCCCGGTGGTGATGCCCCCTTCAAGTCCCCCGGCGCGGTTGGTGGGCCGCGTGAAGCCGCCGGAGAGCCCATGGCCGCCGTCCGCCGCGCGGTGGATCTCGTCGTGCGAGGCCGACCCCGGCGCGTCGCCGGCCTGGAACCCGAGGCCGATGCCGACGCCTTTCACGGCCGGAATGGACATCAATGCCCCGGCGAGACGACCGTCGAGCTTCCGGTCCCAGGAGACATGACTTCCCAGCCCGACGACCAGGCCCCGGGCCACGACTTCGCCGACGCCGCCCAGCGTGTCGCCCGCCTCTTTCGCCGCGTCGATCGCCGCGATCATCGCGGCTTCCGCGGTGCGGTCGAGACAGCGGACCGGCGACTGGTCGGACGCGGCGTTGAGGGGACTCGGCAGGACGGGGGGGGGAGCGGCCCCGATGCCCCCGAGGGCGATCACATGGCTGCCGATCTCGACGCCGAATTCGGCGAGCAGCCGGCGGCAGACGGCGCCTGCCGCGACGCGCGCGGCGGTTTCGCGCGCCGAGGCGCGCTCCAGGATGTCGCGGGCGTCGGAGCGGTCGTACTTGAGCACGCCGGCGAGATCGGCGTGGCCGGGGCGCGGGCGAACCAGCCGGCGGCGCGGCTCGTCGTCCGCCTTGCCGGGGCTCATGACGTCTTCCCAATTGGCCCAGTCGCGGTTTTCGATCAGGAGTGCGATCGGCGAGCCGAGGGTTTCACCGGCGCGGACGCCGGAGAGGATCTGTGCGCCATCGGCCTCGATCTTCATTCGCGCGCCGCGGCCGTACCCCTGCATCCGGCGGGCGAGGTCGGCGTCAATGTCGGCGGCGGCGAGCGGCAGACCGGCGGGCACCCCCTCGACGACCGCGACGAGGGCGCGGCCGTGCGATTCACCCGCCGTGACAAAGCGGATTCTCACTCGCGCGTGTTCCCCCAGACTGCGCGAGCCCGGCTTTCGGGCCGGGCTCGCGAGTTCAGCGTCGGTGGCGGGCGCGTCAGCGGCCGCTGCGGACCTGCGCGCGCACCGGGAACGGATTCACGATCGGCGTCAACAGCGGGACCACCACGACGCCGTTGGCCGTCACCCCGACCAGGACTTGCTGGCCGAGAGCGTTCAGCGCCAGCCGGACCGGACCGATGATCTGGTCGCGCACCGGGATGATCTTCACCGAGCCGAACCAGTAGGTGTCGAACACCTCGATATTGGCGTCGGCACGCGCGGCGTACATCAGCCGGTTGGCCGGGCTGCCGACGCCGCCGAAGCCGCCGGAGCCGCGCGAGCGCGCGTCGAAGTTGTTGCTCGGATGGACGTCCATGCCCGGATTCGTGCCACTGACCTGGAGCAGGCCCGTGAGGCGCAAGGTGAGGTCGAAGACGTACACCGAGTCGGCGCGCACGAAATTGGTGAGGCCGTTGAAGTTCAAGGCGACCGACTGGACCCGCGACGAGCGGTTGCCGATGAAGTCGCGGACGAAGACGCCGTCGGAGATACCCTGGTCCTCGATCCCGGTGCAAATCAGGGGGGCCGCGCACGTAGCGCTGCCCGTCCGGACGAGAGTCCCGGCGCGCGCGTCCCAGGTCAGCGCGCGGGCGAACGCCACCTGGCCGCCCCCTTCACCGATCAGTGCGTGGTTGAAGTCGCCCGAGTTGCGGACGTACGTCGAATCCTGGAAAGCAATCGCCGAGAGGCTGACCATGATGCCGACGCCGGCGCCGAGCTCCACGGTCTGGATCGGCACGCCGGGGACGGAATCCCGCAGCGAGACGATCTGGAGCGTGTCGTTGGCGAGCGCGGCCGAGGCCTGCGCATGCTCCCAGAAGAAGTGCCCGTCGGGCGCGCCGGGGGGGGCGTTCAGCTGCTCCCAGGCCACGTAACCGCGGTTGGTCAGCGGCGCCGGCTGCGCCGATGTCGGCGTGGTCGAGTAGATCGCGTAGACGCTCGCGCAATTGTTGCGGCAGGCCGTCCCGACGTACGCGGGGCGGTCGGCCATGTCGTACTCGATGATGTTCGGCCGCAGCTGCTGGGTCGTCGGGTCGAGCACGGTCTTGACGGTCTGCACCAGGTAGTTGGGCAGCCGGTGCCGACGGCGCTCGAGGCGGTTGCTCACGTCGACGATCGACAGGTTGGTCCCGCCCGAGTTCGCGACGACGACCGTGTCGGCGTAGTTGCCCAGGGTGTCGCGCGGCCAGAGCGCGAGCCCCAGAGGCCGCGAGCCGACCGGGATCCCGCCGGTGAGGAACAGACCCGGGCCTACGCTGAACACCTCGAGCCGGTTGAGGATCAGGTTCGAGAGGTACAGCTCGTTGCGGTTGCGGTTGTAGATCGCGTCGCCGATCTGGCCACCGGCCGGCAGGGCGTAGGTCTTGCCAGCAACGACCGTAACGGTGTCCTTCGCTGCGGGGCCGGGGGGGCCCACCGGCGTAGTCGTGAACACGGCCAGCCCCCGGTTGCCCACCGAGTCGATCGCGAACGCCTCCACCGTCAGCAGGGACGGGAAGGCGCTGACGGTGTCGATCTTGAGCAGCATCGTCACGGAAACGTCGGTCTGGTTGCCCGAGAAGTTCAGCGAGTCGGCGGCCACCACAATGGTCGTGCTGCCGACCGGCCGCACGATGAAGCCGATCCGGCTGATGCCGCTGGCGTCGGTGGCAGTGATGGTGAGGCTGTCGTCGGTTTCGACCCGCGCGCCGACCGTGAAGTGGACCAGCGGGGGCGTGACGTCGGAGGCGGCGGACTGGATCGTGATGGTCACGCCTGCCGCGCTGCCGGACGGATCACCCGTCGAGTCGACCGCGAAGGCGGTGACCGTGAGGCTGCCGGCGGCTGTGCCAGCGGGAATCGCCAGCGTGTCGGTGAATGTGACCGTGTCGGGCAGGACGCTGCCCGACACGATGGTCGAATCGGCGCGCGTCAACACGCCCGAGGTGCTCCATCCCACCACGCGCACGCCCTGGGGATCGTTGGCGGTGATCTGGATGGTGATGCTCTTGCCGATGGACGACACGCCGCCCGCTGAGGGCTTGCTGATCGTCAACTTCGGACCGGCCGAGAGCCGGACCGTCGCCGTGTCGGCGCCCCGGTTGCCCAGGGAGTCGGTGGCGGTGACGATGACCAGCGCGTTCTCGGTGCTCGAGTCGGCCTTGATGACGTACAGGAACCGGGCCATGGTCGTGTCGGGCCGGTTCGGGATGACGAGGGTCCGCTTGGTAAAGCGCGCCACCACGGTGTCGGTGCCGAAGGCCGGATTGCCGCGCTGGGCAACGCCTTCGATGTCGATCGACACGACGCCCTGGTTGTCGGTGGCGCGGAACTGGACCAGCACGCTGTCGCCGACACCGACCGGGAAGGCCGGCGTGGCGGGCTGCATGATCGTGACGGTCGGGCACCCCGTGGTGCAGCTCGCGCCGGGCGTACCTCCGCCACCACCGGTGCCGCCACCGGTGCCACCACCACCCGGCCCGGTGCCGAAGCGGCCCGACTCACCGCACTGCACCAGCGCGACCGCCGCAACGGCGAGGGTCGCGAGGCGCGCGAGGCGCGCGACAGAGCTGCTAGCGATTCTGGCCACCCGTCCCCGCCGTGGTGAGGTCGTCGACGATATGCGGCGTCACGAGAATCAGGAGATCGCGCCGGACTTCGAGGTTGCTCCGGAACCCGAACAGGGGCCCGATGACCGGCAGGTCCACAAGAAACGGGATACCGCTCTTCTTGACGGTGATTTCAGTCACACTGAGGCCGCCGATCACCGCCGTCTCGCCGTCCCGGACCAGCAACTGCGTGTTGGCGAACTGCTGGCTGAACACCGAGCCGGTTTCCGACAGCGCCGAGGGAGACACCTGCGAGCGTTCGGCGTGCAACGTCATCAGGATCTCGCGCGTGCCCGGCACCACGTGCGGCGTGACGTCGAGCTGGATACCGGTGCGCTTGAACGTGGTGGTGGCGCGTGCGGCCGTTCCGCCGGCCGCGACGGCGCCGGCGTCGATCTGCCGGACCGGCGTTTCCTCGCCCGAGAAGATCGTGGCCTGGCGGTTGTCGGTCACCGTCACCGCCGGCTCGGCCTGGAGGTCGGCGAGCGACACGCTCTGGAGCGCCTCGAGGAACGAGGTGAGTGAGAAGTTCCCGACGACCGTGGCGTAGACCAGCTTGAGCGCCGGCGTGCCGTCGCTCAGGGCCTGCGTCGCGTTGGCGACCGCGGCCACCGAGTTGCCACCGAGGTTCACCAGCGGATTGGCGGTGGTGGTCGAGTTGCGCGCGGTCGCGGGGATGAGGTCGGTGTAGAACTGGTTCGCCGAGCTCAGGTCATAGCGCAGGCCGAGGTCTTCGATCTCGGTGCGGTCGACGAAGACGATGCGCGCCTGGATCGCGACCTGGGGAGTACGCTGGTCGAGCGCCAGGAGGAAGGTGTCGACCTGGCCGATCCGCGAGCGCAGCTCGGTGACGATGATCGAGTTGGTGACGGTATCGGCGACCGCCTTGCCGCGGGCGCTCATGATGCCCTGGACGGCGGGCTGGAGCGAGGCGACTCGTGCGTAGTTGATCGGATAGATCTTGGTGGTCGTCGGCTCGGAGGAGTCGGCGCTCGCGATGGCCGCGCGCGTCGCGACCCGCAGGATGCCGCCGGGCAGCTCCGAGACCGCCAACCCCTGGCCGTCGAGGATGGCGTTCAGCGCGAGGTCCCACGGCTGGTCATGGATCTCGGCGGTGACGACTCCGGTGATGCTCGCGCCGAGCACGATGGACCGGCCCGAGAAAGCCGCAAAGTTCGCGACAACTTCCTCGATGGTGGCATGGTCGAAGGTGATGCTGATGCGCGGCTGCTGGGACGGCTGCTGGAACACCGGGATCGCCAGCGTGCTTACCGGGGCGCGCGGCACCGGGGTGATGACGGTCCGCGGGGCCGGCGCCTCGACTTCCGGGGCGCGCACCGCGGCGGGCGCCGGGGCCGCGTCGGCGACCTCGGTCGTCACCAGGTGGCTGCTCCCGCGCTGCCCGTCGGTGGACCACGACGCGAAGGTCGGGCCGCCCTGGAAGCCGACCCGCACCGCGGCCTCCTCCTGGCGGACCTCGTAGTCACGGGCACTGTCGAGCTCGACCACGACCCGCACCACATCGGGGCGGAACTGGGCGTAGCGCACGTTGCGGATCCCGCCCCGGTTGACGCCGTCATACAGCATCACCGGTGCGACGAGCCGCGCGCCGACCAGGTCGACGACCAGGCGGGACGGATTGGCGAGGACGAAGTCCGAGACCTCGACCACGCCCCGCACGTCGATCACCAGCTCGGCGCGGTTGGGCGCCGACAGCACGCTCACCGCCGTGACATCGGCGGTCGGTTCGGCGGTCCGCGCCGGGGCGGCCGCCGTCAGCGCGGCGGCGGCCAGCAGGCCGCAGACCGAGCGCAGGAAAAGCGGGGCACGGGTCATCGATTGACCTCCGGTCGCTGGAGCGTCAGGACTTCCTGCCGCTCGAAGCCGAATTCTTCGATTTGAAAGACCACTTCGTATCGGCGGATCTGGATTACCCTCAGCCGCCCGAGCACGTCGCCCCGGCGCAGCCGGTGCGGGCTGGTGCTGTTCTTGTCACGGACGACGGCAACGCTGCGCCCGGCCGGATCGTAGAGCACTCCCACGAGGCGCAGGTCGTTGATGGAGGTCTGGACCGACGCGTCGGTCAGGAGGCTCGCGAAGGGATCGCGCGCCGCGCCCTGGTAGTTGTAGACCTCGCGGCGGTAGTCGATGGCCACCGCGGTCGAATCGACGACCGAATCCGCGGCCGGCTGCTGCCCGGGCCGGGCCGCCGGGGGCGAGGTCGCGGGTGTAGCCGCGGGGTGCGCCGCCGCCGCGGGCGCGGCCCCGGGGCGAGCCGGCGCGGCCCCGGGGCGGGCCGGCGCGGCCGCCGGCGCCCGCTGCTGCGCCGCGAGCGGCACGGCTGCGATCAGGGCGGCGGCGAGAGCCACGGCCAGCCGGGGGCTCACGAGCGTCTCCCCGCAGCCGGGGGCGCGGCGGGCCGCGGCCGCGGCCGCTGCTGCGTCGTGTCGGCCGGCTGCGGCTTCACGTAGGTGCGGATCTGGAAACTGGCCTGGAGGAGCGTCCCGGCCCGGACCCGCGCCGTGTCGGCCGTCGGACCCGCCATCCGCGAGATGCGGATGTCGTAGGGCACGATGATCCGCGGCAAGGATGAGATGTCGGACAGGAACTCGCCGATCTGGTCGTACTGTCCGGTCACCAGGACCCGCGCGCGCTTGGTGTCGAACGGCGCGCCGGACTCGAGGTTGGCCGGCACGAAGTTGTCGATCCGCGCGCCCCGCACCTTCGCCCGGCTGGTGATGTCGTCGAGGAGGTTGGGGATTTCTTCGCCAGCCGGAACGAGCTGGCGCATCATGTCCAGGCTGGCCCGGTACTCGGCGAGGCGCCGCTCGAGCTGCGCCACGGTGCCCTGGCGGACGACTCGCTTCGCGTTGTCCACCTGATTGTTCAGCGAATCGATCTGACGCGTCAGCGAGTCGCGCACATGATTGAGCTGGGTGATACCGGCCCAGTTCAGGACCGGCGTGCCCGAATACATGAAGTACACGGCCGCCACGGCGACGATCGTGAAGACCAGCTCCAGCTGCCCGCGGCGGTCCTGAGGAAGCACAGCCATCGCCTTACCTCCCCGTGGGCCGGGCGGTGCCCGAGCGGTAGCCCTGCACCAGCGACGCGGCGAGCGGCTGCATGGTCAGGAGCGTCGAGTCGGGCCGCTGGTAGCGGACCTTGATGACGTAGGTGAAGACGTCGCGGCCGCGCTCGCTGGTCACCGCGGTCGAGATCTGCGTCGCCCCCTCGAGGAACGGCGACTCCTCCAGGTTGCGCACGAACCGCGTGACCGCCTGGATATCGGCCGACTTCCCGCTGAGCTGGAGCGTCACCGCGCCGGGCGCGCCCGTCGAATCGTCGGCCGCCGCCTGGGACGCGATGTCGTCGAGCCAGGTGTAGGCCGGCAAGGCCTTGGTGACGGCGTCCAGGATGTGCGGCCAGATGTAGCGCTCGCGGTCGATCTCGCGGATGATGTTGATCTGCGCCAGCAGGGTATCGCGCTTGGCCTCGGTTTCGGCCTTGGTCTTGAGCACGACCTTGAGGCGCGTCGCTTCGCGCTGCGCCTGCTTCAGCTGGGGCTCCAGCGCCTGCACGTGGTGGCTCTTCGGCAGGTAGAAGACGAAGAGTCCGATCACGAAGATGGCCCAGGAGGCGACGCACGCGATCAGCCAGGGGTCCTTGATGGCGCCCGCCATGGCCTTGAAGTCCGGCATCGTGAAGCCGGCCTTGCCGCCGCGCTTCTTCTTCGCGCCTGGAAGTAGGTTGATCTCGATCATCGTTGGGTCTCGCGCCTCAGGCCGTCCGCAGGGCCAGGCCGACGGGGAGCATCAGCAGTGGGACGATTTCGTCCATCGGCAGCGCCTCGAAGACGCCTTCCTTGACTTTGATGTTCTTGATCGGGTTGGCCCGCTCGACGGTGACGCGGAGCCGGTCGGCGAGCACTTCGCCGAGCCCCGGGATCCGCGACCCGCCGCCCGAGGTGTAGATCTTGGTCATCCCCGCCCCGCCGCGGCTGCCGGTCTGGAGGAAGGCCGCCGCGCGCTCGATGCCGACCGCCATCTCCTCGCCGCGGCTCTCGACGTAGGGATCGAGCAGCTCCGAACGCTCGAACCCCTGAAGCAGCTTCTCGGCGTCCTCGGCCGAGAGCCCGCGCTCACGCTGGAGGTCCTCGCGGAACTTGCGGGTGCCGATCGCGAGGTCGCGCGTCAGGATCGGGACGCCGTCCTCGAGGATGTTGATGTTGGTGACCTCGTGCCCGATGTTGAGCAGGCCGATCATGCCGTTCAGCTCGTCGGGGTAGTTGACCTCGAAGGCGTTATGGAGCGCGAACGCGTCGACGTCGATCACGGTCGCCTGGAGTCCCGCGTCAGCCATCAGGCTGGTCTTGCTCTCGACGAGCTCGCGCTTCGCCGCGACCAGCAGCACGTTCATCTGGAGGCCTTCGGCATCGGGATCGAGGATCTGGAAATCCAGCTCCACGTTTTCCATGTCGAACGGCACATGCTGCTCGGCCTCCCAACGGATCACTTCGCGCGCGTCCGCTTCCTTCATGCGATCCATCTGGATCTTCTTGACGATGACGTCGCGCCCGCCGACCGCCGTCACGACCTGCTTCTGTTTCACACCGCCGGTGGCGAAGAGACCCTTGATCGCATCGGCGACGATGCCGGGGTCCATCACTTCCCCTTCGACGATCGCGTCCGCCAACACCGGCGTGATCGCGACCTTGATCAGCTCCGGCTCACCGGATGAGTGATCGACGACGACGAGCTTGATCAGCCCGCTGCCGATATCGAGACCGATGGTCTTCTTGCTACGACCCAGGAGGCCCATATGCCTTCAGTTCAAGAAGATAGGTTTCAAGGGCTTCTAGGATAGGACAACGGGCAGACTTTTGTCAAGAAGATACTTGAAGCGAGCAGTCAGAAGTGTTGTGATTCTGGTCACTTACGAGTCTCGAAAGTATCAGAAAACAGACCACGGCGGGAAGCCGACAAGCCCCTCCGGGTAGGCATGGGCCAGACCCGCCCGGAGCACCGCGCAGGAGGAGTAAACCACGGCCGGTGCAGCTGGTGTATATCCTTGTCCAGCAATGAGTTGTGATGCAACGACGGAACCCCTGACAGTCCCCCCCGCGCCCTCGAGTCGCACCCAACCCCTCACCAATACGATCCCGACGACCTCGGTGCCGCCAGACATCGTCAGATTCCCATTGACGATCAGAACGCCCAGGTAACGGACGCCACTGAGCATCAGGTCGCCCGCCGCCAGGCGGACCTCGATGGAATCGCTTCCACCACCGACGGCCACGGCCCACGCCGTCACCGAAGCCCAGTCGCGGTCGCCGAACCGATAGAACACGGAGTCGGTGGCGGAGGGCTGCGCCATCAGTGCCGTCACGGTGTCGTGAGTCGCGGGACAATCCCAGCCGGCCGGATTCTGGTCCGCGCCGCTCAGTGCGGCGGCCGCCACGGAGTCGGCCGAGCGGGCGCGAACGGCCGCCCTGGGGACCACGTCCAGGCCGCGCAGTCGCACCACTTGCTCGAGCGTTCGACCCGCGCCACCGCCGCTGTCGCGAGCCGTGGTGCGAAGCAGGTACAGCCGATCGGACAGGCGGCGCACCTCCACGCTCAGCGCGACGCCCGGCGCCGACGTCGCGCCGGGCGCGATCGCCGTACCGGCGGGTATCGCGTTGAAGGACAGCGGATCCCAACCAGCGATCGTCTCGCTCATCGCGGAGGCCGCCGCCGCCTGCACTCGCAGCAGCGCGGCGCGGTTGCGACCGATCCGGGCCTCCTGGAGCGCCGCGAAGAAGCCGGCGGCACTCAATGCGGCGAGCAACACCAACGCGTACAGTACGGCGGCGAGCACAAAGCCTCGGCGCGCCACGTCAGGGCTCCGCCGTCGCGACCCGGAGGGTGAACGAGTCGACCACCGGCGCCGCATGCCGCCCCGGACCCGAGAGCCGCCGCGCGTCGTAGATCTGGATGTCGGCCTCCACCAGCGCGACGGAATCAGGGACGCCGGTCGGCAGGAGCCGGTGGTCGACGTAGCGAAACACGAGCCCCGCGGCCGGCCGCAGAGGGCCGGCCACGGGGCTCATGGCCGACCAGCCCCCCGACGAGGCGTTGCGGATGCCGAGCCACCAGGCGCCGGCGGCGTCGCGGTAGCGGCGGTACTCCACCAGCTCAAAGACCCTCAGCGGCGCGCCCGGGGCGATGCCGGCCAGATCGGAAGGCGCCGCCCCCAGGGTCAGGGCAGTCGCGGCGGCACCGCCCGGGCAGGAGGCGCGGCGCACCGCCAGCACCGCGGCCGCGATCCAGCCATCGTCACTCGCGGTGAAGGGATCGCGTTCCACGAAGACCCGCACGCTGTCGCGCGCGGGGTCGGCGGTGCGAAGCTGGCTGAACCGGGAATCGTCAAGCACCACGGTTCCCGGTGACGAGACCGCGCAGACCACGCCGGCGGCGCGGAGCGCGCGCAGCCTCACCGCGCTGTCGGCGAGGGCTACGAGGTCAGCGGCGGGCGACACCGATTCCAGCTCGCCGCGCAGGACCGCCGCCGCGGCACGCAGGTTCTGGCGCGCCGACCGCGCCGCCGCCGACAGGTGCGCGAACCGCTGGCCCGCCACCAGCGATGCATCGATGGCGGCGACCAGTACCGATGAGACGACGAAGGCCACCAGGCACTCGACCAGCGTCAGGCCGCGGGCGCGCATCACGGCGCGGGGGCGCACTGGAATCGCGCCTCGTAGCGCGCGATGCGGATCCGCGCGTCGTGGGTGAAGGCGACCGTGATCGTCGCGGCCCGCGTGGGGCCGCTTCCCGACAGCGACCAGGTCTCGTCGATGCTGCCGGTGACGCCGCCCGTGACGGCCCCTGCGCAGGCGGTCGCGCGCAGCCGCGCGAGACGTCCGTCGGCCGCTTCCGCCGCTTCGCCGGTGCGGCGGCCCAGGAGCTCGAGCCGCTGCATCGCGCGCTCCGACGCGACGATGGCCAGCAGTCCCGCCGCGAGGATCACGGCGGCCACCATGCATTCGACCAGGGAGAAACCACGGCGGTGGCGCACATCGCCAACCTAGGCGCGCGCCGCGCCGGGCCGGCATCACGCCAGCGCGGCGCGGTTCGGAATAATGCGGGCCGGGGTTTTCGTGTTACGGGTCGGTCAACCCCAGGGCTTTGAGCTTGTAGAACAGGCTTCGGACCGAGATGCCGAGCAGTGCGGCAGCGCGGCGCCGGTTGCCGCCGGCGCGCTGGAGCGCTTCGCGGATCACCTCGCCCTGGGCCGCCACGGCGTGCCGCTTGAGAGACAGCACACCCTCCGGGAGCGAGGGCACCGCCGCGGCGGCCGACCCCGCGACGACGCTGGCGGGGAGATCGTCGAGGGTGACGTGGCCGCTACGGGAGAGCACGATCGCCCGCTCGAGGGCGTTCGACAGCTCGCGCACGTTGCCGGGCCAGTCGTAGTCGAGGAGGGCGCGCAACGCCTCCGGCTCCAGGACCGGGGCCGGGACGCCGAGCCGCGTGACGTGGGTCTCGGTCAGCAGGCGGATGAGCGCCGGGACGTCCTCGGGGCGCTCGCTGAGCGCCGGGAGCTTGATGCCAACGACGTTGAGCCGGTAGAAGAGATCCTCGCGGAAACGCCCGCTCTTTACGTCCACGTCGAGATCGCGGGCCGTGGCGGCCACCACGCGCGTATCCACCTGGCGCGTCACGCGGTCGCCGACGCGGCGCACCTCGCCGTCCTGGAGTACGCGCAACAGCTTCGACTGCAACGCGGTCGGCAGGTCGCCGATCTCGTCGAGGAAGAGCGTACTGCCGGTGGCCTGCTCGAAGAGGCCGCGATGATCGCTCACCGCACCGGTGAAGGCGCCCCGCACGTGCCCGAACAGCTCCGACTCGAGGAGTGCCTCGGGAATCGCCGCGCAGTTCACCGCCACGAACGGCTGCTCGCTCCGGGGCGAGAGCCGGTGCAGGGCCCGCGCCAGGACTTCCTTGCCGGTGCCGCTGGGCCCGGTGATGAGCACCGTGGTGCGATGCGGCGCGACCTTCGCGACCACCTCGAGGGCGGAGCGCATGGCGGGCGATTCGGCGACCACGCCCGGCCCGGCGGCGCCGGCGCCGAGGGCCGAGCGCAGCGACTCGACCTCGCGCCGCAGCTTCTCGCGCTCCTCCGCCTTGCGCAGGACCAGCACGACTTCGTCGGCCCGGAACGGCTTGGCGATGTAGTCGTAAGCGCCGTCCTTCATGGCGGCGATTGCGGCCTCCTCCGAGCCGTAGGCGCTCATCATGATGACCAGGGCGCTCCCGCCCGAGGCCCGGTAGCGCCGAAGAAACTCGTGGCCGTCCATCCGCGCCATGCGCACGTCGCAGAGGATCACGTCGAAGGCCTCGGTGGCGGCGCGGCTCAGCGCGGCGGCGCCGTCAGCGGCATCGGTGACGTCGTGGCCTTCATCGGTCAGGATGAGCCGAAGTGACTGCCGCAGGCCGGGCTCGTCATCGACCACGAGGAGCTTCATCGGCCGGGCGCACCCGGCGGGAGGGTGACGGCGAAGACGGCGCCGCCTTCGCGCGCCCGGGCGACATCCACGCGCCCGCCGTGATCCTCGACGATACGCTGCACGATGGCCAGGCCGAGGCCGGTGCCGCGACCGGGATCCTTGGTCGTGAAGAACGGGTCGAAGATGCGCGCCCGGAGCTCGTCGTCCACGCCCGGCCCGCTGTCGGCGACGAGCACCTGGGCCGCGCGCGTGCCGTCGGGGATGCCGGCCAGGTGACGGCCCGAGCGCCGTAACTGACGGCCGACCAGGGCGCGATCGCCGCCATCGGTGCTCCGCCGCGGCGCCTCGCCGTCGACGCCCAGGATGGTCGGCGCCACCGACACGACGATCCGTCCGCCTTCACCCGCCGCATCGACCGCGTTGAGGAGCAGATTCACGAGCACCTGCTCGAGCGCGGTGCGGTCGCCGAACACCGGCGGCACCGGCTGGTCCACCTGGACCGTGACCTCCACCGGGCGCAGCACGCCCTGGGAGCGCAGCAGGTCGACGGCGCCGCGCGCCACATGGGCGAGATCCACCGTCTCGCGGTTCACGGTGCGCGGGCGCGCATAGTCGAGGAGGCTGCGAACGATCGCGTCGATCCGGCCGGCCTCGCGCTCCACGGCGGCCACGACCTCGGGATCCCCACCCCGGCGCCGAAGCACTTCGACGTAGTTCCCGATGGCCGACAGCGGATTGCCCACCTCGTGGGCGATCCCGGCCGCCAAGCGTCCCACCGACGCGAGCTTCTCGGCCCGGACCAGCGCCCCCTGCGCGTCGAGAAGGCGGTCGGTCATCCGGTTGACGCTCGCGGCGAGAAGGTCCAGCTCCCGCGTATCCGCGCCCGGCGCCCGGTGGTGGAGCTCCCCGGCCGCGACCGCCTCGGTGGCGCCCACCAGCCGGTCGATCGGCTGGGTGATGAGGCGCGAGACGAGGTAGCGCCCGAAAACGATGAAGATCACCAGATCCAGCGCGACGAGGACAACCAGGAAGATCACGCCGAGGCCACCGCGCCCCAACAACGGGGCAAGGAGAGCGGAGAGCACCGCAAGCACCAGTGCGCCGGCCGCCAGCACCGCGATGTTGATAAGGAGCTCGGTTCGCAGAGACGGCTTCACGGAAGCGGCTGGAATCCCGCTCAGCGTCATAGGTGCAGAATCTTGCACCGTGAACCCGCAAACGCAAAGGGCGGCCATCGCTGGCCGCCCTCGCGAGGACTTCTCTCAGCAGGATACTTCAGGTGCACTTGGGCTCGCCTTCGTTCTGGCCGGCAATGGGTGCCGTGGCCGAGCCAACGTAGATGCCGCACGTCTTGGTGGTCGCATTGTGAGACGTGGTTGCGTTCCAGCCTGTCCCCGTCGCCGTGCCGATCGTCATGGTCACGCCGGTCGATGGCGTGAAGTTGACGGCGGTCGTCGAGGTGGTGTACGACACCTGGTCGGCGAAGTACGACTCCTCGGCCGTCACCATGTTGCGCAGGTCCGACTTCATGGCCGCGACGTAAGCCTTTTCCTTCGTGTTCGCGAATTTCGGGATCGCGATGGCGGCGAGAATGCCGATGATGACCACCACGATCAGCAGCTCGATCAGCGTAAAGCCACGACTGTTCCGCATGTGTTTCTCCTGGAAGAGATCGCCCCGGATGGAATCCTGAATCACTACGCCCGGGGCCTGAGAAACGTTAAGGGCGTCACGTGCACTTCGGCTCGCCTTCGTTCTGTCCCGCGATGGGCGGCGTGGCCGTGCCGTAGTAGATGCCGCAGGTACGGGACGTGGCCGTGTGGGACGCGGTCGCGTTCCAGCCGGTCGCCGAGGTATTGGCGATGGTAACCGTCACGCCCGCCGAGACCTGGAGGAGAAGCTGCGCCGTCGACGTGGTGTACGTGATCTGGTCGGCGAAGTAGTTCTCCTGGGCGGTCAGGATGTTGCGCAGGTCGGACTTCATCGCCGCGATGTAGGCCTTCTCCTTCGTGTTCGCGAACTTCGGGATGGCGATGGCCGCCAGGATTCCGATGATCACGACCACGATCAGCAGCTCGATCAGAGTGAAGCCGCGACGGTTCCGCATTACGCCCTCGCCGAATTGTGGGTCGACCGACCATGGTGCTGAACAAGCAAGGGGCGGCGCCGAGGCGCCGCCCCTCGAGTGATGCATCAAGCTACATCAAGTGCACTTCGGTTCGCCTTCGTTCTGGCCGGCGATCGGCGCAGTGGCCGAGCCGACGTAGATGCCGCAAGTCTTGGTCGTCGCGTTGTGCTTGGTGGTGGCGTTCCAGCCCGTGCCGGTCGCCGCACCGATGGTCATCGTCACGCCGGTCGACGGCGTGAAGTTGATCGCGGTCGTCGAAGTCGTGTACGAGACCTGGTCGGCGAAGTACGACTCTTCGGCCGTCACCAGGTTGCGCAGGTCGGACTTCATCGCTGCGACATACGCCTTTTCCTTCGTGTTCGCGAACTTCGGGATCGCGATGGCGGCAAGAATGCCGATGATGACCACCACGATCAGAAGCTCGATCAGGGTGAAGCCCTTGGTGTTACGCACGCGAGTGCCTCCTAAGATACGGGACAGTGAATCAGCGAGAGAATTCAAGCCGGTCACATGAGGAGCAATGGCTATGCCAGCCGTGGAACATCTTCGTAAGTCGCTGTCGCACAATGGTTTATCAATTGACTCCTCAGGCCATGTCCCGGTGCGATGCCCGGGGTGTCTGGCGTTCTGCAAGCCCTTCCGCCGTACGCGAGAGGCTCACGGGTGCGTGGCCCCAAGGCGGCGCGCCTCCTCCCGCGCCTCCCCAAGGCGGCGCCGGGCCACAGTGTCGGCCGGGAGCAGGGCTGCGGCTCGGTCCAGGGCCTGGCGGGCGCTGTCAGGCTGGCCGACTGTCGCGTAGGTGACGGCACCAATAAGCCACCGCTCGAAGGGGCTTCCGCCCCGCGCCAGAAACGCCGGCCAGACGGCCAGGGCGCTGTCCCGCTCCCCCAGCGCCAGGAAGCTCGCGGCCAGCATGCGGGCGGGCTCCGGCTTGTCGGGCGCGAGCGCCACGGCTCGTCGCGCGTGGGCCAGCCCCGCAACGGCGGAATCCGTCCGCAGGTACGCCTGTGCCAGCAGCTGCTGCGCCAGCGCGCTACGGGCGTCGAGGCGCTCGGAGCGGACGAGCACCCGGAGCGCCGCGCGTGGATGGCCCGCTTCGAGCAGCCCGCTCGCCATCTCCGACAGGAGGTAGGGGTCCAGGCCGTAGATCTCGTCGGCGACCCGGTACTCGGCGAGTGCCTCCTCTCGAAGCCCCAGGCGCCACAGCACCCGAGCGGCCGACTGGTGGACCTTGTAGGACTCCGGGTGCGCCGTGAGCGCGGCGATCACCAGGTCCCGCGTGCTGCGCCACACCGGGACGCGGGTCAACGTGGTCCACGCGAGGGGAAGCGACGCGGCAATCATGAGCGGCACCGCGGTCCGGACGCGACGGCGCACCAGTGCGTCGGTACCGAGCGCGGCGAGCAGTGCGACACCGACGGTCGGCAGATAAAGCGTCCGCTCCGCGAGCACGATGCCGGTTGGGAAGAAGAGGTTGGAGGTTGGCAGCCACGCGACACCGATGACCAGCAGGCCCAGCGCCGCGGCGCGGTGCCGCCTCCACAGCAGCACCGCGAGGGCGACGGTCGCGGCGAGGACGACGAGCCCGATTGCGCCGGTGAGCGTCGGATGCTCGAGCCGCTCGATCACCAACGGGTGGTAGTCGGGCGAGAGATCGAAGGGCCACACCAGGAGGCGGAGCACGACGAGCACCGCCGGCAGCATGGTGCTCAGCCGGCCGAGGGTGCCGAGCTGGAAGAAGGTCGGGGCGACGGCCTCGAACGACAGGCCGCCTTCCACTGCCCGCCGCACCACGAGCCAGCCGAGGGTCAGGGCCGCCACCGCCGCGAAGAAGGACGGCCGCAGTCGGCCGGGCTCCGCGTCGCGGGCGCGGTCGTCCAGCCAGAGCAGGGCGATCGCTACGACCGCGTGCTCCTTGCTGAGCAGCGCGAAGAGCACCGCGAGGAGCGCCGCGGCCTCGAGGCCGATGGCGCGGCGCCCTTCGGCCCCCGCCCGACGGGCCGCGCGGGCCAGGAGCAGCGCGGCCAGCAGCCCGAGGGCCACGAGGAGCTCGGCGCGTCCCACCAGGTTCGCCACCGCTTCGACGTGTACGGGATGAATGGCGAAAAGCACTCCTCCGGCCAGCGCTCCCGCTGCTGTGGCGTAGGGCGCGATCGCGAACACGACCAGCGCCGTCACCGCCGCGTGGAGCATCACGTTGACGGCGTGCAGCCACGCGGGGCTGCCCCCCGAGAGCTGCCAGTCCGCCGCAAAGGAGAGGATGACGACGGGGCGCCAGAGTCCGGCGCCATGTTCCGGCGGCCAGTAGGGATGACCGAAGGCGTTCAGCGCTGCCGCGACCGAGTGCGCGACAGGATTGCGCTCCACGATCGCGCCGTCGTCGAGGGCGAAGCGATTGCCGAGGGCCGGCAGGTAGACCAGGAGCGCGATCAGGGCGGAGACGAGCGCGGCGCGCCGCACGCTGAGGTGGAAGGTGGCGGCCGGCGCCGGCGGAGAGTGCGAGGCGGGCACCGGCGGGTTTGTCATGGCACCAGGCCGCAGCGGGGACCGTCGCCCAGCATCGCCTGGAGCCGACGCGGCGCCTCGGCATCGGACGGGGCGAGCGCGAGCGCGCGGCCGATGCGCCAGCGCGCTTCCTCACAGCGGCCGGCGCGAGCGGCGCCTTCGGCGGCGATGTGCTGGTTCTGCCAGGTGCGCGGGCCCGCGTACACCATGCGCCGGCGATAGGTCAGTGCCCGGACCGGGCGCCCGAGACCGTAGTTGGCGTCCCCCATCGCCATCAGGATGGTGGTCGCGTTGGGGAAGCGTCGCAGGGCATCGTCGCCGAGCGCGACGGCCGAATCGAACCGGCCCAGCCGCAACCGCGCGAGCATGGCCTGAACGACGGCGTCGGCGCGCAGCGAGTCTACGCGCCAGGCGACGGTCAGGAAGCGGTCGGCGGGCTCCCAGAGTCCGGCGTTGAGGTAGTGCTCGCCCAGCTCCTGGAGGACCGCGGCATCGCCCTGATAGATGTGGATGGCGTTCAGGAATTCCTGCTCGCCCTCGCGGGGACGGTGCTGCTCGAAGGCGCGCGCGCCGGTGGCCCAGTGGGTGCGGTAGGCATCGGGCGCGTCGTGGACCAGCGCGGCATAGAAGCGCTCACCGTCCCGCCACACGGGAATACGGGTCAGCGTGCGCGCGGCGAGCAGCGCCAGCGCGAGCGCGGTCAGCGTCCAGGTGAGGCGCCGGCCCCCCGGCCAGGCCCGCATGTACAGCAGCTCCCACAGCGCGCCGGCGACCAGCGCCACGCCCACCGACGGGAGATACAGCACGCGCTCGGCGAGGAGCACGCCGGTCGGCACCAGGACGTTCATCGCGACCGACGCGGTGACGGCGAACCAGGCGAGGCCGGCCAGCACGCCCGGGGCGCGGCGTCGCAGCGCCCAGGCGGCGAACAGCGCGCCGATGACGAGCAGCGCGGCGGCGGCGTGCGCCGGGGAGAGGGCCGTGCTCGGGGTGAAGGCGTTGGGCGTGTAGTCGGCCGAGAGCCGCAGCGGCAGTGCCAGGAGGCGCGCCCAGACGAGCAGCGCGGGCGCCATCACCATCGCGCGACCGGCGATGCCGAGATTCTCGAGCCCGGCGCCGACGTTGCCGCCGCCGAACGCCGTGCCGACGATCGCGGTGCGGGCCGCGAGATACGCGACGGCAATGGCGACGGCGCCGCACCAGGTCACCGCGTGGCGCGCGAAGACGCGGGCGAATCGCACACCTCGCCGGTGCGCGGTCCACGCGTCGGCGAGAAGGAGCGCGGCCGGCAGCGTGAGGGCGTGCTCCTTGCCGCCATAGGCGACCGCGGCGCCGGCCAGCACGAGCAGGGCGAGCGCGCCGCGCCGGAGGCCGCCCGGCGCGCGGTCCGCTGCGTCGCTCTCCGCCAGGTACGCCAGCGCCGCTGCGAGATATCCCAGCGCCGCCAACAGCTCCGAGCGCCCGACGACATTGGCGAACACCTCGACGTGTACCGGATGCACCGCGAACCAGAGCGCCGCCACGAGGGCGCCCGGCCCCGCACCCAGCACCCTGCGCGCCAGGGCGAAGACGAGCGCGCAGACGGTCAGGTGGAGCAGCAGGTTGGCCAGGTGAAAGATCGCGGGGTTGCCGCCGCCCGCGGCCCAGTCCACGGCGAACGACGCGGTCGTAAGGGGCCGGTAGATCCGGTCCCGGATATAGGAGCTCCAGTACGGCATGACGAGCAGCCGCGCCGGGTGCGCCAGCGAGTGCACGCGGAGGTCTTCCTGGACGGCGGGGAGGTCGTCGTACACGAAGCCGTTGCGCAGCGACGTCACCGAGGCGGCGGCGGCCACCGCGATGACGACCGCGAAGCCTCGCGCGCCCTGGCTCACCATCCCGGGCCGTCCAGCGGCAGCAGGACGGGCGCGCCGGCGGGAGTGCCCGGCGCGTAACGATAGAACCGGCGGCCCTGGTAGCGCTGGAACAGCGCCGCGTTACCCGGGCCCAGGTCCCGGGCCCAGACGATGTCGCCGTCGAGTGCGGCCGTGTTGAGCCACAGGTAGGGGCCATAGGAATAGAAGCCACGGCGGTCGATGTCGATCTCCACCCGGCATTCGGGCGCGAGCGGGGCGCCGGCCAGCAGCCGCAGGTTGGCGTCATCGGTCAGGCGAGCCGGCACGCCGGGCCGGCCCAGCGCGGCGAGGGAGTCGAGCGCCTCGGCCAGGTGCCAGTGCACCGCCGAATCCCGCTCGGCGGCGCCGAGCGCTTGCTCGAGCGTGCAGGCGTCGATGGCGGCGTAGAGGCGGCTCGAGCGCCGCACCGGGACACCCAGCTCCCACATGCGGGCGATCAGCCGCGCGCCCCAGCCGTCGGGGATCACGACTACCGCGTGCGCGATGCCGGCCCGGGCCGCGTCACGGTCCGGGTGCAGCGCGAAGATCGGCGTGCTCCTGCGATAGGCCTGCAGGCGGCCGGGCGTGATGGCCACGAGGCCCACGACGATCGCCGACAGCGCGGCGAAGACCGCGATGAGGCCGCCGCGTGCGCGCCGCAGCAGCACCAGGCCCCGGGCGAGGAGGATGACGACCCACGCCACGGCGCTGTAGAGGAAGCGGGGACCGTAGAAGACGTCGCGGTGCCAGTAGAAGAAGAGGAGCCCGACCAGGGCCGCCAGCCCGGCCAGGGGCACCGCGTCTCTGGGGAGCAATCCCTTTCGCCCCCAGAGGACTCCGACGGCGACGATGAGCAGAACCGGGATGGTGCTGTCGAGCAGGTAGGTGTTGAGCTGGTGCAGGTCCACTCCCGAACGGGCGATGGCCCTGGTGAGGGTCAGGGGGACGCCCCAGGGCACTGGATGGAAGCCTAACGAATGCTGCGGCCCCCACAGCGCGGTGTAGCCGAACATCGCGGGCGAGCCGGTGGTGCGGGCATTGTACCAGAGGGTCGGGATCGTGCCCAGTACGCCGCCCGCCGCCGCGAAAGCGAGCGCCGGGAGTCGTCGCGGCGACCAGCCGGCCAGGATGACGCCCGCGACAACGGCGGCGGCCATCGAGTCGAGCGGCCTGAAGGCCGTCATCAGGCCGAGCAGCAGGCCACACCCGGCCGCGGGCCAGGCGCGCCCCGGCGCGGCGCGCGTCGCCATGGCGGCGGCCCCCATCCCCAGCGCCGCGGCCGCGAGGTGGCTCATCTCGCTGCCGGCCACCGCCACCACGAACGGCGACACGCAGAGCAGGATCAGCGTCAGGCGCGCGGTAGCCTCGTCGGCGCACCAGCGGGCCACCTGGAAAGTCGCGACCGCGAAGGCGGCGGCGATGAGGGGATTGAGAAGCCACCACGCTCCGGCGCGCAGCCCCGCCGCCAGCACGAGCGACTGCCCGGGCGGGTACTGCGAGTACCACCGGTCGGGGCCGAGGATCATCTGGAGGGTCGCGAAGCTCGACAGCTCCGCCGGTGGGCGTACCCAGAGATGCCCCGCCAGGAGGATGCGCGCCTGAAAGAGCTGGGCGAAGCCGTCGACGTTGCGCGGGTTGCCGTCGAAGACGATGAGGCAGCAGAGCACCGCCAGGGCAGCGAGCACCAGCGCCGCGGCCGCGACGAACCGGCGGGCCGGGACGGCCATGAGCCGGCGCCAGAGCCCGAGGAGCGCCGCCGGCGCCCGGCCGCGGCTCACGGCCAGCGCGAGCGCCACCGCCAGGGCGGCGACCACCGAGCCCCACAGCCAGGTCTGCCAGGCGCCGATGAAGTACGACGACTGCATGCCGTCCCACCAGATGGCGAGCGGCATGAGTGACCAGAGCGCCAGCAGGATAGTGGCGGCCGGCAGGAGCCGGGAAGGCCAGCGCACCCCGGTCACGGCCGGGCCGGGGCGCCCGCGAGGCGCCCCACGAAGAGCAGCGGCGTGTCGTCTACCGGGTCGAGGTGCACCTGGTCGCCGCTCGCGGTGGACGACGAATCCACGAGCACGACGGTGAAGGCGCGCGGCGGCGCGCGGAGCGGCGACGGATCGAAGCGGGAGAAGACGACGGTCCCGGCGCGCTGGGCGCGCGCGTAGCCGATGATGCGATCGAAGGGCTCGTAGGGCAGCACGCGCCACTCGCGCCGGGCAAAGATGGCGACCGCGGGATGCCACGATGCGAGACGCGCGTCGGGCGGCAGGTGCGCCGCGAGGTACTCCCCCACGATGCGGCGCGCCGTCCCGACGCGCTGCAGCGGCGTCTGCTGTCCCCAGGCGCGTACGACGTCGCGAGCCGTCGGAATAAGGAGCACGATCGTCACCGCCACGGGAGCCAGCACCCCGACACGCGCGCGGCCCCATCGGCTTTCGATGAACTCCGCCAGCTGGGCCGTCGCGCCGCCCGCCAACGCGCAGGCGGCCGGGACCAGCATCAGGAGGGCCCGGGGCTCCGCGTACGCCAGGAGCGCGGGGACCAGGGCGGTCAGCAGCGCGGGCCCCACCCACAGCGCCAGGTCCGAGGGCGGGCGCGCGCGCGCGGCGCCGCCAGCGGTGAGCAGGAGAAACCACACCGGCACGACGACGCCGAGGGCCCGAAGCAGCGTCACCCCGGAGCTGATCCGTCGGGGCGGCGGCGCACCTGCCGGATTGGGCGCGGGGGCTGGAGCCACACTGCGGACGGCGCGGCGCGGTACGCCCCAGTACTGTGAGGCCATCTGCGTGCCGGTGGCGTCGAGCGCGTACAGCGTGCGCCACAGCGACGTCACGTCGCCGCCCCAGACGAAGTTGTTCACGGCATCGCTGCCGCCTCCCGCCGGCGCGGCCGTCCGCGCTGGCACCACGATCGCGGCATCGTCCGACACGGCGGCTTGCACCCGGCCCGACAGGGCCCACCGCCCCAGGGCCCCGTGCAGATAGAAGAGGTAGGGCACGGCCACGAGCGTGCCGGCGGTGTAGAGTGCCAGGGGGACGACGACGCTTCCGCGACGCTTCACGACGCGCGCGGCCACGATCGCGACACCGAGCGCGGCACCGAGCACGATGCCTTCCAGCCGGGCGCAGTACCCGAGCCCGGCGAGTGCGCCGGCGGCCACAAAGCCGGCCCGGCGGCCGGTGTCCGCCGCCTGCGCCCCGACGGCGAGCGCCGAGGTGCCGAGCAGGAGGAAGAGCGGCTCGCTCCCGAAATACAGGTTCCACCGCTCGCCCGGGAAGAACGGCAGGAAAGTGATCAGTGCGGGGAAGACGGCGGTCAGCAGCGCCGCGATCACCGCACCACGGCAACCGAACCAGCGGAACGCGAGCGACGCGACGGGCACGACCAGCAGCGCGCCGCACAGCGCGGCGAGCAGCCGCGACGCCCACAGGTCGGGCACGCCGAGCAGGGACACCCCGGCGACCAGCAGCGGCTGGAGCGGCGAGAGCGCAACGTGCGGGAGCCCGTTGAGCGTGAAGCCGTGCCCGGCGCGCAGGCTGCGCGCCAGCAGGAGATAGTAGCCCTCGTCGAACACCACGTAGTCGCCGCGCACGAACACCAGGAGGAGGCGCAGCCCCAGCGCCAGCAGAGCGACGCGCAGGATCGGGCCGGCGGCCTGCTTCACGCGGCGCCGGCCCTGGTGCCGCCGCGCAGCCGCCGGCCGATCGCCGCGAGGGCGCGTCCAACGTCGTTCCACGGACTCTCGAGCAGACTGGTGACCCGGGCGACCGGGACCACCCGCCGCGCGTACAGCGCGCGGCGCGCGCGCAGCGCGCCCGGCAGCATCGGCCAGAAGGCCAGCCAGGCCCGCAGGGTC
The DNA here is from genome assembly GCA_041476105.1 of Gemmatimonadota bacterium. GTDB lineage: Bacteria > Gemmatimonadota > Gemmatimonadetes > Gemmatimonadales > JACORV01 > DASXPG01. The sequence continues at coordinate 33,900 of JBGOSS010000022.1, forward strand.
GGGCGCAGCGGTCGTCCCGTCATGAGGGGATTGACCCACGGCCAGGCGAGGACCAGTGGACCCCAGGGGAGGAGGCGTCGCAGCGGCATCGTCTTGAAGAACAGGAACATGCTGTTGCGCGACGTCAGGAACGCCTTGCGGTCGCTCATCGTCGCGGCCGTGGCCGAGCCGTGATGGTGCACGACCGCCGCCGGCTCGTACCAGCAGCGGAACCCGGCCAGCTGGGCGCGGAGGCCGAGGTCGACATCCTCGAACCAGGCGAAGTAACTCTCGTCGAAGAAGCCCACCGTCTCGAAGAGGGTGCGGCGGTAGGCGGCCGCGCCGGCGCAGGCGCTCAGGATCTCCCGGCCGACGTTGAACTCCGGCGCGTCGGGCTTGCCGCGTCCGGCGTTCCACGCGACGAGCGACATGGTGTCGCCCGCGGCGTCGATGATCCCCGGCCGCCTGGCGTCCATCATTTTCGACGCGACCGAACCCACGTCGGGCATCCGGTCCAGTACGGCCACCAGCGCCGCGAGCCACGCCGGCTCGCACTCGACGTCGTTGTTGAGGCAGACCAGGATCTCGCCCGAGGCGGCCCGCAGCCCGGCGTTCGTGGCGCGCGCGAAACCGAGGTTCTGGCCCAGAGCCACGACGCGCACCTCGGGAAAGTCACGCCCCAGCAGCTCCGCCGTGCCGTCGGTGGAGCCGTTGTCCGCGATGACGGTTTCGAAGTCGGTGTAGGTCTGCCGGCGCAGGGAGCGCAGCGCGGCGGCGAGGAGGCCGGCCTGGTTCCAGGTAGGGATGACGATGCTGACGCGCGGCACGCGCTAGGAACTTCGCTCGACGGCTGGATCGGGGCGCACCACGCATCAATACCGAGGCCGCCCCGCGCTAGCAAGCTCGACTGCCCCGCGCCTCTGGCCCGGCTTCCGGCGGATGGGTATACTCGGCGATGGCCGTCGCCCGCATCGAGCGGTGCCGCGTCAGCGGAAGCAGGAACCTCGTTTCGGTGCTGGACCTCGGCGAACAGTCGCTGACCGGCCTCTTTCCGCTCCCCACCGATCCTCCCGTGCCGACCGGCCGTCTCGAGCTGTTGTGGTGCCCCGACAGCGGGCTGTTGCAGCTCGCGAACTCGTTCGACCCGGACCAGCTCTACGGGGACAGCTACGGCTACCGCTCGGGTCTGAACCAGTCGATGGTCGACCACCTGATGTCGAAGGCCGACTACCTGTCACGCCTCGTCGGACTGTCGTCCGGCGACCTGGTGCTCGACATCGGCAGCAATGACGGCACCCTGCTCAAGTCGTACAAGACGCCGGGCCTGAAGAAACTCGGGATCGATCCGACGGGCACCAAGTTCAAGGAGTTCTATCCGGCGGACGCGATCCTGGTGCCCGACTTCTTCTCTCGAGACAAATTCGTCTCGGCCGTCGGCACGGCGAAAGCCCGGATCATCACCTCGATCGCGATGTTCTACGACCTCGAAGACCCGGTGGCCTTCGCCCAGGCCGTCTTCGACTGCCTGGCGGATGACGGCGTCTGGCACTTCGAGCAGAGCTACCTCCCCTCGATGCTCCGGCAGAATTCCTACGACACGGTCTGTCACGAGCACGTCGAGTACTACTCGCTCACGGCGGTGATGGCGATTCTCGAGCGCGCGGGCCTCGAGGCGACCAATGTCGTCATGAACATGGTCAACGGGGGCAGTTTCGCGGTGACCGCCGCCAAGACCGGACGCTCGGGGAGGCGCGAGAAGCCGGCGGTGGTCCAGTGGCTGCTGGAGCAGGAGAAGCGCATCGGCCTCGGGACACCCCGGCCATTCCGGGATTTCGAGGAGCGCGTCTTCGAACACCGCCAGAGCCTCAGGGCGCTGATCCTGGCCCTGGTCGCGGACGGCAAGACGATCGTCGGGTATGGCGCGTCCACCAAGGGCAACGTGATCCTGCAGTTCTGCGGCTTGACGGTCAACGAAATCCCCTGCATCGCCGATGTGAACCCCGACAAGTTCGGGCGGGTCACGCCGGGGACGAGCATCCCGATCGTGTCGGAGCAGGAGGCCCGGGCGATGAACCCCGACTACTTCCTGGTGCTGCCGTGGCACTTCAAGGCCGGGATCCTGAAGCGCGAAGCCGAGTTTCTGGCGCGCGGCGGACAGATGATCTTCCCGATGCCGGAAATCGAGATTGTCTGATCGTCGAGCCATCGTCGTCGGTCACCAGGGGCAGGATGGTCGGCTGCTGACACACCTGCTGCTGGAGCGAGGCTACGGAGTGCTGGGGGTCGCGCGGTCCGTCACGGAAGCGATCGGCGACGTTCCCCAGGCCGGTACCGTCGTCCTGGACCAGCCGGACACCATCGCCCGGGCGGTGCGCGCCGTCCGTCCCGACGAGATCTACTACCTTGCCGCCCATCATTCGCCGTCGCAGGCTACGCCGGTCGCGAACCTCCATGGCGACCTCCGCGCGGGGCACACCACCAACGTCGCCGGCCTGCTTGGCTTCCTGGAGGCGGTCCGGCTGCACGCCCCACGCTCGCGCGTCTTCTTCGCCTCCTCGTCGCTGGTGTTCGGCGGCAGCCCGGTGCAGCAACCCCAGGACGAATCGACGCCCGTCGCACCCGATGAACCCTATGGGTGGCAGAAAGCGCTCTCCGCCCACGCCTGTGCCGAGTACCGCCGCCGCCATCGCGTGCACGCGGCGGTGGGCATTCTCTACAACCACGAGTCCGAGCTGCGCGCGCCGCAGTTCCTGTCGGCGAAGATCGTCCATGCGGCCGTCCGCGCTGGTCGAGGAGAGCGGGGGCAACTCGTCCTGGGCGACCTCGATGGCGCGGTCGATTGGGGCTACGCCCCCGACTTCGTCGAGGCGTTCACGCGGATCCTCGCACTCGAGGAGCCGGACGATTTCGTGATCGCCACCGGCACGCCGCACACCGTCCGGGAGTTCGCCGCCCTCGCGTTCGGTCATCTCGGCCTGGACTGGCAACACCACGTCACGACCGACCCGGCGCTGCTCGCTCGAAGGCCGGGGGCGCGGGTCGGCAACAGCGCCAAAGTGCGGCGGGCGACGGGCTGGCGGCCCAGCGTGACATTCGAGCAGATGGTCCACCTCCTGGTCGACCAGGCGGCGCGGCACTCGCCGCCGAGCGCCGCCGGCCTCCGCGCCGCCCCATGACGTTCTCCCCGGCGCGGGCCGAGGAACCCGGCCGGCGGCCGTCAGCCAACGTCGTCGTCAATGTCGCAGCCAACTTCGCCGGCCAGACCGTGGCGGCGCTGGCGGGCGTCCTGTGCGTCCCGATCTACCTCCGCCTCCTGGGCGCCGAAGCCGTCGGTCTCATCGGCTTTTCCCTCGGACTCCAGGCGATCATCCGGGTGCTGGACATGGGGCTCTCCTCGGCGGTGGTGCGGCAGATGGCCCGGCTGGGCGGCCAGGCCGACCGCTGGGACGAGCTCGCCGAGTTCTTCGGCACCTTCGAGCGCCTGTTCATCGGCGCCGCCTTCGCGATCGCCGCCCTCACCCTGGCGCTCTCGCCGCTGATCGCCGGGCACTGGCTGCACGGAGAACACCTGCCGCACCGGCAGGTCGCCTGGGCGGTTGCCGCCATCAGCGTGCAGTGCGCGGTGCTGTTCGTGGCCGCCCTCTACCACGGTGCGCTGATGGGCCTCGAGCACCAGCTCCTCTTCAACAGCATCAGGGTAGTCGAAACGCTCGTCAGCCAGATCGGAGCCGTCCTGCTGCTGATCTTCTGGGCGCCGAGGGTCGAGGTGCTGTTCGGCTGGCAACTGGCGGTATCGGGGGTGGCCCTGGTCGTCTATGCGCGCGCCGCGCGCACGTCACTGCCCGCCAGCCGGCCAGGGCGCTTCCGGTTCGAGCACGTGCGCAGCGTGTGGACCTTCGCGGTGGGCATGGCCGGTATCACGGCCACCGGTACCGTGCTGGTGAACATGGACAAGGTGCTGCTGAGCCGATGGCTGACGCTCGGGAGCTTCGGCCACTACACGCTGGCGTTCTACGCCGCGTCGCTCATCGGCGGGCTGCTCGTCGCACCGGTGTTCAACGCGCTCTTCCCCCGCAACTGCGCGCTCGTGGAGCGGGGCGACGAGGCCGGTCAGCGCCGTCTCTACCACCTGGCGATGCAGGTGCTGATCACGGTGGTCTGGCCGGTGGCCGCGATCCTCTGGGCGTTCGCGCCGTACCTGCTGCAGCTCTGGATTCATGACCGGGACGCCGTCGCGGCCGCCCAGCTGATCCTGCCGTACCTGGTGGCGGGCGTGGCGCTCAACACCCTGATGGTGCCCGCCTACATGCTCCAGCTGTCGCACGCCTGGACTTCGCTGGGATTCAGGCTCAACCTGGTGCTGATCGCGGCGTTCACCCCGGTGCTCTACCTGATGACGGTCCGGTGGGGTCTCCCGGGCGCCGCGGCCAATTTCGCGCTGATGCAGGGCGCCTACCTGCTGGTGGGGATGCCGTTGACCCACCGGCGCCTGCTGCGCGCCGCGTTCGGCGAAGTGGTGCTCCGCGACATGTTGCCGGGGATCGTCTTGTGCGTCGGGGCCGCCGCCGCCCTGACGGCGACGCGGGACGCGCTGGCGACCGCGGCGCCGCTGCTGCGGTACGCGATCATCGGCGCCGCGTGGGCGGCGCTGGCGGCGGGCACGGCGCTGGTGTCGGCCCGGGTGCGGCCCCTGGTGTGGCGCGTGATGACCGGCCGGGGCAGCCTGGACACGATGCTGGCCTGAACACCGCCTTCCGGCGGGCGACGCGGGGTGTGGACCATTCTCACAGTGTTGCAGTCCGAAGACGAAAACCGCAGGGCGCGCCGCGAGCTCGAGCGGCGCGGCCTGTCGATGGTCCGCACCGACTGGCTGGGGCGGCTGGGACGGCTGCTGCGCGTCGACGCCCTGTCGATCGGCGACCTCCGCAAGAGCTGGGACGTCCTGATGACGGCGGAGTTCATCGAGCGTCGCGTGGCGAAGGACGCGGCGGTCGTCGACTTCGGGGCGTTCCACTCGGAGATCACGGGCGTCCTCTGCCGCATGGGCTACACGAACCTGCATGGCGTCGATCTGAACCCCGGACTCACGCGCGGACCCTACCCGGACCGGATCACCTACACGGTCGCTGATTTCCTCGCGACGAACTTCCCCGCCGGCGCTTTTTCGGCGATCACGTCGATTTCGGCCATCGAGCACGGGCATTCGATCGACCAGTTGCTCACCGAGGTCAGCCGCCTGCTGAAGCCCGGCGGTTTCTTCGTGGGGTCCACCGACTACTGGCCCGAGAAGATTGACACCACCGGGATCGAGAGCTTCGGGATGGACTGGACGGTCTTTTCCGCGGCGGAATTCGCCAGCCTTTTCGAGGCGGCGCGGAGGCGGGGCCTGGTGCCGGCGGGTGCGACGGATTACCAGGCACGCGAGCCGGTCATCGCCTTTGCGGGGAAGCGCTACACCTTCGCCTGGTTCGCGCTGCAGAAACAGGCCGGCACGGCATGAGCGGAAGCCGGCGGCTGCGCGTGCTGCTGGTGAGCGGCTCGCTTCCGCCGATGCGCTGCGGCGTGGGGGACTACGTCGCCGGACTGGGGCGGGCCCTTGCCGCCACGGGCGAGATGGACGTGGCGGTGCTCACCTCGCGCCTCGAGGGCCGAAGCGACACCGGGCAGTGGGCGGGGTTCGAGGTGATCGAGCCGATCCATGGATGGACCCTGTCCTCGCTGCGAGGGGCCCTGGAGGCCGTCCGGGCGTGGAAGCCGGACGTCGTCCACGTACAACACCCGAGCCAGGGCTACGACGGCGCGCTGCCCTTCGTACTGGGAGCGGCGGTCCGCTGGCGGCTCGGGCTGCCCGTCGTGCTGACGCTGCACGAGCCGGTGGGCGTGAATCTCCAGCTGCCGGCGATGACGGCGCTGATCCGCAGCGCGAACGCCGTCGTCGTGGTGCGGTGGAACTTCCGATCGCTGGTGAATTGGAAGGTGCGTTGGACGATCGCGGGGAAGGAGCTGTGCTTCATCTCCAACGCCACGACCCTTCCCCAGGTGCCGCGTACGCCGGAGCGCGTCCGCACCCTGCGCGAGCGATACCACGTCGGGGCCAGGGCCATGGTGGCCTACTTCGGCTTCATCTATCCCAGCCGCGGTGTTCACCAGCTTTTCGCGATCGCCGATCCCCGGCTGCACCATCTGGTGATCGTCGGCGGAAAACTGGACGAGGCGGCCGCGTACAACGACGAGGTGTCGGCCCTGGCGCGACGAGACGATTGGAAAGACGCCTGCACGATGGCCGGCTTCCTTCCTGTCGAACAGGCGGCCGAGGTGCTGGCGTGCGCCGAGGCGGTGGTGCTCCCCTTCCTCGGAGGGGGAGGGAGCTGGAACACGTCGCTCCACGGAGCCCGCCTCCAGGGCACCTTCGTGCTGACCACATCGCGGGAGGACCGAGGCTACGACTCCCGGCAGAATGTCTACTACGCCAGGCCCGGAGACATCGGCGAGATGCAGGGCGCCCTGGCCGCGCACCTGGGCACGTGGCAGGCGCCGCACGACGTGCCGACCTGGGAGCGGGTCGCCGCCGAGCACCTCGAGGTGTACACGCGGGTTCGGAAGGGACGGGAGCGCTGAATGCGCCTGTCGATCTGCCTCGCAACCTACAACCGGGCCGACATTATCGGCGAGACGCTGGCGACCATCATGCCCCAGCTTCGCGATGGAGTGGAGCTGGTCGTGGTCGACGGAGCGTCGCCCGATGCGACCGAGTCGGTGGTGATGTCGCACTTCAAGGGGCGGAACGATTGCCGATACGTGCGCCTGCCGAAGAAGGGAGGCGTGGACCAGGACTACTGCCTGGCCGTGGAGCAGGCCCGGGGCGAGTACTGCTGGCTGATGACCGACGACGACGTGCTGAAACCGCAGGCCGTCGATCGGGTGCTGGTCGCGCTCGGGGGCGATCCCGATCTCCTGGTGGTCAATGCGGAAGTGGCGGGACCAGACCTGGCGATCACACTCCTGACCCGGAAACTGCGGATCGACGCGGACCGGGAGCTGGGGCCGGGCCGTAACGAGGAGCTGCTGGCCCTGGCGGGAGACCTGCTCACCTTCATCGGCGCCGTCGTGATCCGGCGGGAGGTGTGGCAGGCACGCGACCCGAAGCCGTACCTCGGAACCGAGTTCATACACGTGGGCATGATCTTCCAGGCGCCGCTGACGCGGAGTGTCCGGGTAATCGCCCAGCCACTGGTGCGGATCCGGTACGGCCTCGCGCAGTGGTCACGGCGAGCGTTCGAGATCTGGATGTTCAAATGGCCACGCCTGATCTGGGGCTTCCCGGGAATCAGCGACCAGGCCAAGGCAGCGGTGTGCCCGCGTGAGCCGTGGAGGCGCACCGGGCGAATCGTCACCGTAAAGGCCCAGGGGTGTTACACGCTCGAAGAGTATCGCCAGTGGTTGCGGCCTCTCGACCTGGGGGCCGCCATGCGTCTCAAGCTTGCGGGTCTGGCGGCGCTGCCCGACGCTCCCTTCAACATCTTGATGCGCATGATGGTCCCGCTGTTGCCGCCACCGGATCGAGCGATGATGCGGTTCGAGCTTCGCCGGAGTCGTCTCGCGCGGCACCGCCCGTGACGCTCACGCCCTCGGCGCCTCACCCATCGCTCGAGCGAGCGCCTTCGGAATAGCCCGCTCCATCCTGCCGAGCTGAAAACCGACCATTCGGACCGACTCGTAGACGACCGCGTGCGTCGCGGCGCCCGCGCCGTGCTCGCGGGTGATCCACGCCAGCTCGCGACCCAGGTGCGCCAGGCCCGTCAGCCACACCCCGCCCGTCAATCCGAGCTGCTGGAGCGACGAGCCGCTGTCGAAGTTCCGGCGGAAGGCGCGGCCCAGTGACAATCGATGGCCATGGAAGACCGCGGAGGAGGGGATGTAACGGATGGTGTGCCCCGCGCGAAGCACCTCGCGCGCCCACGCCTGGTCCTCGCTCATCACGATCCCGGGGAACGGGAAACGCTCCCACACGGCGCGCCGCATGGCGCCGAAGGCGTTCGAGAAGAAGGTCGCGCCCGGCCCGAACGGCTCCCGCAGCGTCCCGGCCGCGAGGGTGCGGGGCTGCGCGGGGTAGTTGGCGCCGACCAGGAAGGCTTCTTCAGGAGAGGCGCCCCGCGGGATCTGACGGCCGAAGGCGCCCGCGACCTCGGGGGCTTCGAGCGCCTCGAGCAGCGGCGCAAGCCAGCCCTCGCCGGCCGGCTCGACGTCCTGGGTGAGGAACAGGAGGATCTCGCCACGGGCGCGCTCCGCGGCACGATTGCGCGCGCTGGCGTGGCCGAACGGCACACCGCCCAGATCGAGCACCGTCGCACCGGCCTGTTCGAGCAGCCGTACGGTGTCGTCGCGGGAGCCCGAGTCGATCGCGACGATCTCGATCGGGATGCCGGGCGCCGATCGCGCGATGGCGGCGAGCAGCGGCGGCAGCGTCGCGGCGCCGTTGAGCGTCGGGATGATGGCGGAAACACGTGGCGTCAACCGAGCGGCCGGGCGACCGGGCAACTCGCTCATCCCCGCGCGTCGCCCTGCACCACGCTGATGAAGAACGAGCCGAAGACGAGCTGCGCGCCGACCACGAGCAGCGAAAGTCCCACCAGGGCCGGCCGCACGGCGAAGAGCGACCCGCGTCCCGCGCGCAACCAGTCGACGAGAATCCAGGCGTTCACGCCGACGCCCGCCGCGAGCAGGGCGCCGCCCAGCAGGAGGCCGCGCTCCAGGGTAAACCAGGCGTCGAGAAAGGTCAGCCACCGGTCGGCGACGTGCAGCTCGGCGCGGGCGAAAGCCTTCGCCGCGAGCCCCAGGACGATGAGCTGGACGCCGAGGATCGCCATCGCACTGGCGACGAACATGAAGTGGAAGTCGAAGCTCATCCCGCCGATCACCAGGGGACCAGGCAGCAGGGTGAGGAGCCCGGCGAGGCCGATGACGGCCATCGCCAGGCCGGGAGCGAGAAAGAGCGGCGTTGGCGAGAGCAGGAGCATGAAGCGCAGGTGCCGCCAGCCGTCCCGAAAGCTGCGCAGCTTCGACTCGCCTTCGCGGGGGTGGTACACGATAGGGATTTCCGCGACGCGCAGCCCCTGGCGGATCGCCATCGCGATCATCTCCGAGGCGTATTCCATCCCCGTCGTGCGCAGCCCCATCCGCTCGTTGGCCTCGCGGGTGAGCGCGCGCATGCCACAGTGCGCGTCCGACACCCGCTGGCCGAAGAACACGCCGAGGATGCCGGTGAGCACCGGGTTGCCGATGTACCGGTGCAGCCACGGCATCGAGCCGGGGAGGATCCGGCCGGCGAAGCGCGAGCCCACGACGAGGTCGTTGCCCTGCTTCAACTTCGCGACGAAGGCCGGGATGTCGTCGAAGTCGTAGGTGCCGTCGGCGTCTCCCATGATCAGGTAGCGCCCCCGGGCCGCCGCGAGCCCGCCCAGGTACGCGGCGCCGTAGCCGCGGCGGCTCACCCGCACCACCCGCGCGCCCGCCGCCTCGGCGCGCTCCGGCGATCCGTCCTCCGAGCCGTTGTCGGCCACCACCACCTCGCCCGACAGGCCGGCCCGCGCCAGCGCGGCCCGAGCCTTCTCGACGCACGCCGCAACACTCGCCGCCTCGTTGAGGCACGGCATCACGACCGAGACGTCGACGGCGTTCATGCGCCCCGGTGGATCCGGAAGGCCAGCAGCTGGCCGGGCCACACCCGCACCAGTTCGAGGTAGCCGCGGCGAGCCGCCAGGAGCGCGTCGATCGTCGGGGCCGCTTCGGAACCGGGACCGGTGACGATGAGATGGGTGGCGCCCGCGCGCTCGAGCCAGGCGTGGAGCGAGTCGGCGCCGAAGCTCTCCGATGCCCGCCCACGGACGCGCCAGAGATAGGACGGCACCGCGCGCCGCCCGGTATAGAGCCAGATGAGGGCTTCGTCTTCGCCGGCGATCACCGCGCCGGTGTCGGTCGCCGACCGGATCCACGGCAGGATGTCGTTCATCGTGGCGGAGATCCCGATCTGGGTCGCGGTGGGGCCGCCGGCCAGGTAGCCCCGTATCTGGAAGAGCCCGAAGCCGGCCGCGACGGATGCCGCGGCGAGCCATCCCAGAATGGCTGGCAGCTTGCGGTTGGCAGCAATCGGCACACCCGCCTCGGATTGCTCGCTGCCAGCTGCCAGCTGCCAGCCGCCCGCAAGTTGCCGGCTGCCAACCGCCAGCTGCCAACTGCCATCTGTCATCCACCGCACCCCCGCCACGAACGCCACGGCCAGCCAGGGCAGCACACCCCAGAGAAAGCGATCGGGCGCGTAGGGCCACGCGGCGACGATCGCCACGTAGCACCACAGCATCCAGCCGGCCGCCGGCGCCCGCCGGGTCAGCGCGATGAATCCGGCGACCAACACGACGAGGGTTATCAGGCCGAGCAGCGTGCGCAGCATTCCGGGGACGGGCGGCAGCGTGATCGCGGCCAGCGGCCGGGCGATCTCGCCCAGGCTGGAGAGCGACAGCCACCCGGCGCCGCCCTGGCGCAGAAAGTCACCGTAGGTGCCGTAGTTCGAGGCGATGAGCGGGTCCACGGCACCGTGGTGGGCCCGCGACCAGAACTGCCACGGCAGCAGGAGCAGCGCCGCGGGGATCGCGGCGGCCACCGCCTCGCGCGGACGCCGGGCGACCGCGAGGCTCAGCACGACGCCGCCGATCACCGTGACGCCGATGGAGCGGGTCAGCGCGGCCGCGCCCGCGAGCAGACCCGCCAGGAGCGCGAGCCCGAGGGCGCGCCGCCCGCCGCGTTCCCGCGCGGCATCCGCCGCCCAGCAGGCTCCCGCGACAAACACGAGGAAGAGCGGCTCGGAAAACAGCACGGTCGCGACCGCGACCATCGGCACCGCCGTGGCGGCGAGCACCACCGCGAGCGCGGTGAGCCAGCGGGGCGTCCCGAGCCGAGGCAGGAGATGGGCCGTGATCAGGGCGGCCGCGACGCCCATCAGCACCGCGTTGGCGCCGCGCAGCAGCGGCTCGTTGGCGGGAAAGGACGGCCACAGCGTCCAGAGCGCCGCGAGCAAGACGGGATAACCGAAAGGGTAGTGCACGGCGGCGGGCGCGCCGGGGAGGTACTGGAGGTGGTAGCCGTGGCCCTCGGCGAGGCTCTTGGCGAGCGCGAGGTAGATGCCGTCGTCGTAGAAGACGCCCACCAGTGCGCGGGGCATCACCGCCACGATGACAGCGGCGACGATCAGGCCGCAGGCGGCGGGCAGGACGCGGGAGGTGGTCAGGGCCGAGGCGGGAACAGGTTGAAGCGCAGGATATGCCAGAACGCGGCGACGCCGTCTTTCCAGCCGATCTTCTTGCCCTCGGCGTAGGTACGGCCCGAGTAGGAGATGGACATCTCGTAGATGCAGGCGCGGGCCTGCGAGAGCCGCGCGGTGATCTCGGGCTCGAAGCCGAACCGGTCGGTGGTCAGGGGGAGGCGCTTCATGACGTCGGACCGGACCATCTTGTAGCAGGTCTCCATGTCCGTGAGGTTGAGGTCGGTCATCATGTTGGACAGCAGGGTCAGCAGGCCGTTGCCGACGCGGTGCCAGAAATAGAGGACGCGGTGCGCCCCGCCGCCGGTGAAGCGCGAGCCGAAGACCGCGTCCGCCCGTCCGTCGAGGATCGGCACGATGAGCGCGGGCAGCTCGGCGGGGTCGTACTCGAGGTCGGCGTCCTGCACCACCATGACGTCGCCGGTGGCGGCGGCGATGGCGGTGCGAATCGCGGCGCCCTTGCCGCGGTTCTGCGGATGATGGACGACCTTGTGGACCTTGCCCGCGGCGAGCAGGCGGTCGAGGTGCGCGCCGGTGTCGTCCTTCGAGCCGTCGTTCACCGCGACGATCTCGAGCCGCAGCGGGACCGTCGCGAGACGGTCGAGCACGACCTCGATCGTCGCACCCTCATCGTAGGCGGGCACCAGGACCGAGAGCGTGACGTCGTGGGCGGACTTCCAGGGCTTCGCGCCGATCATTCGTCACCCTCGTAGCGGCCAAGCTTGCGGTAGAGCGTGGACGGGTCGATGCCGAGCACCTCGGCGGCGCGGGTCTTGTTCCCACCTTCGCTCTGGAGCACGAACATGATGTAGGCCCGCTCGATCACCTCGAGCGCCGGGTTGCCCGGCGGGCGGTCGGCCACCAGCGGCTCGGCCCGCCGCTCGGTCACCTTGGCAGGCAGCGCGGAGGCGGGGATTTCGCCGGCGCGGGTGAGCGTCGCCGCGCGCTCCAGCGCGTTCTCGAGCTCGCGCACGTTGCCGGGCCAGTCGAACGCCATCAGCGCGTCGACGGCCTCGGTGCCCAGGGTGTGCGCTTCGGTCTTCCGCTCCTGCGCCATCCGGGCCAGGAACGCCTCGGCGAGAATCGGGATGTCGTCCTTCCGGCTGCGCAGCGGCGGCAGGTGGATGGCGATCACGTTGAGCCGGTAGAAGAGATCGGAGCGGAAGCGCCCGGTGCGCATCTCCTCCTCCAGGTCGCGGTTCGTCGCCGCGATCAGCCGCACGTCCACTTTCACCGCCTGGGTGGAGCCCACCGGGATCACTTCGCGCTCCTGGAGGACGCGCAGCAGCTTGACCTGCGTGGCGGGTGTGGTCTCGCCGATCTCGTCCAGGAGGAACGAACCGCCGCTGGCGGCCACGAAGAGCCCGTCGTGGTCCTTCACGGCGCCGGTGAACGAGCCCTTCACGTGCCCGAAGAGCTCCGACTCGAGCAGGCTCTCGGGCAGGGCGCCGCAGTTGATAGAGAGAAACGCCCCCTCGGCACGCGGCGACAGCTCGTGGATGTAGCGCGCGATCACCTCTTTGCCGGTGCCGCTCTCGCCGGAAATGAGCACCGTGCTGTCGGTCGGCGCCACCATCTCCGCCAGCCGCAGGACCTCCGCGAACGCCTTGCTCTTACCGAGGGGCTTCACCGATTGCGAGCGGTCGCGGCGCCGGATTTCCTGCTTCAGCGTCTTGTTCTCGATCTTGAGTTGCCGCGTTTCAGCGGCGCGGCGGCAGATCGCCACCAGCTCGTCGTTGGTGAACGGCTTCTGGATGTAGTGGAAGGCCCCGCGGTTGACGGCCTCGATCGCCGTGCGCAGCTCCGCCTGCGCGGTCATCAGGATCACCGGGGTGTCGCCGTCGCGCTCGCGCGCGGCCTTGAGAATCTCGATGCCGCCCGCGCCCGGCATGCGGATGTCGCTCAGCACCACGTGGAACAATCCGGTGGCGAGCGCCTCGAGTCCCGCCTTGCCACCCTGGGCGACGGTGACGGTGAAGCCCTCGTTCTTGAGGAGGATGCGCACGGTGTCGAGGATGGCCGACTCGTCATCCACCACGAGAATCGTCGGGCTGGTGCTCACACTGCCTCCTCCGCGCTGAACCGCGCGGGGATGTAGATCGTGAACGTGGTGCCGCGCCCGGCCACCGAGTCGCAGAAGATCATCCCGCGGTGCGCCTGCACCGCGCGCTGGACGATCGGCAGGCCGAGGCCCGTGCCGCCGGGCCGGCCGGTCGCGAAGGGCTCGAAGAGCCGCGGCAGCACCTCCGGCGACACGCCGGGTCCGCAGTCGCGCACCCGCAGGACGCGGGCCGCCTCGATCGCCGCGCCGGGGGGCAGGCTGCCCGGCTCCGCCACGCCGACCTCCACCGTCACCCGCGGGTTGGCGGGCGCGGCCTGCACGGCGTTAAGGACCAGGTTGAAGACCACGCGGTGCAACAGGTCCTCGTCGCCCTCGACGCTGACCGGCCGCACCGGGGCCTCGAGGGCGATGGCCGCCACGGCCGGGCAGTCGGGGTGCTGGCGCACCAGCCGGATGCCCGCCTCCGCGACGGTGACCAGGTCCATGGGCACCGAGCGCGTCACGCGCACGCGGCTGAAGTCGAGAAACTCGGTGAGGAGACGCGACAGCCGGTCACTCTCCCGGATGACCAGGCCGGAGAGGACCCGCTCGTCGGCACCGGCGGGGGCGCTGCGCGCCAGCTGCTCGACTGCGCTGCGGATGGAGGCGAGCGGGTTCTTGATCTCGTGCGCCAGGGAGGCCGCGATCTCCGCGACGGCCTCGAGCCGCTCGGTCCGCAGGTGCAACGCCTCGAGGCGCTTCTCGTCGGAGATGTCCTTGAAGATCGCCGTCACCGACGGCGGCGCGCCGTCCTCGGCGTAGACCGCCGTGGTCGACACGCCGAGCGGAAAGGTGCGACCCGCGACGACGGCGTCGCCCTCGCGGCGCACCACCCGGCGGCCCTCCTGGGTGGTCCGGCGCACCGCTTCGGCCAGCACCGGCGCGATGCCGTCGATCATCTCGAGCACCGGCATGTCGCGCAGGGCGGCGACATCGAGACCCAGCAGCGCCTCGGCGGTGGGGTTGGCGTAAACCAGATGCCCGTCGCCGCCCACCGTGAGGATGCCGGTCTTGATGTTGCGCAGGATGTCCCCGGCCTCGAGCCGCACCCGCCGCAGCTCGGCAGTGAGCGCCTGCTGCGTAGCGCCCGCCACGCGCACCTGGCTCGCGAGGTAGCCGCTGAAGCCCGCGACCGTCCAGTATACCGCGACCTGGAGCAGCAGTGCGGCCGACAGCTCCCCGGGATGACCGAGGATGACGTCGGCGGCGTAGAGGATGCCCGCCAGCAACGCGATCAGGAGACCATTGGCGAGCGGCATCAGCACGGTGTTGATGGCGATGACCAGGATGTACAGTGCCGCGAAATAGCTCATCGGGCCGCTGATGTGCACGATGGCCGTGACCAGCGCGAGATCGAAGAGCGCCTGGCCGTAGAGAAAAGTGTTGGTCACGCGGGCGTGATTCAGGTGGGTGTACCAGAACGACAGCGCCGTCACGATCATCGCGGCCGTCACCGACACCGAGGCGACCAGGAGCTGGGTCAGATCGGCCTGCCACCAGGACAACGCCGCGGCGACGAACACCGCGAAGGCGATCGAGATGCGGCCGATGTAGAGCCACCGCAGCAGCGTCGGCACGGGCGGCACCGTGCCCTTCGCGGGCGCACGGCGCCAGGGCAACAGGCGCCGCTCGGTGGCTGTGGCTGTCATAGGTCCAACAATAGGAAGCGGGCTGGTCTTGCACAATGCAAGACCGGGATCGGGGGTCCGGCCCGCTTCCGGCTCAGTGGACGCGATAGCCCAGGATCAGCTTGAAGAGCAGCCTGTCGGTGGCGGGGGTGAGGCCGATGCCGAAGCCCGCGTTGAATTCCCAGTCGGGCGAGAGGTCGAGGTTCACGACGGGGTAGATGGCGTGGGACTGGTTGCGGCCCGACTCGATGTGGCGGAAGGTCCCCAGCGACCCGTAGTACTCGATGCCGAGGTTCACGACCCGCGAGACGTCGAAGGTCACCGTCGCGTTGGGTTCGATCGAGACGCCGCCGGCCGCGCCGCTGTCGTGGGCGAGTGGTACGCCGAGGGTCGGGTTGAAGGACCAGTAGAACCGGCCCACCTGGTTGTCGACGATGGGCCGGATCTCCCACGACCAGGTCTCCTCGCTGAAACGGCGGCGCTGGAAGCCGACCTCCTGCGAGAGGCTCACACCCACCGGCCAGTGCCACGACGGCGGGATGCGGAAGCGCGGGCGGATGTGATTGCCGACGAACGAGGGGCCCTCACCGGGCTGGGTGCTGGTGAAGGTGTAGAAGCCGATCTCGAACCACTCGTTGAAGCCGTGGGTGATCTCCAGCGTCTCGTGCACCGCGTGCCGGCTGGGGGCGACGCCGTTGACGATGTTGCGCTCGCCCCGGGCTGTGAAGTTGCTGTGCAGCTCGAACATGGTGACGCCGCGCGGCATCGTTTCGGAGGGGTAGACCTGGATCTCGTAGGCGTCCTGGGCCAGCAGGAGCCCCGGCACAGCGAGCAGGTACAGGAGCGTACAGGCCGCACGGATCCGCTGGGGCATGCAACGAGACTACCGCTTGGCAGCAAGTTTCGGGAGGGAGCTGACCGTGTCCTGAAGGACCGGCTCGGCACAAGCAGGTCGTAAACGACCAGAGCGTGCTAGTCGGCCTGGAGCGCCTGCCGGGGATCGGTGCGCAAGGCGATGCGCGCGGCGCCCAGCGCGGCCGCCACCGCCGCGACCAGCAGGCTCGCCGAGGCCCCGGCCAGCACCAGCGGATCCCGCGGCTGGGTGCCATAGAGCAGCGGCGCGGCGAACCGGCTCGAGGCGACAGCGGCGACCAGGCCCAGTACCACCCCCGCGCCCGCGACGCCGACACCCTCCCCGAGAACCAGCCCCACAACGTGGCGGGCCTGCGCACCCAGGGCCCGGCGTACACCAAACTCGTGCGCGCGCTGGCGGATCGAGAACGCCATCACGGCGAAGGTGCCCACCGACGAGAGCAGCAGCGCCAGTCCCGCGGCGATGGAGAGCAGGATCGTGCCGACCCGCCAGGAGCGGACCTGCGGCTCGAGCATGGTGTCGAAGTTCAACACCCGGGAGCGCGGATAGTTGGTGATGTGACGCCCGACGGCGCGCCACACCGGCTCGATGAGCGTTTCGGCGCTGCCGCTGGACCAGATCAGCAGCGCATAGTCCGCGCGGTCGGCGTGCTGTGCCAGCGGGAGATAGAACTGTGGCACCGGCTGCTCCTGGAGCCCGTTGGCGCGCGTATGCGCCACGACACCCACGACCCGCGCGCAGCCCGCGTCGCGCTTCTGAACATACAGGCACAGCGCCAGCGGGCTCTGGCCCGGCCAGAACCGCGCCGCCAGCACGCTGTCGACCAGGGCCACGCGCTCCGAGCCCGGCAGGTCCCGCGGCGTGAACCCGCGACCGCTCATCAGCCGCAGCCGGCTGCGCTCCAGAAAGTCGGCGGCCACCGTGTAACTCATGCCGAAGAGGGTCGTGTCGCGGCCGTCCACCAGCAGCGTACTGAAGTCCAGCCGGCGCATCGGTGCGGCGCTCGTCACGGTGGCCGCCGCGACACCAGGTACCCGCCGCACCGCGTCGAGTACCTCGCCCAGTTGCGCGATCCTGGCGTCCCCGGATCCATCGAACGACACCTCGGCGATCAGCATCTGCTGCACCGAGATGCCGTGGTCCTCGTGCAGGGCGCGATGGAGGCTCCGCACGAAGAGTCCGGTCGCCGCGACGAGCACCACCGACACCGCCACCTGCACGGCAACGAGCGCCGACCGCACCCGGCCGCGGGCCCCGCGGCCGCGCTGCACGCCGGAGCGCAGCGCTCCCAGCGCCGATTCGCGGGCGGCCAGCACGCCGGGCACCAGGCCCGTGCCGATGCCGATCAGGAGCGCCGTGCCCGCCGCGAACAGCGCCGGCAGCAGGCCGAGGGGCGGCGTGGCCCAGTGCCATTCGGGAAGGATGAGGGATCGCAGCGCCCGCCCCGCCCAGAAGGCGACCAGCCCGGCAGCCGCTCCGCCCGCGGTGGCGAGCAACAGGCTTTCGGTGACGATGAAGCGCATCAGCCTGCCGCGGCCTGCGCCGAGGGCCGCCCGCACGGCGTACTCGCGCAAGCGCGCCACGGCCCGTACCAGGAGCAGGTTCGTCACGTTGGCGATCGCCAGCAGCAGCAGCAGCGCCGACACCACGCCGACCGCGACCGCCAGCCGGACGCCCGCGCGGTCGAAGGTGCTGTTGCGGCCGGGGATGATCGAGAGCAGGGCGGCCGTTTCGGTCACGTCCGCTCGCCCGACCGTCGCGAGGTAGGTCCGGCGCACCACTTCGATCTGCGCGATCGCGGCGGCCCGCGCGGCCGGGCCGTTCAGCCGGCCGATGATTTCCAGCCAGACGGTGTTGCGCGTCGTCCGCCAATCGCTGAGGTAGCCGGCATCGTGCTCCATCAGCGTCCAGGCATCCGCGACGTTGACCTCCGCGCCCGAAAACCCGAGCGGCATGACGCCGATCACCGTGTAGACCACCCGGCCGATCGCCACCGTGGCCCCCAGCGCCGAGGGTGCACCACCGAAGTAGCGCCTCCAGAACCGGTCCGAGATCACCGCCACGGGCGGTCCCTGGCCGTCGCTGGTGGTCAGCGTCCGGCCCAGCGCCGGCGGCGCGCCGAGCACCTCGAAGAAGCGGCCCGTCACCAGCGAGCGACTCAACTCTTCATCGCTGTCACCGATCTTCGCCGGCCGCGGATGGGCGTAGCCGGCGACGGTCAGCGCGGGAACCCCGCGTGCGTAGTCTTCGACGTCGATGAACGACGCCAGGGTGCGCGCGTACGCCGGGCGCCCGGGACGCTGCGTCGTGATCGCAATGCGGGCCAGGCGGTCGGGATCGGCAAGATGCGGCGGGGCGCGCAGCAGCAGGCGGTCGAGCATGCCCAGCATGGCGGCGTTGGCGCCGATGCCGAGGGCGAGGAGCACGACGATCGTCGCCGTCATCCCCGGCGTGCGGCGCAGGCCGCGCACCGCGTGGCGCGCGTCCACGGCCCAGTCGCCGAACCAGTCCCGGCGCCGGCGCGCCTCGGCGTCGCCCCGGTCCACGCGAAGCAGCTCCTCGCGGGCGGCGCGCAGGTCGCCGAATTGGCGGTTCGCTTCCTCGCGCGCGGCATCGGCGCTCATCCCACGCGCGACCAGCGCTTCGACCTTCTGCGCGAAGTGGAATGCCAGCTCGGTGTCGATTTCGGCCTCGACGTCCGTAGCGCGGCCGAGACGGAAGAAACGGCGGACGCCGGCGGGCAGCAGGCTCACACGGTCTCCATCACCTTGGCGACCGCCGTCGAGTAGCGCTGCCAGGTCACCTGCTGGGCCTTCAGCTCCCGGCGCCCGGCGGAGGTGAGACTGTAGTACTTGGCCTTGCGGTTGTTGTCGGAGACGCCCCACTCCGCCGCGACCCACCGCCGCGCCTGGAGGCGGTGCAGCGCGGCGTACAGCGCGCCGTCGTCGACCTTCAGCTCTTCATCGGTGGTGTCGCGGATCCAAGCCGTGACGGCGTACCCGTGGCGCGGCCCCCAGATCAGGGACTTGAGCACCAGCATGTCGAGCGTGCCGCGAAATAGGTCCAGGTCGGCGGGCATCGTTCCCCTCAGGTATTGAGTGGAACGATACAGCGCGAGGGACTCGTGTCAAGATCCTGGTGCCGGTCGTGTCCTGAAGGACCGGCTCGGCACAGGCAGGTCGTGAACGACCAGAACCCCTATCGGCCGATGCTGGGGAGCGCGATACGCAGAATCCGGGGCGCGAGGTGCGGCACCCCGGTGCGGGGTGCGCCGTCGTCGCCGTACTTGTTCCAGCCGGCGTTGCCGATCAGGTACAGCGAACCCATGGCCACCGCGACGTGGGTGGGCTCGTCGGCGACGGTGTTGTCCACCAGCGTCTCGGCCCTCACCACCGCCGTCAGGGAATCGTTCAGCACCAGCCGCAGGATCCGGTTCGGGTTGATGCCGTTCTGCACCGCGATCAGATCGCGGCCTCGCATGACCAGGCCGTCGATGCCCACCAGCGACACGCCGACGGGCGGCGCAAGCATCCCGAGGATCTCGCCGCTGGCACGCTCGATCCGCACGATCCCGCGGCCGTAGTGGGGAATGAAGATCGTCCGGCCATCGGGGGAGAGGGCGGGCTGCTGCGTGCTGCGCATCAGGCCGGGCCGCACCAGCGCCTGGAGCGAGTCGCCGGCGGCACTAATCAGGTACACCGCTCCAACCATGCCGTCGCCGACGATCAGGTCATGATTCGTCGCGACCACGACATCGCCCGGAGCGGCACGCGAACGTCCGGGGAGGTCGTAGCGCTTCTGCACCGCGCCCGTCTCCAGATCGAGACGGAGGATTGCCGCCCGGCCCGAGTCGGCCGCGGTGTAGCCCTCCGCCTGCGGCAACGTCACGGTCGTCGCCCAAGCCACGCCGCGCGCGGCATCGACGGCCACACCGAGCACCGCCCAGCCCGGCGGCATCGGCGCGCCGAAATCGGCGACCCGCCCCTCCAGTCCCACGCGGTGCAGCCGGTGGCGGCGCACGTCCGACACCAGGAACGCCGAGTGGCCCGGATCCCATGCGATGTCTTCGGCGATGGCGTCGCTGTCCGGGAGTGTGGCGACAACCGGGGCCGGAGCCGACTGGGCCTTAAGCGTCGGCGCGACGGCCAGCCCGCAGACTGCAATCGCAAGGATCGAATGGTGGAGCATGAGCCGAACTTGGACCACCCGGTCCGACCCGGCAAGCGCGCCGTTGCGCGACGCAACACCGGGACGCCTGGCTCTCTTCGCGCCACGCGACTCGCGTGGACCCGATCCAGGCGCTCCGAGCAGACCGATCGGCTTCTAGTGCGGTCCGGGCGATCCCCGTGAGTGCTGGATGCCGCGGACGATATCCAGCCGCAGCTCGGTCCATCCGTCGGCCTGGTAGAACTGCACCCGCAGCTCATGCGTTCCGCCGGCGAGCGGCGCGTTGTCTACCGCCGACTCGTGCGGCGCCCAGTCGTCGACCGCCAGCGCCCCGTCCACCCAGACCCGTATGCCGTCGTCGCTGATGGTGCGAAGGGTGTAGACCCCGGGCTCCAACGTCACCGATGCCGTGGCCTCGAGGGCGAAGCGCTCGCGCGGGAGACCCTGGATGGCGGGGCGATACCACATGTAGTCGAGGCGCGGCTCGCTGCGCGTCAGGAGCGGCGTCCCGCGCAGCAGTGCCGCGAAGGCGTCGGTGTCGTTCTGCGGGTGGGTGCTGTCTGGCCATGCGAAGAACCGGACGTTCCAGTGTGCCGGGAGCTCGAAGCGCCCGTAGGAAAACCGGACCGGCGCACCCGCGCCGTGCCGCTCACCGCGCGGCGACACGGTGACGCCGCCGCGATACTCGAGAACCAACTCCCAGTCGCCGGGCACCGCGGGCGTGACGGCAATCGTGTCGCCGGTACGCCCGGACTCCCGTGACAGCGCCGCCACGCCGCGACGCTGAGCGACGCGCCACCGGCCGGCGGGGCCCAGCACCGCCAGGCGCAGGGGCGCGGCGCGCGTGCTGTCCACCGGCCAGAGCTTCGGCGAGCGCCGATCGAAGGGCCCCCACTCGTCCACCACGATGGCCGAACGGTCGGGGCGTTCGAGCGCCGAGACCGGGATCTCGTGCGGCCCGTCGAGGCTCAGCGGCGCGAAGTGCCGGAATTCGACCGGAATCGATGGAATGGCGACGGTGTCGGCGCCCGAAGGCGGCGCGTTGCCCGTGGCATGGAATCGCGAGGTGTCGCGCAGCACCGTGAGCGACTCGACCCCGACCCAGCGGTTGTTGAGGAAGTCGAGCCCCGCCGTCTGGGCGGCGCGTAGCCCGACGCGGTTCCCCGCGAGGCTGTTGGACTCGATGCGGTAGTCGCGGCCGCGGGTATCGTGGTGCTTCGGGTAGCCCCAGTCGGAGGGCTCGATGGGGTTCGCCCAGAGATGGATCGCGGTGGAGTCGTGGTCGAAGCCGTTCCTCACGATGATGTTGTCCTGGCCGTGCTCGATGGCGAGGCCCGTGCGGTTCTGCTTGAAGATGTTGGCGACGATCGCCGACTCGAAGCTGTAGCCGCCCCAGACGCCGTACTCGTTCCCCTCGAGCAGGTTGCCGATGAAAATGTTGCGGCTGAAGGTGGCCTCGATGCCGTTGGCGGGGGCGAAACTGAAATCGTTCCCGAAGAAGACGTTGTCGTTGGCGCCGCCGGTGCCCGAGTCCATCGTCGTCTGGCCCGCCCAGAGAAACAGGCCGTCGCCGCCGTGGGTCACCGAGTTCCACGCGACCAGGTTGCGGCAGCTCTGCTCGTACATGAGGATGCCCGCCGAATCCTGGCCGCGGCGATAGAAGCCGTGGCTGTACCCTCGCACGTCGTAGTCGACGGTGTTGTAGACGAGGGTGTTGTCGCTCGAGCGGTAGAGCCCGATGCCGAGGCCGGAGTTGAACGAGAAGACGTTGGCGTCGATGCGCAGGCTGTCGGAACGGTTCAGGAGCAGGCCGTTCATCCCCTGCACCGCGCGGTTGCCGCGGATCTCGCCGCCTCTGACGCCGTCCAGGTAGATGGCCGCGCCGAAGCGCAGCCATTCCCGGTGCTCGTTGTGGTGGAAGGAGAGCCAGTCGGCGAGGCTCTCGTGCTCCACCAGGCTGTAGAGGCGCGGCTTCCAGTTGTAGCTGACGTCGTTGTCCACCAGGGTGAGTCCGCGGGTTCCGCGCGCCAGGATCCCGACCTGGTAGCCGCGTAAGCGGGCATGGAGGATGCGCACGTTGCGCCCGCCCTCGACGCGGATCGCGACGCCGGCGGCCTGGTCGGGGGCGGCGTCGGGGGCGGCGCCCTCGAGCGTGACGCCCGAGAAATCCACCGTGATGCCGTCGCCGCGGATGGTAATGAGCGCCGAGTCGAGCGACGGATTCGCCGCGAGGCGGTACGTCCCCGGCGCGATCCGCACCGATCGCGTGATCACCAGCCCAAGCCGTGGGCGGACCGGGACCGGCCGGGCCTGCTGCGCCGGGGCTGCCGCCGCTCGGGCCATCAGCGCCAGCAGCACCATGCCTACGCAGGGATTCCGCACGATCCGAAGCTACGACGAAGCGGAGGCCCCCGCCTGCCGGTCGGCCTTTGAAACGCCCGGATTGACGGAGAGCATCCGGCAGCGCACCTTCTCCTTACAGATTCTGTAAGGAGGACCGATGCCTGACCCATTTCCGCTGATTCGCGGGACGCTCGACTTGTTGGTCCTCAAGGCGCTGTGCTTTGGGCCCATGCATGGCTTCGAGATCACCTGCTGGCTGGAGCGGCAGTCCGGCGGACGGCTGGACGTCGAGGATAGCGCGCTGTACCAGGCCCTGTATCGACTCGAGGCGCGGCGCCTCATCGACGCGGAATGGGGCGTGACCGGCAACAGGCGCCGCGCGCGGTACTACCGGCCCACGGCCACCGGCCGCGCGCACTTGCGCGCCGAGACATCGCGCTGGCTGCGCTACACCGAGACCGTCAGCGGTCTGCTCACGGCGCCTCTGGGTGCGCAACCATGAAGCCCATCAGGCGGCTCTTCGCGCTGGCGCTCCGTCGCCCCGAGCTTGCCCGCCGTCAGACCGACGAAGAAATCGCGTTTCACATCGATGCACGCGTCGAGCAACTGATGGAAGCGGGCCTCTCGCGTGACGAGGCGGAGGCCGAGGCGCATCGCCGGTTCGGCGACCTCGCGCGGGCCCGCCAGGAGCTGCACGCCTCGGCCGAGCGACGGGAGGAGCGTCTGGGTATGGGCGACCGGATCGACGAGCTGGTTGGCGACGCGAGGTACGTGGTGCGCAGCCTGCGCCGCAGCCCGACGTTCACCGTCACGGTGGCGGCCACGCTGGCGCTGGCCATCGGCGCCAACGCGACCATGTTCGGCGTCGTGGACCGGCTGCTGGTACGCGGCCCGGAGCACGTGCGCGACCCCGGCCGGGTCATGCGCGCCTACCGTACCGAGGTCAATGCCGCCCAGGGCCCGCAGACCTACGCCTCCCTGGGCTACATCAGCTACACGCTGCTCCGGGACCAGGCGCGCGCCTTCGACGGCGTCGCCGCGTACGCGACGCCCGGGGAGCGGACCGTCGGACAGGGCGGCGACGCCGAGCCCGCGTTCATCGGCTACGCGACGTGGGACCTCTTTCCCCTGCTCGGCGTGCGCCCGGCGCTGGGACGCTTCTTCGGCGCCGACGAGGATCGGCCGCCCGAGGGGCAGCACGTTGTCGTGCTGGGCCACGCCTTCTGGACGCGGCACTTTGCCAGCGACACCGCGGTCATTGGTGCGTCGATCATCATCGGCAACGAGCCGTACACCATCGTCGGGGTCGCGCCGCGAGGCTTCACCGGCGTGGAGCTGGGGCGGGCCGACGGCTGGTTGCCGATGAGCCTGCGGTCGGCCAGCACCACCAGCAACTGGACGACGACCTGGAACGCCGAGTGGCTGATGGTCGTCGCGCGCCTCAAGGCCGGGGTCACGCCCCAGGCGGCGTCCGACGAGGCCACGCACATCCACCGCGCCGGCTACACCGGCAGCAACCGCTCCCTGGCGCAGGCCTCGATGACACTCGCGCCCATCTCCTACACCCGGCAGGGGCGCGAGTCCGCGGAGGTCGCCATCTCGCGCTGGCTGGTCGGCGTCTCGCTGCTGGTGCTGGTCATCGCCTGCGCCAACGTCGCCAACCTGCTGCTGGCCCGCGCTATCGGGCGCCGCCGCGAGATCGCCGTGCGCCTCGCGCTCGGGATCACGCCCGGGCGCCTGGTACGGCTGCTGCTCACCGAGAGCCTGGCGCTCGCGCTGCTCGGCGGCGGCGCGGCGCTGCTGGTGGCCTTCTGGGGTGGGAAGGCGATCCGGGCGGTGTTGCTGCCCGACATCTTCTGGGCATCGTCGCCGGTCGATGGACGCGTGATGATCGTCGCGCTGCTCCTCACCGTCACCACCGGGTTCGTCGTCGGCCTTGTCCCGGCGCTGCTGGCGCGACGGCAGGATCTCCACGACACACTCGGAGCCGGTGCCCGAGACTCCGGCGTCAGGCCCTCGCGGGTCCGTGCGGGGCTGCTGTTCACGCAGTCGGCGCTCGCGCTGGTGCTGGTGATCGACGCCGGACTCTTCGCCCGCAGTCTTGCGAACGTCCGGGCGCTGGACCTCGGCTTTGAGCCCCGGAAAGTGCTTTCGATCGACCTCATCTGGCCCTCGATCGGCAACCTGCCGCCCGACCAGGTGCAGGCCGAGCGTGCCCGTCGCCGGGCCGGGCTGCTGGGCGCGCTCGAGCAAGTGCGGCACCTGCCCGACGTCGCCGACGCGGCGATCGCCGTGGGGACGCCCTTCGGCAACAGCTTTGTCGTCTCGTTGCGCGTGCCCGGACACGATTCGATCCCCGACCTCGGCGGCGGCCCGTACATCAGCGTCGTGACCGGCCGATACTTCGAGACCGTCGGCACGAGGCTGATCGCGGGACGGACGTTCACCTCCGCCGACGGTCCGGGCAGCGAGCGCGTGGCGATCGTGAACGAGCCGATGGCGCGGACACTGTGGCCCGGTGCCGATCCGCTGGCGCAGTGCCTGATGGTCTTCAATGACTCGCTGCCCTGCGCGCGGGTCGTGGGCGTAGTGGCGGAAGCGCGGCGCTTCCAGCTGCGCGAGCCCCCGGCCATGCAGTATTACGTGCCGTACGGGCAGGAGAGCGGCATCGGCGGATCGGTGCTCCTGGTTCGTCCGCGGGCCGACGCGTTGCGATTCGCCGAGGCGCTGCCCGCGGCCATGAGGGCGGGCGATCCCACCCTGCCTCGGCTCCGGGTGCGGCTGATGCAGGACGCCATCGACCCCCAGGTCCGGCCCTGGAGGCTGGGCGCCACACTGTTCGCGGCCTTTGGTTTCCTGGCCCTCGCGGTCGCCGCGATCGGGCTGTACAGCGTGATCGCGTACATGGTGGCGCAACGAACCCGGGAGTTCGGCGTCCGCCTGGCGCTGGGCGCGCGCGGACGAAACATCGCCGCACTGGTCGCGGCGCGCGGCCTGCTGCCCGCGGGGCTGGGCTTCGCCGCGGGCCTGGGCATCGCCCTGATCGCCGGCCGGTTCATCGGGCCGCTGCTGTTCGAGACATCGCCGCACGACCTGCCCGTACTCGCGGCCTCGGCGGCGTCTCTGGTCCTGGTGGCGCTGCTGGCCTGTCTCGTGCCGGCGTGGCGGGCGTCGCGGGTGGATCCGGTGGTGGCGCTGCGGACTGACTGAGAGACCGGAGGTGACGGACGTGACAAGAGGTGACGGAGGGGAGTGGAATCAACAAATCGACTAGGGGTGCGTGGCGGGAGTCCGTCCGTCCCCTCTGAATCGATTTGTTAGTTCCACTCCCTTCCGTCACCTCTTGTCACGTTTGTCACCTCTTACTGGACGGCATTGATCATGTTGAAGATCGGCAGGTACATGGCGATGATCATGCCGCCGACCACCACGCCGAGGACCACGATCATCACCGGCTCCATGAGGGAGAGGAGCGCCTCGACCGCGGCGTCGACTTCTTCGTCGTAGAAGTCGGCGATCTTGGAGAGCATCTCGTCCAGGCCGCCGGTCTGCTCGCCGACCGCGATCATCGAGATGACCATGGGCGGGAAGACCTTCGATTTCTGGAGCGGCGCGGCGATGGTTTCGCCCCCCGCGATGGAGGCCCGGCTCTCCATCACCGCGTCATGGATCACGCGGTTGCCGGCCGTCTTGGCGGTGATCTCGAGCCCGTCGAGGATGCTGACGCCCGAGGCGATCAGGGTGCCCAGGGTGCGGGTGAAGCGCGACACCGCCGACTTGCGGATCAGGTCGCCCAGCACCGGCACGTTCAGCAGGAACTTGTCGAGATTCAGCTTGCCGCCGGGCGTGGCGTAGTACTTCCGGATACCCCAGACCGAGCCGCCGATCGAGGCACCGATCAGCCACCAGTAGTGCTTCAGGATATTCGACGCCCCGATGACGATGCGGGTCGGCATCGGCAGCTGCTGGCCGATACCCGCGAACATTTCCTGGAAGACGGGGATCACGAAGATGAGCAGGATGACGATCGCCATGCCGGCCACCGAGAAGATCACGGCCGGGTAGATCATCGCGCCCTTCACCTTCCGCACCAGGGCGTCGTTCTTTTCCATGAAGGTGGCCAGACGCAGGAGGATGGTGTCGAGAATACCGCCTGCCTCGCCCGCGGCCACCATGTTGACGTAGAGCTCGGTGAAGGCCTTGGGATGCTTGCGCAGTGCGTCGGCCAGCGTGTGGCCCGACTCGACGTCGTAGACCACGGCCCGGGTGACGTCCTTGAGGGCCTTGTTCTCGCTCTGCTCGGCCAGGATGTCGAGTGCCTGCACCAGCGGCAGGCCCGAGTTGATCATGGTGGCGAACTGGCGCGTGAAGATGACGATGTCGCGCGTGCTGATGCCCTTCGCGAACATGTCGAACTTGATGTCCTTGGGCGCCTGCTGGACTTTTACCACGATCATCCGGTTCTTCCGCAGATGCGCGACGACGTCGTCGTGGCTCGGCAGGTCGATGGAGCCCGACTGGAGCTCCCCGGTGAGCGTGCGTGCGGTGTAGTTGAAGACCGGCATCGGTCAGCCTCCTGTGCGCGCGTTCAACGCTTGAGACCGCCCGTGAGGGGACGGTCCTTCGGCGCCACGGGCTTGTCGTCCTCGCCCGGCACCGGCTCGCCCACCATGCGCAGAAAATCGGCGGGCTCGGACGTCGACCGCAGACACTCATCGAGGGTCACTTCGCGGTTCATGTACAGCACGTACAGCGAATCGTTCATCGTCTGCATGCCGAACTTCTTGCCGGCCTGCATCGACGAGGTGATCTGGTGCACCTTGTCGTCGCGGATCAGCGCCCGGATCGCGGGCGTACAGACCATGATCTCGCACGCCATCACCCGGCCCTTCCCTTTGGCCTTGGGGAGCAGGACCTGCGTCAACACCCCCTCGAGCACGAAGGAGAGCTGCGCCCGCACCTGCGACTGCTGGTGCGAGGGGAAGACGTCGATGACGCGGTTGATCGTTTCGGCGCAGGAGTTGGTGTGCAGCGTCGCGAAGGCGAGGTGGCCCGTCTCGGCGATGGTGAGCCCCGCCTGAATCGTCTCGAGGTCGCGCATTTCGCCGATCAGCACCACGTCCGGGTCCTGCCGCAGGGCGTACTTGAGCGCGTTCGCGAACGACTTGGTGTCGGTGCCCACCTCGCGCTGGTTGACGATGCAGCCCTGGTGGCGGTGGATGAACTCGATCGGGTCCTCGACCGTGATGATGTGGCCATTCCACTCGCGGTTGATCTTGTCGATCATCGCCGCCAGCGTCGTGCTCTTGCCCGAGCCCGTCGGCCCCGTGACCAGCACCAGGCCGCGCGGCTTCTCGGCCAGCTTGGCCACGATCGC
>JBGOSS010000023.1:0-60021 GCA_041476105.1 Gemmatimonadota bacterium
CGTTTGGGTGTTCCATCAGCCATCAGCTATCAGCCATCAGCCGTTTTGCCATCAGCCTTCAGCCTCAGGCCATTCCCTTTTCCATCCACAGGTGCTTGCCCGCCAGGACGTCTTTCGCCACGCCATAGGTCTGCACGTCGTCGTTGTCGAAGACGCGGCGGAAAATCGCCCTCACGCGGCGCGTGGCATCCACGCAGAACAGATCCGCGAGCTCGACCGCTTCGGGCTGTCCCTTCTTGCGCAGCATCTCGGCCCGCGCGCACGCGGTCGCCATCGCGAAAAGCTCGGCGCCGATGTCCACCAGCCGGAAGAGCACCATCTGGCGCTGCTCCAGCTTCGGCCCGAAGCGCACCATGGCGTGGAAGGTGGTCCGCGCCAGCCGGCGGCTCATCCGGTCCACGAAACGCAGATGTTTCGCGAGGGAGCCGAAGTCGCCGAACTTGAGGAATGACGGCACCGCGAGGTAGCGGCTCGGATACCAGGTCGCGTAATAGGCGAGAGTCTTGAAGAGGGCGGGGATCTTCTCGCCGATCGGCACGTGCGGATCGATCAGCTTGCCGGCGACCTTGAAGTGGCGGTCCACGGCCTCGCGCGCGATGAAGAGGTGCATGATCTCCGAGCTGCCCTCGAAGATCAGGTTGATGCGGAAGTCGCGCATGATGCGCTCGACCGGCCAGGCGTGCTCGCCCCTGGCGCGCAGCGAGTCGGACGTCTCGTAGCCGCGGCCGCCGCGGATCTGCACCGTGTCGTCGATGATGCGCCAGGCGCGCTCGCTGTTGTAGAGCTTGGCGATCGCCGCCTCGAGCCGGATGTCGTAGCCGCCCTTGTCGGCGAGGAGCGAACAGATGTCGGCCACGGCCTCGAGGCCGAAGGCGTTCGCCGCCATCATGCCGAGCTTCTGCGCCACGGCGTCGTGCCGGCCGACGGGCTTGCCCCACTGCACCCGCTCGTTGGCCCACTGCCGGGAGAACTCGATGCAGCGCTTGGCCGCCGCGGCCGAGCCGGCGGGGAGCGTCAGGCGTCCGGTGTTGAGGGTGATGAGCGCCAGCTTGAGGCCCTTGCCCTCGCCCCACAGCACCATGTCCTTCGGGACCCGGACGTTGGTGAAGCGCATCACGCCGTTCTCGATCCCCTTGAGGCCCATGAAGTGGCAGCGGCGCACCACCTCGACGCCGGGCCAGCTGGTCTCGACCATGAATGCGGTGATCTGCTTGCGCTCGCGCCCATTGACCGTCTTCGAGGGCGTGCGCGCCATCACCACCAGGATCTCGGCGATGGTGCCGTTGGTGCACCAGAGCTTCTCGCCATTGAGGATCCAGTCACCCTCGGGCGTCGGCTCGGCGAAGGTCTCCATCGCCGCGGGGTCGCTGCCCACACCCTGCTCGGTCAGCGCGAAGGCCGAAATCATCCCCCGGGCCAGCTTGGGCAGGTACTTCTTCTTCTGCTCGGGCGTGCCGAAGTATTTCAGGGGGCCGGGGACACCGATGGACTGGTGCGCCGAAAGCAGCGCCACGGTCGAGCCGCAGACGCTGGCCACGATCGCCATGGCTTTCGAGTAGTGGTACTGCGAGAGGCCGAGGCCGCCGTATTCCTGCGGAATCTTGATGCCGAACGCGCCGAGCTCCTTGAGACCCTGGATCACCTCGGGCGGGACCTTGCCTTCGCGGTCGACCCGGTCACCGTCCACTTTCTCGCGCATGAATTGCGCGAGCTTGTCGAGCCACGCCTGGGCGCGCGCGTCCTCGGCGGGATCGGGCTCGGGGTGGGGATGGATGAGGTCCATCCGCAGGTGACCGTCGAACAACTCGGCCACGAAGCTGGGCGAATGCCATTCGGTTTCGCGACTCGCCTCGGCGACGTCGCGGGATTCGGCCTCGGTGGCCTGGACCTTGGCCTTGGGCTCGATGGTCGCCGTCATAGCTCCCCCGTCGGCGTGATGGTGTCGAACGCCGGAAGATAACTCGCCGGATGCCCCCGCACCTAGTAGACTTGGGAGCCCATGCTATCCGCCATTCTCGGGCTGCTCCTCCAGGTCCATGCGGTCGATCCGCAGGGGGGCACGGCTGCGCTCGAGGGCGCTTGGCGCTTCCACACCGGCGACTCTCTCGAGTGGGCCCGGCCCGGCGCGGCCGATGGGTCCTGGGGCACCGTCGAGGTCCCCGGTGTCTGGAGCGATCGGGGACGGCTCGGATACCGGGGATGGGGTTGGTACCGGTTGCACATTGTCATCAGCCGGCCCCTCCAACGGCCGCTCGGCCTCTGGTTCCGCAGCGTCGCCACCGCGTTCGAGGTGTTCGTGGATGGCGAGCGCGTGGGAGCGATCGGCGGCCTGCCGCCCGCTTATCGGGCGCGCACGGTGGTACCGCTCGTCGTCGCCCTGCCGCCCGCCTCCCAGACTCCGGGTCCTCACCTCATCGCGGTGCGCGTCTATTCGGCCGAGCGGGTAGGTGGGATCACCGGGCCGGTCGCGATCGGCCCCCTCCAGGACCTGGCGGACCAGGCGTCGCGCCCCGACCTCTACCTGGTCAGCGCCGCGGTGCTGGTGATCGGCATCGGGATGATGCAGGTCTTCTTCTGGATCCGCCGGCCCCGCGCGCGCGAACACCTGGCCATCTTCGGCGTCTGCGCCAGCCTGGCGCTGTTCTTCGTCTGGTGGATGCCTGCCGTGCGCTCGGCGCTCGAGCCCTGGGCCTTCTGGCTGCGCCTCTACCTCGCCTCGGCGGCCGCCTCGGCGGCGGCCTATTGCTACGCCTTCCGGCGGATCTTCGACCTCGACCGTGCCGCGCGCATCATCGTCGCGCTCACCCTGATCTTCCTCGTCCAGGTACCGATGTTCCTGATGGTGCAGGGATGGGGGGCCCTGACGGCCCTCGCCTCGTACGTGCTGAATCCCACGCTCCTCGTCGCGGCGGCGACGACCCTCGTCCTCGCGTTCATGCAGCTGCGGGACGGGACCCGCCACGCCCGCATCCTGCTCTGGGGGACGCTGCTCCTCACCCTCACGCTGTTCCACGACGTCCTGATGGACTGGGGACTCCTCGCCGTGCGGCCGGCGTTCCCCTGGCTTACCCTGGTCGGCTCGGTCGGCTTCGTCGCGAGCCTGTCGCTCACCACCGCCGAGAAGTTCCTCGAGTCGGAGGAGGCGGCGCTGTACGATCGCCTGACGGGGCTCTACCGCCGGGAGGTGGTGATGGACGCGCTGGCGCGCGAGATCCGACGCGCGTCGCGGACCCATCAGCCCCTCGCCGTGATCATGCTCGACGTGGACCGGTTCAAGCAGGTCAATGACAGCCTCGGCCACCAGGCCGGCGACAAGGTGCTCACCGAGATCGGCCGGCGGATGGTCGAGGCGGGGCGCGCGGTGGACTGGCTGGGGCGCTACGGCGGCGAGGAGTTCATCGCGGTGCTCGCCGCGACCGAGCGGCCCAGCGCCATCCTCGCGGCCGAGCGGATCCGGGCCGCGGTCGCGGCGCTGCCGATCGCCACCGGGCGCACCGGGCGCACCGTCACCCTGTCGGCGGGCGTCGCGGCCTACGAGGGCGGAGGCGAGTGGCCGACAGTCGAGCAGCTCGTCGGTGCGGCTGATGCGGCGCTTTACCGGGCCAAGAACGCCGGCAGGAACTGCGTCATGAGCTGACCCGCCTTCACGCCGGCTTCATGAAGGCTTCATCCGCCTGGGCATAGGATCCTCACCATTCCAACCCCGAAGAGGCCGTCCCCGATGACCGACCCTTCACCCGTTCCCACGCAGCGCCACCCGATCGGCACGATCGCCATCGTCGGCGTCTACGGGCTGCTCTTCGTGCTCGGGTGGCTGGCGTTCTGGTTCCTGCTGTTCCGCGCCCGCGGGGTGGTGAGCCCGTGAACGTCGACTTCTACGAGAAGGTCTGGATGTGGGTGGCGGGCGTGATCATCGCCGTCTTTCTCGCGATGATCGCGGTATCGGCCGCGGCCTACGGCATCCGGCCGCCGAGCCGCATCGAGATGATCGACCCGGCCGCCGTCATGGCCGACCCGCGCTTCGCCCAGCAAGGCGTGACCCGGCTGCCCGACGGGCGGGTGCAGGCCACCATGGTGGTCGGCATGTTCTTCTGGCTGCCGGCCGAGATCCACGTGCCGGCGGGGACGCCGGTGACCTTCCGCGTGACCTCGATCGACGTGACGCACGGCTTCGAGATCGCGAAGACCAACGTGAACACGATGGTCGTGCCGGGCTACGTGAGCCAGCTGACGTACACCTTCGACACGCCGGGTGAGTACCTGATCGTCTGCAATGAGTACTGCGGCACCGGCCACCATACGATGGGCGGAAAGGTGATCGTGGAGGCCCGGCCATGAACCGCGCCGACCGGCTCGCCACCGCCAACATCGGCGTCGCCGTGGGCGCCTCCACGGTGGCGGCGATGATGGCGGTGATGCAGGCGCTCTCCCGCGCCAACCTCGACCTGCCGTTCCGCTCGGCGTCGATGTACTACCTCTCGGTCACCGCGCACGGCGTCCTGATGGCGCTGGTCTTCACTACCTTCTTCATCATGGGGATGGGCTACGTCGTCGCGACGCGGGCGCTGGGCCAGCCCCTGCCGTGGATCGGCTTCGCCTGGGGCTCCTTCTGGGTCGCGGCCGCCGGGACCCTGATGACGGCGCTGACCATTCTCGCGGGCAAGGCGTCGGTGCTCTACACCTTCTACCCGCCGCTCCAGGCGCACCCCGCCTTCTACATCGGGGCGACGCTGCTGGTCGTCGGCTCGTGGGGCTGGTGCGCGGTGATGATCCGCGCGCACCTGCTCTGGCGCAAGGCCAACCCGGGCGCGCTCACGCCGTTGCCGATGGTCGGCATGCTCGCGACGGTGATCGTCTGGCTGCTCGCGACGCCGGGAGTGGCGGCGGAGATGCTCTTCCAACTCATCCCCTGGTCGCTCGGGCTGGTGCCGACGGTCGACCCGGTGCTGGCGCGGATGCTGTTCTGGTGGTTCGGCCACCCGCTGGTCTACTTCTGGCTGCTGCCCGCGTACGTGGCATGGTACACGATCCTGCCCCGCGAGGCCGGCGGGAAGCTGTTCAGCGACCCGCTGGCGCGCGTCGTGTTCGTCATGTTCATCCTGCTCTCGACGCCGGTCGGGCTTCACCACCAGTTCATGGACCCCGGGATCGACGTGAAGTGGAAGGCGTTCCACGCCTTCAACACGATGTGGATCCTGTACCCGAGCTTCATCACGGCCTTCACCGTCATCGCCTCGCTCGAGGTCGCCGGACGGATGCGTGGCGGCGTGGGGACGTTCGGGTGGATCCGCAAGCTGCCCTGGAGCAATCCGCTGGTGTCGTCGGTGGTCTGCGCCATGCTGCTCTTCGCGGTGGGCGGCTTCGGCGGGGCGATCAATGCCAGTTTCGGCATGAACGCGATGGTGCACAACACCTCCTGGGTGCCGGGCCACTTCCATACCACCGTCGGCAGCGCGACGGCGCTGACGTTCATGGGGCTGGCGTACTGGATGGTGCCGGCGCTGGTGGGGCGCCAACTGGAGCTGCGGCCGATGGCGCGCGTCCAGCCGTGGCTGTGGTTCATCGGCATGCTCTGCTTCTCGATCCCGACCCACATCACCGGGCTGCTCGGCATGCCCCGGCGGGTCTACGACCCCAGCTACGCCGGCGACGCGACCGCCGCAAGCTGGCGCTGGCTCACCGACCTCTCGGCGATCGGCGGGCTGCTGCTGTTCGCCAGCGCGATGTTCTTCGCGCTCGTCATGCTCTTCACCGTGACCGCGGGAAAGAAGATGGAACAGCCGCCCCTGGAGTTCGCCGAGCCGCTCGAGCCGCCGGGGCCGCGCGCGGCGATCCTCGACCGGCTCGGGCTCTGGACGGTGGTGGCGGCTCTCCTGGTGATCGTGGCGTACGGGTACCCGATCTGGAGCCATCTCCAGATGCACACCTACGGGAGTCCGGGGTATTCGCCGTTCTAGAAGCCGGAGGTAACAGAGGTAACAGAGGTGACGAGAAGGCCCCTTTGTCACCTTTGTTACCTCTGTTACCTCAGTTCTTGTAGACAATCCCCCCCTTCATCACGAACGTCACCCGCTCCAGCTGGCTGATATCCTGGAGCGGATCGCCCGTGACGGCGATGATGTCGGCGAACCGCCCGGGCTGAATGCTTCCCATGTTCCGCTCCTGCCCCAGGAGCTGCGCGGCCACGCTGGTGGCGCTCTTGATCGCCTGCATCGGCGTCATCCCGCCCCGCACCATCAAGGTGAACTCCCGCGCCAGCGGCTGGTCCCAGGCGTAGCCCCCGGCGTCGGTGCCGTAGCTGATCTTCACGCCGGCCCGCAGCGCCGACTGGAACGCCGCGCGATGGTACGCCAGCATCTGGGTCCAGATCGGCGCGCCCCCGCGGCTCCGCCCCTCGGCGACGTACTCTCCCACGAACAGCGTCGGGCACCAGTAGACGCCCTGCTGCGCCATGCGCTGGGCGATGTCGTCGGTGATCCCCTGGCCGTGCTCGATGGTGTTCACGCCGGCGTCCAGCGCGATCAGCAGCCCCTCGCGCGCCACGGCGTGCGCGGCGACGGGGCGGCGCAAGCGGTGGGCCTCGTCTACCAGGGCCCGCGCTTCCTCGATCGTGTAGTTGGGCTGGCTGTGCAGCACGCTGTCGGGGCCGATGTAGTAGCCGCGGTCGGCGTAGAACTTGATGAGGTCGGCGCCGTTGCGGACCTGCTCGCGCACCGCCTGCCGGATGGCGTCGGCGCCGTCCACGATCTGCACCCCGCGCGGAAGATCCAGCTGCCAGTTGGGCGTCGTGATGCCGTAGGCGCCGGTGGGCGCCAGGGCCCGCGTGGCGACCCAGAGCCGGGGACCGGGGATCTCCCCGCGGTTGATGGCGCGCTTGATGTCCACGTCGGCGTACATCGCCCCCTCGGTCTCGAGGTCGCGCAGGGCGGTGAACCCCTCCAGCAGGGCGCGCTGCGCGTTGCGCGCACCGAGGATCGCGCGGTAGGGGATGGACTGCTCGAGGAGCTGGGCGTTGTAGTCCTCGGTCGTGATGTCGCCCTGAAGAAGCAGGTGGGTGTGATTGTCGATCAGGCCTGGCAGCACCGTGGCGTGCGAGAGGTCGATGACCCGCGCGCCGGCCGGGCGCCGCGCCGAGGCCCAGGGCCCGACCGAGGTCACCCGGCCGTTCTGGATGACGATCGCCTGGTCGCTCGCCGCCGCGTCCGCGAGCCCGTCGATGAGCCGCCCGGCGTGGATGATCGTCACCGCGCTGTCGGGGGTCTGGGCTGAAATGGCCGAAGGCTGAAGGCTGAGGGCTGAAAGGCCGAAAACCGCCAGCAGTGCTCGCGCGCTCATGAGTGCTCCCGTAGGTTCGTGATTAGCCCTTCAGCCTTCACCTTTGAGCCTTCAGCCGTTTCCCGCTGAATCTCCACGCGACCGTGAGCAGCACAAGCCACGGAATGCCGGAGAGCAGCGTGACCCGGAGCCCCGGCACCCACCAGGTGGTGAGGATGATGGCGAGCATGGCCACGAAGCCGGCCGCCGAGCCGGCGACGCGCCAGGGCGCGTAGTCGGCGGGGGTGGCGCGGCGGCTCGCCGACTGGTAGCGGAGATGGGTCAGGAAGATCATCGTCCACACGTACAGTCCGCCGAAGATGGCCACGCCGAAAAAGAAGACGAAGGCGTCTCCCGGTACGATCTTCGACACCACGGCCGCCGCGGCCATGCCGGTGGCGGAGGCGAGGAGGGCGGCGAGCGGCGTGCCGCGCCGGCCCAGGCGGCCGAAGGCGGCGGGGGCGTCGCCGCTGCGGGCCAGCGAGAACAGCATCCGGCTGGTGAGATAGAGGTCGGTATTGATCGCCGAGAGCGCGGCGGTGAGCACGACGAGGTTCATCAGCGACGCCGCGCCGGGGATGCCGATCAGCTCGAAGACGCGCACGAAGGGACTGCGTTCGGGCGAGATCTCGCGCCACGGCATCAGGGCGATCAGCAGTGCCATCGCGAGCACGTAGAACAGGATGAGCCGGAGCACCGTGGTGCGCAGGGCCCGGGGGATGGCGTGTTCGGGGTCCTTCGCCTCGCCGGCCGTGACGGCGACGATCTCGGTGCCGAGGTAACTGAACATGACCACCGGCACGGCGAGCCAGACCGAGCCCCATCCCAGGGGCGCGGGCGGCCGGTAGCCGGCGATGCCGGGGACGTCGGCGGGACGCAAGCCGGTCAGGATGGCGACGCCGAAGAGAATGAACGCCACGATCGCCGTCACCTTGATCATCGCGAACCAGTACTCGAAGCGGCCGAACGCGCCGACGTGCATCGCGTTCACGGCGACCAGCGCGAGCGAGAAGAGCGCCACCGGGAGCCAGAGGGGCAGCTGCGGGAGCCAGTGCTGGACGTAGATGCCCGAGGCGACGACCTCGCCCCCGATCGCGATCGTCTGGCAGAACCAGTAGCTCCAGCGCACCGTGTAACCCGCCCACGAGCCCTGGTAGATCTCGGCGTGCACGCCGAAGGAGCCCGCGGTCGGATGGCGCACGGCGAGCTGGCCGAGGGCCAGGGTCATCAGGAACACCACCACGGCGCCGATGAGGTAGGAGACGACGATGGCCGGGCCGGCGATGCGGATCGCGATCGTGCTGCCGAGGAAGAGACCGGTGCCGATCGCGCCGCCCAGGGCGATCATGGTGAGCTGGCGCGGTGTCAGCTCCCGCTGAAGACCCTCCTCCCGGGTGACGGCATCGCTCATCCGACGAGCACCGCCCGCACCGGCGCGGCATCGAGGCCCACCAGCTTGAGGGGCAGTGCGATCAGCTCGTAGCGTCCGTCGGGCACCAGCGACAGGTCCAGCTCCTCGAGGATGACGGTGCCGAGCCGCCAGAGATACTGGTGGGTATTGAGGGTCTTGCTGTCCAGCGGATCGACGGAGTGGAAATCGGTGCCGAAGAGCTTCAGCGCCCCGAGCGCCTCGAGGTCGGCCAGGCGGGGCGCGCGGCCATTCGCCTTCACCAGCACCCGCTCGGCGCTGGCGTCGCCCAGCCGTTCGATGGGCAGCACCTCGCACGGGCCGATGCAGGCGTCGAGGGGGATGGCGTCGGACTTCGCGCCGCTCTCGGCGAAATGGAAGGGGGCGTCGATGTGGGTGCCGCAGTGGCAGCTCATGGTGACGCGGCCGACGTTGACGCTCGCGCCCTCGGCGATCCTCCAGGCCAGCGCGCAGTCGAACGGGGTGTCGCCGGGCCACGTCCACGCGCCGGGCGCGAGCGGACGCGAGATGTCGTACAGGCGGTTCAACGGCCCAGCGTCGAGCGCAGGGCGGGGCGCCGGGCAACGAGGGCGGCGATCTCGGCGACGACCGCGTCGCACTCGTCCACGGTGTTGTAGAAGTGCGGCGAGATCCGGATGCCGGCGTCGGGCCGCCAGTCGATGATGAAGTCGTGGAGCAGCAGCTCGCGCGCGATTGACTCGGACTCCACCGGGTTCACGCAGACGGTGCCGGCGCGGCGGTTGACGTCGCCGGGAGTGAGCGTGGGCCAGCCCAGCTCCTGGATCCTCTCGAGGAGGTGCGAGGTGAGGACGACGGAATGCTCGCGGATCGCGCGCACCCCGACCTCGTTCACGATGCGCAGGCCCTCGATCGCGGCGTACAGCGCGGGAATTTGCGGCGTGCCGTTGAGAAAGCGCATCGGGCCGCTGGTGAAGCGGATGGGCGGCTGCTCGAACGCGAAGGGCGTGGCGTGCGCCATCCAGCCGGTGAACCGCGGCTCGAGGGCGTCGATGAGGTCGGGTCGCACGTAGAGCCAGCCGTTGCCCGGCCCGCCGCAGAGCCACTTGAGGCAACCCCCCACGGCGAAGTCGACCCCCAGGTCGGTCACGCTGAAGGGGACCACGCCCGCGGACTGGAAACAGTCCAGGACCACCCGCGCACCCACCTGGTGGGCCTTCTCGACGATGGCGAGGGCGTCCTGGAGATAGCTCGACTTGAAGAGCACGTGCGAAGTCGGCACCAGGAGCGTGCGATCGTCGATCGCGTCCACCAGTTTCTCGACCGGCACCGTGACCAGCTCGAGGCCGTGCTGCCGCGCGTAGTAGTACATCACCGACGGGAAGTTCTCGCGCTCGCAGACGATCCGGTTGCGCCGGCCGTCGGGCTGGAAGCAGGAGAGCACGATCGCTTCGGCGATGGTGACGTTCTGGTGCATCGTCACCGTGTTCTTCGGCGCGCCGATGATCGGGGCCAGCATGTCGCCGACCCTCACCGGCATCTCCCACCAGCCCTCTTCCCAGGCGCGCACCCCGCGGGTGGCCCACGCCTCGGCGTACTTCGCCAGGTTGTCGGCGGTGCCCTTCGGCATCGCGCCGAGCGAGTTCGAGATCAGGTAGGTGGTGGTCCCGAGAATCGGGAATTCGGGCCGCCAGCGGACGGGGTCGTGGCTCATGGGTCGGGTTGGAGATATAAGGAAAGGGGCTGGGTGGTCAATGGGGCGCCGCCCCGTCCTGAAGGACGGGCTCGGCGAAGACAGGTCCTGGCGTCCAGTCGCTCATGGTGAAGGACGCCGAAAGTCATAGCAACCTTTTCCCTCGGCGGGCCGTCAGACATGGTGTAGCGGTTCCCTACATTACGCGGCGGAGACGTTCCACCTTGGCGACTATGCGACTAGCCATCCTCGCGACGGCCGCCGTTGTGGCGGCTGCCACGGCACTGAAGGCCCAGAACATCCATCCCACGCCGGCACCCGAGGCCCGCGCGGTTCCCCTCGGCACCCAGGTGATCCACCTCGACGGCAAGCTCGACGAGGACATCTGGCGGGCCGCCGCGCCGGCGACCGACTTCCGG
Organism: Gemmatimonadota bacterium; assembly: GCA_041476105.1. Taxonomy (GTDB): domain Bacteria; phylum Gemmatimonadota; class Gemmatimonadetes; order Gemmatimonadales; family JACORV01; genus DASXPG01. Next base: position 10,814 of record JBGOSS010000023.1, read on the forward strand.
CAGAACCAGCCCCACGAGGGCCAGCCAGCCACCCAGCGCACCGAAGTGCGCTTTGCCTACGACGATGCCGCCATCTACGTCGGGGCCCGGATGTACGACGACAGCGGTGCCGCCGGCGTCCGGACGCGGCTGGTGCGCCGCGACGCGGACGTCGCCTCGGATTACCTCCAGGTCATCTTCGACACCTACCACGACCACATCGGCCGCCTCTTCTTCCTGGTGAACCCCTCGGGCGTGAAGAACGACGCCAACGGACTGGGCGGCGGCGGCGACGGATCGTGGGACCCCATCTGGGAAGTGCGAACCCGGATCGATTCGGCCGGCTGGACCGCGGAGATGCGCATTCCGTTCTCCCAGCTGCGCTACCCGAATACCGCCGAAGAGCAGACCTGGGGGCTCCAGATCTGGCGCCAGGAAAACCGCCTGAACGAGCTGTCGCAGTGGAGCTTCTGGGGACTCCAGGAGTCGGGCGGACCGCCGCGGTTCGGCCACCTCCAGGGCCTGGTGATCAGGAGCGCTCCCGGCCGCGGAGAGATCCTCCCCTACGTGGTGGGACGATCCTCGAACGTGCCGGTCAGCGATCCGACCGACCCCTTCGAGAGCGCGCACAGCGCCGACGGCCGCGTCGGCGCCGACGCGCGGGTGCTGCTCACCTCCAACCTCACGCTCAACGCGACGGTGAATCCCGACTTCGGCCAGGTCGAGGTGGATCCCGCCGTGGTGAACCTCAGCGCCTTCGAGACCTTCTTCGACGAGAAGCGCCCGTTCTTCGTGGAGGGCGCCGGCTACTTCAGCTTCGGCGGGCTCAACTGCTACTTCTGCTCCAACGTGTCGAGCCTCTCGACCTTCTACTCCCGCCGCATCGGGCGGTCGCCGCAGATGGCCGGGAACGCCTACAACACCGGCCCCTACGCCGACATTCCCGACAACACCGCCATCCTCGGCGCCGCCAAGCTGACCGGCCGCACGCGAACCGGGTGGTCGCTCGGGGTGCTCGACGCCGTTACGGGCCGCACCTCGGCCCTGGTCCAGCGCGCCGACAGCACCCGCACCCACGTGACGGTCGAGCCGCCGGCGAACTACTTCGTGGGCCGCATCGCCAAGGACCTCCGTGGCGGCGCCACCCAGCTCCGCGTCATCGCGACCTCGGTCTTCCGCGGGCTGGGCAGCGACCGGTTCCTCAAGGACCGGCTCAACAGCCACTCGGAGGTTCTGGGCTTCGCGACCGACAGCTACTTCCACAGTCGTGCCTATCGCCTGATGGCCCAGGTGGCGGGCAGCTCGGTCTCCGGGGATACCGCCGACATCCGGCGGCTCCAGGGCTCGAGCGCGCGCTACTTCCAGCGGCCCGACCGCAGGAACGGCTCGAACGGGCTGCTGAGCGATGCCTACGATCCCACCCGCACGGTGCTGCGGGGCCTCGGGGGCTACGCCCGCTTCTCGCGCGAGACGGGCAGCCTGCTCTGGGAGCTCTCCACCAACCTGCGGACGCCGGGCTTCGAGAATAACGACATCGCCGCCATGTCGCGGGCCGACTACTGGTGGATGAACGGCAACATCTTCCGCCAGTGGACCAAGCCGACCAAGTGGTACCGGCAGATCTTCTTCATCGCGGGCGGCCAGCAGCAGTACAACTTCGACCGGGACCTCACCGACCGGCAGGTCCAGGTGTACGGGTACATCCAGCCGCTCAACTACTGGAGTATCAACGGATTCTACATTCACCGATTCAGCATCTTCGACGACCGGCGGACCAGAGGCGGCCCAGTGGTACGCCTCCCGACCAACGACTTCTGGTCGGCCAACATCTCGACCGACGGCCGCAAGAAGGTGGTACTCAACGTCGGCGGCGACTACGGATGCAACGGCGACCATGATTGCAGCCGCGACGCCTACGTCTCGGCGGAGGTGAAGCCGGTCTCCAACGTGTCGGTGTCGCTCGGTCCCTCGTACAGCCGTTCGGTCAACGGCTATCAGTACGTCACCGCCATCACCGACGCGACCGCGACCGCGTTCTTCGGGCAGCGCTATGTCTTCGCCGGGCTGACGCAGAGCTCCATCTCGATGGATACCCGGATCAACGTCACCTTCACGACCAACCTCACCTTCGAGCTGTTCATGCAGCCGCTGATCGCCAGCGGCCGGTACGATCGGTACAACGAGTACTCGGCACCGCGTTCGGCGCGGCGGCTGGTCTACGGCACGGACATCGGGACGGTGACCCGGGCGACCGGCTCGCCCGACACCGTCACCATCGACCCCGACGGGCCCGCCGGCCCGGCGGCCAGCTTCACGATCGTGGACCCCAGCTTCGTCTTCCGGTCGCTGCGGGGCAACGCGGTGCTGCGCTGGGAGTACCACCCGGGCTCGACGCTCTTCCTGGTGTGGACCCGGAGCTCCTCGTCCTCGCTGACCCGGGGAGAGATCGACTTCCACGATGACGCCGCGGCGCTGTTCCGCGGTCCGTCGGACAACATCTTCCTGGTGAAGGTGAACTACCGGATTGGCTTGTAGACGGGAGCGCTACTCGGCGCGCAGGGCCAGCATCGGATCCACCCGCGTCGCCCGGCGCGCCGGACCATAGACCGCGGCGGCGCCGGCGACCAGCAGCACGAACGTCGCGGCGGCGAAGGCGACCGGGTCGAGCGGGCTCAGCCCGTAGAGCATTGAGCGCAGCAGCCGCGAGGCCGCGGCCGCCCCGGCGAGGCCGAGGACGAGACCGGCCACCACGGCCCGCGCGCTCACCCCGAACACCAGGGCGAACACCTGGCCCGGGCGCGCACCCAGCGCCATCCGCACGCCGATCTCCTGCGTCCGCTGCTGCACCCAGTAGGAGAACACCCCGAACATCCCCACGCTCGCGAGCAGCAGCGCGAGGGCCCCGAGGCCGCCCGCGAGGGCGGCGGCGAAGCGCGAGCCCGCGGTGCGGCTGTCGAACTGCTCCGCCACTGGCGTCACGCGCACGCGGATGCGCGAATCGAGCCGCGCGACGGTGGCCGCCACCTGCTCCAGGACACCCGCCGCATCGCGCCGAACCAGGACCACGGGCACCTCGCGCCCCGACAGGAGCGGGTAGGCCGTCGGGTACACGTCGTCCACATCCATCACATTGGCGTCGCGCGCCACGCCGACGATCGTCCGCGGCGTGCCGTCCACGGTGATGGTGCGGCCCACCGCCGCCGGCACGCCGCCCGATTCCCGGGCGAGGGCCTCGTTCACCACGATCGCCCCGGAGGCGGCGTCCGACGCCTCGAGATCGCGTCCCGCCAGGAGGGGCACGCCGAGCACCGCGAAATAGCCGGGCGAGACCTCCTCCCGCTCGATGGAGCGGTCGTCGGTTTCGCCCGGGAGCCGCAGCGTGGCGTGGCTGGAATTGTGCAGCGGCTCGTGGGCCCCCAGGGCGACGCTGCCGGGGCGCCCCATCCCGTCCACCGCGCGCGACAGCGCCGCGACGAAGGCCCGGGTCCTCGCGCCATCCAGCGCCTTCGCCGGCACGAGGAGCGACATCGTCGAGAGGTCGCGGAACGCGAAGCCGAGGTCCCGGCGGCCCACCCGCTCGACCCCGCGCACCAGCAGCGCGGCGGCGACCAGCAGCACCATGCAGAGCGCCACCTGCACCGACAGGAAGGCGGTGCGCAGCGGGAGCCGGACGGCGGCCGCGCTCGGCGGGCGCGTGGCGTGGAACGCCGGCGCCAGGCCGAAGAGGAAGCAACTCACCACCGAGAGGCCGAGGGTGAAGAGCAGGACGCGCGAATCGGGCGTGAGCTGGAGCGCCGACAGTGACGGCAGCACCGCATGGACCATCGCCGACGGCAGGCGAAGCGCGACGGCGATTCCCACGGCGCCGGCCAGCACCGCGAGCACCAGGCTCTCGGTCAGGAGCTGGCGGATCACGCGGCGGCGGCTGGCGCCTAACGACATCCGCACCGCGATCTCGCGCTGCCGCGCCGCGGAGCGGGCGAGGAGGAGGTTGCCGACGTTCGCGCACGCCAGCACCAGCACCGCCACCACCCCCGACAACATGAGGAGAAAGGTGGGGACCTCGGGGCCCTTCTTGCGCGGCGGTGACGAGCCCAGCGCCGTAAACTCGGCGAGCACGATCCGTTTCTGGTCGGGAGCGGCGCCGGGGGGCTGGTACTGGCGACGCAGCGCCGACAGCTCGGCTTCCGCGTCTTCGAGCGTGGCGTTCGGCGCCAGGCGACCGGCGACCAGCGTGCAGCAGTGCTCGGGCTGTCGCAGCACGTGCTGCATCCAGGCGTCGTCGGGGCGCAGCAGCTGCACCGACGCGAGAGGGATCCACGCGTCGGGCTGCTCCGTGCCGGTGCCCGTGAATCCCCGCGGCGCGACGCCGACGACCGTGAAGGCGACGCCCTCGAGCGTGATGGTCCGCCCCACGAGGCGGGCATCGCCGCCCAGGCTCCTCCAATAGGGCCACGAGAGTACCGCGACCGGCTGCGGCGACCCGATGACGTCCTCGTCGGGCGCAAACCCCCGGCCCAGCGTCATCCCGACCCCGAGGACACTGAAGTAGTTGCCGCTCACCCACGACGTCCCGGCCTCGTCGGGGAGGTCGCCCTCGCCATTCTGACGCGTGAGGATGAAGCCCGATATGGTGTGCGCGTGTTCCGCGAAGTAGCGGACCTCGGCGATCGAGAGGCCGTTCGGCGCGCCACCCTCCCGCCGGCAGCAGTAAGGGCTGAAGACGTTCACCATGCGTCCGGAATCGCCGACTTCCCAGCGCCGCAGCATCATGGCATTGAAGACGGTGAAGAGGCTGGTGTTCAACCCGATCGCCGACGCGAGGGTGAGCACCGCGACCAGCGTGAAGACGGGCTGCCGACGCAGCGAGCGTGCGGCATAGGCCAGGTCCTGCCAGACGCTCTCGAGCCAGGGCCGGATCCAGACGGCACGCGCCTCCTCCCGCATCCAGGTGGCGTTGCCCATGGCGCGGTCGGCGGCGGCCGCCGCCTCGGCGGCCCCCAGTCCCCGGGCCTCCAGCTCGCGCTGCTTCTGCTCCCGGTGAAAGCCCATCTCTTCGGCCAGGTCGGCTTCGTGCGATTGGCGGCGGAGCAGCCAGCCGAGGCGGCGCAGCAGCATCACGCGATCCTCACGCCGTGGCCAGGACGCGCTGGATGGCGAAGACGATGCGCTCGAACTCCTGGCGCTCGGAATCGAGCTGGCGGCGGCCGGCGGCGGTGAGGGTGTAGTAGCGGGCCCGCCGGTTGTTCTCCGACACGCCCCATTCGGCCTTCAGGTAGCCGTGGAGCAGCAGGCGCTGGAGGGCGGGGTAGAGAGAGCTCTCGCCGACCTGGAGCACGTCGTCCGAAACGCTGTGGATGTGCTGCGCGATCCCGTACCCGTGCATCCGGCCCCGGGTCACCGCCCGCAGGATCAGGAGGTCGAGGGTGCCAGGGAGCAGGTCGGGCGTGTTGTGGAGGCTCGCCATCGTGGGCCTTTCCCATCGTCTGTCGATGGGAATATGGGCTTGGCGCTGGAGCTGTCAAGTCCTATCGACAGTCGATGGAAGGGAAGGGGCGTAGGGGTATCCCTGCACCACCGGGAGGCCTATCCCGCTACGGCGGCGGGCTCGGTTTTCCGATACTAAGCGCGTGAGATCATTCCGTGGGTTTACGCTCGTCGAAATGATGATCACCCTGGCGACGTCGGCCGTGGTGCTCGGCATCGTGTCGCGACCGGCGGCCACCTACCTGAACCGCTCCCGGACCGGGCGCGCCGCGGCCGTCGTTGCCGGCGACCTGGACCTGGCGCGCTCCATGGCGATGCGCCAGCGCCAGCCGGTGCGGCTGTCGTTCAGCGTGGCCACCTCGCAGTACACGCTGGCGACGCGCAGCGGCTCGACGGTCTACAAGACGATCGCCTTGGGGACGGCCTCCGACTTCCACCTGCCGACGATCAGCTTCTCCCCCGCGACGGTGGACTTCTATCCCAACGGTGTCGCCTCATCGGCGCTGACCGTGACCCTGACGGCCGGCAGCGCGACGCGACGCGTCACGCTGACGCGCGTCGGGATGATCCGGACCCCCTGATGGCCGCCACCGCTTCTCCCGGTACGCGTCGCGGGTTCACGCTCATGGAAGTGCTCATGGCCCTGTCGATCCTGGTCGCGGGCGCGGCCGTGATGGTCGTGCCGCTGTACCAGTACAGCAAGCGGATGAACGGCGTGGGCCTGATCCAGCTTCGCAACGGTGTGCTGGCCCAGCAGGTCGGCCGGCTGACGGCCCTGCCTTTCGATTCGCTGGCCACGCGGGCCGGCTGCACCAGCATCCCCCTGAGCCCGATTCCGCACACCCGTTGCGTCACGTTGACGGCGGTGAGCACGAGCCAGACGCGCCTGACCCTCCTGCTCACGCCGGTGAGCACGCTGGTGCGTCCTGTCTCGGTCGTCTTCGACCGGAGCAGGGTCTCGTCAGCCAACCCCTTCAACAATTGAGCGCGACGGTGCGGAGCCGCGGGTTCTCGATCATCGAGCTGCTGCTCGCGCTCATCCTGGCGTCGATCCTGGGTGCCATCGTCACCAAGACGCTGGTGAGCACCTCCCACTTCTACGCCCGCGACAGCGGCCGTCGTTCGGCGCGCGCCGTGGCGCGCAGCGCCGCCGGGTTGCTGGAGTCGGAGCTCCGGATGGTGGAATCGTCGAGCGGCATCGTGAGCGCCGATTCGATGCGCGTCGTGGTGCGGGTGCCCTACGCGCTCGGCATCCTCTGCACCACCGGCGGCGCCACCGCGATGGTGAGCCTGCTCCCCATGGACTCGCTCGCCTACGCCAGCGCGGGGTTCTCCGGCTTCGCGGTGCGCGACGCGGCGGGGGCCTACACCGTGAACGAGGCCGGCGTGACGCTCGGCGCGGGCACACCGGCGACCTGCACCACGGCGAGCGTCACCACGCTGACCGGCGGGCTGGTCGTCGCGCTCTCGCCCGCGCCGGCGGCGACCTTCGCGGCCGGATCGGCGGTGCTGCTCTTCCAGCGCGTGACCTACCGCTTCGCCACTTCGACGGCGCTGCCGGGCCGGCTGGCGCTGTGGCGCGACGTCTCCGCTACCGGCGTCTCCGAGGAGCTCGCGGCGCCCTTCGACGCTTCGGCGCGGTTCCGCTTCTATGTCCTCAGCGCCGACACCTCGCAGCCCAATCCGCCGGCCTCGCTCGCCAACGTGCGCGGACTTGACCTGGTGCTGAACGGCGCCAGCGAAACGACGTCGTTCGGCAAGGCAACGCCCGAGCTTCAGCGGCTCACCACCGCCGCCTTCTTCCGCAACCGGCTCAACTGATGCGCGCCTCCGTCGAACGGGGCAGCGCGCTGCTGCTGTCGATTCTCGCCACCGCCGTCCTCGGCGCGGGGCTGATGGCGGTGCTGATGCTCAACGGCTCGGAACGGCGCGTGGTCATGAACGCGCAGGCCCAGACCTCGGCCTACGCCGTCGCCGAAACGGGCCTGGAACAGTTCGCCGCGAACCGCGCCGCCCTCGGTTTCGCCTCATCCCCGGCGGCCGCGTACGAGTCCACGCGCGTGACCGTCAGCGGCGGTTACGCCGACGTGGTGCTCCAGCGGCTACGGCCCGCGGTCGGCGCGGCAAACGCCGTCTACGTGATGCGCTCCCACGGCTACGCCACGGACGCGCGCCTCAGCGGCACGCCGCTCGCGGAGCGGCAGGTCGCGCAACTGGCCGCCTGGGTCCCCGGCTCGGTGAGCCTGCTCGGGGCTTTCACCGCCATCAACGGCCTCACCAAGGGCAATGCCCTCGGCTCGTTGAGCGGCACCGACGGCTGTGGCGTCATGCCCACGACCGCCGGCGTCGCCGTCGGGTCGCCTGGCTACACGCAGACCAGCGGCACCTCCATCGCGAGCGGGAACCCGGCGGTCCTCTCTCTGGGGACGCAGGCCCAGGCCGCGGCCGCGGTCCGGCTGGACTGGAGCGGCATCTCGAGCGGTTCGGCGATCGTCGAAGACGTCGCGCTCCCCTCGGGCACCTGGCCGTCGTTCGCCGTCTCGACGTACTGGCCGGTGATCCTGGTGACCGGCAACTTCACCCTGCCCGGCAATGGACAGGGCACGCTGATCGTCACCGGAACGCTGACCATCTCCGCCACGCGGACCTGGAAGGGCGTCATCCTGGTGGGCAACGGACTCACGGCGACCGGGACTACGACCGTGCAGGGCGCCGTGATCACGGGCCTCAATGTGAAACTCGGCCAGAGTCCGGCGGTCAGCGCCCTGGGCACCGGGACTCGCACCGTCGTCTACAACTCCTGCAACATCGCCAGCGCGCTCAACGCCTTCAGCGCGCTTCAGCTTCTTCCCAATGCCTGGATGGATGACTGGGACGGCTGGTAATGATCTAGGTGGGTAGCGGGTGGCAGGTGGCCTTCAGCGTTCAGCTTTCGGCGATCCTGCGTTAGCTTCCAAGCCGTTCACACATGAAAGGCTTGGGGATGCGCCGCTTCTCCGTCGCCGCCTTCCTGATGATATCGTGCGCCGCGCCCATCGCGGCTGCGCAGCAGATCATGCCGCCCTCGACCGGCGGTATCGTCGCGTTGGACCGGATGCTCGGGCACCTGGCATCCAACAAGCGCCTGCTGATTGTCGCCGCCCACCCCGACGACGAGAACAACGAGCTGCTGACGCTGGCCTCGCGAGGCCTCGGCGTGGATGCCGCCTACTTCTCGCTGTCGCGCGGCGAGGGCGGCCAGAATCTGATCGGCAACGAGCTTGGTGAAGGCCTGGGGCTGATCCGCAGCGGCGAGCTGCTCGCCGCGCGCTCGGTGGACGGTGCCCACCAGTACTTCTCCCGCGCCTTCGACTTCGGCTTCTCCAAGACCCTCGAGGAAACCGACCGCTTCTGGCCGCGCGACTCGACGCTCGCGGACCTGATGCGGGTGATCCGCCGCTTCCGGCCCCAGGTGATGGTCGCGGTGTTCAGCGGCACCCCGCGTGACGGCCACGGCCAGCACCAGCAGTCGGGTGTGCTGGCGGCGCAGGCCTTCGACCTGCTCCGCGACTCGGCGTGGGGCCCGAAGAAGCTGTACCGCAGCGCCTTCTTCGACACCACGCTGACCACGGTGCGCATCCCTTCGGGGATCATCGATCCCGCGGAAGGAAAGTCCTACGTGCAGCTCGCCGTCCAGAGCCGCAGCCAGCACCGCTCCCAGGACATGGGCGCGATTCAGCGGCTGGGCCCGAGCACGGTGCGCCTGGCGCTGGTACGGACCGCGTCGGGTCCGCCGACCACCACGAGCGAGCGCGGCATCTTCGAGGGAGTCGACACCTCCCTGGCCCCGGGACTCCAGCGCTACGCCGCCGCGATCGATACGGCCCGCGCCGTGCTCGGTCCCCGCACGCTGGACCGGGTGGCGGAGCTGCTGCTCCGCGCGCTGGGCGAGCTGCGCCGCAACGCCCCGCCGGCCTTTCTCGCCGCGAAGGAACCGCTGCTCGAGAACGCAATCGTCTCGGCCGAGGGGATCGTCGTGGATCCGGCGGCCGACGACGCCGCCATCGTGCCCGGCCAGAGCGTCAACGTCGCCCTCGCCATCTGGAGCGCGGGGAGCACGCGGGCGCAGGTGACGAGCGCCGAGATCGAGGCCCCGGCGGGCTGGAGCGTGGGACCGGCGAGCGCGCCGGCCGCAGCGGCGCCGGTGGCCCCCGGGACGCCCGGCGGCCCGCTACCGACTGGTGCCTCCGGGATGGAGGTGCGCCGCTTCGCCGTGACCGCTGCCGCCGACGCGCCGCTGACGGAGCCCTACTTTCTCGCGCGCCCCCGGATCGGCGGGCTCTACGACTGGTCGGCGGCGCCCGACACGCTGCGCGGCGAGCCGTTCGACCCGCCACTGCTCACGGCGCGCGTGACCATGGCCGTCGCGGGCACGCCGGTCTCGGTGCGGCGCGAAGTGACCTGGCGCTTTGCCGACCAGGCCAGCGGCGAGATCCGGAGGCCGCTGTTCGTGGTGCCGGCGATCGGCGTGTCGGTGAGTCCCGAGCTGCTGGTCTGGCCGGTGCAGTCCGTCGGCACGAGGAACGTGACGGTCGAGCTGCTGCACGGAGCCCGCGGCAGCACCACCGGCGAGCTCCAGCTCGAGCCGCCGAGCGGCTGGCCGGCGGTGGCGCCGCAGCGCTTCACCCTGGAGGGCGAAGGGACGCGCCGCAGCTTCACCTTCCAGGTGCGCGGGCCCGCGCAGCTCGCGCCGGGCGCCTACGAGATCCACGCCGTCGCTCTCGCCGGCGGCCAGCGGTTCGACCGCGGCACGGTGGTGGTGGACTACCCGCACATCCGACCGGTGCAGTACACGACCAGCGCGACGATCCGCGTCCAGGCCGCGTCGCTGGCGATGCCGACGCTGCGCCACGTGGGATACGTGCGCGGCGCGGCCGACGTCGTCCCCGAAGCGCTCCAGTCGATCGGCGTGCCGCTCACGGTGCTGACGCCGTACGACCTGGAGATGGCGGACCTCTCGCAGTACGACGTGATCGTCGTGGGCAGCCGGGCCTACGAGATCGATCCCGCGCTGATCGCCAACAACGGCCGGCTCCTCGACTACGCCCGCGCCGGTGGGCGCGTGATCGTGCAGTACCAGCAGTACCAGTTCGTCCAGGGCCGGTTCGCCCCGTTCCCCTTCGACATCGCGCGCCCCCACGACCGCGTGACCGACGAGACCAGCCCGGTGCGCCTCCTCGAGCCCGGCAATCCGCTCTTCCAGACCCCGAACCCCATCGGCGAGAGCGACTGGAACGGCTGGGTGCAGGAGCGCGGGCTGTACTTCGCCCACACCTGGGATGGGGCCTACAAGCCGCTGCTCGAGATGGGCGACCCCGGCGAGCACCAGCAGGGCGGGATGCTGGTCGCGCACCTGGGCCGCGGGCTCTACGTGTACACCGGGCTGAGCTTCTTCCGGGAGTTGCCCGCCGGCGTGCCGGGCGCCTACCGCCTGTTCGTCAACCTGCTGGGCCTGGAACCGAGCAATGTGCCCTGATTGGGGCGCGCTGCGTCGGTGTGCGGTACTCCTCCTCGCGGTGCTGGGCGCCGGATGCGGGGGAGGGAAGACGCCGCTGGTGGTCTACTCGCCGCACGGCAACTACCTCCTCGGCCTCTTCGAGAAGCGCTTCGAGGCCGCGCATCCCGATGTGGACGTGCGCTGGCTCGACATGGGGTCGCAGGAGGTGCTCGACCGCCTGCGCGCCGAGCGGATCAATCCGCAGGCCGACGTCTGGTTCGGCGGCCCGGTGACGATCTTCGCGCGCGGCGCCAGGGATTCGCTCCTCGAGCCGTTCCGCCCCACCTGGGCGGACGCGATCGACAGCGTCGGGCGGGGTCCGGGCAACCTCTACTTCGCCGCCTACGAAACCCCCGCGGTGCTGATCTACGCCCGCGAGGCGGTGGCCTCCACCGCCGCGCCGCAGGACTGGGACGATCTGCTCCGGCCCGAGTGGAAAGGGAAGGTGCTGATCCGCGACCCGATCGCCTCGGGCACCATGCGCGCCGTGTGGGGGATGATCATCGAGCGCGAGCTGCGGCGTACCGGCGACACCGCGGCGGGCTTCGCCTGGCTCCGGCGGCTCGACGCGAACACCAAGGAGTACGTCCTCAACGGGACGCTCCTCGACCAGAAGCTGGTGCGGCAGGAGGGGCTGGTGTCGATCTGGGATCTGCCCGACGTCCTCCTCAACATCCGCGACGGTCTCCAGCTTGGCTACACCTTCCCGCGCAGCGGCGCGCCCGTCATTCCCGACGCGATCGGCATCGTCCGCGGGACCCGGCACCGCGAGCTGGCGCGCCAGTTCGTCGAGTACATCGGCAGCCCCGAGGCGCAGCTGCTGGCGGCGCGCGAAGTGGCGCGCCTGCCCGCGCGGCGCGACCTCTCGCCCGACTCGCTCCCCGAGTGGACCCGCGACGTGCGGGCCCGGATGCGCTCGGCCGACGTGGACTGGAACATGCTGGACCTGCACGGCGCCGAGTGGATGACGTACTGGGACCGGAACGTCCGGGGCCGGGGAGCGAAGTGAGCGGCACCTATCTCCGGCTCGAAGGGCTGACGAAGCAGTTCCCCGGGCGCCGCGCCGTTGACGGCCTCTCGCTCGACGTCGCGCGGGGCGAGATTCTCGCGCTGCTGGGTCCTTCGGGGTGCGGCAAGACCACCACGCTGCGCCTCCTCGCCGGATTCGAGACGCCCGACGCGGGCCGCGTCATCGTGGACGCCGAGGACGTGACGCGGCTCCCACCGGCGCAGCGGCGCTTCGGCATGGTGTTCCAGAACTACGCCCTCTTTCCGCATCTCGACGTCGGCGCGAACGTCGGCTTCGGCCTCCGGGGCCGCGCCGGCGGGCCCGCGCGGGTGACCGAAGTCCTCGCCATGGTGGACCTCGCGGGCTACGAGCGGCGGCCCGTCACGGCGCTCTCGGGCGGGCAGCAGCAGCGCGTCGCGCTCGCCCGGTCGCTGGCGCCGGAGCCGAGGGTGTTGCTCCTCGACGAGCCGCTCTCCAACCTCGACCCCTCGCTGCGCGAACGGACGCGGCGCGAGCTGCGGGAGGCGATCCAGCGCGTGGGGATCACCACCGTCTTCGTGACCCACGAGCAGGAAGAGGCCTTCGACCTCGGCGATCGCGTCGCGGTGATGAACGAGGGACGCCTCGAGCAGGTCGGCACCGCCGACGAGCTGTACGACCAGCCGGCCAGCCCCTTCGTCGCGACCTTCGTGGGGCGCTCCAACGTGCTGCCGGGCGAAGTGGCCGGCGGCGCGGCGGGCACGCTGGCCTACGTGCGGCCCGAGGCGCTGCGCTTCACCAACGACGGCCCGCTCCAGGGCAAGGTCACCGCGCGCCGCTTCGCGGGCGGCTTCGCGTTCTTCAGCGTCGCGCTCACCGCCGGCCTCACCATCGAGGTCCACGCGCCGCATGGAGCGGTCCGCGTCGGCGACCCGGTGCGCGTCGCGATCGACCGGGTGCTGCTGAAGGCGAGCGGCGCGCGCGCATGAAGCGCAAGCTCGGTCCCAGCGAGATCGTCCTCACGCTGCTGCTGGCGTGGGTGGTCGTCTACCCGCTGGTGATCGTCGCGGCCGAGGGGGCGGGGGCCGACGTGCGCGCAGCGCTCCGCGAGCCGTCGGAGTGGCGGGCGCTCTGGGGCAGCCTCTGGATCTCGGCCGCCAGCGTCGGGCTCTCGGCGGTGATCGGCGTGCCCCTCGCCTTCGTGTTCGGGCGGTACGATTTCCCGGGCCGCAAGACCCTGGGCGCGCTGGTGGCGCTTCCCGCCGTGATGCCGCCGCTGGTCGGCGTGATCGCCTTCCTCTTCCTCTATGGAGAGAGCGGCTTCGTGGCGCGCGGCATCCAGGCGCTGACCGGCACGCGCGAGGCGCCGTGGCGGCTCCAGGGCCCCGGCGCGATCCTGCTGGTCCACGCCTACTCGATGTACGTCTACTTCTACCTCTTCACCCGCGCCGGGCTCGCCAAGCTCGATGCGTCGGTGCTCGAAGCGGCCGCCTCCCTGGGCGCCGGACCCTGGGAGACCTTCCGCCGCGTGACGTTGCCGCTGCTGCGCCCGGCGCTGGTGGGCGCCGCGCTGCTCACCTTCATGACCGCGCTGGCGTCGTTCAGCGCGCCCTATCTCTTCGGCGGCGGGTTCCGCGTGATGACCACGCAGATCGTCTCGACCCGCCTCAACGGCGACATCGCCACCGCGATGCTCGAGACCGCGGCGCTCACCGCCGTCGCGCTGCTCGGCTTCGCCCTGGTGCAGCTCACCGAGAGCGAGGCGTCGGTGGCGGCGGTGGGGAAGGGCACCCCGCCCGCGCTGCGGGCCATCGTGAGCCCCCTGGCGCGGCGCACCGCCACCCTCGCCGGCTGGCTCGTCGCGGCCTTCCTGCTCCTGCCCCACGCCACGCTGCTGCTGATCTCCTTCGTCCCGGTCAATACCTGGACGACGCAGGCGCTGCCGCCGGCGCTGAGCGGCGTGAACTACCGCCGCCTCTTCACCGAGGCCGAGCGGCTGCGGCCGATGGTCAACTCGCTCTGGATGGCGGCGGTCTCGACCGCGGTGGCGCTGGTAGTCGCGGTGTGGGCGGGCCAGCTGGTGGTCAAGCGGCGCGCCCGCCTGCGCCGCGCGATCGAGACGCTGCTGGCGCTGCCGTGGGCGGTGCCGGGCACGGTGCTGGCGATCGCGCTCGCCACGCTGTTCAGCGTCGAGCAGCCCCTGGCGGGCCGCTTCGTGCTGGTCGGCACGGCGGCGATTCTGCCGCTGGCCTACGTGGTGCGCAGCCTGCCGCTGACCGGCCGGGCCCTGGTGGCGGGTTTCCGCCAGCTCGACCCGGCGCTCGACGAGGCGGCCCAGTCGTTAGGCGCCGGGCGCTGGGAGCGGCTGTGGCGCGTGTCGCTGCCGCTGCTCCGTCCCGCGCTGGCCGCCGGGGGCGCGCTGGCCTTCGTCACCGCGCTGGGTGATTTCGTGGTCTCGATCCTGCTCTACACCTACGAGACGCGGCCGATCTCGATCGAGATCCTCTCCAGCCTCCGGGTCTCGGAGCTGGGCGTCGCGGCGGCCTTCGGGGTGGTGCTGATGGTGGTCAGCGGCGCGGCGCTCGGCGTCGGCGCGCGGGTGGGCCGATGAGCAAACTCTGGGTCCTGATGGCCGCCGCGTTCGTCGACATGCTCGGCTTCGCCATGGTCTTCCCGCTGCTGCCTTTTTACGCCCAGGACCTCGGCGCGTCGCCGTTCACCATCGGGGTGCTGATCTCGTCGTTCTCGATCGCGCAGCTCGCCACCGCGCCGATCTGGGGCCGCGTCTCCGACCGCTACGGCCGGCGGCCGGTGTTGCTCATCGGCCTCGCCGCCGCGGGCTTCGCCTATATCGTCTTCGGGCTGGCGAACACCCTCTGGCTGCTGCTCCTCTCGCGCACCGTACAGGGCGCCGGGGGCGGCACCACCGGCGTGGTGCAGGCCTACATCGGCGATTCGACCGAGCCCGGCGCGCGGGCCCGGGGCCTGGGCTGGCTCTCGGCCTCGACCAGCGCGGGGGTGATGATCGGCCCCGCCATCGGCTCGCTGGCCGCGCACCTGGGGCATGCGGCGCCGGGCTTCGTCGCCGCGACGCTCTGTTTTCTCAACGTCCTTTTCGCCTGGCGCTACCTGCCCGAATCGCGCCCCAAGCTGGGCGCGCCCAAGCGCCGCATCCGCACCGCGCTCTGGCACGTGCTGCGCCATCCGGGAGCGCCGCAGCCGCGCCTGATCTGGATCTACGCCACCGGGATGGGGGCGTTCACCGCGATGTCGGCGGTGGTGGCGCTCTACCTCAACGCCCGCTTCCAGGTGACGGCGAAGACCATCGGCTACGTCTTCGTCTACATCGGCGCCCTCGCCGTCATCATGCGCGCCCTGGTCCTGGGGTGGGCGGTGGACCGGCTGGGCGAAACCCGCGTGATGCGCATCGGCGCGGTGGTCTTCGGCGTGGGCCTCGCGCTCTACACGCTGCCCCGGTCGATCTGGATGATGGCGCTGGTGCTTCCGCTGGTGCCGATCGGCCAGGCGCTGCTCTTCCCGTCGGTGACGGCGCTCAGCTCGCACCGCACCGACCCCAAGGAGCTGGGCCAGATGATGGGCGTGCAGCAGGCCTTCGGCGGCGCGGCCCGCGTCGTCGGCCCGCTCTGGTCCACCTGGGTCTTCCAGCGGTTCGGCCCCAGCGACCCCTTCCTCGTCGCCGCGGTCATCATGCTGGTGGTGACGCTGCTGGCCTTCCAGGTGCCGATCGCGGCGAGGGCGGAGCCGGAGCTTACCTGAAAGACAGGGGAGACAGGGGAGACAGGGGAGACAAGGGAGACAGGGGAGACAGGGAGAGAGTGAGAGCGAGTTTCCGCATCGGTCTGATGTCCTTCCTTTGCGTGCTTGCCCCCGCGGTAGCGCAGGCGCAGGGACTTCCGCCGTGCGCGATTCCGGCGATCGCCACGCGGGCAGGGCTGGTTGCCGCCTTGGACACGCTGCCGCGCGCCGCGGGCGGGACCGAGCTTCGGGCGGCGGCGATCGCGAGCCTGGGCCAGCCGGTGGTGGGGTGGGCGTTGGAGATTGCTGCCGACTCGTCAGGCGGCAGTCCCGCCGCTCGGCGGGCGGCGGCCCTCGCGGTGCTGCGCTTCGCCCGATGGAAGCCGGCTCTCCCCGCCCTCATCGCGCTGGCGCAACCGCTGCGCGGCGACTGGGTGGTGTGGCAGGGCTCGCTGATCGCCCTCGCGGCCTATCCCTACATCGAGCTCCAGCCCTTCTGGAGCGACCTGCTGATGTTCCCGCGCCGAGTGGTGCGGGAGCAGGCGCTGCGCGGTATCGCACTGGTGGGCGACACGCATGACTTGTTGACCATCGGCGAGACCACGCACCGGGACCGCGACGCCGCGATGCAGGCGCTGGTGGAGGAGGTCAGCGCGAAGCTCCGCCGGCCACTCGCGGAGCGCGACACGGCGCGCTTCGCCTGGCCGCCCGATTCCCTGGGCGGACGCTTCGTGCCCTCGGCCGGCTTCCTGCGCACGGCGGTCCCGGTGCTGTGCGGGCCGGTCAGCGGGGCGCGGCCGGGGGGACGCTAGAGCCAGCGGCGCACGCGCTGCGTGTAGTCGCGATACGGCTGCCCGAACTTCGTCTCCAGGTACCGCTCCTCCCGCAGCACCACGCCGTAGTGCATGACGACGAGGAGCACCACCAGCACCGGCAGGAACCAGATGTCGTTGAGGCAGAACGCCAGGCCGAGGTAGAGGATGGTCATCGCCACGTAGAGCGGATTGCGCGTGAAGCGGAAGGGGCCGGCCTCGACGATGGCGGTGGTGGGTTTGCGGGGGTCGACGTTGGTGCCGGCCCGGTCCATGACGCCGCGGCCCCAGAAGGCGAGCGCGGCGCCGGCGACCAGCAGGGCGCCGCCGATCCAGTAACCAGTTGGCTCCGTCACCATGGGCCGGCGGGCGATCCAGCGCAGCAGCGCGCCGATGGCCAGCGCCAGGCCGTAGAGCAGCGGCGGCAGCGCGATGACTCCTGGACTATCGGGCTCCTGGCTCATGTCTCTTCAGCGCTCCTTGGACGCGATCGAGTGTCTTCAGGCCAACGGGTGGGGCTTGGCAGGCCGTGCGTCAAGATGGGGTCGGGGCGGCCGCCGACGTTGCGGGTACGTGCCGGAAGCGCCAAAGACTCGCGGCGAAGAGCGCGGCCCCCAGGTAGAACCACGCCTCGTAGAACTGCATGAGGTCGGGCGTGTACCTGCCCACGAGGATCACGTACACGATCTGTACGAGGTCGCCGTTACCACGCCCGGGTCACTCGAAGCGATAGTCGAGGGAGAACGCGACGTGCGGGTAGTCGGCGTGCGTGGCCACGTACCGCCCCTCGCCGCGCAGGCCCCGCAGATCGCCGGCCCCCGAGTCCGGGACCACCGTGCAGTCGCACGTCGCCGTTCCGTCGCGGTAGGTCCCGCTCGCCTGGAGGACGAAGCTGCCCGCCCGTCCGCCGACCGTGCCCACCACGCGTTCCAGGCCCGTGAAGGCCGCCGCGCCGTCGGCGCCGTAGAACATCAGCGCTTCCGATGTCGCCTCCCCGGTGATGTCCCCGCGGTAGACCTTGGTTACGCAGGCCCGGGTCAGCTTCGACCCTCCGTCGATCACCTGCCAGGGCTTCTCGTCCCAACTCTTGATTTCGAAGATGGCGTTGGCGGGAGTGCTCATGTGGATTCCCTGGCACGGGACTGCGCGGCGGCCGCGAGCCATTCCCCTGCCGTGATGAAGGGTTGTCCGGACTGCCGGGCGCGGCTCAGGATGAACGCGCCCTCGAAGCTCGTGACCACCATCTCGGCGAAGGAGCGCCGCACCTTCTTGCTCGTCCAGGGGAGGTGACGGGCGATGGTGTCCACCCAGCCCTCGAACGCCTCGGCGCAGACATCGCGGAGCACCGTGTCGCCGGCGTCGAGGTCGAGGGTGACGGTGCCGATCGCGCAGCTCTTGAGGCGCCCGGACCGCTCGAACCCCCGGGCCGCGGTGCGAAACAGGGTGCGCACCCGCTGGGCGACGGGGGTGTCGGGCGCGAACATCCCCTCCAGCAGCGCGCGCGCCTTGTCGGCGTGGCGGCTCAGGGCCGCCGCGGCGAGTTGGGTCTTTCCTTCGGGGAAGTGGTGGTACACCGAGCCGATCGGCGTGCGAGCCCGGGCGACGACCTGCTTGATGCCGGCGCCCGCGAGCCCGCGTTCGCGCAGCAGCGACTCGGCCGCGTCGAGCATGCGGTCGCGGGTGGAGGGCGTGGTGGACGGCCGTGCCATAGGGGCGAATAGTATGTAGAACGTTCTATATAGTCAACACGACCAGGTCATCGGTCTCCCGCTGTCGCGTCGCCACCTAACGAGCCGCCGCCTGAAAGTAGCGCTCGGCGAAGGCCAGGAAGGTGGGCCAGTTGGGTCCGTCGGTATGGCCGCTGGCATGCTGACGGAACGCCAGGTCGCCGTCCATCAGCCCGGTCTCGACCGGCGGGAACTCGCTGGTGCCCAGGCCCCGCTTGCCGAGCAGCTCGTAGACCGGCCCCGCCCCCACCGCCGCCATGAAGGAGCCGCGCGCGTCCACCCAGCCGTCGCCGCGCTGGCCGGCGCTGATGAACACCGGCCGCGGCGCGCACATGGCGATCAGCTCGTGCGAGTCCACCGGCAGGTCGCCCCAGGTCAGGGGGCCGGCGTACTTCAGGAAGTTGCCCGCCATCCAGTGGTATTCCCCCTGGCCGGCGACGTTCTCGACGATCTCGCCCGCGTTGCGGCGGTGCAGCTTCGCACCGCCTTCGCCCGAGGAGCTGACGTAGGCGACCGTGAAGCGCTGGTCGTAGGCCATGGCGACCAGCGTCGCCTTCCCCCAGCGCGAGTGGCCCTCGAGACCCACGCGCCGCGGGTCCACCGCCGGATCCGTCTCGAGGTAGTCCAGCGCTCGGCTCGCGCCCCACGCCCAGGCCCGCAGCACGCCCCAGTCGTCGAGGCGACGCGGCTGGCCCCGGTTGGCCAGGCCGATGATGCCCTGCGTCAGGCCCGCGCCGTTGTCGCGCTGGACGCTACCGGTGTTGATCGTCGCGTAGCCCCAGCCTTTCGCGAGGACCAGGGCCTGCCAGTTCACGAAGCCGGGCGGTGGGCCCGGCGGTGCAGCCTGTGGCGGAGTCGGGGGAGGAGTGGCCGCGCCGGGAGGAGCGCCGGCCGCTGGTGCCGCGCCAGGTGCACCGGGCGCGCCGGGCGCCGCACCCGGTGGGCGCGGGCCGAATCCGCCGCCGCCGAACTGGAGAATCACCGGCACCGGGCCGGTGGCGTTGGCGGGCGTGTTCAGGGTGACGAGGATGTCCACCGTGATCTGCGGAAAGGCGGAGTTGTCGACGTGGCCCGCGAGGTACTTGGTCACGATCGGCACGTCCCCGTTCATTCGGCGGATCGTGCTGTCGACCTGCCACCGCACCGCGGGCAGGTTGGCCGGGACTCGGCCGTAGACCTCCCGGTCGAAGAGCTCGACGATCTCCGGGCGGCGCTGGGTCCACCACTGTTCCGGCGTGGTGACCCGCTGGCGACCCATCGTCATGAGCGGATCCGGGAGCCGGGGATAGGGGTTGGCCTTCGCCTCGTCGTAGTTGGCGGCGTTCGGCGCGTTGGGGTCGTTGCCGTTGGCGCCCTGCCGCAGCGCGGTGATCTGGAGCAACCCCAGCGTCCGCTGATGATCCTGCTGCGCCGTGAGCTCGACCGGCGCCGCGACGAGGCCCGATGCGGGCTGCTGGGCGGCTGCCGGCGCGGCAAGGAAGGGTGCGTCCACCGCGGTGGCATAGGCCCGGGTGAAATCGGGTCGCCGCGACTGGCCGGCCACGAACTGGATGCCGCCCCACACGTGGCGGAGGTAGATCGGATCCTCGTAGTCGCGCTGGTCGTGCCCCAGGGTGGTGATCCAGATCATCCCGCCGTCGAAGGGCTGGTACCAGGCGGCCGGGTAGTAGTCGGCGAAGGGGGCGGAGCGCGACCGGATGCTATCGGCCTCGCCCTCACCGGCCTGGAGGGCGTGCAGATCGTGCGCCAGCACCACCCGGATGCCGGGATACAGCTCCTTGAGGAAGTAGCACTCGTCGTCCTTCGTCCAGACGTCGGGCAGCCCCTGCACCGAGGGGTGCGAGGGATCGAGCCGCCGCAGGCGCAGCGTCTGGAAATGTGGGTGCCAGGCGAAGGTGCCGCCGATCATCATCTTGAACCACGACCAGCGCCGCTCGGTCCCGGCGATCGAATGCAGGCCGACGAATCCGCCGCCGGCCTCGATGTAGCGACGGAACGCCAGCCGCTGCGCGTCGGTGTCGAAGACGTCGTTGTTGGTGCTGGCGAAGAGGAGCAGGGTGTATTGCTGAAGGTTGGCTTCGGTGAAGACCGACGGGTCGTCGCTGACGTCGACGCCCATGCCGTGCGCCTGGCCGAGCCGGCGCAGGGCGCGCACGGCGGCGGGGATGTTGTCGTGGACGTACCCCGTGCCGTTTTTCGTGTACACCAGGATCCGCGCTGGGTCCTGGACCTGGCGCGTCGCCGTCGCTGTGGGCGCCAGCGCCACACCGGCGGCGAGGACGCATGGGATCCACGATCTCATCCGGGCTTTCTCCTCAGTCGGGCCATGCCGCCGAAGCTATCGTCATCCGTGAGGGCAGGGAACTCAACGAAGGGCGAGCAGTAGCGCGGTGAGCGCCACGAGCAGCGCGATCACCGCGACGACGAGTGCGCGTCGCGCTGCGCCCGCGACCCACAGGACGTCCTCGACGCTGGCGGGTGGAGAAGAACGAACGGCGTGGCCAAGCAGTCTCAACACTTCGGCTCGGGCGGCATCGAAGGTGACACCGGCGTCGGCCAGCGCCTCCCCGCCGAGGTTGGACGGCGTCCGAAGAAGAGCGAGGAGCAGGTGCTCCGTACCGACGTACGAATGCCCCAGCTCCCGGGCTTCCTCCATGGCTACTTCAAGCACCTTCCTGGCCCTGGATGTGTAGGGGAGGTCGGGCGCAATGGCATGGGCTGTCCCGCGCGGACGCGCTTCCTCCAACGACCGCCGGAGTTCGGGGATATTCACCTTCCGGTTCGTGAGAACGGCGGCTGCAACACCGTCGTTGTCGTCCGTGAGTCCAAGCAGAAGGTGCTCGGCGCCTATGTACTCGTGGCCCAGTCGCGACGCATTCTCGCGTGCGTGCAGCAGAACCTGTCGCGCGGGGTCGGTGAGGTTGTACCCGACTACTCTCAAGCGTCCCCCGGGCCGGCGGCGGCGGAGGGGTCTGGTCGGCTGCGCCTCGCGAAGCCGCGTTCACCCGTCTCGAGGTTGAGATCGCGGGCGATGGGCGTGGCGAGGGTGTTGGGTTCCGGCGCCTCGTCCAGCGCTGATGCGTCGCGGCTGTCGGGCGGCATGAAGCGATTGAGCCAGGGCCAGTACATCCCCAGTGCGAACAGGCCGCCGACGCCCGCGCTGAGGCCGGCAATCGCGGGAAGGCCCAACACCTGGATCTTCATCGACGCCACCATGAGACCAATGGGAAAGCAGGCGCCGGCAACGACGCTGCGGCGCCCAGCGACGTCCGCTTGCGGATGCAACGCGCGGCGCAGGAGGAAGAGCACCGCGCCGAAGCCCATGGCGGCCGCCCCTGACTCACCTGCCAGAAGCAGCAGCTGCACGGCACGGATCCCATGATCGGCAAAGAGGACCAGCGGAATGGCCAGCGCGGCGAGCACCGTCACGCTCGCCGCCAGGAAGCGCGCTAGCGCTCCGCGGACTATGGCCCTGACTGGAATCATGTTCGTCCCCCTAACCAAGGTGCGCTGGGATCAGGGCGGCCGATAGGCGCTTGTCAGGAGCCTGCTAGAAGACGAGCCGGACGGCCCACAGGATGACCCAGAGTATTGCCACCAGTACGGCGACGCTCGTTGCGGACGCGACGACTGCCACACCTGCCTGCGGAAGAAACGTGAGACGATCGCTGAGTCCGCGCACCGGCTTGGACTCCATGACTTCCTTTCCTACCTGCTTGAGAATGTGATCCCCGCGAGTTCTTCGGGACTCGAGGACTACCGGAATCGTGATCGCGAAGGCGGAGAACAGGACGAAGAGCAGTGTCATCTATTGCCTCCCCATGATCAGCCAGACGTACACGAAGAGCATTGAGAACCCTATGGCATAGCTGAGCAGTTTCAGCGCGGCGGGCCACTTCGGGGTTTCATGGTCGATCGCCCGAACAATGCGTGCGGTCATTCCAAGAGTCAGGACCGAGCCGAAGCCCAGGAGGGATATCATGGCCGCGCGCTGAGCCACGATACCGCCGGGAAGGAAGTCGAGCGCCTTTGCTACGGTCGATCCTCCCAGGCCGGGCAGGATGTCGGCCGAACTGAGCAGTTGGACCGCGAGCAGGGAAAGGCAGGTCCCGAGATTCAGGCCGCACAACTGGAATCCTACGCGATGCAGCGCGGCGCGTTTGGCCGCGTAGAAGCCGAACAGGTTTGTCAGACCGATCGAGAGCATTGCCATGGCGAGCACTGCAACGTTTGCTTTTCGAAGTGGCCCAATGAGCCCCAGCTTGAGGCCGACGAGAACCGCGACCACAAAGAGCACGATCGGTAGGACTACAGAGGCGAGGTCCGTCCAGGCCGATGGCTCGGAGCCCGCTGCAGGGGCGCTCATTGATCTCCCGGGTGCAAGACGACGCCAGAACTCCCATGTGCGCCGAGCACTCAGCGCGGCTTGAAGGGGTCGACCGTGCCCGCAGGCAGCCGGGCCCGGTCGAGCAGCCCCATCTTGGCCCGCCGCTTGGGAAGCGGGAAGTCCCAGCTGATCTCCTTGCCCCAGCCGAAGCTCAGCACATCGGCCGCCGGCAACGCCTTGTTGAAGTACGCGTCCGCCAGGAGGCTGTCGCGGCTGATGACGACGTGATGCGAGACGACATCCCCGACCACCGCGAACGGCTCGGGCGCCCGGTGGGGGAAGTGCCATCCGGTGATGCGCACCCGGATGAACACGTGCGGCCGCTCGCGAAGGTCCTTGACGATTTCGCGTATCTCGATCTGCACGTTCAGCCGCGGGTCGGGCAAGCGGATCAGCTCCCTGGCGTCCATGTCAGCCCCCTCAATTCGTGAACTGAACGCTGTCGATCGCGATCTCGCCAGTCGCCTTCTCCGCGAACTCGAAGGTCAGGGTCATGACGTTGGTGAGATCGACCTGGTCGACGTTGAGGCAGTGAATCGAGTACGCGGTCAGCGGAATGCGGATGGTGCACATCGCCGACTTGGTGTAGAAGTCGAAGCCGCGGACGTGCGGATACGGGATCTCGGCCAGCTTGGAGACCCGGATGGCGCGCGACTTCCCGGCGCCATCGGTGAGCGTCAGCCGCAGATCCTGCACCTGGCCGGCCGGATTCGACCCGCTGTTGACGCGCTGCGTGATCCGGAAGCTCACCGCCTGGAAGCCAGCGACGTTGCGCTGCCCGGCCGGAATGTCGTAGCGCAGTGAGTCGCCCACGTCGTCCCAGTTGAGATACAGACCCGCGGTCAGATGCGGCGAGTGCCCGTCCAGCGTGCGCAGATCGTTCTCCTGCGGCGTCGCGGGCAGCCCCGTCGCGGTGACGGCGCCGCCGATGGTGCTGGCCTGCCAGCTGGTGCCGCTGTGCGCCCCCTCAAAGTCGTCGATGGTGCGCGCCCCGGGGTCCTCGTACTGGGCGTAGATCTTCATGTTCGGGTCCGAGGCCTGTACCGCCGCCGGCACCCACTCGCCCTTGAACATGCCTTCCCACTGGGTATCGGCGAGGAGGCACTGCCGGAAGAAGGCCGACATGTAGCCCATCGCGATCTTGTGATGTGAGTCGACGCTGAGCACCGCCGCCTGGTCGGTCATCGTCAACTTGCCGAAGCCGAGATCGCCGTCGCCCCAGACGGTGTTGTACCGGTCGTGGCACGACCGGTAGACGAAGATCATGCTCTTCTTCATCCCGCTGGCGTGGTCGTAAAGCTCGAAGCCGGTGTCGCTGATGCCCGCGAGATCGCCGTCGAGCGACCCGTAGATCACCAGGTACGGCCGGGCCCACGCGCCGCCGAAGTTCTCGAAGGTGTACTGGTTGGTCGGTGCCAGCGAGATGACGCCGTTGATGTTGTAACCCCACGCTTCCTGCTGGTTGAGCCGGGTGGCGATGACCACCGCCTCGCCGCCCCGGCTGTGCCCCATGAGCCCGATGTCGTTGGCCGCGTGGGTGCCGAAGGCGGCGTACAGGATCTCCAGGTGGCGGCGCAGCACCCGGGCGCGGTCGGTCCCGTACTCATTCGGCTCGAGATGGATGCTCGCGGCGATGAAGCCGTTCTTCGCGAGGTGGTCGAGCAGGTATTCGTAGCCGAGGTAGCCGCCCAGGGGCCCGTTGCCGTGCACGATGACGACCAGCGGATAGGCCGGCTGCGCGGCACTGATCTGGCCCGCCGTCGTCGCGCCGGCGATGTCGGCGGGGAAGTGCACGCTGGCCTTGAGCGGCACGGTCCAGGGATTGCCGTAGTCGTCGATGACGGTGACCGACCCCTGCGTCATCTCGTCATACATGAAGCTGCCGGCGTTGGCGAACGAGGTGTCGCTGGTCGGATCGGGCACGATACGGAAGCCGGCGGCGATGTAACCGTCGATCATGTCGAGCGGCTGGTTATAGTGGTCGTCCTTGGAGAACGCGCCGAGGGTGGTGGCGTTGTTGCCGAAATCCGCGACCACATCGTACTCGCCGACCTGGGCCGCGTTGGGCCAGAGCAGGCGCAGGTTCGCGTTCACGCACCAGGACTGGGTGACCCACTTGGGGACGGCCGCGTTGCCGCCCAGCACCGCGAGGTTGGTGAGGCCGTTGTCGAGCGTCCACTGGGCCGCGGTCTTGTGCGGCACGATGTACATCGCCACGCCCTTGCCGGTGTGCGAGGGGTCGAGGGCGTTGGGATCGAGCGCGCCCCACACATCCTCGCCGACCTGGAAGGTGTCGGTGAACTGGACGTAGGGCCAGACGTTGCCGAGGGTCCGCCGGGCGGCGATCTGCTGGAGATTGGCGCAGCCGCCCCGGATCACCTTGCTGGGCATGAACAGCTCGCGGATGACGAGACCGGTGGCGCGGCGGCCCGACACCACGTCACTGGCGCGCAGCACCAGGTCGTCGTCGTCCTCGTAACCGTAGCGGATGGGGCGAATGACGAAGTCGTACGCCCCCGGCGCCAGGGCGGCGCGCCCCGCGACCACTACGCGCTCCACGCTGCCCTTGGGCCGGACGTCGACCTGTGCCGCTCCGCCGGTCGTGAGGCGCACCGGGCTGATCGGATCGCCGGAGCGCCACTCGTGCTGCCGCGGCACCATCCAGATGCGATGGTCGGTGCCCTTGGGGAAGTCGAGGAGGGTGAGGCGCGCGTCGTGAGCGCCGATCTCGAAGCCGTTGAGCAGCAGTCCCTCGGCGTCGGTCGCCACGGCCAGGGGCCTTGGCGCCTTGCCGATCGCGATCTTCGCCGTGCCGGCCTCCCGCGTCCCGTCGCGCAGCACCAGCGTGATCACCTTCCCGAGCCAGCGCTTGCGCACCTCCTCCACCGGCACCCGCTTCTGCTCGCGCGGGTCGTCGATCCCGATCTGGGGCCAGAGGACGGTGTCCACGATCTCGCCATAGCGGTCGGTCCAGACGGTCTGGGTCATGATCTCGCCGGCGTCGTCCGCGATGGTGACCGTGTGCGCCGTGGAGGGGCGCAGCCCCGCGGCGCGCACTACCAGGGACTCGCCCGGCAGGTGCGGCGCCTCCCGCTCGCCTTCATCTCTGACGAAGGAGAGGCTCGGCTTGCCGGCGCTCTCGCCGAGGGCGGCGCGCGGAATGCTGACGTCGAACTTTTCGTACCTGCCCGCATGCCAGCGCACCGATTCCTTCGAGGTCCACAGCTCCTTGCCCTTGGCCGAGCTGGAGATGCGGAGGTAGAGGTCGGGCCGCCGGTCGAAGAACTCCCGGAAGTCGCCGGCCTCACAGATGATCTCGAAGGAGCCGTCGGCCCTGGTCGTCGCGGCGCCGAGCAGGTCGGCGAAAAGTAGATCCTTGTCGTATGCCTTCACGAAAAGGCCCGCGATGCCGATACCGCTCTCGGTTTCGCGCACGACGCCGACGATGGTGAAGCGGATGTTCATGAGGGTGCTCCTGTCCAGCGGTGGTGGCTGACAACGACAGGACGATCAAGATGGGAGCGCGGTCGGTCCCGGTAAGCCTGAAGGGATTTCAGTACCGGTTAGGGCCGCGAATCGGCGATGAACGGCACGCCGCGCCGGCCGGAGCGGACCAACAGTGCTCGGCCCAGGGGCAGCTCGGTCGGCAGGTGCAGCTGGACGGGCACGAGCCACACGTAGAACGACGTCCCCTCCCGCCCACCGGGCCTCCACCGGGCGATGGTGCCCTGGACAATGAGGTAGCGGCCCCGGTCCGGGTAGCGCTCCGCCAGGCCGGCCAGCTCCGGACCGGCATCGGTGATGGCCAGTCGCGATGCGCTCGCGACGGGCCCCTCGAGCAGCGTCAGGACCACGAACCGGGGCCGGGCCAGGCTCTGTTCGCCGCTGTCGGGAGTGAGGCCCAGATCGGCCGGCCGCCGGCCGTCGATGGTGACCCGGTTCCCGGCCGGCCGCGGTATCACCCAGACCAGAGCCCGCTCGGTGTTTTCGGGATCGCCGGTCAGGAGTTGGAGTTCGCGGCCGACCTCGAGCCACAACCCGCCGGTGCCGGACTGGTTCCGGATGCCGCTCGCGATGCCGGCCGCGGTGGCGAGTGCCACGATACCGAGCGCGTACCAGAATCCCCGGTTCATGCGATCCGCCGGCTCCGGGTGCGGCGGAGCAGCCACAGCACCGCCACCGCCAGAGCGCCGAGCACCAGGAAGAAGAGGTAGCGGGGCATCCAGGTCCACCACCAGTCGAAGGCCTTGATGAAAACCATGGCGATCAGCATGACGGTGCAGGTGATCCGGAGCGCTCCCCAGCGGCGGCGGATCCCGAGCCAGATCCCCCCGGCGGCCAGCGCCAGGCCCAGCAGGTCGTAGATCCCCTCGACCAGCGCTGCCGGCAGGGGCAGCAGGCTGCTCCTCCCGGCCAGGCCGAGCAGCGCGGCGCTCAACAGAGCCAGCGCCGCGCCCAGGACGTGGTCGACCGGGGCGAACGCGGGGTGGCGGTGTGGCCGGACCATGGGCAGGGCTGCCCAGCCCAGCCCCGCCGCGAGGGTCAGTTCGGGCCGGGCCAGGAACTCGGTCCAGTCCGCTCCGGCCAGGGCCACCACGCTGCCGCAGCCCCCGACGATCAACGCCACGGTGCCGGCCAGGTAGAGTGGCATCAGGTCGTAGGTCGTGGCCAGCACCAGGGCGAAGGCGCCCCAGACCAGGAAGGCCACCGGCGAGGGCGGCAGATTGAAGATGAGGCCGATCACCGAGAGCGACAGCACGAACGCGGCGAAGGTGACGGCCGCGGCAAGGCCGGTGAAGTAGCGGGTCCGTTCCCGCCGGGCGATCACTTCGGTGAGCACCAGCCCCAGCACCGGCGCCACGCCGACCAGGGCCAGCTGCGCGGGTGTGAGGAGCCGACCCCAGAACCGGTAGAAGAAGAAGAACAGCGCGGCGCAGAGGGCCACCGTCCCGAGCAGGGAAGCGATCCGCATCGCGAGCGAGAGTTGCTGCTCGGCGGTGGAGGTATCGATGTCGTAGTCGGCCTTGAGAGAGGCCAGCAGGGCGGCGTGGTGCTGCTCGATGGCGGCGCGGGATTCCGCCGAAAACAACGCCCCCAGCGATCGCTCGAGCTCGGCGAGCTCGGCGCGGAAGGCGCGGACCTGGTCGGCCCGGCGCTGGGATGCCAGCCTGGTGTCCGTCATGCAGCGCCTTTCGCCGCGTTCGACTCTGCATCCAGCGTTGGTGCGGCCCGGTTACCCGCCCGACGTTCCTGACGCCGCGATGGCGGGCCGCGTCGCCGTGGAGCTGACCTCCAGCTTGATCCACATCCCCGCGGCGCCATGCCCGGGGACCGCGCAGAATACTAAGTACGACCCCGCCTGATCCGCGACGAAGCGTATGTCCTCGTGCGAGTCGGACGCCATGCCCTGCTCGAGGCGGTGCGTCGCGGCGCGCGCGAAGGCCGGCGGCGTCGGGGAGACCGGCACCGGCTCCACGGCCCGGATGACCTCGGCGGAGTGGGGCATGTTCTGGTCCTGGTTCTTGAAGCGCAGCATGACGTGCCAGCCCACGGGCACGGTCAGCGTCAGGGCGCCGTTGCTGGCGCCATTGAAGTTCATCCCGCCATTCGTGCCGTTGAGGCCCGCGCTCAGGGTGAACTCCACGGTGGTCGCCGCGCTGTCGATGCGCAGCCATGCCGGATCGACGTGGACGGCGGCGACGTTCTGCGCCCGCGCGGCCGGCGCCGCCAGGAGGGCCAGGGCGAGGGCGAGCGCCCCCGCGGCTCCCCGGCGGAGCGCCGGCGCAAGCCCGAGCGCGCTCAGAACAGCAGCCACGTCAGGAGGTACAGCGTGTTGTTGTCCGAGGCGTTCCGCCCCGACCCGTCGTAATCCGTCGTGCCGCCGTTGAACTTGCGGTAGGCGACGTACTGCACCTGGAGACGCAGGTTCTGCCAGGGCATGAAGTCCACTTCACCGATGATGCCGTTGCTGTCCGGGCGCCGGGCCCGGCTGCCGCTCACGGCGGCAGGCGCGTACAGCACGGTATCGACCGAGCCGGTGGTGGCGAAGGGCGCGAGGGTGAAGGCCCACTCGTGCTTGATGTGGTACATGGCGACCAGGCGCACGGTGTTCAGCGAGTTGGTGAGGTACTGGGATTCGCCGGGATTCCGGTGCTGCCGTTCGTGAATCCAGGTGCCGTCGACGGTGAAGGTGTTGGAGCCCATCGGCGCGAGGAAACTCGCGTCGAACGCCACGTCGGTGAACCGGTTCCGGGGCTGCGTGACGTCGGCCGGGAAGAGGGAGGCCGACATGCCGTAAGTCCCGACCTCGAGATAGTTCTTGCCCAGGGTCATCGGGAACGCGATACGCCAGTAGGGGGCCAGTCCCCCGACTCCGCCCGCCGCGGTCGAATCCATCGCCAGGGGCCGCGACACGCCGAGCGGCGCGGAGCGATAGGCGCCGCCCTCGAGATAGACGCGATCGTTCCAGAGCGTGTATGCGGTCAGGCCCGCCACTTGGCCGCCGAGCGAGCCGTCGATCATCGTGGCCGCCTCGGGTGTCGGTGCGGCGGCGGAGCTGGCGTAGGGGAATCCCCAGGACGGGGTGCTGTTCCAGATGTCCTGGACCGTCGGGTTGTTGTTGAGGCTCACGCCGTAGATCGTGTGCTGGCCGAAGGCGGTGGTGTGGTTCGCGTAGCGGAAGTCGGCGTTGTCCACGCCGAGGGAGCCGCTCTGTGGATCGAAGGTGATCTGGAGGAAGCCGCCGACGTGCGGCGTGATCTCGCCGCCGGTGAAGAGGCTGAACTCGTCGGGGAAGAAGACGGAGCTGTTCCGGGTGCCCGGCTGGGCCTTGCGGGTCGCCGTGAACGACGTCTGGAACATGAAGGAAACCGGCGTCACCAGGTTGAGCATCATGTTCTGCTGTCCCTCGGGATTGCGACCCTGGAGGGAGTCCGAGCGCCGGAAGACGTAGCCGTTCAGCTTGAAGGCGCGGCCCATCGCGGTCAGCTCGGGGTAGTGGGTGTGGCAGGCGCTGCACGCGAGGCCGGTCTGGCGCGCGAAGCTGGGCGTCCAGTGGTTCGCGGCCGCATAGCGGTGCTCGTAGGCGCTCACCCGGCTCGCCGTCGCGGCGGCGAGGGCGGGCGCGGTTGGCCGCGATCCGGCGAGGGCGGTGCAGGGTTGCGCGGCCACGGCCAGTATGACGAGCGGGATGACAAGACGACGGACCATGCTCTCCTCCTGTGCGCGGAACGACGGGGCATCGGCGACTGCCAAGAGGGAAGAATGAAGGGATCGTGAGGAGGGGATCATGAGCGGAGGATGAAGGAACCTTCAGAGCGATTCCGCCATGGGGCGCATCTGGATCTCGACGATGCGCGAGCCGGCCGGCTGGGTGCAGGCCAGCAGCACGGCTGCGGCCACGTCGCCGGCCTCCAGCATCGCCGAGCGCGCCACGCCGTCGGCGGTGCGGCCGTGGCCGATGGCGAACTCGGTCTTGACGCCGCCGGGGCAGATGGCGCCGACCTTGATACCGTGCGGTCGCAGCTCCTTGTCGAGGGCCTGCGCGAAGCCGACCTGGGCGAACTTGGTGGCGCAGTAGACCGCCTCACCGGCGAAGCCGTAGACGCCGGCCATGCTGGAGATCATCAGGATAGTGCCGCGCTTCTGCCGGATCATGAGCGGCACCGCGAGGCGGGTGAAGAGGAAGGTCGAGCGCATGTTGCTGCCCATCATCTCGTCGTACTCGTCGGCGCTGGTGTCGACCAGGTCCTTGTAGATGCCGATGCCGACGTTGTTGATGAGGATGTCGAGCTTGCCGCCCGCCGCGTCGATGGCTCGGCGCGCGGTGGCTTCCTCGCGGGCGTCGCCGACCACGGTGTGGGCGGTGCCGCCGGCGCCGCGCAACTCCGCGGCCAGCGCCTCGAGCCGCTCACCCCGCCGGGCCGTGATCACCAGGTGCGCGCCTTCGGCGGCGAGGGCCCGCGCGCTGGCGGCGCCGATGCCCGAGCTGGCTCCGGTGATGAGCGCGACGCTCCCGTTCAGTTTCCCTGCCACGATAGCTCCCGATCGAGGTGAACCTTCTACGGGTGGAGCTCCACGGCGATCGTCAGCCCGAAGTTGCTTTGTGCCTTGCCACCCGTAGCGCACCCCTGCGTGCCGGGCCCCCGGCAGTTGGAATAGGTGTCCCGCGGAAGGAAAGCGATGAGGTCGCCCACGCTGCCCACCAGCAACAGATGCTGGCGCATCCGGTACTTCCATCCAACGGCCAGATCCAGTGCCGGGCCCGCGCGATAGGGAGAGCGCAGCACGACGCCACCGCCGAGCCGAAAGAAGACCTGCCGTGCGGGCTGACCGTGCCAGGCACGGCCCTTCTCCCACGTCAGGAGAAGAAAGGTCCTGGCGTCACGGGTGAGACTGGGGCCGGAATTGCGATTCTGACTCTGCATCAGGATGCGCAGCGCCATTGAATGCGTGCCCCGATAGCGCCCCACCGTAGCTCCGAAGGCCATGGTGACGGCGAAAGGATCGTCCGGATTCAAGGTGCCCGCCTCGGCCCGCAAGAGGAGGGAGTAGGGGCTGGCGCGTGATGCCTGCGCTGCGCCTGCCGAGGACACCAGGAGCAGGCAGCCCGTTACCGCGGCGATGACGCGCGTACCGTGCATTCGGCGAAGGTAGCCTGAGGCGGCCTAGCGGCGGAAGGACTTCACGGCCGCCCACTCCTTCTCCTTCCAGGAGGAAAAGGCGAGGCCGTTCTGCGCCGACCAGAGAAAGGCGTAGTCGTACTTCTTGGTCTTGATGGCCTCCAGGCGCTGCTGGATGCCATCACGGGCCATGGTCTCGGGCCACGGGCATCCGATCTGCGTGGAAAACTCGCCAACGGCGCACGCGCGCGGCCACTGCATCGTCGTTGGATCCGGCAGCCGCTTCTGGTCACAGCGCTCGGGATAGTAGTGAAACTGCCCAATGAATGGCGGCGCGCTCGTCTTGTACGTTCTGGCGAGGTTCTCGGCGAGCTTGGCCAGCGTTTCAAGTCTGCCCGCGGGATCGGAGTCGGCGCTGCCGTCGTCGAGCCCCAGCGGCCGTGCCGTCTGGAAGCCGATGGTGGGTGGAACCCCGGCCTTGCATACCCTCTTGGCCGCCTCGATGAGAAAGGTCGTCATCTGGTCGAGCGGCACGGTGCGATCCGCGGGCGGGTTCTTCACCTTGAGATACTGGAGGACCATCTCCGGTTCATTGATGATGTCCCACGCCAGGATCACGTCCTTGTACCGCTTCGCTACGTCGAGCAGCGGCTCGAGGGCCTTATCCAGGAACCCCGTCAGGTTCGCCTTCCCGAGCGCGCCGGCCCGGCCTCCCTTGATGAACTGGGACAGGTCCACCGGCCGCTTGTCGTCGCGATAGCGCCGTGCCGTGGCCGTACCGCGGAACCCGTCGGAGCCCGCGGGACCGTCGTAGTAGGCCTTCAGGAACGCATCCACACTTTCCGCGTCCGGCGGTACGACGACCTCGTCGGAGTGCTGGAGCGGATTGAGTGTGGGAATGACGACTTTCGCCGGTCCGAGGAAGTTGAAGTCGATGAAGCAGGGGACGAGCTTCAGGCGGGTGTTGCTCTCCCTGAAGGCCTTGAGCAAGTCCTCAAAGTGACTCAGGTGCAGCTTGCTGAGGCTGGGCGGCTTGAACGTCCAGCGCCGATCCTTCAGTGTCGGGGTGCCGTAGTTCCAGCCGTCGGCGAGAATGAACCACCGCACCGCCTTGATGCCGCATTCGCCGTACTCCTGCAACTGGCGATCGAGGCGTCGCTGCGGCTTGCCGTTGGGCACGTCCTCCTTCCGGTTCCACGCCGGCACGTAGTCAGGCCCGGTCTCCCAGATGCCGGGCCCGAAGTCGCAACCGTAACTCACCCATGGATGGTTGATGCCGACGTCCATCCCCGCCGCCTACTTGACCACGACCCAGCGCCACTGGTCGGCTGGGTCCTGCTTCCATTCGGGTGTGTCGTGGTCGTCGCGCAGCTTGATCAGCGTCGTCGGCAGGCGCACTTCCCACGCGTCGCCAACGGGCACTTCGTTGCCCGGTGCTCCGGACGCTTCCCGGATCTCCTCGGTGATGGGCAGGTACGCGCTGTCGGTGACCAGCGGCAGCGCCCCTCCACCCCACACCTCGCCGGTCATCAGGAAGTAGTTGACCAGCGTCTCGAAGCCCGGGCGCACCGGAATCACGACGCGGGCCGCCCCGGCCGAGAGAAACTGCGCGAACAGCGGATCGGTGTTCACCAGCAGGGCGCGATCGTACCAGGTGGTCTTGCGGCCCCAGAAGTACGGATAGAAAAAGTACATCATCTCGGGCCACTCGAAGGCCTGCTCGAAGAAGCGAATCAACCGGGCCTGTCCACCGACGTCGGCCGGCACGGCGGTCACGGCCGGCCAGTCCACCCGCGGAAAGAGGTGCGCGGGCGGTGGCGCGGGGAGCGGCGGGTCTTCCTGCACACCGTCGAACGCGAGCAGATCCAGTCCCGAGAGCATCGCCAGGCACGACTTCTTGAGTTCGACGCGCTCGGTGGCGCGGTTTTGCTCCGGGTTGGCGCCGCCCAGTGGTCCCAGGCTCGGCGCGTCAAACTGCTGTCGAGCGAGAGCGTCGAGGTAGTCATCCATCAGCTTCTGCCGGGCCTGGAGGATGGCGTCGTACACCTTGTTTTTCCACGCGGCCAGATGGCTGTCGGTGATCTGGCACCTGATGTCCACCGCGACGGCATAGTTCTCGGCGCCCCAGGTGTGCACCGCCACCGGAATGAAGCTGGTCTCGAAGTGCCAGTTCAGCGCGCGCGGATTGCCCGTGCGGGCGTCCTCGGCTTGCGCGACCAGCAGGTACTGCGCCGTTCCCACATAGACGACCAACCCGCTGTCCGCCTTGCTGCCGGTATGGTTGTACATCGCCTGCACGACGGCCTCGATGGCCTTGTAGCCTTCCGGAATGGTGACGTCGCTCGCCTGCTCGGTGTCTTCCTTCTTGGCGACGGCGATCGCCTTGGAGACCGTGATGAAGTCCTCCGGTGGCGCCGGGATGCCGACCACGCCGAACTGCTTGGCGTAGGTCCCATAGTAGGTCGGACTCCCGAAGGTGGGGCTCAGCTCACCGGGCTGGATCGTGAAGTCGTCCGGTTGTTTGGGGACCGGCGCGCCGCTGCCCGTTTTCGCCGGTACCGTCGCGGCGTCGATCAGGAAGGCGGCGGGCTCTGGAACGGTCACGTCGAACAGGAGGCGCTTTCCGTAGTTGAACACCTGCGCTCGATAGACCTCGTTGACCCACTGGTAGATGCCGACGACGTTCGGGTTGGTGGCGGCGTTGGTGTACTCGTGCGCGTCGGTGTCCTTGAACGTCTCCGTCCGGCGGCTGGTCTGCTGCACGCGGACCCGATCGATGACCTTCGTCGAGGCCTTGTTGACGACCTCCTTGGCGCGGTCGATGGCCGTCGAATTCGACGAGCTCTTGGCGTTCGCGTACGCCACGCTGGCGTTGGTGTTGAGCTGGAGGGTGCCGTACGACGCGGAGACCGCGACCCCAGCCTGGACGCTGAGGTTTTCCTGGAGCGCATTCTGGGCTTCGGTGCGCAAGCTGAAGCGCTCGGTGGTCTGGAGGTCCTTCGCCGTCTCGGTGGTGGTCTCCTCTTCCTGGAGGGACGTCTTCTCGAGTGTCAGAGTGTGCTTGAGTCCATGACGCTTGGTCTCGCCGGAAAGCACGTTTTCGATGGTGGAGATTTCGCCGGCCTCGTACCGGAGTGAATGCTGCTTGACGACCAGCAGGTCGGCCACTCCGATCGGCTGGACCTGGGTCGGCACGATTGGAAAGGTCGGTGACGGCAACAGCAGCGACTGCATCATCGCCGCCGCAACGGCCCCGGGCGCATCGAGCGCGGCATCCTTGTCGGCCACGCGGCGGACAAGGGCGATCAGCCGGGCGGCTCGCACCAGCCCGCTGAGCAGGTCGCCTTGCGGGTTGACGAAGAGGGCGACGATCGCGTCGTGAACGCTCGTCTCATCCTTCAGGAAGTCCGCGCTGGCCACGGTGGTGGCCGCGTCGGTCCCGAAGGCCTGTTTGACGAGCGCGGCGCATTTCGCGAGATCGCCCGGCGCGGTCTTGGGGTCCGACAGGGCGTCGAAGAAGGCGCCGAGTTTGGCGGCCAACGCCAGGCGGCTCGCGTCTCCCACGAAGTCCGCCCCGGCCATGAAGCCCGCGGCTCGATCCCGGATGGCGGCAAATCGTCCCGGCCCCGCCGGGACCGCGCTGAGCGCACGCTGAAAGGCACTACTCGGACTGAAGAGCGCAATCGGCTTCGCGGCGGCAGGCGCCTCCGGCTGTCGCAGCGTGATCAGGCGAAAGAGCTCGTCCATCGGATCCTCCGAATGGCGCGCGTGAAGGTCCCGTCAGTGCAGGCCGATCTGATCGCACAGGCACCCGGCCCGAAGGCGGGCAAGATGCGAGGTGGGATGGGATTGGTAAGCCTGAAGGAATTTCAGTAGCGAGGAAGAACGGAGCTCCTCGCGAACGCCTCGAGAGTCAGGCAGCGCCGGGTGTGCGGCCGACTCTGACCAGACTCGACGAGCTGCAAAGATCCTTCGGCGTCACAAAGTCGGCGACCGCCTGGCTGAAGGACGCGTAGTCGAGCGACAGTTGCGCTTCGGGGGTCAGGAAAGCCGCTGGTGAGACCTTGGGCGTCGTCGGTCGCGCCAGCGTGACGAGCCGGTCGAGCCGGGCGATGATCTCGGGATCCGCCGCCAGGTCCGCCGGGGTCAGCCAGTCCGCCGTCGGGCCGGCGGCGGCCGCCGTGAGGTACGCGGCGGCGGCGTCGCTCAGATCCGCGATCGCGGCATCGGTGGTGGCTGCGGCCAGGGGCGCAAGCTTGATGTCTTTGTGCAGTGTGAATGCGGTCACCTGGCGTCGTTTGGCAGCCAGAGCGAGGAGACTGTCCTTGTGGATGCCGGGCTTGCCACTGGTGAGTGCGGGCACCGAGGACGTGGATGTCAGCAGCACCTGCGAGGCGTAGACACCAACGACAATGGCATATTCGTCCGATGTGGCGGGAAGCGCCTCATCGAAACAGCGATAGACAAACTCGGAACAGATCATCGGCTCGCGGCCCGCCGCGATGAGGGTGTTGAGGATGTTCGCGGCGGCGTCGAGGATCTTGCGAAGCAGGATGCGGACAATCCCCGGCAGCGGGATGCGTCGCGTCGTACACAACACGGCGAGGAAGAGCAGGGCCTCGAAGGCGTAGCGATCGCCGATCCCGACGTAGTAGGTGGCTCGGGCGAGGACGGGGCCGAAGGCCACCGGCGAGGACACCAGGCGGTAGGTGTCGGTGTACTTGCCGGCCGCGATGGCCGGCGGCAACGGGTTGGCGCCGATGCCGTGGGCATTGGATTCCGCCACGGTCTGCGGGTCGAAGACGAGCGAGGAGTGACTGTAGTCGGAGCCGTCGAAGAACCGTATGAGGTCTGAGACAATCCCCTTGTTGTAATGCAGGAGGATGTCCCCGGGAGTCATGGTGGGCGCCGTCATCGCTGTCCCCTGTTTTCTGGAGGTCAGTCAAGATCCGACACCGGTTGGAATTGGTAAGCCTGAAGGGGTTTCAGGGGTGAGGAAGGAGGCGACGCCAGGCTTGGCGAAGGAGATGGCTTTCGCTGGCTGCGGATGGCCCAGCGCCCGGCATTCGGCGATGAGGGCGCGGAGCGGGTCACGTCTCTACGAGCCGGTCTCGGCCTCGAACTCTTCGCGCACCCGTCGCGAGCACAGCTTGGCGATGATCAGGGCGTTGATCAGCGAGAAGGCCAGCGTCATGACGAGGAACATCGTGGGCAGGGTGGCCGCCGCTGCCTTGGCGTCGGCGGCCGAGACGCCCGAGGACGACAGTTGCCTCTCGATGATTGCCGGCTGAGACACGAGTCGCGCGAAGCTCTGGACGATCGCGAGTGCCTGCACGGCGATGAACGACAAGCGGGCCCAGTTGCGTCGCCGCCGCAACCCGAGTCCGGCCACGACCGCCATGATGCCGCCCGCGAGGATGCCGAACGACGAGAGGTGTGGGCTTTCGCGGACGATGAGGACGCCGCTCAGCGTGGCAAAGCACCCGGAGACGATCCCGAGCCAGGCGATGATGGAGACGAAGCGCGAGCGCGGCGCGTAGGCTGCTTCAGGCAGGGGCATCATGGCTCTTCTCCCAGGAGATCAGCTGGCGACTGGGCCAAGATTCACGCGCATCAGGGCACAATGCCTGATACAGCCATCGCCACGCCGCCAACCACGGCAACGCCGGCGAAGACCAGGGCCGTGCGGAATTGGGCCTCTTCCTGGACCTGGATGGATGTGATGTCCCGTCGAGAGAACGCCAGCCGGCACGAATCGCACGACGGCGGCTGGAGGTAGGGGACGGCGGAGACGGAGTCGGCACTGAGTCTCAGACCATGAACCCGATAGTGACGGTTGCCGACCCACACCGTGAATTCCTGGCGCAGCGCTGGTTCAGCCGTGGGCACCTCCCCCAGCGTCGCCCAGCGGACGCAGCCGCCGAGGAGCAAGGCTCCGACCAGGCAGAGTGGCAGGGCAATGGGCCGTGGGTGCACGAGCGAATAGTAACTGAATGTTAATCTGCCCTCGACGGGCGCGCGGCCGCCTCGGAGTAGGAATCAATGTTCTGACGCAACGCGGAAACCATCAACATTCACAGTGTAGTCACCAAACGACCGTGCAGGACGACCGTCGGGGGGCGTGCCGGTGTGCGTGAGGACCATCCGGTGTGCCCCTGGGCCGATCCGGGTGAACCTCTGTACCTGTTGATACCTCGTTTCACCGGATGGTGAGCCGCAGTCGATGGGAGCTCTGAGCGTCCCATCGATGTTCACGCTCATGATGGCCCCGCCGCGCTCCCTGTAGAAGGCAACCTCAATCCAGTCGCCCCTGAAGTCCAGGGTCGCAGTGGAGCCGGGATTACTCGTGTAGTGTTGGGTAGAGTTCAAGAGGTGGTAGTCGGGATCGGTCTTCCACCCCCCTCCCGCGCTATATCGAACCACCGGATCCGCATCATCGATGGCGAGGCCCGCGTCCTCAGCATGCGGCGCTGCGGGAGGTGGTGCGGGCCTGGGGGACGCGCTCAGGCGGCTGGGCGAGACAGGTGCCACAGGGGTCGACGACGCCCGAGGTCGCTCAGACGTGCTCTCGGGGGCGACTACGAGGTTACGGGGAGCCGGAGCGTCCCTTCGAATGAGGGCCGGGAGAATCCCGACCATCAAGAACACGATGCCCATGGCGGCGGCCAGAACTCGGGCCTGTCTTGTTGCCGGTGGGATCTTCAGGGCGGAGACCTCGAGCCCACCACCCAGCAGCCCGATGAGTACGAAGACCGCCCCAAGAATGATGAGGAGTGCGTGTATGTCGCTCGGCAATGACATCGGCAGACCCTCCGACCAGGAGACGTGACCCGACCAGGGCTAGGCCCCGAGGTGACCGATAGCTCGCCGTCCACGTAATGCGACATCCATCGGCATTGGTAAGCCTGAAAGGGTTTCAGGGGTCAGGAAGGGCGGCGAATCGGCGTGGCGAAGGGGGCGGCGACCGTGCCTGTGAGCCGGCGTACAGACAACGGAGCGCGCCTGCTCTACCATGGGGTTGGCTTCGGACGAAGGCGGACTCACCATGCGCCGCGCACCGCAACTTCTCCTCGCAGTCGGCATCGTGTCGCTCGGTTGCAGCGATACCATAGCGCCTTCACCGGCCACGTACGTCGGTACCTACCCGCTACGGTCTGTCAACAACCACGTGCTGCCCGCCAGGGTAGCGGCCTCCGCCGAAGGCTGCACCGAGAGTTTCCAGGTCGGTAGCCTGGTTCTGGCTGCGAGGGTCTTCAGCATCGCGTTCATGAGTGCCTCGGCATGCCTCGGTGGAATCGGGTTCACCGGGGTCTTTACCTCGACCGGCGGTTCCGTCGCCGCGGCAGGAACCGCTCTGGCCCTCGTTGCCATTGATCCTACCAGTCCTTCAAGTGCCACCATGACGGCCGAGGTCACCGTGTCTGGATCCGACGCGATACTGACCCTGCCATCCGGGGCGCTGCGGCTCGCCGGCCCTACGACCTTCGTGTTCGGCCCGCGGCAGACCGTCGGGGCACCATAAGTCGCGCGGCCCGGTGAGCATCGGCGCTGCTGGCCGGGTCCTGAAGGACCGGCTCGGCGCCCCCTGCGGCTAGGCAACACCGCCCGGCAACGCCGCTGAATGAACGGGGAGCGGCTGGCCAGCCGAGTCAGTACCATCGGACAATAGATCGAGCTGCACGGGCGATGGACTGGCTCGCCGAGAGGCGGAATCGAGAGCCCGCGCGGCTCGCAGCACGGCGCGAATGCGAATCTCGATGAGGGCGTAGGTAATGCCCAGAGCAACGGGTGTAAGCCAGGCGAGCCAGACGTCCAGCGGCTGCCACCAGACCTCTTCCACGATGGCGATCTGCAGGGGCAGGGCTCCGGACAGGAACAGATACACGAGCCGCACGAGGTTGAGGCCGAAGAGAACGGCGGATGCCATCCACGCCAGCTTGACCCACACGTGAAGGCGATACAGACCTGGAAGGCGCCGATGAAGGTACGCTTCCGATGGGAATAGGGGCCATGGCCGGTCCGGACCGATCCGCCTCGCGCGATACCCGGCCTTCAGAATGTGCGTGCACACTCTGCTGCTGGTATACAGCCAGAGGAACACGGTGCCGCTGAAACCAACCAGGACTCGCAGGAACAGCAAGCGCGTGGCGTGAAAGCGGGGGTCCGTGAACTCGATGGGAAAGAGGATGAGGCACGAAAACAGGACCAGGTAGAGGGGGTGAAAGAAACTCACGAGCTTGTAGAAATACGATGAGTTGGTGAGCTGCTCGTCTCCAACGTGCGTGGGGTCGCCGGTGGGCCGATAGCCCGTGATCACGATCTCACGAACCGGAAGCAGGCTCAGCCTGGAATAGAGCGGCGACAGTGCGGCCGACATCTCGCGGATCCGGTTTGCCTGTCGAATGCACAGCACCTTCTCGACCAGTGAGTCGCCATGGCCGAACATGACTCGGTCCGCGTAGTACCAGGTCGCGCATGCGATCCAGACCCCACCGAACCCCCAGATGCGCGAGGCTGCCGTTCCAATGAACTCCCGTGTCAGCGTGAACGGCGCGGCGGCGAACGCGACCAGCAGAATGTACAGTTGAGCGATGTTGCGTCGGTTGGTGCGATCCTTCTCGTCCAGTTGTTTGTAGCGCTCCCATACCTGGGTCCGCTCGAGCTTCAAGATCTCAATGTCGTTGGCGGGATCGTGTAGAGCAGCATCTGTCATGATGTGACTTCCCCCGGCCTGATGGAGTTCGATGGCGTCCTGGTCGGGCTGTGCTCGCTCACGATGCCGCCGGTGTCACACACCCAGTGATCGGGCTGCGGAATCGCTTGCATCGCCCGGGTAGTGACCTTCGAGATGCGCAACCGGAGTCCGCCCGAGTGCTCGGCGACGGCGGCCCGCGAGGGTGAGCGAGCGGTTGCCGTCCACCTGAAGCGGGTAGTGGGCTGACTTGGCAGGACGACCAAGATGCGTCACCGGTTGGCCTTGGTAAGCCTGAAGGGGTTTCAGGGGCGAGGAAGGACGGACGCCTGGCCTGACGAAGGGACCAGCGACTCAAGAGCGCACCCTTTGCTCAGACCTCGAACATCTGCCGCAGGACGCCGAGGGCCCGCTCGAGCGTCGTGGCGGACAGCGCGCCGAGACGGCGTACGATGCGTTCACGATCGATGGTGCGGATCTGGTCGAGCACGACGTGGCCTGCTTTGGCGCCGAAGCGCACCGGGAGTCGAAACGGGTAGGGATGACCGCCGGTGGTGAGTGGGGCCACAATGAAGGTGCGCAAGTGCTCATTGAGCTCGTCCGGCGACACGACGACGCAGGGGCGCGTCTTGCGGATTTCGCTCCCTCGCGTGGGGCTGAGCGCTACGAGCAGCACGTCCCCGCGCCGGACGGCTGCGGGTGCTACCACGTCCATTCCTCGCGGTCAAACCTCGTCGGCGCACCACGGTCCAGGAGCTGATCCTCGCTGCGGCTCGCGAGCCTGGCCGCGGCCTGGGCCCACCCGGCGCGCACGACGGCGCTCGGGGCGATGACGATCACGCCCGCGCGGACGCGGAGCTCGACGTCGTCCGAGAGGCCGGCTTCCTCAATGAGCGGCTTGGGCAGACGGATCCCGCGCGAATTACCGATGCGAACCAGCCGCGCTTTCATCGTCTATCCTCGACTTCGAGTGTGATTACAATGTAATCACAGCCGGCGACCGCTGCCATGGTCGGGTGCGGTGGTCTCCGTGCTGGCCATCCCGCGCCATCGCTCCCAGGCCGCCACGGCGGATTCCGTTGGGATTGGTAAGCCTGAAGGTGTTAGGCCTGCCGACTAACGTACTCCTTCCGCTCCGCAACCTCGAAGATCCGCGCCTGCGGAGCCCCGATGATCCTCCCCTCGACGCGCCCCCACAGTGTTTGCAGCTTCGCGAGAAGAGCCTCTGCCTCGGCCGGAGTCTCGAGCTCAAGCTCCACAGCCACGTACTTCGGATCGTCCCGCGGTCGCAGAACCCTGTAGCAACGCACGCCTGATTGCTGTCGACCTGCGGGATCGCTGTCGAAGGCCTTCTTCCAAGCGCCGAAGTCTGGGACGGGGTGCTCAATTCGCAGGACCAGCATTGCCGCTCCTTTTCTGCCGGGAATTCAATGCGACAGGCATCCAGAATCCTCATCCCTGGCGATCCTAGGGTTGGCAATAGTAGTCGATGGACACCAGGGGCGGGGAACCACGCTGACCACAGCGCAGCGCACCCGCGCAGGGGATGACGACCCCACGATACTTGTCGCCACACCGGTCGCCGAGTTGCGCCACGCCGCCTGGAACGAACGCCGGATTGATCGTGACGGTCGCGGCCCCGGCGACGATGTCGTCCACCGTGATGCTGAGATAGTTGTTCACATCGGTGAACCGGTCGCCCTTCCGCCAGCCCGTTGAGCCATTCTGCCGAGTGACGAGGTAGGTGTTGCTGTTGTTCCGCTGCTCCCTGATCACCACGGCTGAGGATGGAATTGCCCGGTCGAATCCATTGCTTTCCCGGTATTCGACCACGTAGTACCCCTGATTCGGCACCTCGATCTTCGCCAGCAGGTAGCCCGGCCTGGCCGGGAGGCTCACCGGCGCGAGGGTGATCGTGCTTGGTGAAGACGTGTATGCAACCTGGACGAAGACGCGGCCCGGTGGCATCCATGTGAGTTTCTCGCGATACGCCCCTTCCAGCTCGGGGCCTTGGATGCCGTGGCTGGTGGTAAACCTGAACACACAGGTCAGGTAGCTCATCATGTCCCAGCAGTCGCCGTACTCGGCATCGGTCCCACCGTGCCAGGTATGGTCGGCCGAGGCGTCAGGGGAGATGGTGTACGAATGATCCAGGCCCAGCACGTGCAGCATCTCGTGAGTGACGAACCCGACTTCCGTCTCCGCTTGATTGGACAGCACCACGGACTTGCCGGTGGCTCCGGCATCGACCGGAACATTGATGACCGTGATCACCCCCACGTAATCGTTGGGGTCCACCGACACGCCCGTGGCCAGGATGCCCCCGAGGGCCGAGGCCCGGCAATCGCGCGCCGTCTGGTCGCGCGTGATCGGGGTGCTGTTGTTGCGCACGGTCGGCCCGATGTCGGCGGTCTTGACCGTCATGGAGAACCAGCCGTGGATCTTGCTGCCCGACACGTCGAGCGCGTGGTTGCTGGCTACATCGAAGTAGTCGAACAGGAGATCGCGCTGGGTTCTGCTGAAGAGCTCCTCGTAGTAGCTCGTCGGGTGGGGTTCCTGGGGTGCATCGGCGGCCTTGCAGAGCAGGACCAGCCAGGATCCGGGCACGGGCGGCGGCAGCGGCGTCACATTGCAGCTCGGCGCGAGCGCAACCAGGCACGTGACCGCCGCCAACGACCAGCGTCCGAAGGCACGGAGTTCCATGGTGACTCTCCCTTCTCCAACTGCACTCCGCACCGAGCGCGCGGGTTGTCCTGGTGTCTACCGCCTAACTAGCACTCAAGATGCGAGGCAGGCTGGTATTGGCAAGCCTGAAGGGGTTTCAGGGGCGAGGAAGGAGCGAGGTCCGGCGCGGCCGGAGGATCGGCCCTGCCGACCGATCCGGCTCAGTGGAGTGTCCCGGCAAGCAGCAGAGCGGCAGCCC
Organism: Gemmatimonadota bacterium; assembly: GCA_041476105.1. Taxonomy (GTDB): domain Bacteria; phylum Gemmatimonadota; class Gemmatimonadetes; order Gemmatimonadales; family JACORV01; genus DASXPG01. The sequence goes on from JBGOSS010000023.1 coordinate 53,722, forward strand.
GGTCTTCTGGGGCGGCCGGCTCCTGGGAGAGCATCGGCATGTCGGCGAGCCGCAGCTCGAGGTCTCTTAGATCGACCACGGCATGATCCTCGGCGTACCAGCGACAATGCCAGGTGATGTCGGTCATGCTGCCGAGCACGCTGCGGTTGGCGGTTGGGCCCACCACGAGCTCGGCCATGGCCCGCTCCTCGTGCGCGATCGCCTCCTCGGGGTAGCCGAGCCGGCGAAAGAGGGCGACGGCCGCATCCCGGAGGCGGATCGGCAGCTGGGCCGGGTTTTTCGCCGGTACGATGACACTGAGCAGCGACCGCTCGTTGGTGCAGAGGATGAGCCGCGCGCTGCCGATATTCAGGACGTTCGCGTACCAATCGCCGAGGATGGTGGTCGCCGGTGGCGCGGAGGCGGTAGTCTCGTGAGGCAGCTTGCTCAGGAGGCGCCGGGTGCAGCGCAAGGTGTACACGCTAACTCGCGCGGCGCAGCACCTGCACTTCTTTCGCCAGCCGGGTCTTCAGGCGGTCGCGCTCCACCTCGAGATCGTAGGCGGTCTGGAGGTTCAGCCAGAAGCGTTCCGACATGCCGAAGAAGCGGGCGAGCCGCAACGCGGTGTCGGCGGTGACCGCGCGGGTCCCGTGCACGATCTCATTGATGCGGCGCGCGGGCACGCTGAGCCCCTTGGCCAGCCGGTACTGGGTCAGCGCCAGCGGCTTGAGGAACTCTTCCAGGAGAATCTCGCCCGGATGGACGGGCGCCAAACGCTTGGGTGTCATGCCATGGCCTCAGTGATAGTCCACAATCTCCACATCGTGTGCGTCGCCCTCGCGCGGTTGGCACCTCGAGCTCACCAGATCCAGCGACGACGCCGGTGTGGCGGCTGAGGCGCTCCGGGCGGCGGCAATCGACCCGCGAGCGCCGTCATTGCCAGTTTCGCAACAAGCAGCACGGCGAGGAAGGCACCCGCGAAGGTCAGTGACCGGCGGGCGAGGCGACTACTCAGCACCGTGGCCACCCACTTGGAGTTGTCGCTCAGGTCGCGCAGGTCCCTCGCGACCCGGCTCGTGGGAACGGCCGCCACGCACCGCTTCTTCCGCACACCCGTCGCGATGGCACCCAGATCGATCTTCCTGCCGGCCGCCAGGCGGCCGATTCGGTAGTTGATGGAATCGCGATCCAGCCTCAGTGGGCTGATCGATGGGTCGGTGATCTTGCGGGTGTCGGCGTGAACCGGCACCAGGAACGTGGCGTCAAACGATGCCGTGCAGCCGCTGGTCGAGCGCAAGGCGGTCACGCGCACGTTGAGACTGTCGAGCGTGGAGTCTCCCAGGTTGCGCACCTGCCAGACAATCGTGTCCGGGTCTACGCCGATGCGCGATCGGGAGTCGTCGATGCTGATCCGCACGATGCGCGGGGGCACGCTGGTCAAGTCCTTCAGTTGTGGGACGATGGTGATGCTGAGAATGGCAGCCACAGCCGCGACTACATGAGGCAGGACGTCCTTGGTTGCCATGGGCTCATCCTCGGGGGTGCCGGGCAGCGTGAGTCGCTGCGCGACTCGGCCAAGATGACGCGGATGGTGGCGGGCTGCAAGGCAGTACGCTTACAGCGACGACAGACGCTGCGCGAAGTAGTCAAGAGCACTGCGTAAGCGGCCATGAGCGCCAAGGCCTTTGCGGCGAACAGCAGCGGGAGCGGCCGATACCGGTGGACCATGCCGAGGATCGTGGCCCGAACAGCTCCGAGTTGCCCGCGTTCGGTGGTGTCCAGGCGAAAGTAACCCAACGCCATGCCGGTGAGGTGCTGGAGCAGGTCCAGCGCCAGTGTGAGGCCGAGCAGGAAGAGCGGAAGCACGACTTGGTGCGGCAGCGCGGGACCGTCGGCGCGATCGAGCCTGAACATCCAGGCCAGCGCGATACCGGCATAGGCAAGCTGGCGGATGACGCCGCTCGCCGCTTCGCGATGTTCCTTGATGGCTTCCGCGGTCGCCTTGCGGGACTCGCGAAGCGACTCGGCCGGATCTGCCGGCTCCGGACGCTCAAACACTTCAGCCATTCGGGAGCATCCTGTCGGCGCCCTCGAGAGTCACAGGCAGCGAGATCTACTGCGCGGCTCCGCCAAGATTGCGCGGGTTGGGGCGGGCTGCAAGGGTTGCAAGGCGGGCGGCGAGTGTCGCCCGCCGTGTCCTGAAGGACCGGCTCGGCCCACGCAGGTCGTGAACGACCAGAAAGCCCGAGGTGGTTGTCGATCGTCCTTCAGGACATGCCGGTGCCGAGCCCGTCCTTCAGGACAGGGCGGCCTCGCCGGACGACCACGATGCGACACCGACTGGGATTGGCAAGCCTGAAGGCGTTTCAGGGGCGGGGAGCGAGCGACGCCGAAGCAGCGACCGCTTCTGTGTCTGGGGGCAGCGCGCGTCTAATTGTCGCCGCCAGCGTACCCCGGCCATGCGACGGCAGCAGAACGTGCCAGCTCGATTTGCAGCGGCGTGAGCACAGTGATGTGATTCGCTCCTTCGCTCATTAGCGAGAGCGATGTCTCTGTTTCACTCGCATCGCACTCACTATCAAATAGTCGGGGCCCGGAAGTTGGCGGCACCGAGCCGTTGGCATCGTTGTCAAGACCGTCGCCGTGAAACAAGAGCACAATGTGGCCGAGTTCGTGGGCAAGGGTGTTGCGCGTCGAGCCCTGCTTTTGGTCTGCACGCGAGCCAAACCCGGCGGGCTCGATCACAAACGAGTACCGTTTTTCCACGTCTACAGGGAGCAGTGCTCGTGGATGAATGCAGAGATCTGCCTGAGTCGGCCGTGGGTTGGTAATGCCAAGGTCATTGGCGAACATTCCAGTCGCTTGAGTTATGTCCCGCACGAATACTACGATTGGGCCTTTCGTGAAGTGGCCTGGCTTGGCTGCCCAAGCGGCGGCGCATGCGTCGGAAGCCGACAACATCTCATCGCTTACCCTCTTACTTGTTCCGTACGCGATCTGTCCTTGCGGTCCAAGTTCCGGATCAGGGTCCTGGATAACGGGGATCTCTTGACAGCAAACGAGAAAGCCTACTCGGGCTTGAGCCCAGATCGCAGCATTCATGTCGTTGAAAAGGGCTTGAACTGCGGCGTCACGATCGTCCTGGGTGAGATCGGCGAGCTGCGTTCCCTCCAGAACGCAGGCGCGTACCGGGAGAAGGATACTGCCACTGCATCCGACGAGCCCCAACGAGACGAGCAGAAGCGTCCACCGAATCACTCTCGCGGACGACAGTGGATGACTGTGGCCTTGTCGTTCATCGGAGAACGGCTGGTGCCTCATGCGACCTCCCAAGTCAACTCTAACGCCAACGCACCTGGACTACGGCTGCTGCCTGGCGGACAGGCGTTAGGCGGCGACGCGGCCACTCAACAACTCGACCAAGATGCGGCACCGGTTGGGATTGGCAAGCCTGAAGGGGGTTCAAGGGGCGAGGAAGGAGCGACGCCCGGTCATAGCGGGAGAATAGGCGACCGCAGCAGCCCTGGCCGCCTTGGTGAGCGACACCTTCTTGACTCAGTTCGGCTCAATGAAACTATGTGTCCCGGCCATCCGGCTTCGGGTCGCGGAGTCCAGACATTACTGCAATGATGTTCACGATAGAGAGCGTAGCCTCGCAGCAGAGCGCTGCCATCCGGAAATCAGCTGTTCGACGGTGCTGCAACGCGAGCGCGAGCTGCAACGCAGCACGCCCATGTCGACGAATCTCCTCGTTGCTTGAGCCCGCTAGCTCGACGCCAATGTAGCCATCAAGCATTCGGCCAGCGTCCGAGTCGGACAACCGAACGTTGTCGGCAGGGCGATGGCGAGCGGGATCAAAGACGGCCTGGGAAAGAGAAATGATTGCTTCGCGTCCGAGAAGGCCAACTGTTTGGAAGTCCTCTTCTACTCTCGCTCGAGCGAGTTGAGCTCGCATCTTCTCAACCACCCGGTCAATGCGTGCCCAACCTGTAGGATCTCTCAGTTCCGTCGCACCTGCTTCGATGGCGGTGAGCTGGGTGATGAGTGAGGCATACAGATCTCTCAAGAAGGAGCGCCGATCCCGGTAGCTAGGCAGATCGCCGCTGCTCCACCGACCGTACCATTCCCACAGATCTTGGAACGGGTTGGGATCGTCGTCTAGGCCAATCTCCTGAAGTCTGCGCTTGATAAGATCGCGACGGTCACAATAGGCTTCGTTGACGGAATCAATACGCGGGCCGCCCGTAGCGACGGAGATCATGAGATTCCGCTGCGTCTCGATTTCTCGAATGAGATTGCTGGCCGTGATTCGTTGATCTTCGGAGAAGCCGGACATCTGGGGCCGGGCCGCCTAACGTATTAGGTTTAGGTTACAGGGGCGGGCGCAGACCCGCGTTCACCCCGGTAGCAAGGACCAGCGCCACCCATTCGATCCCGCAAGAAGAGTGCTGTCTGTCGTCGAGCAAGGTCTAGGGAACGCCCAATAAGCATTGGCATGCAGGTTGAGGTGGACGGACTGTCTAACGGATCCGGTCTATGGCGCGGCCGCCGCAACCCCTAAGCAGTGTGCGCGATGGCGGGCCGCGCCTCCAGCGTCGAGCGACTGTTAGGCAGCAGCGTCAATGGCCGCCAAGACGACGTCAATGCGCACACCGACGAACAGATCGTCAGCCGATGGGGCCCTGACGGGTCTGTGCGCCCTTGAACTCCAACTCTAGCGGTAAGTGCGTTTCGGGGCGGCGCCTGTGTGCATCGAAGCGGTCCCTTTCGGCTATGGCGCCTACGATCCGGCCGAGTTCTGGCGTGGTAGAGTTCTTCTTTCTGTCATGGTTGAAACGATTGAGAGGGTAGCCAAGAGCCATATACTTGGAACGTGTCGGCGAGCGAAATGTAACCCGCTCGCGAGTAAGGACTTGATTGGCCTGAAGAAACAGGCACCCGTCGAGCATGCTTGCATCGCTGTCTGAGACAGGCAAGAAGCCGAAATCAGCGGGATCGTCTTCCCGCGGCCGCCCTGCGGGCGGATCGGTAGAACGAAAGTGGCTGCCTAGCTGATGCCACTTGGAGTCGGTGCCAACAAGAAGGGGCGAGTCCAGGAACATATCAAGCACGTGCGCTGCAGAAACGAGGTAACGCTGACCACGGTGCCACAATAGTATACAAGAACCGGCAGGCTCTGGATCGCTCGGCGGCGTGCGGGTCATCAAGGGGCGGACGTATCGCCGGACATATGTTGTGGCTGCCTCCGCCCTTGCCTCCATGTACTCGGTCGCGTCCACGCTGCTGGCTAGCTATCGGTCGGCCTGGGGACTTGCTTCCATCGCCGCGTAGTGACTCTCCACGTACTCGTCCAGAATCCTTCCGAACTGGCTCGCGATATCGTCGCCCTTGAGCGTCACCGACAACTTCCCGTCCACGTAGACCGGCGCCTTGGGCTCCTCGAAGGTCCCCGGCAACGAAATCCCGATGTTGGCGTGCTTCGACTCCCCCGGCCCGTTCACCACGCACCCCATCACCGCCACCTTCATCTCCTCCACGCCGGCGTACCGCTCCTTCCATATGGGCATCTGCTCCCGCAGATACGCCTGGATGTCGCTCGCCAGCTCCTGGAAGAAGGTGCTCGTGGTCCTCCCACACCCCGGACACGCCGTCACCTGCGGCACGAAACTGCGAATCCCCAGCGACTGGAGGACCTGCTGCGCGACCAGCACTTCCTCCGTCCGGTCGCCGTTAGGCTTGGGCGTGAGCGAGACGCGAATGGTGTCGCCGATCCCCTCCTGGAGCAGGATCGACAGCCCCGCCGTGCTCGCCACCACACCCTTGGTCCCCATCCCCGCCTCGGTGAGCCCCAGGTGCAGTGGATAGTCCGAGAGCGGCGCGAGCTGCCGGTACACGTCCACCAGGTCCTGCACGCCCGACACCTTGGCCGACAGGATGATCCGGTCATGACCCAGCCCCGACTCCTCGGCCAGCCGCGCCGAGCGAAGCGCACTCTCCACCATCGCCCGCATCGTGACGTCGCGCGCATCGAGCGGCTCGGCAAGCCCGTGATTCGCGTCCATCATCTCGGTCAACAGGTCGGCGTCGAGCGAGCCCCAGTTGACGCCGATCCGCACCGGCTTTCCGTTCGCGACCGCCACCTCGATGATCGCGCGGAAATGCTCGTCCCTCCGCTTGCTCCCCACGTTGCCGGGATTGATCCGATACTTGGCCAGCGCCTTCGCGCAAGCCGGATACTTGGTGAGCAGCAGGTGACCGTTGTAGTGGAAGTCGCCGATGATCGGCACCGGCGCCCCCAGGTCGGCGACGCGCTCGACGATC
>JBGOSS010000024.1:0-58876 GCA_041476105.1 Gemmatimonadota bacterium
GCCGTCCGCCGACCAGATGAGGCTGTCGGTCACGCTGGTGCAGCGGCGCGACGTGACGTTCCCGGTCGAGTCCGTCAGGTAGGAGCAGTCGCCGAAGGCCGTGATGCGATTGCCGGTCGTGTAGGAGCCGCTCTGGGTCCAGAGCGGTGTCCCGTTGCCCCACAAGTACGCCGACGCCCCGGTCCGATTGCCGACCTCGTCATACCCGTGGACACGCATCGAGTCGTACGGCACGGCGCACGAGTACCCGTCGTCGCCGTCCGGGCCGCAGATCGAGTCCACGCGTCCCGCCAGCTTCGCGGAGACCACGCGGCCGAGGCTGTCGTACGCGAACTGGCGGAAATCGGTGCCGTACCGGTCCATCTGATCGAGGCGGCCGGCGTCGTCATAGTGGTAGAAGTCATTGAGGCCGCCGACGAGGCTGGAGCGCAGCCGCGGGATATCGTGATTCGCCAGCACCTGGTTGTAGATACTGTCGCTGCTAGTCGGGAAATGGACCGACTCCTGCTGCCCGTCCGCGCCCCGCGAGATCCTGGTCCAGCCCGAGGGGCCGAAGCGCAGGCTGTCGAGCGTGAGGCGCGTGGCGTGATACCCATAGCGTTGGCTCAGGAAGGCGGTGCCCGAAGGACCGGCCGTCGCGCTGGAATCGAGTTGGCCGTTGGCGCGATGGACGAACTGGCGGACGTAGGTCCGGGTTCCCACGTTCGGAATGGTCAGCACCGTTTTCACCGAATCGGCCATCCGCGTGGTGGCGTTCAGGTAGGCGGTTTCGGAGGCCACTGCATTCGCGCTGGTGACCACGCGGTCGTCGCTCGAGAAACTCGTCGTGTCAGGTCCGTTCGCCCCGCCGCTGCGCGAGCGGCCCCGGTGCAACGAGTCATATGCCACCGTGATCGCCTGACCGCGCCGATTGATCGAGCGCCGCAGCAGTCCCTCCACATCGTACTCCATCGAGTCCTTCCGTGAGGCCGGGTCCAGCTGCGACGTCACCCAGCCCAGTCCGTTCCGCCGTACCTGGTACACCTGGCCCTTGGGGTCGGTGATGCTGCGCAGGAACAGCGAGTCGTAGGCGAACACCGTGGCATTGGCATTGACCCCATCTCGGGCTTGCGTCGGCCGGTTCAGCACGTCGAAGGTGGTGACCTGCCAGACCATCCCCGCAACCAGCACGGAGTCCCGCCGGCCAAGGCTGTCGTACCGATAGGTGGCTGTGCGGCCACCGGGAAGCGAGTCCATACTGCGATTGCCATTCACGCCGCCGTACACGCCGAGGCCCCTGCTGTGATTCGAGGCATCGGTCGATGTGACGAGGCGGCCATGAGATTCGTAGGTGAACGATGACTTCTGGCCGGCCACGCGAACCGAGTCCACGCGACCGTTCGCGCCATAATAGATGCGCTGCACCGGCACCGCGGCGCCCCAGATCGAGTCGGGCGCACCCCAGGCTCCGTTGCGGAAGTACGTCGTCACGCCGCCGATGGTTGCCGACGACGGGAGCCCCGACCCGTCATACTGGAAACTGGAGGTGACGCCAAGGCGATCGGTCACGGTGGCGGGCAGGGCAACGTCGGCGTCGTAGGACACCGTCACCGTATCACCGAGCGGCCCGGCAGTCTGGAGGGCCTGGCCGAGGCCGTTGACGGTGAACCGCGTCGCATGGCCACCGGCGTCGGTCACGGTCGCCCGGACCGTATCCGCGTGCGGTGGTGTGAGGGGCGTGGTGTGGGTGGCGGCATACGGAACGCCACCGACCAGCCAGGAAGCGAGGCTGATCGTCGGGGCGCTGCTGGACCCCCCGTACAGCGCGATGGATGGACCGGTGGCAGACGTCACTTTGTGCGAGGCCGCGTGATAACCCAGCTCGGTAATGACAACCCCACGGCGGTCCGTGACCTTCCACAGGCGCAGCGAATCATCATAGGTAAACGTCGTGGCGACGGAGTCTGGATCGCGGATCACTGTCAGTCGGTGATTGCTGTCGACCGTCAGGCTTGTGGAGCGCGAATACGGGTCGCCGATCGATTGCAGTCCATAGGTTCCGTAGACGAGCGTGTCACGTAGCAGCAGGGGGTCACGGATCCGCACCGGGCGCAAGTTGCCATCATAGGCAACCGTGGCCGAATCACCCCAGCTGTTCTGCTGGCGGATCATCAACCCCTGGTAATTGAAGGTCACCTTCGTCGAGTCGGGATAGGTGCGCAGATATGTCCGCGAGCTGCCGCTGCCTGAGGCGGTGAGATGGGAAAAGTCCCCGGCGGGCGTGACGAACGCCGATCCGAAGGGCAGCCGGAAGAAGGTCGCTGAGCCGTCGCCCTCCGTAATGAGGACGCTGCTGTCGGTCTGGACGTAGGCGTGCTGGAGCCCTGCAACCGTCCATCCGCGCGCGATGGGCGAGCTGGTCTCGTTCACGACGATCAGCCGCGTCGCGGCCGTGTTCTCCACGTTTCCGGCCGAATAGGACGCGCCCACGATGATAGTGATTCCGTAGACGCCCGTGCTGCCGAGGGAGTTGCTGTTGGCATTGAACTGGCCGCCCAGACGAAGAGCCCCGGTCGACGCCGCGAAATGCAGCTCGGTCTCACCGTTCAGGAACGTGATCAGGCCGCCGGTCGCCTTCTGGATCTTCAGGTAGAAGTAGTTCGGCAGGTTGCTGCCGTCGCCGCTATGGGTGACGTCGACATGAACGAAAGGCTTCGGATCCACTCGGTCGCCGTTGTAGCTCAACGTGACCTTGCGGGGAGCATCCAGGGAGAAATAGGGCACCGTGCCCTGGGCGTAGGTCGCGGCGAAGCAGGCGGCTGCGCAACGGCCGTAGTCCTGAAGGTCCGGGCTGTAAGGAGCCAGCGACACACCCGGCGTCGGACCGGCCTGCCGCACGACCAGGAAGGTCGATGTGGTGCAGTTGCTCTCGTCATCGCAAATGTGGGCCTCGACGTAGTTGTCGCCGACGTTGAACGACGCGCCGGAGGTGGTGGAGGTCCGATGGTCCCCGCAGCCCGTGTACGGCGTAGCGTCCGCCAAGGCCGCGACCTGGTTCACGCCATTGATCTTCACATACTTCCCCAGCTTGACCAGCGCCTCGTTGTCGCACCAGTCCAATTGGAGATCAGCGGTCGCTGTGTAGATCACCACGACCGGCTGGAGGAGATTGATGACGGGGGGGTTGATGTGGCGCGCGCCCCCCCCGCGTCGGTGCGACGGGTCTGCGGCCAGATCAGCGGTGAAGAAGGCGACAACGACGAGGAGCAGCATTGGGATGGCCACGAATCTGCGCATACGACGCTCCACCGAACGGGGATCGGCTGAACTGGGACGCCGTTCCGTATAGCAGAGGTCGTGCCAACCGACTGGTTTTCGGCAACTGCTTACAGGGCAAGGGATTCGCTAGAAGCCCGCCGAGTCACCGTGCCGTCTGCACATGTGCACGCACATGGGCGCACATGTGCAAACCGATGGATAGCCGCCGCCTTGGCCAAGCAGCGGCTCTCAGCCGCTGGGGCGACGGACCGCCTTTGCCGAGCAGCGGCTCTCAGCCGCTGGGGCGACGGACCGCCTTTGCCGAGCAGCGGCTCTCAGCCGCTGGGGCGACGGACCGCCTTGCCGAGCAGCGGCTCTTAGCCGCTGAGTCGACGGTTGCCGAGGCCGAGCAGCGGCTCTTAGCCGCTGAGACGACTCGCTGCCGTGCACCGCCCCAACGCCGCAGCTACCGCAGCCCCCTGCGCCGCCTCAGCACCCACTCCATCACCAGGGCCAGCAACGCCGCCACATACAGCCACGGGCTGAACCGCACCGGCTCGGGCTCGAAAGCGCTCGCCGCCTGCAATCCCGGCTGGCTCCGGAGCGACGGCGCCCTCGGGAGATACTCCGCCGCCCCGCGCGCCAACGAATCCCGCAGCAGCGCCAGGCTTGCCGGCGCCCCGGTGCGCTCTTCCAGGAGCCAGTCGGTCAGCGACGCCACCAGCGAGCGATAACCCTCTTCCGCCACGCCGCCGTGACTCGCCCAACGCCACAGCCCGCTCACGCCGAGCGACGCGACGTGCCGCCCGCCCCGCACCGCCCCCTGCACCACCGCGCGCGAACGCCCACGGCGATCGAGCTGGGCCACCAGCCCGGTCCATGCGACCGAATCGCCGTGCAGGTCGAGCACCATGTCGAGGGGCGGCAGGCTCTCGGCCGGCACACCCGCCAGCGCGCCCCCCACCGGCGAGGCGAACTCCGGCGCGGCGACGTACCAGTCGCCGCTCGCGGCCCCATCCATCTGCTTCGGTACCGTGACCCACTGCCAGACGGCGCGCCGCGCCAGCCGGCTCACCGCGTCCACGCCGTCGCTGGTCCCGTGCGCGACGACCAGCGCCGCCCCCGCCGCCTCGGCGCGCACCGACGCCTCGCTCACCGCACGCATGGTGTGCGCCTCGCGCCAGCCGGCCGCGCCGAGCCGGATGAAGGCGTGCACCGGCACGCCGCTGCTCGCACTCAGGGTCCGCGACAGCCAGCGGAAGTCCCAGTCAGGCGCATCGGTGAAGAGCGCGATGGCGCTGGCCTGCGACACCGACGCCGCGGTCCGTCGCACGTCGTCGCGCGGCTCGGCGTCCCTCCGGAAGCCGGTAAGCCGCGCCTCGTACCGGCGCACTTCGGCGGTCTGGCCTACGCCCGCCGGCACGAAGGTCAGCTCGCGCGTGAGGCTCCCGCCGGCCCCCAGCGGCATACGGGCTCGCGCGACGACGCGTCCCTGCTCCAGCAGCTCGAGCAGAACGGTGTCCCCGGCCGCGGTGCCCGCCGCGATGAGATCGATGCGGGCGCTCGTGGTATCGCCGGCGCGCAGCGCCGCCGGGAGGACCAGCGCCGCGATCCCCACGTCGGGCCGCTGGGCGCGCGGCACCACCACGATGCGGGCGCGGCGCAGCAGATCGTCGGGAAGCGACGCGGCGTCGTCCACCAGGCCGTCGGTGACCACGACGACGCGGCTCCCCCGCCCCGCCGCCTCGCGGAGTGCGGGCAGCAGGAGGCTGGTCGGCGCCGAGGGTGGGCTCGCGGCATCGAAGGGACCCGGCTCCGCGCCGAAGACGACGATCCGCCCGCTGCGCCCCGCCGCGGCGCGCGCCGAGTCCACGGCGGCACGCCACCGCGCGTCCGAGGTGGCGTCGGTCATGGAGAGGGAGTTGTCGAGCAGAACGTCGGTGCGTGCCGCCGCTTGGCGATGACACGCGGGGTTGACGAGCAGGACGCCCACCGATCCCCAGGCCAGGGCGCGCAACGCCGCGAGCCGCATCCCCGCCACTCCGGCGCGCTCCAGGACCAGGTAGAGCGCGAGGGCACCGGCGGCGGCCAGCAGGACTACGGCGGCGACAGGCAGGCGAGCGCCTCCTCGAAGGTGAATCGCTTCTCGAACAGTGCGCGGCCCACGATGGCCCCAGCCAGTCCCTGTGCCGCGATGCGACGCAGGTCGTCCAGTCCGTCCACGCCGCCCGAGACGATCACGTCCATCTTCGTCTCGTGCGCCAGCGCCGTGGCCTGCGCCACGTCGGCGCCCTCCATCCGCCCTTCTCGACTCAGCTCCGTGACCACCAGCGTGGTGATACCCGCGTCCCTCGCCCTCAGCGCCAGTGCCGCCGGCTGCCAACTGCCGGCCGCCGGCCAACCGCGCGCCCAGACCCGATCGTGCTGAATGTCGATGGCGATCCCCAGGCAGTCGGCGGCGAACTGGTCGGCCAGCTCGGCGAGCGACGCCACGTCGGCGGCGGCGCGCGCACCCAGCAGGATGCGCTGGACGCCGCAGTCACGCAGCTCAGCGACGTCGTCGAGGGTCCACATCCCGCCGCCCAGCTGGACCGGCACGTTGAGCCGCTTCACCAGCGCGGCGACCAGCGGCGTCTGGTCGCCTACACCGAATGCGCGGTCGAGGTCCACGACGTGCACCCACCGCGCCCCCGCGGCGACGAACCGGTCGGCGACGTCGAAGGGGTCGGGGTCGTAGAGCGTGGCGCGCGCGAGGTCGGTGCGGGAGGCGCGCACGACGCGGCCCTGATGGATGTCTATGGCGGGATAGAGTTCCAACGAATGAAAGTCGACAGTCAATAGTCGACAGTCAATAGTCGACAGTCAACTGTCGACTGTCGACCGTCGACTTAGTCTACCCGATTCCCCACGCTCACCTGTGCCGGGTCGAGCATGTCGAGCAGTCGCTGCTTCTCGGAGAGGAAGCCGTTGCGGCGCGCCGCGGCGATGGGCGCGCCTTCGCCGGCGCCGAGCTGGCGGCGCGGGTTCACGGCGACGCCGTTCATGCGCAACTCGTAGTGCAGGTGCGGGGCGGTCGCGAGCCCGCTCGCGCCGACGAACCCGATGGTCTGCCCCTGGTCCACGCTCGCGCCGACGACGACGCCGTGGCCGAACCCCGAGAGGTGCCCGTACCGGGTGGTGGTGTGCCCGTTGTGGCGGATCTCCACCAGGTTGCCGTACCCGCCCATGCGCGCGGCGTAGGTGACCGTCCCCTTGCCCACCGACCGAACCGGCGCGCCGTAGGCCGCGCCGAAGTCGATGCCCAGGTGCGGGCGGCTGTAGCGCAGGATGGGGTGGAAGCGGTGCTTGCTAAACCCCGACGAGATGCGCTTGAACTCGAGCGGCGCCCGCAGCAGCTCGCGCTTCATCGAATGGCCGGTCTCGTCCCAGAACTCCTGGCGGCCCTCGGCATCGTCATAGCGGATGGCGAAGAGCGGATGCGGCCCGACGTCCAGCCGCGCGGCGAGGATCCGGCCATAGCGTATCTCGCCCTCGCTCGATACCAGGCGCTCGGCGAGGATGCGGAAGTGGTCACCGGGCTGGACGTCGCGCGAAAAGTCGAGCGACCAGTCGTAGACGTCGGCCAGGGACCAGACCAGCTGGACGCGCGCATCGACGGGGAGGATGTCGTTGTGCATCGCGCCGGTGATCGCATCGCTCACCGAGGAGTGGACCACGCCCTCGACCACGAAGGGCTCGCTGCGCCACGCGATGGTCTCGACCGTTGGCGCCCACGCCCCGTCGGCGTTCCGCTCGAGGGTGATGCGCGAATCCCAGGAGGCCCGCACCGCCACCACGCTCGGCTCATCGTCGCCGTGACGCTGGGTGAAGTTGAAGACCGTGCCGCTGCGCATCCGGGAGGGATCGAAGTTGCGTACCGCGCTGGCCAGCGCGCTCCAGTCCACGTCGTTGACGCCCTGGCGCGCGAAGAGCTGCGACAGCGTCTCGCCGGCGCGCAGCGTATCGGCGGTCACGCTGACGGGCGCGGCCGACACCACCAGGGGCGGCGCCGTCTTGAGGCCGCCCAGGTGGCCGCTCCAGCGCGCGGCGCCGGCGCTGGCACCGGCCAGCACGCCGGCGACGAGGAGTCGCCGAGCCTGGCTCGCAAAGACGCTCATGCGCGAAAGGTGGATGATCGCCGGCCGCCCATCAAGAAGGCTTCCCCTACACGGCCCGCCTGGTGATCCACGCCACAGCCCTTCATCAGTCCATCTGCCGGCGGATGAAGGTCGGGATCTCCATGTCGGGCACCGGGTCGGCCGGCGGCGTGCCGCCCGCCGAGGGCGGAGCGGCCGCACCCGAGCGCCGCTGGGATGCCTGGCCCATCTGGCTGCTCGCGCTCTGGACCGAGGGCTGGGCCGGCGCGGGCGGTTGCGACGCGCCGGAGGGGCGCGACAGGCCGCCGGACGACGCGCGGCCGCTGCCGGTGGTGCGCTGCGGGAACTGGATGACCCCCGCCTGCCCCTGCGCGACGACCTTGTCGAATCCCGTCGCGATCACGGTCACGCGAATCTCGCCCTGCATCGAGGGCTCGAGCACCGCGCCGAAGATCAGCTCGGCCTCTTCGCCCACGGCGTCGTGGACGATCTCGGAGATCTGGTGCACCTCGCCCAGGGTGAGGTCTTCGCCGCCCGTCATGTTGAGCAGCACGCCGGTGGCGCCGTTGATCGAGATGTTGTCGAGCAGCGGGCTGGAGATCGCCTGCTGGGCCGCCTCCATCGCGCGGCTCTCGCCCTTGCCCACGCCGGTGCCCATGAGCGCCGAGCCACCGTTCTGCATCACGGTGCGGACGTCGGCGTAGTCCACGTTCACCAGCCCGGGCCGGGTGATCACCTCGGAGATGCCGCGCGTGGCGTTGAGGAGGACCTCGTCGGCCTTCTTGAGGGCGTCCTGGAAGGTCACGCCCTTGCCGACCACGGCCATCAGCCGCTCGTTGGGGACGATGATCATGGTGTCCACGTGCTTGCGCAGCTCGCTGATCCCCATCTCGGCCTGCCGCATCCGCTTCTTCCCCTCGAACTGGAAGGGCCGCGTCACGATGCCGACGGTGAGGATGCCGAGCTCGCGGGCCATCCCGGCGATGATCGGCGCCGCGCCGGTGCCGGTGCCGCCGCCCATGCCGCAGGTGACGAAGACCAGGTCGGCGCCCAGGAGGATGCGCGCGACCTCGTCGCGGTTCTCCTCCACGGCCTGGCGGCCGATCTCGGGCCGCGCCCCCGCGCCCAGCCCGCGCGTGAGCTTCTTGCCGATCTGGATCTTGATGTCGGCCTTGTTGTTGAGCAGCGCCTGCGCGTCGGTGTTCACCGAGATGAACTCCACGCCCTGGAGATGCTCGGCGATCATCCGGTTCACCGCGTTGCCACCCCCGCCGCCCACGCCGATGACCTTCATCCGCGCGTTCTGCGTGATGGACTCCTCGAGCTCGAAGATGCTCATGTGGCGCCCCTCGGAAAAGGCTTAAGGCTAAAGGCTCAAGGCTAAAAGAACTCCGTCAACCACCGCCGGACGGACCCCGAGAGCCGGTCGAGCGTCAGCGCTCCCGGTCCGGCCTGCGCCGCTCCCTTGGCCTGCTCCATCATCCCGTACAGCGCCAGCCCCGCGGCGGTGCTGAACCGCGGTTGCTCCACGTGATCCAGCAGGCTGCCGGCCAGCTGCTTGCCCGGCTGTCCGATCCGCACCGGCATGGCGAAGACCTCGCGTGCCAGCTCGACCGCGCCCCGCAGCTGGGCGGTGCCGCCCGTCAACACCACGCCGGCCGCGAGCTTGCCCGCATACCCTTCGCGCTCGATCTCGCGCGAAACCATCGCCAGCACTTCCTCGAGCCGCATGTGGATGATGTGGGCCAGCAGCTCGCGCTGCACCTGGCGCGGCCCCTGCCCGCCCGTCCCCGGGATCTCGATCATCTCCGCCGGGTCCACCAGCGGCTCGTAGGCGAGCCCGTACTTCTCCTTCAAGGCCTCGGCGTCGGCCTGCGTGACCGACAGTCCCTGGGCGATGTCGCTGGTGATCGAGCCGCCGGCGAACCCCACCGTGGAAACATGGCGGAACTTGCCGTCGTGGAACACCGCGAGGTTGGTGCTGCCCCCGCCCAGCTCGACCAGCGCCACGCCCAGCTCGCGCTCATCCTCGGTGATCGTCGCGTAGCTCGCGGCCAGCGGCTCGAGGACGAAGCCCCGGATGTCGTAGCCCGCGCGCTCCACCGCCTTGCGCATGTTCTGCGCGACCGAGCTGGACATCGTCACGATGCAGACGTCCACCTCCAGCCGCGTCCCCGTCATCCCGACGGGGTCCGAGATGCCGCGCTGCCGGTCCACCAGGTACTCCTGGGGCAGCGTGTGCAGGATCTCGCTGTCGGGCGGCAGCACCACGGCGCGCGCCACCTCGATGACGCGCTGCACGTCGGAGGGCTGCACCTCGGGGCTGGTCACGTTCACCACGCCCGGCGAGGTGATGGCCCGGACGTGCTCCCCCGGGATGCCGACGTAGACCCCTTCGACCTTGAAGCCCGCCATCCGCTCGCCGGCCTGGACCGCGTCGCGCACCGCGCGGGTCGTCTCGTCGATGTCGCGCACCACGCCGCGGCGCATGCCGCTGGAGCGCGACCGCCCAACGCCGAGGATCTTCAGCACCGGCGAACGCGGCAGCTCGCCTTCCACCTTGCCGATCACCGCGCAGGTCTTCGTCGTCCCGATGTCGAGGCCACAGACCAGAGCGTCGCGCATCAGCGCTTTCGCCCCGCGGCCCGGTGGGCGCGAGGGGCCGGTGCGGCGGTCGCGTGCGACGGCTGATCCCTCCTCACCACCACCCACCCCCGAAACCGTCCATCCAGTTCCCGCCACGCCGTGCCGCGCGAGGCGAGGTCGCGCCGTACCGACGAAACCGACTGCACGACGCCGGGATCCACCGGCAGGTCGAGCAGCACCCGGCCCCGTGTCATGTCGAGCACCATCGCGCCGCCGGCGACGCGCGCCGCGGCGACCTCGGCGTAGAGCGCCGGGTCGGTCGTCTGCACCTGGGCCAGCCCTTCCAGCAGCGGCCGGTGCGCCGCCCGGACGATCGGCGCGTCCACCGGCGCGCTCGCCACGTCGTAGGGCAGCGGCCTCGCGTCAGCCGCGAGGGCGACCAGTCCATCGGGTGATGCCGCCAACGCCACGGGCTCGACCTCCGTCACCTGCACCAGCAGCGTCGCCGGCAGACGCCGCGCCACGCTCGCGCGGGCAATGCCGCCCACCGCTTCCAGCCGCCGCTCGATCGCGCCGAGATCGTCGAAGACACTCGCCTCGGCCCGGAGTCCCATCCCGCGCACCACCGCCTCGGCGGTGAGGTAGCGCGTCCCGCTCACGTCGACGCGCCGCACACCGAAGAACCGGAGCGGCCGCAGCGCCCTCGGCGCCCACCAGTACGAGGAAAGGACCGCGGCGATGATGATACCCGCCGCAACCACTCTAACTCGCCCTGTCACTTCCCCACCTTCCCACCGTCACACCCGTGCCCCGCGCTGCGCGGCGAGCAGTCCGACCAGCTCGCGGCCCACCCAGGTGATGTCGCCCGCGCCCATGGTGATCACCGCGTCGCCGGGCCGGGCCAGCATCGCCAGCTCGCCGGCCAGAAGATCGCGGTTCGGTACCCAGCGCACCTCCGCGCCGGACGCTGCCGCCGCATCGGCCACCAGGCGCCCCGTCACACCGGGCATCGGCTGCTCGCGCGCCGCGTAGACGTCGGTCACCACGACGATGTCCGCGGCCGCGAGCGCCCTGCCCATCGCCACCCCATGTTCGGCCGTCCGGCTGTAGAGGTGGGGCTGAAAGGCCGCCACCAGGCGACGGTCGGGGTAGGCCTGCCGCGCGCCCTCGAGCGTCGCCGCGATTTCGGCCTCGTGGTGGGCGTAGTCATCGACCACGACCACCCCATCGGCCTCCCCCACCACGTCGAACCGCCGACCCACACCCCGGAAGCCGGCGAGCGCTCCAAGGACGGGATCGAGGTCCACCTTCAACTCGACGCTGACGGCCAAAGCGGCAGAGGCGTTCCGGACGTTGTGGATTCCGGGAACCTTGATCCTCAGCTCTACCATCTGCCCCGTCGGCAGGGCCACCGTGGCCACCGTGCGGCCTGGTGCCCTCTCGACGATCGAGATCCGGACGTCGGACCCCTCGACAAACCCGACCGTCCAGATGGGCACCCTCAGTCGCCGGGCCACGCGCGCCGCCCCGGCGTCGTCCGACCCGACGATGGCCCGCTGGGCCGGCGAGGCGAACTTCGCGAACGCTTCCTCGAGGGATTCGACATTCCCGTAACACTCGAGGTGGTCCGCTTCAACGTTGTTGATGACAGCAACTTGCGGCGTCAGCGCGAGGAACGACTTGTCGTACTCGTCGGCCTCGACGACGAACAGGCCATCCCCCCCGATCCGCGCGTTGCCCCCCCAACTGGAGACGCGGCCGCCGGCGATCCCCGTAGGGTTCAGCCCAGCGGCCGCGAGCGCTTCGGTCGTCATCACCGTCGTCGTGGTCTTGCCGTGCGTCCCAGCGACGGCGATGAGCTGTCCGGGAGAAACTGCGGCTGCCAGTGCCTCTGCGCGACGGATGATCGGGACGCCCAGCTCGCGGGCGCGCGCCAACTCCGGGTGATCCTGGGGCACCGCGGAGCTGACCACAACCGCGCGTGCGCCTTCGACATGGCTCGGGTCGTGCCCGGCGAAGACCTCGGCGCCGGCGCGGCGAATGTCGGCCGAAGCTGGTGCGCCACCCGAATCGACATCTTTATCGCATCCCGTGACCGCGACACCACGATTCCTGGCGACGAGAGCGAGGGCGCTCATCCCGGCGCCGGCTACCCCCATGAAGTGCACGGGGCGAGGATCGTCGGGGGCGAAAAGCAACATTGATGAGCGGCTAATCTAAGAAGGCATCAATGGTTGCGAAAGAGTTGAGTTACGGTTTCGGAAGCAGCCGGAGGAGGTTTTGCGCGATTTCGGCGGCCGCCCGGGGCCTCGCCCGACGGCTCGCGGCGGAGGCAACCTGCGCCAATCTTGCAGGGTCGCCCAGCAGGTCGCCGACCGTTCGGGAGAGGCTCGCTCCTGTCAGATCGTGCTGCTCGAGGAGGACGGCGGCGCCGGCGTCGGCGAGCGCCCGAGCGTTCTTGAGCTGGTGGTTGGCGGCCGAGGTGGGCAGCGGGATGAGGACGGACGGGAGCCCCCACGCCGCGATCTCCGCTGAGGTGATGGCCCCTGCCCGACCCACGACCAAATCGGCGGCGGCGTAGGCCGGGGCGATGGGGTCGAGGAAAGGCACGACGCTGATGGCTGATGGCTGATGGCTGATAGCAGACAAGTGCTTGAACTGGTCGTGGGTCGAGGCGCCGGTCTGCCAGAGGAGCTGGGCTTGCTCCGGCCAGGCGCCGGAAGTCAGCGCCGAGGCCAGGGCCTGGTTGATCGCCAATGACCCCTGGCTCCCGCAGGTGACCAGGACGAGGGGACGATCCGGAGCGAAGCCGAGTTGTTTCTTGCCATCAGCCATCAGCCATCGGCTATCAGCGTTGTCCGGTGGCGGCACAATCGGATTCCCGGTGTCGAGCACCTCGGTGTCGGTTCCCGGGCGCAGGAACGACTCGGCCTCGGGGAAACCCAGGTGAATCTGCGCCGCCCGAGGGGCGAGCCGTCGGGTGACGAAACCGGGATACGCGTTCTGCTCCTGGAGGGCGATCGGGATGCCCCGGTGGCCCGCCGCCCAGAGCGCCGGTCCCGAGACGTAGCCGCCGGTCCCCACGGCGAGTACGGGCTCCTCGCGCCGCAGGATATCGCGGATCCCCCCCAGCGCCCGGAGCGTGGTCCAGGGAAGACGGGCGTTCTTCCACCACTGCCGTCGGTAGATGGGCTCGAGGGGGAGCAGCGTGTGCCGCCAGGGCCGCGCCGGCAGCACCTGTGCCTCCAGGCCGCGCTCGGCGCCGACGAAGTACGGCTCGATCCCGGAGTGGGCCGCGACCAGCGCTTCGGCGATCGCGAGCGCGGGCATCAGGTGACCGCCGGTGCCGCCGCCCGCGAAGAGAACGATGCTCAGGCCAGCACCTGGCGTTTGCGGCTGCCGAGGTTGATCAGCAGTCCGGTCGCGATCATCGCGACGATCAGGCCCGAGCGCCCGTAGGAGACGAACGGCAGCACCAGGCCGGTGGTGGGCACCAGGCCCACGCCCACCGCCATGTGTAGAAAGGCGTCGGAGCCGATCATGACGGTGCATCCCACGCCCAGCAGCTGCCGGAAGGGGTCGCTCGCCGCCCGGGCGAGGCGCAGCGCGACCAGCACGAAGGTGGTGTAGGCGGCCACCAGGAACACCACGCCGACGAAGCCCCACTCTTCGGCGATGGTGGCGAAGATGAAGTCGCTGTACGGATAGGGGAGAAATCCGAGCTTCTGCTGTCCGTTGCCGAATCCCGCTCCGAGCAGTCCGCCCGACCCGACGCCGATGAGCGACTGGTCGATCTGATAGGCATCGGAGAGACGGTTGCCGCCCGGGTCGAGGAAGGTGATGACCCGCAGCAGCCGATACTGCGCGCCCGCGATCTGGTCCCAGGCCAGCGGCAGCGCCATCACGCCCAGCAGGATGAAGTGGCCGATCCGCGCCCCGCCGGCGAAGAGCACCAGCATCGCCAGAAAGATGACCGTCACCGCTACCGAGAGGTCGGGCTCGAGGGCGATGAGCCCGGCCAGCGGCAGCACCACGACGAGGACGGGAAGCGCGCCCTTGCTCAGCCGCTTCAGGTCGGGGCCCTTCTTGGCGCACAGCGACGCCGTCCAGATGACCACCGCGAGCTTGCCGATCTCCGAGACCTGGATGGAGATGCCCAGGTTGAGCCAGCGCCGGGCGCCGTTGATCCGCGGCGCGATCGCCGAGGTGAAGGGCAGGATCAGCACCAGCAGCAGGAACCCCACGGTGAGCAGGATGGGCCAGGCGAGCCGCCGCACCCGGTCCAGGTTCACGCGTGAGGCGAGCACCAGCAGCAGAGCGCCGGCCAGCGCGCCGGTCAGCTGGTCGAAGACCCGCGTCGAGCCCACCGCCCTGCCCCGTTCGACGAGCGTCGAGCTGGCGGCATACACCGAGGCGAGGCCGAAGACGACGAGCACCGCCGTCAGCAGCACCAGGAGCCGCGCTTCCCAGCCGAGGAGCCACTCGCGACCGGCTGATGGCCGATGGCTGATGGCTGATGGCAAGCGCATCAGAGCGCGTTTACCCAATTCGTGAACATCTCCCCCCGCTCTTCCGCATTCTTGAACATGTCGAAGCTGGAGCACGCGGGGCTCAGCAGGACGGCGTCGCCGGGTTTTGCCAGGGTCTTCGCGTGGGCGAGCACCTTCTCGAACTCGGACCCTTCCCGCACGACGCTGACCCTTCCCTTCAACTCGCGCACGGCGCGCTCGGCGACCTCGCCGTACGCGATCACGCCCCGCGCGTGCGCCAGCGCCGGGACGAGATCCCGGAAGTTGCCGCCCTTGTCGCGCCCGCCCACCAGCAGCACGACGGGCCGGTGGATGCTCTGGATGGCGCTCAGCGAGGCGGAAATGGTGGTGGCCTTCGAGTCGTTCACCCACAGCACGCCGCCCACCTCGCGCACCGGCTCGAGGCGGTGGTGCAGCGCCTTGAATCCCCGCAGCGCCTCGGCAATCCGGTCGCGGTCGGTTTGGTCCGCCGGCACCGCCAGCGCGGCGGCCAGGGCGTTGGCGACGTTGTGGTCGCCGAGCAGCGCGAGATCGCCGCGGCGCATCAGAGGCATGCCGCGCAGGATCAGCCAGCCCCCGGAGCGATCGTACCAGGCGTCGGCCATCTGGACGTCGAGGGAGAAGCGCTCGTGCCTGCCCGGCACGCCCTCGACCACCGCCAGGACTTCCGGGTCGTCGCCGTTGGTCACCCAGCGGCTCTGGGGGCCCGCGTTGCGGAAAAGCAGCCGCTTGTCGGCGTAGTACTCGTCCACGGTGCCGTATCGGTCGAGGTGGTCGGCCGACAGGTTGGTGAGGACGCCCACGGCGGGATCGAGCGTCGGAGAGTCGTGAAGCTGGAAGGAGCTGGCCTCCACCGCGAGCCAGAGTGGGTGCGAGCGCTCCCTCGCGAGGTCGGAGAGCGGCGCGCCGATATTGCCCGCCACCCTCGCGGGTCCGAGTCCGCTGACCGCGAGAATGGCGGCGATCATCGACGCCGTGGTGGACTTGCCCTTGGTGCCGGTAGTGACGATCAAACTGGTATCGGGCAGATGCCGCGCGGCGAGCTCCAGCTCGCTGATGACGGGCACGCCGTGCTCGGCGGCCATGCGCAGCGGGAAGGCGTCGGGCGGGACGCCGGGCGACACCACCACGAGCCGCGCGTAGGCGATCCGCATCGCGTCGTGGACACCCAGCTCGACGTCGCACCCCTCGGCACGCAGCTCCGCCGCGGCGGCTTCCAACTCGGGCGTCTGCTTGGCATCGGACGCATAGACCTTGCTGCCGAGATGACGCAGCAGCCGGCACGCGGCGATGCCGCTGCGGGCCAGGCCGATGACGGCCGCTTCGCGGCCCTCCCGCGGGAAGGTCGAAGCGCGAGAGCTGCGGGCCGGCCGCTTGCCGCTGCTGCGCCGACCGAGGCTCACCGCACCTTCAGCGTCGCGAGAGCCACCAGGGCACAGAGCAGGCCGAGAATGTAGAACCGCGTCACCACTGTGGACTCGTGCCAGCCGAGCTGCTCGAAGTGGTGGTGGATCGGCGCCATGCGGAAGACGCGATGCTGCATGGCGTACTCGCGGCCGTACTTGCGCAGCCGGTACCGGAAGACGGTGGTCTGGATCATCACCGAGATCGTCTCGGCGGCGAAGACGCCGCCCACCAGCAGCAGGAGGAACTCGGCCTTCAGCAGGATCGCCACCGTGCCGATCGCGCCGCCGATGGCGAGGCTGCCGGTGTCGCCCATGAAGACCTTCGCCGGATGGGCGTTGAACCAGAGGAACCCCACGCATGCGCCCATCAGGCCCGCGCAGAAGATCGCCAGCTCGCCGGCGCCGGGGAGGTAGAAGACCTTGAGGTATTCCGAGGTGTCGGTGCGGCCGAAGACGTAGGCGAAGACGGCGAAGGTGATCGCCGCGATGGCGCTGAGCCCCGCGGCGAGCCCATCGAGTCCGTCGGCGAAGTTCACGCCGTTCGACGTCCCCGCGACGACGAAGGTGACGAAGGCGATGTAGATCACGGGCAGCGAGAAGGTCACGTACCAGTACTTGAGAAACGGCAGCGTGGTGGACGCCGCGGGCAGCACCGTGCCCTTCGACGGGAAGGCGATCAGCAGCACGCCGAGCAGCACGCCGAAGGCGAACTGCCCAGCCATCTTGTACTTGGCCACCAGCCCGCGAGGCTGGCGCTGGACGATCTTGAGGTAGTCGTCCACGAAGCCGATGGCGCCCATCCAGGTGATCGACAGGAGGGCGATCAGGACGAACCGGTTGTCGAGCCGCGCCCAGAGCAGGGTGGGCACGACGGTCGCGATGATGATGATGATGCCGCCCATCGTCGGCGTGCCGCGCTTGCCCAGGTGGGTACTCGGTCCCTCGGAGCGGACGATCTGCCCCACCTTGTGCGCCTGAAGCTTCGCGATGATGCCCGGCCCCACGATGAAGGCGATCAGCAGCGCCGTCACCGTGGCCGCGGCGGCGCGGAAGCTGATGTAGCTGACCAGGTTCGCCAGCGCGAAGCGCGACGCGTAGGGATGCAGCAGCCAGTACAGCATCTAGTGCGCCTCGGCGGGAGTGTAGGACGGCCAGAGCAGCGGCAGGAGGCGCTCGAGACGGACGCCGCGGGACGCCTTCAGGAGCACCACGTCGCCGGGCTTGATCAGGGGCCGGAGCAGCGGCGCGATGGCCTCGGGGGTCTCGGCCGACACCAGCCGGGTGGGTTTCGGCATCGCGCCCTGCGCGGCGAAGGCGGCCGCGAAGTCTCCGACCGCGGCCACCACGTCGGGTCCGAGGTCGAGCACCGCCCGGGCCCCCGCCTGGTGCAGCTCCGCCGACGCGGGGCCCAGCTCCCGCATCGTCCCGACGACCACGATCGCGCGCCGCTTGCCGCGGATGTCGCGCAGCAGGTCGAGGGCCGCGCGCAGCGAGGTAGGATTCGCGTTGTAGCAGTCATGGATGACCGTCACCCCTTCGATCTCCATCGTCTCGCTGCGGCCCCCGGGGATCGACGCCTTCAGGAGCCCGCGCGCGGCATCGGCGAGCGCGACGCCGCACGCCTCGGCGACCGCCAGGGCGATCAGCGCGTTGCCGACCATGTGCCGCCCCCGCAGCGGCAGCTCGACCTTCACCCCGCGCACCGTGAAGGTGGGCCGCCCGTCGGGCGACATCGTGACCGATTCGGCGAACCAGTCGGCCGGGCCCTCGGTCGCGGCGGTCACGACGGTGCGCGCCGCGCGGCGCGCCGCGTCGGCCAGCGCCGTCGGCCTGGCGCCGACGACCGCCGTCGGCACGTCGGCCAGGAGCGCGACCTTCTCCTCCAGGATCGCCGCCAGCGAACCGAACCCCTCGAGGTGGCCGGCATCGACGTTGGTCACCACCGCCACGTCGGGCCGGACGATCTCCCGCATCCGCGGGATTTCGCCGCGCAGGCTCGCGCCGCACTCGACCACCATCGCCTCGGCCTCGAGGGGCGCCGCCAGCACCGTGAGCGGCACGCCGACCAGGTTGTTGAGATTGCGCTCCGACTTGTGCACCCGGAGCGACCCGCCGAGCGCCGCGGCGATCAGCTCCCTGGTGCTGGTCTTGCCGTTGGTGC
Organism: Gemmatimonadota bacterium; assembly: GCA_041476105.1. Taxonomy (GTDB): domain Bacteria; phylum Gemmatimonadota; class Gemmatimonadetes; order Gemmatimonadales; family JACORV01; genus DASXPG01. The sequence continues at coordinate 18,056 of JBGOSS010000024.1, forward strand.
CGGTGACCGCGACGACCTTGCCCGTGAATCGCTCGCGCCGCAGCCGCGCCAGCTGGCCGAGGGCGACGAGGGTGTCGTCCACCTCGAACCAGTCGAAGCCCGGCCAGCGCGGCGTACCGTGCCGCACGATGACCCCACCGACATCGTTCAGCCGCGCGTCGCCCAGGAAGTCGTGGGCGTCGAAGTGCTCGCCCTTGAGCGCGATGAAGAGGCTGCCCGCTTCCATCGCGCGGGTGTCGGTGCAGGTGCCGGTGTAGGCGTGATCCCACGCCGCCGGCGGGAGCCCCAGCGCCTCCGTCACCAGCTTCGCGGTCCAGGCGAAGGCGGTCACCGGGCGCGGGCCCTCACGGCGTCCGCGACAATCTCGCGCTCGTCGAAGGGCAGCTTCTCCTTGCCCACGACCTGATAGGTCTCGTGCCCTTTCCCGGCGAGGACGATGGTGTCGTCGGGGCGCGCAATGGCGACCGCGCGCGCGATGGCGCCGCGGCGGTCCACGATGCGCAGGTGCGGCGTCTCGCCCATCCCCTCCTCGACATCGTCGAGAATGCGCTGCGGGTCCTCGGTCCGCGGGTTGTCGCTGGTGACGATCGCGAGATCGGCGTCGCGCGCCGCGATCCCGCCCATCACCGGCCGCTTGCCGCGGTCGCGGTCGCCGCCGCAGCCGAAGACCGCGATCAGGCGTCCCTTGGTCAGCGGCCGCAGCGCGCCCAGCGCCCGCTCGAGGGCGTCGGGGGTGTGGGCGTAGTCGCGCAGGATGACGCAGGGCTCGCCGGCGACGCGCTCCATGCGTCCCGGCACCTGCGGCGCGGTGGCGAGCCGCGCGGCGGTCGGCACCAGGTCGGCCCCCAGGGCCAGCGCGGCGGCGGCGGCGCCCAGCGCGTTCTCGACATTGAAGCGCCCGAGGAGCGGCAGCTCGACCGGGGTCGACTCGTCCAGGTAGTGGAGCGTGAACCGCATTCCCCGCGCGGTGCCGCCCACGCCGGTGGCGCGCAGGTCGGCGGGGTTCGCGATCCCGAAGGTCAGGCGCGGCACGGAGGACGGCATCTTGTCCCACTGCGGCGCGTCGGCGTTGGTCACCGCCACGCCGCCGGGGACGAGGTACTCGGCGAGGCGCAGCTTGGCCTTGAGGTACGCATCCAGCGTCTGGTGGTAGTCGAGATGGTCGCGCGTCAGGTTGGTGAAGACGGCGGCCTTGAACCGCAGGCCGTAGAGCCGGTCCTGGTCGAGGCTGTGCGACGACGCTTCCATCGCGACCGTCTTCACGCCCCGCTCCCGCAGCGCCGCCAGGGTACGCTGCAGCTCGACGGGACCCGGCGTGGTGAGGTTCTCCGTGCCCGGGAGGACGTCGCCGTTGCCGTCCACCGCGCCCAGGGTCCCCGTCGACCCGGCGGGCGCGCTCACGCCGAAGAGGTGCCGCAACAGGTGCACCGACGTGGTCTTGCCGTTGGTCCCGGTCACGGCGAGAAGGTCCAGTGCCTGGGCGGGATCGCCGCACTCGAGCGCGGCGGCGATCGCCGCGGCATGCCGTCCGTTCCGCACGATGATGAGGGGCAGCGCGAGCCCGGAAACAGCGTGCTCGGCGATCGCGGCCGCGGCGCCCTGCTGCTCCACCTGGGGCAGGAAGGCGTGAGCGTCGGTGGTCGTGCCCGCGTAGGCGACGTAGAGGCAGCCGGGCGCAACCTTGCGGCTATCGGTGGTCACGGTGCCGACGTCCTCGCCCAGTGCGTCGGGCCAGCTCGTCAGCTCGCCGGCCGCGGCGAGACGCTGCCTCAGCGCCTCAGATCGCACGGTTCGCCTCGCCCCGGATCACCACCGTGGTGCCGGGCGCGGCCTCGGCGCCGGCCGCGGGGGTCGTGCCCAAGGCATCGCCCCACCCCTCGATGCGCACCTTGAAGCCGGCCCGATGGAGGGTGCGTGCCGCGGCACGCAGGCTCTGGCCCTCGACGTCAGGGATGGCCCGCGCCTCCGGTGCGCCGGTGCTGTCGGGGTGCGGCACCGGCCACGCCACGGTGACGGTGAGGGCCGAGCCGGGCCGGGTCACGGCCGATTCGGCGGGCGCCCGCCGCTGCGGGATGCGCGATCGGTCGAGTGCCACCGCCGGCGTCGCCAGCGCCGCCTCGAGAATCGCGCGCGTCACCGGCGCGGCGCGCGAGCCGCCGAAGTAGTCGCCTTCGGGGTCGTCGATCTTCACCAGCAGGATGAGCTGGGGGTCGTCGGAGGGAAACAAGCCCACGAAGCTCGCCGTGTAGCGTCCTTCCACATAGTGCCCCCTGATGTTGCGGCGCACCGTGCCGGTCTTGCCCGAGATCGCGTAGGTGCCGAGCGCCGCGCGGCGGCCGGTCCCCTCCTCGACGGCGTTGCGGAGCATCGCCGAGAGCTGACGCGCGACGTCGGGTGTCACGACGCGGCGCACCGGCCGCGGCGCGTGGCTCCAGCGGATCGAGCCGTCGCGCTCCCGGACCTCCTTCACCAGCGTGGGCTCGAGCAGGAGACCGCCATTCGCGATCGCGCCGTAGGCGGCGGCGAGCTGGATGGGCGTCACGTTCAGCTCGTAGCCCATCGCCAGCGATGCCGCGCTCTCGTCGGTCCATTGCGCCGGCCGCCGGAGCCGCCCCGCCGCTTCGCCGGGGTACTCGACGCCGGTCGGCGTCCCGAAGCCGAAGTCGCGCAGCACCTGGAACTGCTCGGCCGGGGTGAGGCGCGCGCCCAGCTTGGCGATACCGATGTTGCTCGACACCCGGATCACGTCGGCCAGGGTGAGCGTGCCGGCGGGGTGCGTGTCATGGATCGGCCGGCGCTTGCCCACCACCCAGGTGCCGTGCTCCGCGAACACCGTGTCGTGGGGCGTCGCCTTGTGTTCGCGCAGCAGCCCCGCGGCGGTGAAGATCTTCGCCGTCGAGCCCGGCTCGTAGGGATCGCCGATCACTCCCACCGCCCCGCCCGTCCCCCCTGCCCCGCGTATGGAAGCAATCGCGAGAATCTCGCCGGTGCCGGGTTGGAGGATGACGACGTCGCCTCCCGAGGCCTTGGCGTCCACGAGGGCGCGCGCCAGCGCCCGCTCGGCGATCTCCTGAAGCTCGGCGTCGAGGGTGAGGACCACGTCGCTGCCGTCCACCGGCTCGGCCGAGGGGCGCGAGGGCGCCGGATACATGCGGCCGCGGGCGTCGCGCAGCATCACGGCGCTCCCGCCGCGGCCGGCGAGGAGCGAGTCGAGAGCGCGCTCCAGCCCGCTGCCGCCCCGGCCCCGGACGTCGACGCGGCCCACCAGGCGCGGGGCCAGGTCGGGGCGCGGATAGAAGCGCTCGAGCCGGCGCTGGAGGTAGACGCCACGCAGGTTGCGCAGCGCGGCGACGGCGCTCCAGGTGAAGGGGCCGGGCCAGTCGACCCAGACGCGGCCCGAGCGCAGGGCGGCGCGCACCGCGTCGCGGGGGCGCGACACCGCCGCCGCCAGGAGGCTCGCCGCGCGCGCCGGGTCGTCCAGCTCCCTCGGCGCGACGCCGACACCGAAGGTCTCCTGGCTCAGCGCCAGGGCGACGCCGTTGCGGTCGAAGATCGTCCCGCGGCGCGAAGGCAGCGCGACGCCGACCGTCTGCTGCGCGGCGGCGCGCTCCCGCCACCGCTCCCCCTGGACCAGCTGGAGCTGCGCGGCGCGGCCGACCACGGCCAGCGCGATGAGGCCGAAGCCGAGGCCGATCAGGGTGAGGCGGGAGGGGACCTTGGGCACCTTATCGTGGCCTGGGGTTCTGCAGAATGGTGATTTCGGAATCCTGGGGCAAGCGCAGACCGAGCTTCTGCTCGGCCAGCGGCACCAGCACACCGCGGCTCCGGGCGCGATGGATGTCGGCGATGAGCGCCGATTTCGACGTCTCGAGCGCCCCGCGCGTCTTCCGGATCTGCTGAAGGTCCCGGGAGGTGGCGAGGGCCGCGCTCTGGCGCCAGACGACGATCAGCGCCACCGCCAGGAAGGCGCCCAGCCAGAGGGTGACCCAGTGCCGACCCTTGAGTCCTCCACGGCCGCGGGGGCGAGGGCCTCCCCCGCCTGACGAGGATGCGCGCCGGGCCCGCGGGCTCATGCGGCTTTCCGGATCGCGCGCAGCCGTGCGCTGCGCGCTCTCGGGTTACGGGCCACCTCGTCGGGTGACGCCTCCACGGGGTGGCGGGTCAGGAGCGTGCCGCGCGGCTTGCCACCGCAGGTGCACCTGGGCTGCTCCGGCGGGCAGACGCAGGCGCGGGCCCAGTCGCGGAAGCGGTGCTTGACGATCCGGTCTTCGCCCGAGTGGTAGGCGATGACGGCCATCACGCCGCCCGGCTCCAGCAGATCGAAGAGGTCGGGGAGGGCGCGCTCCAGCCGCTCCAGCTCGCCGTTGACGACGATTCGCACCGCCTGGAAGAGCCGCGCGAAGTCGGACGGGCCGCTCTGCGGGCCCAGCGCGCCGCGGATCGCGCCGACCAGATCTTCGCTGATGGCGAAGGGGCGCGTTGCGCGGCGCTTCACCACCTGGCGGGCGATGGCGCGCGCGCGTCGCTCATCGCCGTAGTTGTGGAAGACATCGACAATCTCGGTCTCGTCCGCGGTATTGAGCCATTCGGCCGCGGTAATCCCTTTCTCCCCTGTCTCCCCTGTCTCCCCTGTCTCCCCTTTGCCTTCCATTCGCATGTCCAGGACTGTACCTGGTCGGAATGTGAATCCTCTCGCGGGATCATCGATCTGGGGCGAGCTGAGCCCGAGGTCGAGGAGGATTCCGTCGGGCCGGAAGGCGCGCACCTCGGGATGGTGGGCGGCGTCGGCGAAGTCCAGGGAGAGGACGCGCGAGCGGGTGCCGGCGAGCCGCGCCGAGGCAGCGGCTACGGCGCTGGGGTCCCGGTCGAGCGCCAGCACCTCGGCGCCGGCCTCGGTCAGCCTCAGGGCGTGGCCTCCCGCCCCCGCCGTGCCGTCGAGGATGCGCCGGCAGCCATCGAGGAGGTGCACCACCTCGTCGAGCAGCACGCTGGCATGCTGGAAGGTCTCGTTCAAGCCGTCGGTCTCGACCGTCTCACCGGACGGCCCGGTAGATCTCGCGGACGAACACCTCGGGTGTGACCCGGCCATGCCCCCAGCGCGCATCGAACTCCCGGCTCGGGTGGGCGGCGACCACCTGGTCGGCGGTCTGCCCGGCCCGGGCGAGGGCGCGGACGCGATCGCGCATGGTGACCAGCATGTCGCGCAACGCCCTGACCTCCGCGCGGCTCACCGCCGGGCCGCGCGCGCCCACGAAGCGATCGCCGCCGCCACCGCCGGCCCACGGATCGAGCGTCTGGATCAGGCCGTCGAGGGTCCCGCCCTGTGCGGAGTCGATGATCGGATAGCCGTCGCCCGGGAAGGACTCTCCGAGATAGACCACGCCGTCCGCCTCCAGGTGCACCAGGACGTCGGCGTCGCTGTAGCCGGCCTTCTGGTGGACGGCGTGATACGCCCGTCCGTTGAGGGCGAACTTGATCACCTCGGAGTAGGCGACGCGCGGGAGGTCGGCGCCGATTGCCTGGATGCGACGGGCCTCGCCGCGCAACCGGCCGCTGGCGTTCTCGTGCACGGCCACGAAGGCGCCGAGCCGCTGCCAGCCGCCGTCGCCCTCGCTGCGCGTCGCGTCTTCAGCGCCGACGACGACGTAGCGCGTGGCCGACGAGGTGCGGCCGGCGAGCGCGGCCTGGATGGTCTGGGTGCTCGCCACGCTGAGGGGCCCGACGGTGAACGCGCCCTCGGCGCCGAAGGCGACGACCACGTTGCCGGACGGCGTGTCGAAGAGGAGCACCTCGGGGGTGAGCTGCGTCTGCGCGTGGAGGGGAGCGGCGATGGCGAGCGCGAGCACCAGGTGACGCAGCATGGCGTTGACCTTCATAAGGAAAGGACGAGGCGCAGGCCGTCGCTGATCTCCCTCATCAGCTTGGGCGGGAGCTTGCCGGCCTGCTGGACCAGGAAGTCCCGGTCGAGCGTCACCGTCTGGGTGACGTTGGCCACCGAATCGCGCGGCAGACCGCTGGTTGCCGCCGGCACCAGGACGTTGCCGGGGGCATCGAGCAGGCGCGTATTGGAGGAAAGTATCACGGCGATGACGGTGGCCAAGCGGCTGCGGTTGAAGGCGTCCGCCTGGACGATGACCACGGGTCTCTTGTAGGCCGGTTCCGAGCCGCGGGGTTCCGGGAGCTCGGCCCACCAGACGGCGCCCCGCTCGACTACCACTCGTTGCGCCGGACCGTTCGCGTCTGGGCGGCGGCGAGCCCCGGCTCCAGGCGGCCCGGCTCCGCGGCATAGACCTCATCGAGCCGTTCCGTCACCTTCCGGGTCTGGTGTTTGGCCAGGTATTCGGCGAGGGCGGTGGCGTAGAGCTGGCTGCGGGAGATGCCCAGCCGGTCGGCGAGGACGTCGGCCGACCGGAACAGCGGGTCGGGGAGCGAGATAGCCGTTTTCATACCACAGTATTACCCAGGTAGGCGGCCTGGTCAAGGCGTCGCTCAGAAAACACAAACGCCCCGCTTTCAGCAGGGCGCTTGCTACGGGGCTGACGGGGATCGAACCCGCGACCTCCGGTGTGACAGACCGGCACTCTAACCAGCTGAGCTACAGCCCCCGAGCGAAGCCTTCAAATATAGAAAGCCCGCGGGAAGCGTACAAGCCGAGCTCAATTGCAGTGGAAGTTCCGCGCAAAGGCCGCCGCCCGGCCCTGGAATTGCGGCACCGCCGTCAGAATCTGGTTCGCGATGTCGACATTGGTCCGCGCCCCGGCCGTAATGCTGGCCGACACCTCGTCCCAGAGCGGGCCCAGCAGCCGCACCGCATCGCAGGAATGCGAGCTCTCGGCCTCCTGGTCGAGCTCCCGCGCCTTGGTGAACTGCGCCACGCCGAGCTGGAAAGCGGCATTGCTCGCTAGTCGCTGATTCGCCGCGCCGTACGCCCTCGCCCGGGTGAGCAGATCGATCGCCCGGTCAAGATGGCCCACGGTCGCCGTGTCACCGCGCGCCCGGGCGCCCGCCAGCAGGTACACGACCGCCACGTTGCCCTTGACGGTGCTGTCGAGCTGAACCGCCTGCTCCGAGTGGACCAGCGCCGAGTCGACCTGGCCATGCCCGTTCATCAGCATCGCCACCACGTAGTGCGCGCGCGCGGCGAGACCGCGCAGCTGCGCCGACGCCGAGAGATCGGCCGGCAGGTTGGCGAGTAACCCCTGGGCCGCTTCCATCGCGCCGGCCGAATCGCCATGCACCATCCGCTGGCTGGCGAGGGTGTACCAGTAGTCCAGCTGGCCCGGGAACCTCTGCGTCGCGACGGCGACCCACCGCAGCCACTCGGTGGAGTCGGGGATCTGGCGATAGTAGTTCGTGATCCGGTAGAGGAAGAGCGAATCCACCTTGCTGGTGTCGATGTCCGCCACCGTCTTGAGCGCCGCGGCCGCCGAGTCCCAGTGGCTGCCGGCCGCCATGGCGATGGCCTTCACGCCGAGCAGCTCCACCGACGCGGGATTCTGCGCCAGGCCCTGGTCGATGATCTTGACCGCGCTGTCGGCCTGCGCCATCTGCACCATGAGCCGCGCGGTGCTGATGCGCAGGTCGTTGTCACGGAAATCGATCGTCAGGATCCGCTTGAGCATGTCGAGCAGGCCGGCGGTGTCGTTGCGGGCCTGGTACTTGGTGGCCAGGCGCCGCATCACCGCGGTCGCCAGGGTGTCGCGGGTGAAGGCATTGCGCAGCGCCCCGATGACCGAGTCCTCGCTCAGGTGCTGCGCCTCGCGGATGCTCGCGATGCAGAGCCAGGCGCCCGGGCTATTCGGGAATTGACGCAGCGCCTGCGCGGCCTTGTCGCTCGCGCCCTGGATGTTGCCCAGGTCGAGCCGGCGCCGGCACTCGGCCACCTCGTCGAAGGTCCCGTAGTTGTCCGCCAGGCGGTTGGCGATCTCGTTGCCGGTCGAGGTGCCGATCCGGGCGGCCCCGGCCATCACCGAGATGGTCGCAGCCTGGGGCGTGGTGCCGGTGGCCTCGGCGAGCCGCGCCACGACGAGGATCGAGTCGCCGCGGCGGATCATCGAGCCCTCGATCACGAACCTCGCGTTCATGAAGCGGACGACGTTGCGCACCGTCGACGCGTCGAGCGGCACGTCCACCGGGAATCCGCTCTCGGTGAGCACGGTGTTGAGGTTCGCCCGGGTGAGGGTGTTGAACTTGTCGAGGTGCACCGTCCGCATCCGCTCGCGGACCGCGTCGGCCAGGACGAGGGAGATCGCGGAATCACCGGCGTCGCGCACGAACGGCACGACCAGCAGCTTCGGTGCGTCCGGCGCCACCGTCCTCGGGCGGGCCAGCTGCGCCGCGGCGGGACCGGCGCCCAGCGCCAGGCCGGCCACCAGCAGGGCCACCGTTCCGGGAACGTGCTTGTCGAACGACGAACGCCGCTTCATGCATCAACCTCCGATGTCATCGTCAACCAGGCGCCGGCCGCATGCAGTGGGCGAAGAGGGATTCGAACCCCCGACATCCTGCGTGTAAGGCAGGCGCTCTGGACCAGCTGAGCTATTCGCCCGTGTTACAGGATCAGACCGAGCGGCAGCAGCACGCAGTAGCCCAGAACCAGCAAGAACGGGGCCGCCGTCGTGGACCCCTGGGCCAGCAGGAAATACCCGCCGCCGAGCGCCAAAACGGCCCCCCCCAGGAGGGCCAGATTGGCCGGGCCGAACTGCAGCCGGGATTGTGGGCCGGAACTCTGCACAGTCATTGAGGATAACTCCTTCTGAAATGCAGCGTCAAGCCGCCTCCTCGCCGGGCGAGGGGGGGCTGCCGCCGGCTTCCACGATCGCCAGGACCTCTTTGCACTTCTTACCCCACGGATTGAACTTGTTCGCCTGGAAGCCCTGGGCCCAGGTTGCCTTGGCCCCATCGTGGTCCTCGGCGAACCACTGGGCGCGCCCCAGCTGGTAGTAAGCCTCGATCAGGTTGGGCCCCAGCTCGAGGGTCTTCCGGAAGAAGGTGTCGGCATCCTCGAACATCTCCCGCTCGAGGTAGACCAGCCCCAGGTAGTAGTGCGCGTAGAGCGTCGCCTTCTTGTCGTTGGCCATGCGGATCGCCTTGGAGAGGTGCTCGATCGCCTCGCCGAAGATCCGCTTCTTGAGGCAGATGTAGCCCACGTTGATCCGCGCCAGCGAATTGGCGGGCTCGCGCATCAAGACCTTCTGGAAGGTCATGAGCGCGTCGTCGTAGTCTTCCTTCAGCATCTGGGCCCAACCCAGCAGCGACTCCGCCTGCGCGTCGCCGGGCGAGAGCTCCAGCGCCCGGGTCAGGGCGCCGATGCTGCCCGGGTAGTCACCCAGGGAGAGCAGGCTCCAGCCCTTCTCGATGAAGGTCGAGGCGCCGATGTGGTCCGAGTGGATGATCGGCTTCTCGCCCAGCTCGGGCGCCGCCGCGGAGGCGCGGGTCGCGGAGGCCAGCTGCTTGTAGCGGTCGACCAGCGGCTTGATGTCGTCCTTGAGCTGGGTCAGCTCGCCGATCACGGCCTCGACCTGCTTGAAGAGGCCGATGATCTCGTTCTTGCACTTCGTCAGCTCGTCGCTGGTGTGCGCCATGTCGAGCGCCGCCGAGACCTGGTCGAGCCGCTCGCGCCAGGCCCGCACCGGGGATTCAGCCATGGACCGCCTCCGTCTGCACGGTCTCGAGCGCGATGCGCTCGGCCGATGTGATCAGCCGTCCCGTCTGCAGCAGAATGACGGTGCGGTTGCCGAGCGAGATGATGCCCTGGATGTACTCGGCCGCCAGGCCCCGGACGACCGACGAGGGTGCGGTGACCGCGCCGGCGGCGATGCGCAGCACCTCGACCACGGCGTCCACCACGACGGCGACCAGCAGGCCCTCGCACTCCAGCACCATGGTGCGCGTCTCTTCGCGCTGCGGCGCGTCGCCCAGCTCGAAGCGCTTGCGCAGGTCGATCAGCGGCACGACGGCGCCCTGCACCTGGAGCACGCCCTCCAGGAACCGCGGCGCCTTGGGCAGCGGCGACGGCTTCTCGTAGCGCAGAATGCGCTGGACGTGGAAGACGTTGAAGGCGAACTCCTGCCCGCCCACGCGGAACACCACGACCTGGATGTCGTCACCCGGCTGTATCATCACCGCTCCCCGTCTCCATGATTCGCTCGGCCAGCACGCCGAGGTCGAGCACCGTCACCAGGTCGGTCCCCACCCGCCACACGCCGCTGGCCCACGCCGCGGGCGCCGCGCCGACGAAATGCGCCGCGCGATCCACCACCGCCTCCACGTCGTCCACCTCGAGCGCCATCGGCGCACCGCGCACCTGCACCACGACCGCGGTCTCGGAGACCGCCGTCGGCGGCGCCTCGCCCGACACCAGCGAGGCCAGGTGCACCAGCGACACGAACCGCTCGCGCAGCGGCATCACGCCGCGCACCGCCGCGCTGCGGGCCGGCACCGCCCGCGCGGGCGCCACGTCCACCACCTCGCGCACCTCGGCCAGGCCGAGGCCGTAGCGGGAGCCGCCCGCCGTCACCACCAGGAAGCCGATTCCGGTCATGCCGCGCTCGCGGCCCGGCGCAGCACTTCGCCCGCGACCCGCTCGGCGATGCGATCGAGGGGCACGGCGTCCTTTGCCGCCCCGACCTGGAGCGCGGCCTGCGGCATGCCGAAGACCACGCTGGTGTCCTTGTCCTGCACCAGCGTCGCGCCGCCCGCCTTCAGGATTGCGAGCAGCCCTTCGGCGCCGTCACGCCCCATGCCGGTCAGCACCACGCCGATGCACTGGCCGCCGTAGACCTCGGCGGCGGAGCGGAACAGCGGATCGGCCGCCGGCCGCACGCCCCAGACGGTGGGCTCCTGCGAGAGCACGATGCAGGGCGCCGCGCCGCTCACGCGGGCGACCCGCATGTGGAAGTCGCCGGGCGCGATGTAGACCGTCCCCACGTCGGGCACCTGGCCCTCGGCGCCCTCGACCACGCGCAGCGCCGACTGCCCGTCGAGCCGCTCGGCGAGCGACCTGGTGAAGCCGCGCGGCATGTGCTGCACCACCAGCACCGCCGCCTCGAGTGCCGCCGGCAGTTGCGGGATCAGCTCGGCGAGGGCGCGGGGACCGCCGGTCGAGGCGGCCACCACCACCGCCAGCCGCGCGGCCCGGGGCGCGGCCGCCGCGCGGGGCGGCTGCGGGCGGGGCCGCGCGAGAACGTGGATGTGCTTGAGGTCGGCCGCGGCCGCCGCCCGGAGCGCGGCGATCAGCCGCGTCCCGATGGCGGCCGCGGCGTCGCGCCCCACCCCTTCCGGCTTCTCGACCAGGTCCACCGCCCCCAGCTCGAGGGCCCGGATCGCCTCCGCGAAGTCGCGCCCGGCCCGCGCGCTCACCACCACGATCGGCCGCGGCGCCTCGCTCATGATGTAACCGATGGCTCCGAGGCCATCGAGCTCCGGCATCGAGAGATCCATCGTCACCAGCGCGGGCTGGAAGGCGTGCACCTTGCGCACCGCGTCGAGTCCGTTGCGCGCCGTCGCGACCACCCGGAATTCGCCCGAGCCGTCGATCAGATCCGACAGCACGCGCCGCATCAGCGCGCTGTCGTCCGCGACGAGGACCGACGGACGCTCAGAGCTGCCGGACGCCATGGAGCACCGAGCGCACCTCGAGCCGCCCGTCCGGCAGGTAGAAATAGACCGACCGCCCGTAGGCCTGCCCCGTGTCCTCCGCCAGGAGCGGGATGCGCGCCACCTTCAGCGCCTCGCGGGTGGCCATCACGTTGCGGTCGCCCATCAGCGCCACGCCCGACGAGCCGAGGCTGGCGAACATCGCCGCGCCGCCCACCAGCCGGGCGCGCAGCCGCTCCCGGGCCGCGCCGAGCTTCTGCATCTCCTCCATCAGCAGCGGCACCGCGGTCTCGGGGAACTTGGCCCGGTTCGACCGGTCCCGCGCCAGCGTCTGCGAAGGCAGCAGGACGTGCGCCAGGCCGCCCACCTTGGCGACCGCGTCGTAGAGCACGCAGGCCACGCAGGAGCCGAGACCCAGGGTAAGGATCACCACCTCACCCGTCTCCACCGCCCAATCGGCCACGCGCACCACCCGCTCCCTCACGCCGGTTTCCGGAACAGGCGCTCGCGCGCGTCTTCGGTCTTGAAGAGCGTGCGGGCCTTCCCGAAGAGCGTCTCGACCTTGCCGAGGAGCAGCCAGCCGCCGGGCGCCAGCGCGTCGAAGAACCGCTCGAAGAGCCGTTCCTGGGTCGGCCGGTCGAAGTAGATCACCACGTTGCGGCAGACGACGAGCTGGTAGGGCGGCGCCGGCGCCGGGTCCCGCGTCAGGTCGTGCCGGACGGGGCGCACCAGCCGTTTCGCCTCGGCGGCGACCGCGAACGGCGGGCCGGGGGAGAACCAGCGCGCCATCAGATCGGGCGGCACGTCGGTGACCGCCGACGCCGGGTACTCGGCCTTGGCGAGAAAGGCCAGCGCGCCGGGATCGAGGTCGCTCGCGTCGATGCGCACCCGTGCCCGGCCGGCCAGCGCGGCGAACAGGATCGCGAGCGAGTAGGGCTCCTCGCCGGTGGCACTGCCCGCGCTCCAGACCGCGACCGGCCCGGCCCGCGCGGCCAGGTCCGGCACGACTCGCTCGCGCAGCAGCGCATAGGTCTCGGGATTCCGGAAGAACTTGGTGACGTTGATGGTGAGCGCGTCGAGCAGCAGGTCGAGCTCGGCCGGCACCTGGTCGAGAAGCTTCCCGTAGTCCCGGTAGGTGTGCACGCCGCGGGCGCGCATGCGCACCGCGAGCCGCCGCCGCAGGCAGGGCCCCTTGTAGCTGGAGACGCTGAGCCCCCGGCGCTCGATCTTGGCGAGCAGGCCGGCCAGCTCCCCCTCGTCGAGCGGCGCCACACCGCTCACGCCATGCGCTCCATCGTCTCGAGGTTCCGCTTTGCCATCTCGTGCGCCGGGTTCAACGCCAGGACCTCGCGCCAGTAGCCCTCGGCGTCGGCGCGGCGATTCTGCTTGAAGGCGATGTTGCCGAGCTTGAAGTAGACGTCCTCGCCGAGCCGCGGGGCGAGCTTCACCGCGCGCAGGTACGCTTGCTGCGCCTCGTCGACGCGCCCCGACCGGTAGTGGAGGTCGCCCAGGTTCTTCGAGAGCTGGGGCAGCGAGGGATCTTCCTCGAGCCCGGCCGCGAGCGTCTGCTCGGCCGTCTCGCTTCGGTTGGCGCGCTCCTGGAGCACGCCGAGGTTGTTGCGCAGCGACGCGTTCCGCGGATAGGCCTTGACGCCCTCCTCGGCGAGCGGCAGCGCCCCGGCCTCCTGGCCCGCCACCAGGCCCGCCAGCACGCGGGCCCAGTACCAGAGGGCGGTCGGAGGCTTGTCGCCCATCAGGGTACGCGCCTTGTCCAGTCGGGTCACGGCTTCGGCGCCGAGGCCCCGCTTCACGCCGAGCACGCCCCAGCCGACGAGGATGCGCGCGTCGGGGGGCTCGCGCGCCGCCGCGGCCGCATACGCCGCCTCCGCCTCGGCGAGGCGTCCCATCTGCTCCAGCGCCAGGGCGAGGTTGTGGATCGTGGCGTTCCCGTTCGCGCCGTGCTCGGCGGCGTGGCGCATGGCGTCCACCGCGTCGCCCCAGCGGCCCTGCCGCAGCGCGACGAGGCCGATATAGAAATGCCCCTGCGCGTCGGAGGGCCGCAGGTCGATGACCCGGCGAAACTCCCGGCCCGCCTCGTCGAACATCCCCGTCTTGTAGAAGGCCAGGCCGAGATTGCGATGCTCCTCGATCCGCGCCTCGCTCACCTGCGCCTGCGGCTCCGGCGTGCTGGTCCGGCCCAGCCGGTGCGCGAAGCCGGCGGTGATCAGCCCGTAGAGCGACTTCCCGGCCTCGAACTCGAGCATCCCCGAGTCCTCGATGACGCGCGTCACGTCGCGGGTGCCGTCGAGGAGCGGGATGATCCGCTCCTGCTCGGGCGTCAGCTTGACACCCGACGCCGCCAGCCGCTCCGACTCCACGACGAAGATGAGATCGAAGGAGGGGATCTTCTTCTCGATGAGGCTCCACTCGTCGACCCGGCGCGCGCCCTCGAGGAGCAGCGACTCGGGCGAGATGCGGACCAGGAAGTCCTGGGTCTCGGGGTGCACGTCGCTCTCGAAGGAGAAGGTCCCCGACGACCAGGTAAAGAGGAAGTACACCGCCTCCTCGATCTGGACGCGCATGTAGCGCTCGAGATCGGGACGCGACAGCGCGCCGCCGTCCACCAGCAGCTCGCCGAGTCGCTTGTCGCGCTGGTGGCCCTGCCGCTCGATGGCGGCCTCGAGCTGGGCCTGGGTGACCAGCCCGCTCTTGACCAGGATGTCGCCCAGCCGGTCGCGGCGATTGACGATCGAGGCGTAGGTGATCAGCCCCAGGTCGAAGAAGATGTACCCGAAGTTGTTGCGGTCGGCGACCGACAGGCAGCCGGTCTTCTTGCCCATCGAGAGCAGCTGGAGCACATCGGGAAGACTCGCCTCGCGCAGGCTGCCCTTGATGGCCATCAGCGCAGCTCCTCGACCAGCCGGTCACCGATGTCGGGCCAGTCCCAGAGCAGCTTCTCGCGGCTGCTCAGGGCGGGATCCAGCCCCGACGGGATCACGGCGCTGATGGCCTGTGCCTGCGACACCCGCGCGGCGCGTCCCTCGATGGCGGTGCGGGCGGCGGCGACCGTCAGGCGCTGGTCGGAGGGGTCCATCGCCGAGAAGGCGCGGTTCACCAGCCCCTGCACCGCCCGCGCGCTGTCGGCGGGGCGCGCCGCGAGGTACTCGACGACGTCGTCGTCGGCCTGGATCCCCTGCGCCTCGAGGAGCCGACGCACGAAGGCCGCGCGCATCGTGCGGTCGGGGGCGGCCAGCTCCACGACCAGCCCGCCCTCGAAGCGCGTCACCAGCCGGGCGGCGACCTGCTCCAGGGCCGCGGGAGCGCGGTCGGCGGCGAAGACCAGCTGCTTCTCGGCGTCGGCGAACACATTGAAGAGATTGTACAGCTCGTCCTGGGTCTGCTCTTTCCCGCCGATCAGCTGCGTATCGTCGAGCAGGAAGGCGTCGGCACGCCGGTAGCGCCGCCGCCACCACTCCACGTTGCCCGCCTCGAGGGCCGCGAGGAGGTCCTCGATGAAGGCCTGCGCCGAGAGGCAGGCGACGACGCGGGGCCCGCCCGGCCCGCTCGCCAGCGCGTTGCCGATCGCGTGCAGGAGGTGCGTCTTGCCGACGCCGCTCGGGCCGGTGATGTAGAGCGGGTTGTAGCGCCGCCCCGGATCCTGGGCCACCAGGCGCGCGGCGCGCATCACCGCCTCGTTGGCGGCGCCCGCGATGTAGTCGTCGAGCCTGAGGGTCGCCGTCGGCGCCGGCGGCGGCACGATCCCCTCCTGGAGCTTCTTGACGAAGGCCTCCGCCTCCGCCAGCCGGTCGGGATCGCGGAACCGCGCGTGACCGGCCACCGAGGGATCGAGGGCACCGGCCTCGGCCGCGAGGGCCTTGAGCATCTCGACGTCGGCGGCGAAGTGCGCCAGCACCGTCTCCACGTCGGCCAGCGAGTCGTGGGAGAGCAGCTCCTCGAGCCGCGCCGTGCGGAACCCTTCGCCCTGCCAGCGCACCACCGCTTCGCCGACCCGGCTGCGCCAGGCATCGATGGAGCGCTCGACGGTGCGCGTCACGGCGGAGAGGAAGGCGCTGAACTCGTCGACCGGCGCGCTGGCGCGGGCCGGCTCCGGGGCCGCGCGCGCCGGGACGGGACGCGGCTCCGTTGCGGCCGGCGCCCCCGGGGCGCCCGGCCGGGCGGGCGGGCGCGCGGTGGGCGGCGCGTCCTCCGCCGCTCCGGCGGCCTCCTCGCCCTCCTCCACGAGGAGCGCGCGCGCGCTCGCCGGGGTGAGCGGCGCCTCGCTCACGGCCTGGAACGCGCTCAGCCGGTTCACCAGCCCGACCAGCTCGCGCACGTTGCTCGCGCCGATCTCGGCCACCGTATCGAGCACGCCCGGCGCGAAGACCATCCCGCGCTCGTCGGCCTTGCGCCGCAGGATGGCGAGGCGGGTCTCGAAGTCGGGTGCGGCGAGGTCCACCAGCAGGCCGCCGCTGAGACGCGAGATCAGCCGCTCGTCGAGGTCTTCGATCTCCTGCGGCGAACGGTCGGAGGAGAGCACCACCTGCCGGTTGATCGCCTGCATCCGCTCCGAGAGGCGCAGCAGCTCGGTCTGCATCTCGCGGTGCTTGGCGAGGAACTGGACGTCGTCGAGGAGGAGCAGGTCGGTCTCTTCGGCGCTGCGGCGAAAGGCGTCGAGCTGTCCGGCCGCGACCGCGGCGTGGTGCTGGCCGACGAACTCCTCGAGCGTCTGATAGACGGCATGGATCGACGCCTGGCGGTCCACCGCGCCCCAGCCGATGGCGTGCAGGAGGTGGGTCTTGCCCAGCCCCGAGCGCCCATAGATGAAGAGCGGGTTGTAGGCCTCACCCGGATTCTGGGCGACGGCCTGCGCCGCGGTGAAGGCCAGGCGGTTGCTGGGCCCCACCACGAACGCCTCGAAGCGGAAACGGGGGTTGAGATCCATCAGCGCCGGGCCGAGGCACTCTCGGAGAGCTTGCGCAGCACCTCGGCGCTGATCGCCTTCAGGGTCTCGAAGACCCCCTGGCCGTGCAGCGCGTCGGCCGGGAAGCTCGGGATCGCGCGGAAGTTCAGGGCGTCGTCGAGCTCGGTCCGGGAGAGGATCAGCTCCGGCGGCAGGTCCTGCTTGTTGTACTGGAGGATCATCGGCAGGGTACGGACGTCGATGCCGTGCTCCAGCACGTTCTGCTGGAGGTTCTGGAGGCTCTCGATATTCTCGTCGAGCTGGCGGACCTGGCTGTCGGCCACGAAGACGACGCCGTCGGCACCCTGGAGCACCAGCTTGCGGGTGGCGTTGTAGTAGACCTGCCCCGGCACGGTATAGAGCTGGAACTTGGTCGTGAACCCCGAGATGGAGCCGAGCTCGAGGGGCAGGAAGTCGAAGAACAGGGTGCGGTCGGTCTGGGTGGCGAGCGAGACCATCCGCCCCTTCCGGTCATCCGGGACCTGCCCGTAGATGTACTGGAGGTTCGACGTCTTCCCGGACCGTCCCGGTCCGTAATAGACGATCTTGCACGTAATCTCACGCGTCGTGAAGTTCACGAGCGACATGGGCTCACCGGCGAAAAAGGGACGCGAGACTGCTGTTGAGCTCGCTCTCGAAATCGGCCGCGAGGACTGGCTGCCGCGGCTCCTCGACCGGCGCCGCCTGTTTCAGCGCCACCACGAACTCGTCGAAGAACACCTGCACCAGCCCGATCGACGTCTCCTTGCCGAAAACGGTGAGCACGATCAGGCGGCCGCGGGGCGTCTCACAGGCCGCCAGATGGATGCCGTGGCGCTGGCCGGCGTGGTAGAGCGCGGCGAAGCCGGTCTCGCCGACCTGCTGGGCGAGTGCGCCGCTGCTCGCCATGATCGCCGCGCCGAGGGCCGAGGCGCTCATCAGGTCCACCGCGCGCGTGAAGCCGTGCTGCGCGAGGACCTGGCCGGCGGGCGTCATGACCACCACCAGCCGCGCGCTCGCCTGCCCCACGAAGCGGGCCAGCGGCAGCTCGGTCCAGGCTTCGACGACGGTGGTGGTGGTCATGCGCTCGCCGCGTCCACCGCGCGCATCATCTCCAGGCGGGTCAGGCCGACGTTGACACCGGCGTCGGCCACCACGACCACCAGCATGTCGCCGCCGAGCGCGACCAGCAGGATACCGTTCTCGGCCTGCATCTGGATGAACCGGACCCGGCCCGCCCCGATGGCGGCGGCGGCGCCGCCGACCTTCCGGGCCAGCGAGGCCGCGAACGCGGCCACGACCTTGCCGTTCACGCCCACCATGAGCAGCTGCGCGATGCCCAGCCCGTCGTCGGCGGCGACGAACATCGAGCCCTGGACACCGCGCACCCGCGATATCCGGTCGAGCGAGCGTTCGAGGCCGTCGCTCATGGGACCTGCTGCTCCAGCCACCGCGCCGCGGCGGCCCGGGCGCGATCGGCGATACGCGCCGCGAGACCCACCGGGGTGCTGCGCTCGCGGCGCAGCATGAGCAGGGCGCCCTCGCCGACCGGCGCCAGGATCACATTCGAGAGTTCGGCTTCGGCCACGATGGCGGTCCAGGGTCCCACGCCGAGATACGTGGCGGTGCGGCCGGCTTCGCCCGATACGCCGGCGAGCGCCGCGGCCGCGAGCTCCGAGACGTCGCTCCCGTCGGCGGCCTTGAGGCCGCCCGCCATCACCAGGCCCCGCGCATCGAGCAGCAGGATGTCGGCCGTCGCGCCCTCGAGGCCGCTGAAGACGGCGGGCCGTGCCGGCGCGGCCGACGGCGCCTCAGGGGCCGCGGAGTCCCCGGCGGGCCGCGACGGCGGTGCGGCCGCCCGCTCGGCGAGCAGGGCGCGCAGGGAAGCGGCGGTCGCGCGGAGCTGCGGCACATCGGCGGGCGACTTGGGTGGCGGCCCCTCCGCGGGCTCCGCGGCGGGCGGCTTCTCGGGCGCCCGCGCGGCGCCGGCGCTGGCCCGCGGCGGGCCGACGGCCTCGCCTCGTATCACCGCCAGGGCCCGGCGCGTCGCGTCGTCGTGCGGATTGGCGGCCAGCGCGTGCTCGAGGGCGTCGGCGGCGCGCTTCCGGTCTCCCTGGCGATAGTAGAGGAAGCCGATCCCCTTCAGCGCTCCGAGGTGCTCGGGGACGATGGCGAGCGCGCGTTCCCACGCGGCGCGGGCCTCCTCCAGCGACCCGCGGTCGGTGTGGATGCGCGCCAGGCAGTCAAAGCCGTCGGCGTGCTCGGCGTGCCGTCCCAGGCCGTGCATCACGACCTGTATCGCCTCGTCAAACTTGCCGCGCTGGCGCAGCGCCTCGGCGAGCTCGACGTACTGGAGGCTCGAGGGGTCGCGCGCCAGCGCCGCCGAGAGGCCCCGGATGTCGTCAGCCATTCACACTCCCCAGGAGCTTGGCGAGCAGGTTGGTGGCGGCCTTCGCCGTGGCCACGAGCTCGCGGTCCCCCGCGGGCGTCTCGGCGGTCGCCAGCCGCTCCCACTGCACGAACTGCTCTCCCGCTTCGACGAAGCGGCCGGCGGCCGCGAGCGCCAGGCCGAACCACCGGTGCGCGTCCATCGAGAGCGGGTCGAGCCGCACCGCCCGTCGCGCTTCCTCGATCGCCTCGCCGGCATGGTTCTCCTTGAGGTGGGCGCGCGCCAGGACCAGGTGCACGCGCGGTTCCCCCGGCCGGAGCGCGGCGGCCGCGAGGGCGGCTTCCTTCGCGGCGGCGACGTCGCCGCTGTCGAGCCGGAGCTCCGCCGCCGCCAGCAGCGAAGCCGCGTCGCCGCCCACCGACGCGCGGGGACGCCGGTCGATGCCGGGATCGTGCAGCCCGACGACGCCGGTGGAGACCAGCCCGAAGAGTACCCGGGCGACCTCGAAGTCCGAGCGGGCCAGCGCCCGCGCGATCGCACGCACATCGCGCACGCCGTCCACCTGCGCGAGCACCTCCCATTCGCCGGGGAGGAGATCGAGCAGCGCCATGGTGCCGCCGCCGTCGGCCTCCTTGAGCACCGGGATCACGCCGAGGTGGGGGATGTGCCCCTCGATGCGCGACCACTCGTCGATGCGGCGCGCGCCCTCCATCAATACCGACTCGGTGCGGATACGGACCATCGCATCCGCCGGAACGCCCTTCAGCTTGTCTTCGGTGAAGGAGAAGAAGCCCTCCTGCCACGAGAGCAGCTCGAAGGCGACCTCGGTCACCTGGAACTCGACCTGCCGCAGCAGGTCGCGCTCGCTGAGCACCCCCATCCCCACCAGGATCTGGCCCAGGCGCCGGGAGGTGCCCTCCTTCTGCTCCTTCTCCTGGACGGCGCGACCGCGCTCCAGGTCGGCCTCGGTGATCTTGCCGGAGCGTACCAGGAGCTCGCCGATGCGCACCGGGTTCGACCGGATCTCGGCGAAGACGATCGCGCCGCGGTCGAAGGCGACCATCCCCTCGTTGTTGCGCAGGTGGCTGGTGACCCGCATGACGCCCGTCTTCCGGCTCAGGTCGAGCAGCTGGAAGACGTCGTGGAGTCCCAGCTCCTTGAGCGGGCCCTCGATCGCCACGCTACGCCGCCTCGCCCGCGAAGATGTGGACCAGGTCGAGCGCGGTCCGCGCGTGGGTGCGGGCCTTGGCGGCCAGCGGCCCCGAGGAATCGAGCGCGATGCAGCGCTCCCAGTGCTGGACGGCCTCCCGGTAGCGCCGCTCGCGCGCGAGGGCGACGCCGAGCTGGTAGTGCGCGGGCCCGTGATCGGCGCGGAACGTGACCACGCGCTTCGCCGCCTCGATGGCGTCGGCGGGACGGTCGAGATCCAGCAGCACGCGCGCCAGCAGGACCAGCGCCTCGAAGTCGTACGGGTCGCGCTCCAGCGTGGCGATCAGGAGGTCGAGGGCGTCGGCCAGCCGTTCGTGCGACGCGTACAGCGCGGTCAGGGCGTACGCCGCCTCGTGGAAGCTGGGCAGGCGCTCGAGGGCCGCGCGGTAGGCTTTCTCCGCTTCGCGCACGTCGCCGCGCGCCTCGGCGAGCCGGCCCGACTCCAGCCACACCTCGACGTAGCCCGGGTCGAGGGCGAGCGCGGCCTGGTACGCCGAGCGCGCCAGCTCGGTGTCGCCCACCTTGAGCGCGACGTCGCCCATCAGCTTGCGGACGTCGGCGCGGGCCGGCGCCCGCTCCTCGGCGCGGCGCAGCACCTCGATGGCGCCGGAGGGGTCCAGGGTGGCGGCGCGCGCTTCGGCCACCATCAGCGACGCGTCCACGTCGTCGGTAAAGGCGGCGAGCAGCGACTCGGCGAGCGGTCGCGCTTCCGGCGCGCGGCCCAGCGCGAGGAGGGCGCGCACCTCGCCGGTGCGCGCGCCGCGGTGCCCGGGCGTGAGCTCGAGCGCTTCGCGATACCGCTCCAGCGCCTCGCCGTGCAAGCCGCGGCGCATGTAGATGGCGCCCAGGAGCGCGGCGCCCTCGGTCCGGTCGGCACCCCGCTGCACCGCGCGCGTGACTTCGGCGACCGCGCGCTCGAACAGCGCCTTCGAGAGATAGTCGCGCGCCAGCGCGAACAGGTCCTCGCCGGCCCGGGCCCGCGGCGCGGCGGCGGCCGAGGGCTTCAGCTCGGTGAAGATGTCGTCGAGCAGCCGCTGGTCGAAGACGAAGGCCTCGCCGCTCTCGCCGAAGGGGCGCTCGCCCGACAGGTCGGGGATCACCGAGAGCGAGGGGTCGTCGGCCTGGAGCTCGATCGACAGCAGGAACTTCTGCGCGGTGTAGTAGGGGTCGAGCTCGAGCGCCCGGCGTACCTCGCGCAGCGCGCCCTCGAAGTCGCCGAGGTTCGAGAGGGTGAAGCTGAGGTTGTAGTGCGCCGCCGCGTTGTCGGCGTCGGCCTCGACCGCCCGCGCGAAGGCGTTCTTCGCGTCGGTGTGGCGCTTCAGCTCGACCAGGACGAGGCCGATGCCGTTCCACGCCGAGCAGGAATCGGGCACCGCCTCCAGCGCCTGCCGGTAGGCCTCGAGGGCCAGCTGGAACTTGTGCATCTGGGCGAGCAGGAGCGCGAGATTGAGCCGGGCCTGGAGCAGATCGCCCCGGCGCCGCAGCGCGTCGCGGAAGGCGTCCACGGCTTCGTCGTGCCGCGCCTGCGAGGCGAGCGACACGCCGAGGTTGTTGTAGCTCAGGGCGTAGGCGGGATCGGTCGCGATCGCCTTCCGGTAGGAGGCCTGCGACTCCTCGCCGCGCCCCAGCTGGTGCAGGACGACGCCGCGCTCGTTCCAGAGCTTGGCCAGCTCCGGCCGCTCGGCGACCAGCTCATCGTAGACCTCGAGCGCCGCGGCCAGGTCGTGCCGCAGGATGTGCAGCTCGGCCAGTCCCTGCCGCACCAGGCCGCGATCCTCGCCGCGCTCCAGCGCGAGGCGGTACTCGCGCTGGGCCTCGGCGTAATAGCCCTTCTGCCGGAAGGCACGGCCCAGGTTGTAGTGCGCCAGGGAGGGCGCGCCCGCGGCGTTCTCGGCCGGGGCGGGCGCCGGCACGGCGGCGCGGCCGTCGGCCGAGACTTCGAGCGACAGGTTGCTCTGGGCGCGGCCCAGCGACGGGTTGAGCTGCGTCGCTTTCTTGCTGGCCTGGCGCGCCTCTTCGTGGCGGCCGATGTCGCCGAGGACGAAGGCCAGCAGGTGGTACGCCTCGGCGTTGTCGGGATTGAGCGCGACGGCGTGGTTCAGCGCGGTGAGCGCCTCCTGGTTCATCCCGCGCTGGTAGAGCACCTCGCCGCGATGGAACTCGACCACCGAGGAATCGGGATCCTGCTCGCGCGCGCGGGCCAGCCACTCCATCGCCTGATCGAGGTGGCCGCGGCGCTGCTCCACGAGGCCGAGCTGGAGCAGGGACCCCAGATCGCGCGGGTCGGTGCCCACCAGCGTCTCGAATTCCTCGCGCGCCTCCTCGAGCTGCCCTACCGACGCGTAGGCGCGCCCCAGCTCCCAGCGGGCTTCGCGGTCGTCGGGACGCTGCCGCAGCCGCGCGCCCAGCTCGGCGATGCGGCGGTCGTAGAAGCCGGTGTGGCGGTAGACGATCTCCAGGTTGCGCTGCGCGACCGCCATCTTGGGGTCGAGCTCGAGCGCGCGCACGAAGCTCTGCACCGCTTCCTGCGAGAGGCCGCGGCGGAAGTACAGGACGCCCAGGTTGTTGTGCGCCCCCGCGTCGGAGGGATCGATGCGGCGCGCGAAGGACCGGAGCACCGCCAGGTCCCGCTCGGCCACGAGCGTGTCGGTCATGGTGCGCGCCGCGCCGTCAGCTCAGCCGGACCGCCTGAAGGATCGCGCGGAGCGAGGCGAAGTCGGGCACCAGGAGAAAGTGTCCCTGGAGCGTCTCGTCTTCCATGACGAAGTTGAACTCCGTCTCCACGCAGAAGACGTAGTCGCGGTCGCTGCCGAAGTTCAGGTAGGTCGAGGTGAGCACCGCGGCGGCCGAGTCGATCACCAGGCTCGGCACCGAGGGCAGGAGCATCATCCCCATGAACGACGAGAGGGCGTTCATGTAGGCACCGCACAGAATGTTGCCCGCTTCCTTGAGCGAGGACTGCTCCAGCTCGTCGAAGGTCTGCGTCTTGCCGGAGGGCCGCCCCAGCAGGAGGTCGCACAAGCGCTTCGCCGAGGGCTCGGGAAAAACCAGCAGGGTGCGGCCGGTGAGGTCGCCCAGCATGTGCAGCAGAATGGCCGCGACGACCTCGCTCGGATCGCCCAGCAGCTCGGCCACGTCCTCGAGGCGGGTCACCGAGATCCGCGGCACGCTGATCATGATGCGGCGGTTGGTCAGCTGCGAGAGCGCCGTCGCCGCGTGCCCGGCCCCGATGTTCTCGACTTCCTTCAGGGCGTCGAGCTGGAGCTCTTTCAGGTCCCGGATGTCGTCCATGGTTTCCTATCGGCCTAAGGCTCAAGGCTGAGGGCTGAACGTTCAGCCTTGAGCCTTCAGCCTTCAGCCTTCAGGTCAGTCCCGCCGCATCGAGAATGAGCGCCGGCTTCCCGTCTCCCAGGATGGTGGCCCCGCTGAACACCGGCAGCATCCCCCGGGGTGCCTCGAAGTTCTTGACCACGATCTCCTGCTGGCCGACCAGGGCGTCCACGATGACGCCGGTCCGGCGTTCCCCCAGCTCCAGCACGATCACCGGCACCCGCGACAGCGTCTGCGTCCCACCCGCCCCCACGACCTCCCCCAGGCGCACCAGCGGCAGCAGCTTGCCGCGCAGCAGGATGGTCTCCTTCCCCTGGACCCGCTGGATCTCCTCGGGCCGCGGGTCGAAGGTCTCGGCCACGTGGGTCAGCGGCATCGCGTACATCTCATCGCCGGTGCGGGCCAGGAGCGCCCGCATGATCGCGAGCGTCACCGGGAGGCGCAGGGTGAACGTGGTGCCCTTCCCCTCCTCGGAGCGGATCTCCAGCGATCCGCCCATGGCGCGCGCCGCCGTGGCGACCACGTCGATGCCGACGCCGCGGCCCGAGACGTCGGTGACCTGCCGCGCGGTGCTGAAGCCGGCGCGGGTGAGCAGCCGGAACAGCTCCTCGTCGGGCAGCGTCGTGACGTCGTCGGCCACCAGGCCCTGCTCCCTGGCCTTCGCCAGGACCCGAGGCCGGTCCACGCCGCGGCCGTCGTCGCTCACCCGGATCGCCACCGAGCTGCGCTCGCGCACCGCCGCCACCACCAGCCGGCCCGCCGCCGGCTTGCCGCGCGCCAGCCGCTCGGCCGGCGGCTCGATACCGTGATCGACCGCGTTGCGCAAAAGGTGCAGGAGCGGCTCGCCGAGCTCGTCGAGGATCGCCCGGTCGAGCTCGATCTCCTTCCCCTCGACCCGGAAGTCCACCTGCTTCCCCATCTGGCGCGCGAGGTCGCGCACCATCCGGGGGAAGCGGTCGAACACCTGCCAGACCGGCGTCATCCGGGCCGCGATGATCTCGCTCTGGAGGGACTGGGCCAGGCGGCCGATCTGGAGCGCCAGGTCGGCCAGCGGCGGATCGTCGCGCTGCGCGGTGAGCGTCGCCAGGCGGCCCCGGGCGATGGCCAGCTCGCCGATCTCGTTCATCAGCATGTCGAGACGCCGCAGGTCCACCCTGAGGTGCCGGCCGCGCACCGCCTCCACCTGCGGCGCCTCGGGCAGCTCCTCCGCCTGCACCTCGACCGACTCGACGTCGCCGGCCCCGCGCAGCGCCTGCTCGATGTGGCTCGCGTCGGCGTCGCCGTCGATCCGGAAGGAGAATTGACCGTCGAAGGCGTCGCTCTCCATCGCCGCCGCGGCCGGGCTCACGCCGTGCACCGGCCCCAGCGATTCCGCCTTGCGCAGGACGATCAGGGCCCGCGCGCCCTTGAGCGACGCTTCGGTTCGCAGGACGACGCGGACCGCACGGCCCGAGCCGGCCGCCAGCACCGGGATCGAGTCGCGCGAAGCACGCGCGCCCGGCTCCGGCGGGCCGCCCGAGGCTTCGTCGAGCTCCGCGTACAGCGCGGCTGGCGCCTCGCCACCCCGCCCGTCCACGGCCAGGGCGATCCCCTGCTCGAGGGCGTCGCCCGAGCGGAACAGCAGGTCGAGCACCTGCGGCGTGGCGGCGCGCTCGCCCTTGCGCAGCCCATCGAGCAGGTTCTCGATCCGGTGCGCCAACTCGGCTACGCCGGCGTACCCCATCGTCGCCGCCATCCCCTTGATGGTGTGCACGGCGCGAAAGATCCCGCCCACGGCCTCCCGTGCGGCGGGATCTTTCTCCCACTCCAGCAGGAGGTGGTTGTACGCGGTGAGGTGGTCGCGGCTCTCGCTGAGGAAGAGGTCCGCGTACTGGCGGACGTCCATTCCAGCTACCCGAGCACGCGCTGGACGGCCTCGAGCACCCGCGAGGGCTGGAACGGCTTGACGACAAAATCCTTGGCGCCCGCCTGGATGGCCTCGACCACGAGCGCCTGCTGGCCCATCGCGCTGCACATCAGGATCTTCGCGTTGGGATCGCCCTTGACGATCTCGCGGACCGCGTCAATCCCGCCCATGTCGGGCATGACGATGTCCATCGTCACCAGGTCGGGCTTGAGCTCCTTGTAGCGCTCGATGGCCTGCACCCCGGTTTCGGCTTCGCCGACCACCTCGTAGCCGGCGCTCGACAGAATGTCGCTGATCATCGTCCGCATGAATATGGCGTCATCGCAGACGAGGACTCGATGGCCCACGACGTCCTCCTACGGCAGCAAAGGCTCCAGCAGTGCGTCGATCGCGAGTTGCATGAATGAATGGCCGCCCGTGGAACCGACGGCGCGCACCAGATCCGGGCGCACCCCGGGCAGCGAAGCGTGGCCGTCCAGAGCGGACGCCGACACGGTGACGAGATCCAGGACTTCGTCCACCGCGAGCGCCACCGGCCGGTTGCGCCGCTCGACCAGGACGAGGGTGCCGGCACCGCTGGCGGCTCCGAGACCGACCGCCGCGGCGGTGTCCACGACGGGGACCAGCGTGCCGCGGACGTTGACCAGGCCGAGCACGGCCGCCGAGGCCCCCGGAATCCGGGTCGGTTCGGTCGCGGCGAGGATCTCGCGGACCGCCCCCGCCTCCACGGCGAGAACCTGCCCGGCGCATCGGAAGAGGAGGAGTCGCAGCGCCGTCACGTCGGCTCGCCGGAGGCGAAGAACCCAAGATACTGCAAGGGTTTAGTCTCAGCAAGCAATCCGGGCTCGTTCATCGCCTGGGCGAGCGCCGGGACGAGGTCGGCGGGCCATTCGCTGCGCAGATCGAGCGTCGCGCCGGTGGCCGGATGGGGCAGCTGGAGCCATGCCGCGTGCAGCGCCTGGCGCGGTGTGAGCCTGGAGAGCGCCTCGGCCTCCATCCGCGTCGCGTCGGAGCGGCGCACCTCCACGCCGCCGTAGGTCGCGTCACCCACCACGGGATGCCCGATCGACTGGAGATGCACGCGGATCTGGTGGGTGCGGCCCGTTTCCAGCGCGCAGCGGACCAGGTCGGCCGTGCCCCCGCGCGCCACGGTGCGCACCAGCGTGACCGCATGCCGCCCTTGCCCGCTCTCCCCTCCAACCCGCCCCGTTCCCCGGCCACCCGCCTCGACGATGGTCATGCGTTTGCGGTCCCGGGGGTTTCGTCCCAGCGCGGCGTCGATCCTCCGCTCTCCCGCTCCGAGGTGGCCCCACGCCAGCGCCGCGTAGCGTCGCGCGATCCGGCGGGCGGCCAGCGCGGCACCGAGTTTCTCGTGGGCTCGGCCGGTCTTGGCGACCACCAGCAGCCCCGAGGTGTCCTTGTCGAGCCGGTGCACGATCCCGGGCCGCCCCTCGGGACCGCCGGCGAGGTTCAGGCCGCGTGCGGCGAGGGCGTTGACCAGCGTGTCGTCCCAGTGCCCCGGCGCGGGATGCACCACCAGTCCCGCGGGCTTGTCCACCACCGCCAGCTCCTCGTCCTCGTAGACGATGGTGAGCGGAATGGCGGCCGGGGTGAGCTGGCGCGGGGAGGGGCCGGGGAGGACCACGGCGATCTCGGTGCCGCGCGCCGGCGCGAGACTGGCGCGCGCCGGCACGCCGCCGATGCGCACGCAGCGTTCGGCGATGAGGCGCGCGGCGACGGTGCGGGAAATCTGGAGCTGGTCGGCGAGGAAGCTGTCGAGGCGCCCCGCGCCAGAGACCGCGACCGAGAACCGCGTCTCCGGGGGCAGCGGCACCGGCGCTACGATCCGGCGGGTGGGGTGGCCTCGGACGCCACCGGCGCCGCCTCGGCATGCTGCCCCTCGTTCCAGAGGGAGAGCGCGAGGAGCACCGCGCCGCAGGTGACGGCGGAATCGGCGACGTTGAAGGTCGGGAAATGGAAGGTGCCGAAGGTGAAGTCGAGAAAGTCCACCACGCCATTGGGGGAGCGGACCCGGTCCACCAGGTTGCCCGACGCTCCGGCGCTAATCAGCCCCAGGGCGTAGAGCCGCACGCCGTCGCCGGCGGGGGTCGAGCGGTACATCGAGCCCAGCACGACCAACGCGGCCATCGACAGCGCCATGAAGACCCAGCGCGAGTACGCGCCGACGTTGATGCCGAATGCCGCACCGGGGTTGTAGACGAGCCGCAGCTGGAAGAAGTCGCCGATGACCGGGATGCCGAGGTGCCGGCGCAGCCAGACCTCGGCGGCGAGCTTGGTGACGAGGTCGAGGATCAGCACCACCACAACGAGGCGCGCGAACTGCCGCTGCTCAGTGGCGCTTACCATCTTCCTCCTTGGCCTTGCAGACGATGCAGAGGCGGGCATGGGGCAGCGCGTCGAGCCGGTCGTAGCCGATGTCGGCGCCGCAGCTCTCGCACTTGCCGTACTTCTCGGGCGTCGCGTACAGGCGGCGCAGCGCCTGGTTGAGGTGCCAGAGGAAGCGGCCTTCCTTGGACGCCATGAGGAACGCCTTCTCGCGCTCCATCGCGTCGGTGCCCTGGTCGGCCATGTGGAACGAGTACGACGAGAGGTCCCCGTCGGAGGCCTGGAGCGTCGCGTTGAAGCTCTCGTCGTAGTGGCCAAGCTCCTTCATCGCCCTGGCACGCTCTTCCAGGAGCCGCTTCTCGAAGTGCTGGAGCTGTTTCTTCGTCAAGCCCATTCGGATTTCCTAGGTGTCTGCCTTGGTGATTCCGATCCGGACCTTCACGCCATCCAGGTCCGCGTCCTGCATGATGCCCGCCCCGACGCCCTCTCCGACCGCCAGCTCCAGGGCCAGTGTTTCCTCTGAAATGTAGCCATGGTGCCGCAGGGCCGCTGACCGCAGGGCCTCATCGCCGTCCAGCCCGATGCGGATCCGGTCGGTCACCTCGAGCCCCGCCTCGCGCCGCATGCGCTGCACGCGACTCACGATCTCGCGGGCCAGGCCTTCCGCTTTCAGGTCGTCGGTGAGCGCCGGGTCGAGCGCCGCCACGACCTCGCCATCGGTCTGGACCACCAGCTCGCCGCGGGCCTGGCGGTGCACGACCACATCCTCGGGCTGTACCGCGTGCGCCGTTCCCTGCACCGTGATCTCGACCAGCTCGCCCGCCTCCAGCCTCGCGACCTCGGCCGGCGACAGCTTGCGGATCGCCTCGGCCGCCTCCGGGGTGGCCTTGCCGAAGCGCTTGCCGAGGGCCCGAAAGCTAGGTCGCGCCTCCAGCAGCACAAGGTCCGTGCCGCGGTCCACCAACTCGACGCTCTTGACATTCACTTCGGCCTCGAGGAGCGGCACCAGCGCCGCGAACAGGGCCCGGTCCACGTCGGCGGGAATCGCCGCGACCAGGCGCGCCAGCGGCTGCCGCACCTTCAGCCCGACCGCCTCCCGTGCGCCGCGCGCCAGGCTGGCGAGACGGCGCACCACGTCCATCGCGCGCCCGAGCTTCCGGTCGCCGGCCGCCGGCGGAGCCACGGGAAACGGGGCGAGATGCACGCTGGCGCCGGTGAGCGCGCGGTGCAGCGCGTCGGAGAGGAAGGGCGCCGCCGGCGCGAGCAGCCGCGCCGTCGCGACCAGAACCTCGTGCAGCGTGGCAAGCGCGGCGGGGTCGGCCGTCCCGCCCGGCACCCAGAAGCGCGCGCGGTTGAGGCGCACCCACCAGTTGGAGAGGTCGTCGACCACGAACTGCACGATGGCCCGCGCGCCGGTCGAGGTGTCGAAGCCGTCCCAGGCGGCGCGCACCTGCCGCACCGTCTCATCCACCCGCTCCAGCAGCCAGCGGTCGCCCAGCGGCCGCTCGGCGGGCCTCGGGTCGCGCGCGGAGGGCGCCCAGTCGCCGGCGTAGAGCTGGAAGAGGTTGTAGGTGTGGCGCAGCTTGTCGAGCACGTTGCCGGCGACGTCGAAGACCTGCGCCTCGTCCCACCGCTTGGGAAGCCAGACCTGGCTCGAGAGCAGGAAGTAGAGCCGCACCGCGTCGGCGCCATAGGTGGCCACGGCCTGCACCGGGTCCACCACGTTGCCCTTGCTCTTCGACATCTTCTGGCCGGCGGCGTCGAGCAGCAGCTCGCACACGATGACGTGCCGGTAAGCCGGTCGGTCGAACACCCCGGTCGCGATCGCCAGGAGCGCGTAGAACCAGCCGCGCGTCTGGTCCACGGCCTCGCTGATGTAGTCGGCGGGAAAATGGCGCTGGAACTCGTCGGCGTGCTCGAAGGGATAGTGCCACTGCGCCACCGGCATCGACCCCGAGTCGAACCAGGTGTCGATGACCTCGCTGGCGCGCTTCATCGTGCCCGCACACCGGGTGCACTGCCAGGCGTAGCCGTCGATGTGCGGCTTGTGGGGATCGAAGTCCGCGGGCAGCGCCTTTCCCCAGTGCTTCGCGAGCGAGGCGTAGGAATCGACCACGTCGAGGTGGGAGGCGTCGGCGTCGCACACCCAGACCGGCAGCGGCGTACCCCAGAACCGGTCGCGCGAGAGGGCCCAGTCGACGTTGTTGGTGAGCCACTCGCCGAAGCGGCCGCTCCCCATCTCGGGGGGATGCCAGTCCACCTGTGCGTTCAGCGCGACCATCCGCTCCTTGTAGGCGGTGGTCTTCACGAACCACGACTCGCGCGGGTAGTAGAGCAGCGGCGTGTCACAGCGCCAGCAGAAGGGATAGGTATGCTCGACGGTCTCGCGCTTGAGCAGCAGGCCGTCGGCCTTGAGCCGCTCCATGATCTTCTGGTCGGCGTCCTTCACGAAGACGCCCTCGATCCCGGGCCACGTCGTGCCGCGGAACTTCCCCGCGGTGTCCACCGGCACGGTATAGGCGAAGTCGCCGGCCTTCAGGACCGCGAAGTCGTCGGCGCCGAAGGGCGCCAGGTGCACCATCCCCGACCCGTCTTCGGCGGTCACGAAGTCGCCGGCCACCACCTCCCAGCGCCGGCCCTCGGGCCACGGGACGACGTCGAGGGGACGCTGGTATTTCAGACCGACCAGCTCGCTGCCCTTGAAGCGGCGCAGGACCGGGTGTTTCGACAACGGCTCCGGGTCGCCGCCGGGGATGATGTGCGCGAGTCGTGATTCGGCCAGCACCACACGCTTGTCGTGCCAGGCGATCTCGACGTAGTCCATCTCCGGATTGACGGCCACCGCGAAATTCGAGACCAGCGTCCACGGCGTCGTCGTCCAGACCAGCAGGTGCCGGATACCCTCGGCGCCGGGGGGAGGCACCTCGTCGATGGGGAACAGCACGTACACGCTCGGGTCCTTCGCGACATCGTAGCCCAGCGCCAGCTCGTGGCTCGACAGCGCGGTGCCGCACCGCGGGCAGTACGGCAGGACCTTGTGCCCGGGCACCAGCAGGCCCTTGGCGTGCAGCTGCGCGAGCAGCCACCACACCGACTCGATGTACTCGTTGCTGTAGGTGATGTACGGGTGTGCGTAGTCGAGCCAGTAGCCGATGCGATCGGAGAGCGCTTCCCAGTCGCCCTTGTACTGCCAGACGCTCTCGCGGCAGAGCCGGTTGAACTCGGCCACCGACACTTTGGCGCCGGGGTGGTCGCCGATCTCGGTCTTGCCGGTGATGCCCAGCCGCTTCTCGACCTCGATCTCGACCGGCAACCCGTGGGTGTCCCACCCGGCGATGCGCGTGACCTGGCGGCCCTGCATCACCTGGTAGCGGCAGATCAGATCCTTGATGGTGCGCGCGAAGACGTGGTGGATTCCGGGCCGGCCGTTGGCGGTGGGCGGGCCCTCGTAAAAGACGAAGGGCGGGCCGTTCGCGGTTTGTTTCTGGGCCTGGTGGAAGAGGTCGTCGGTTTTCCAACGCGCCAGCACCTCGCGCTCGAGCGCGTCCGCCGACCGATCGCCCCCCAGCACCGGATACCGCTGGCTCACGCGGCGAGCCCCCGCAGGACGGTGCGTAGCAGCGTGGTGAGGTGCGGCTCGGCCTTCGTCGCGACGCCGATGATCTTCCCCAGGGAGGCCGGTTCCAGGGCGTCGGGAAGGCACTGGTCGGTGATGATGGACACACCCAGCACCCGCATCCCGCAGTGGCGGGCGGCGATGACCTCGGGGATGGTGCTCATCCCCACGACGTCGGCGCCGATAGCGCGCAGCCACCGGTATTCGGCGCGGGTCTCGAGATTGGGCCCCGTCACCGCCACGTACACGCCCTCGCGCAGCCGGATGCCGTGCTCCAGGGCGGCCGCGCGGGCGCGCTCGCGCAGCTGGGGATCATAGGGCTCCGACATGTCGGGAAAGCGCGGCCCCAGCGAGTCGTCGTTGGGTCCGACCAGCGGGTTACCGCCCAGCAGGTTGATGTGATCGGTGATGAGCATGAGGTCGCCGGGCGCCCAGAGCGGGTGCATCCCGCCGCAGGCGTTGGAGACCATGAGGACCTCGGCCCCCAGCTCCCGCATCACCCAGACGGGAAACGCGACCTGGCCGAGATTGTAGCCCTCGTAGCGGTGGAAGCGGCCGGCCATCGCGACGACCGGTACGCCGTCAAGCCGGCCACAGACCAGACGGCCCGAATGCGACTCCACGGTCGAGAGGGGGAATCCGGGAATCTCGCCGTAGGGGATCTCGGCGTCGGCCACGATCTCGCGGCCGAGCCCGCCGAGACCGGTGCCGAGGATGATCGCGACCCGTGGCGGCAGCGGCCCGCGCGCGCGGACGGCCTCGGCCGCCTCGCGGACCGCCGCCGCCCTCACTCCTCGACGATCGACTTGATCCACTTCGGCGACGACTTGCGGCTCCCCGAGGCGTCCGTCGCGGGACTGATGGAGCCGGCGACCTTCCCGAACGTGAGCGCCTCACTGGACGCCAGCGCCTCGAGTTCCGCCCGCTGCCGGTCCACCAGGGCCCGCAGCGTGGTGAGGTAGGCGTGATGGCGCTGCGCCATCTGCTGCCCCGACGTCTCCAGCCGATCCAGCTCCCGGCGGGCGCGTTCCAGCCGGCGCTCGGCGTCGGCCTCGGCCTCGCGCACGATCATCTGCGCTTCCCGCTCGGCCTGCTCGCGCGTCTCGGCCCGCAGCTGCTGCGCCGAGACCAGGGCGTCGTTCATCGCCTTGTCGCGCTGCCGGTAATCCTTCAGCTGCTCCTCGACCGAGCGGAGCCGCTCCTCGAGGGTGAGCTTCTCGCGCACCAGGCGCTCGTGCTCGTCGGCTACGCGCGAACGGAAGTCTTCGACTTCCATCGTCTCGTAGCCGCGCATCGCCTTCTTGAACTCCGTCTTGCGGACGTCCAGTGGTGTGAGCCGGAATTCGTCGCTCATGGTTTCCGCTCCCCGAAAAGGACCGTGCCCAGGCGCAGCATGGTGGCGCCTTCTTCGACCGCGACCTCGAAGTCCCCCGACATGCCCATCGAAAGAGTCGACAGTCTACAGTCGACGGTTGACAACTCAATCGGCGGTCTGCTGTTGACTGTCGACTGTCGACTGTCGACCAGCCTATCGCGCAGCTCCCGCAGCCCCCGAAACGTCGTCCGCTGCACCGAGACGTCGTCGGTGAACGGGGCCATGGTCATCAGCCCCTTCAGCGACAGGTGCGCCAGGCTCTCCACGTGCCTGACGAGCGACTCCGCCTCGTCGGGCGGCACGCCGTCCTTCTGCGGCTCGCGGGCGACGTTGACCTGCACCAGGACGTGCTGCACCACGCCCGCCGCCGCCGCGGCATGCTCCAGGGCGTCGGCCAGGCGCACCGAATCCAGCGAGTGAATCAGCGCGAACCGGCCGACGGCCTGCTTCGCCTTGTTGCGCTGGAGGTGGCCGATGAGGTGCCAGCGGACCGGCGCCTCGGGCCACGCCTCCTGCTTCGCCAAGGCTTCCTGGACCCGGTTCTCACCGATATCCAGTAGTCCGGCCTGAACAGCCTCCCGCACCGCGGCGACCGGGTGCGTCTTGGTCACCGCGACGATCGACACCTCGGAGGGGTCACGTCCCG
Source organism: Gemmatimonadota bacterium (assembly GCA_041476105.1). Classification (GTDB taxonomy): domain Bacteria; phylum Gemmatimonadota; class Gemmatimonadetes; order Gemmatimonadales; family JACORV01; genus DASXPG01. Next base: position 51,410 of record JBGOSS010000024.1, read on the forward strand.
CACGCGCAGCAGCCTGGGCGATGCGGGCGCGAACGGCCTCAAGGTGCATAGCCGTAAGAATTTAGCCGCTTGGCTTCGGGAGCGCCACGGGGTTGGGGCCCGCGAGTGCGGTTACCCAGCGGCTGAGAGCCGCTGCTCGGTGAGGCGGCGGCTGAAAGCCGCCTCAGTCTGCCTGTCGCCGCTATCAGCGGCGGCCTTGCCGAGCCGCGAGTCTTACTCGCGGGCTGCGCAGAGCTCTATTTCACTTCAAACGCGATCTGCGATCCCCCGGCGTCGCGCTCGGCGACCCGGTCCCGGACGCGGAGTCTCAGCAGGTAGTGCCCGGGCGCGAGGCGCTCGGGGCTGATGTCGAGCACCTCGCGGGTGGGCGCACCCTGCCCCGCCGCCGGTGCCACGCGCTCGAACCCGAGCGGGACGGCGCCCTCCCAGTGCTCCCGCGCGAGATCGCGCGCCGGGTTGTCGGTCCGCAGCAGCGCGTATTCGGCCCGGTACCGGACCGACGATCCGTCGGCGGTCAGCCCGTAGACCTCGGCATACACCCGCATGGCCTGCCCTTCGGCGAAGACCATGGTCCGTGGCGCGCGCCGCAGCATCTCCCACCGGCTCGGGCCCGGGCTGGCCCAGGCGGGGGCGAGCAGGAGGTCGCTCAGGGTCGGGAAGGTCATGAAGCTGCGTGCCTCGAGACCGAGCTCCCGCCGCCCCAGCGCGCCGGAATCGCGGGCCTGCGCCAGCAGCGTGTAGCGCCCCGGGTCGGCCTCGAGCATCACCAGGCCGTTGGCTGCCCGGCGCACCTCGCCGGCGCCGCCGAACTCGTCCCACAGCGCCGCCGCGACGGCTCCGCGCGTGGTAACGACGGCGATCTCCGTCGATCCCGGGCGTGCCCCCGCGAACTGCGTCATCCGGACGTCGAAGGCGAGCGGAGCCGGTTCGGAGGTCCGGTCCGGCGCGAGATCGGCGACGTCGTCGGCACCGGCGGAGTCTCCGGGTGGCACGCCGGAACGCAGGTACCGCACGCCGCGCTCGTCGAGCCCGGTGGCGAGGCTGAAACCGATGCGCGCGGGGGCCGAGTCCAGGTTGCGCGCGTCCATGTCGAGCAGATCGAAGATGGCGCGCTCGAACGAGCCGTCCCGTTCGCCGCGGGCGCTGCCGCGATTGGCCGCGTCCGCAGTCCGGGGCCGAGCCAGGAATACGAGCGGATGGAGGAGTGGGTAGTTGCGGCGGGCGTAGCGTAGTCTCTGGAAATGCTCGGCCAGGCGTCCGTTGATGCGCGCGAAGAGGTCCGGGTTTCGCCGCGCCCAGAAGCTCGCCAGCCAGGCGCCGCGCTGGTCGCGGTTGACCCGCGCCCAGGCGCGGATCTCGTCGGGCCGGGCGATCCCGATCACCTGCGTCCAGAGCGCGCCGGCGCTGTCGCGCGCCGCGAAGGAGAGGGCGCGCGTGTAGAACGTCGCGCCGGTCTCCGGGTCGCCGGCCTCGAAGGCGCTCTGGGCGCGCCAGGCCAGCCACTCCGCGTTCATGCTGTCGCGCGCCAGCAGCGCGTCGAGGGCCGAGTCGGCGATGGCGTACAACTCGTCCTCGACGTCGAGATACGCCATCCGCGCGCGGATTTCGGGGATCGAGTCGAACCGCTCGAGCCGGTCCCGCACCTGCCGCCGCGAGCCTCCGTTGCGGAAGACGAGCAGCCACTGCGTCCAGGCCGCCCCGTAGAAGGGGGCCAGCTCCAGCACGTGCTCGAGCCCGCGCCGCGCGATGGCGTCGCCCTCCTCGCCGCCGAGCCAGATGCCGACCTGGGCGTAGAGGTACGCCGCCTCGGGGTCATTGGGGGCGAGGCGCACCGCCTCCTCGTAGGCGTGCAGGGCCTGGAAGCGACCCGCCGGGCTGCGGCGCAGGTAGGCGTCGCCGAGGACCACGTAGCCCTTGGGATCGCGATCGTGGTGCACCGTGTACTGCTCGGCCATGCGGATCGCGGGCTCCACCTGGCCGGCCTGGAGCGCCGTTCGCGCGCTGTCGAGGAGGGGGGCGGGGGTGGGAGCCGGGGCGGCGCGCATGGCGGACACCGGCTGCTGGGCGGTGACCGGGACTGGTGCCTGCGCGGCGGCCGACCCGGACAGGCCGGGCCGCGCCGCCGTCGCGTGAAGGCGCGAGGCGACGCACGCCACGAGGGCGGCAACGGAACATCGAAGGAGATGGCGCATTGTGAAGCGAGGGCGAATCCCGCGGGGGATTCGCCCTCGTATGCTACCCGAGAGGCGCATCAGCGTTTCGTCGACCCTCGAGGAGGTGCCGCCCGCGCCGGCCCGCCCCGCTCCGGGGTCGCCTTGGCGGTATCCCGGGCCGCCGCCGCGGAGTCGCGCAATCCCAGCCCTTCGAGGGTCGCCGCCCCGTTCGACAGCGCCTCGAGCGAGTGGAGGAAGTTCTGGAGCTCGGGATTGGGCGAGAGATGCCCGGCCTTCTTGTAGTTGGCCACCATCTGGGCCACGTCGCCGTTGCGCCGGTATGCGTCGCCCAAGGACATGTACACGAAGGCCAGGTTGCCGGCGATGTTGTCGTCGGTCGGGTCGAGCTCGAGGGTGTCGGCCTCGAAGAGCCGCGCATAGCGGAAGACGTCCCACGCCAGAACGCGGGTGCGCTCGACGTCGATCAGGGCGTTGAACAGCCCGTCGACGCGCCCGGGCGGCGAAGCACTCACCGTATCGGGCCAGAGCTTGAAGATGATGCCCTGCTGCGTGATGTAGCGGTCCAGCCCCATCCGATTGCCCTGGCCCGCCGTGAGCGCCCAGAAGATCGGCCGCTTGCCGAGGTTCTCCTGGATGAGCCGCAGGACCATGATGTCCTTCACGTACATCGGCGTGTTGGAAGCGTAGGTGTGCTGGATGTTGCCGGCCCGGAAAACCAGGTTGCCGTTGAGCAGCGTCGGCTGCATCGTGGCGACCTGGTCGTCGTTCAGCGTGTGCAGGCACATCGGGCGGTTCGGTATGGTGCCGGGCCGGCGGCGGTGCGCCCGGTCGGCCCAGGCGTTGAGCGAGTCCAGCTGCTGCGCGGTGCACGAGGGCGCGGCTCCCGCGTCCTTCCCGAACAGCCGCTCAGCGTTGGCGTCGGGGCGGTAGGGCCGCGCCGGCAGATCGCGAAGTTGGCGGATGTACCAGTCGGTGTTGATGAGCGACAGGTTCACGACCATCACGTCCTGCCGCACCTCCTCGACCTCCTGGAGGTACCAGAGGGGGAAGGTGTCGTTGTCGCCGTTGGTGAAGAGCAGGCCGTAGGGCTCCACGCCGATCAGCATGTCGTAGGCGAAGTCGCGCGGCAGGGTGGACGAGGCGAGGTGATGCCGCCCGGCGGCCTTGAAGTTCAGCATGAACGGCAGCAGCGCCAGGATAAACACCGGGGCGACCGCGGCCGGCGAGACCCTTGCGAGCCGCTCGCGCAGCCGCTGGTAGACCGCCGCGATGCCGAGACCCGCCCACATCCCCCAGAAGACGTACGACACCGTGTAGAAGTAGTCCCGCTCGCGGACCTCGTGCATCTCGCGGTCGGGGAACGCGTCGTAGCCGATCGAGAAGCCCGGCTTGAAGTTCAGGTAGAGAATCAGCCCGATGCTGGTGGTCGCGAAGACCCCGGCGAAGAACCACCAGGTCCCGCGGTCCCACCGCCGGTGCTCGATCGCCCCGTAGACGCCGAGTCCCAGGAAGAGCAGCGTGAACGGCAGCCGCGCCGGCGCGAGCAGCGAGATCGACTCCTGGAACCCCGCGGCCCACTGCCAGTCGAAGTACTGGAGATAGTTGAGTATCTGGAGGCCGAAAATCTGGAGGGTACGGCCCGGATTGTCCGGCCCCGACTGGAACATCGGGTTGTCGAAGGGCGAGCGCGGCGGATACTGCTCGCGCCCGATGACCGCCCAGAGATTCTGCAACGTCGAGGGATCGGCCTCGCTGATGAACGGATGCAGTCCCGCGCGGATGTAGAGGTAGGCGTACGTCGTGATGCCCGCGGCGCTCACCAGCAGCGCCATCACGGCGAAGAGGCCCGACCTGGCCCGGAACGCCCAGACCGCCGCGATGACGTAGGCGATCAGGCCGATCGCGATGATGTTCTTGCTCGCGATGCCCACGCCCACCATCACCACCCAGAGGCTGCTCGCCACCGCCCACTGCGCCCACTGCACCGAGCGCTCGGCCGGGTCGCGCGCCGGATCGGAGCGCAGCACGTAGAAGAGGTAAGCGATGACCGCCGGCCCCACCAGCAACGCCATCAGGTGGTTGCCCAGCGCCGCGCCGAGGACGTAGATGAGCAGCAGCATCTGGTGCGCGCCGCGCACCCCGCCCCGGTCCCGCCGCCACAGCCAGCAGAGCCAGGCGATCAGCCCGATGGAGAACATCGCGACCTGGTAGACCTCGGTCTCGTTCGAGTTCTGCCAGTTGGTGAAGACGAAGGCGCCGATGAGCGCCGCGGCGAAGGCGCCACCGACGCGGAAGATCCTCGCGCCCGCCGCGTCCATCCCCTCGGTGCCCGCCCGCAGCGTCTCGTGCGCGAACAGGAAGAGGAACGCCGCCGACCCCGCGCTGAAGGTCGCGCTCATGAGGTTGGTCTTGACCGCGGTCGTCAGGCCCGGGATCAGCATGTCCCAGACTCGGCCCAGCAGGATGAAGAGCGGTGTCCCCGGCGGATGCGGGATGCCCAGGATGTGGGAGCTGGCGATGAACTCGCCCGCATCCCAGAAGGTCACGGTGGGCGCGAGCGACACGACGTAGCCCGCGAGCACCATCAGGAATGCCACACCGGCCAGGGCGTAGGGCGGCCGGCTGGTCGTGGGCTCGGATACGCTCTCGCGAGCGGTCTTGGGTGCGGCAGCGGTCATGGTCATTCTACAGTTGTAGTAGAACAGCAGGTGCCCGAATTATCAAGGGCGGGCGGCTTCCATGCTAGTGCCGGCCACCGGCAGGGGTGCCCCGGTGGCCAGAAGGTCCTTCAGGCGCGCCAGCGAAATCCCCCGTTCCAACTGACCCCGGCGGGTCACCGAGATGGCGCTGGTTTCCTCGCTCACCACGATGACGATCGCGTCGGTTTCCTCCGAAAGACCGAGGGCGGCCCGGTGCCGGGTGCCCAGCGACTTGTCGGAAACCGGGAATTGCGTCAACGGGAGAATACACCCCGCCCCGATGATCTCGTCGCCGCGCACGATCAGCGCGCCGTCGTGCAGCGGCGAATACGGGGTGAAGATGGTCGTCACCAGGTCGGCCGAGACCCGCGCGCTGAGCTTGGTGCCGCTCTCGATGTAGTCGTTGAGGCTGATCTCGCCCTGCACCGCGATGATCGCGCCCGTCCCGGCGCGGCTCAGGCGGTCCACCGCCTCGGTGATTTCCTCGGCCACGGCGTGGGCCTCGCCGCGGTAGAAGAAGCGCATCAGCCGCGACTGGCCGAGCCGCGCCAGGCCGCCCCGCAGCTCGGGCTGAAAGACGATCAGCAGGGCGAAGGCGCCGTAGGTGAGGATCAGCCCCAGCAGGTAGCTGATCATGGTGAGCTTCAGCAGGACCGCCGCGACGTAGGCCGCGCCCAGCAGCACCAGCCCCAGCAGGATGTGGATCGCCCGCGTGCCCACCAGGAACAGCAGGCCGCGATAGATCACGGCGGCGACGATCACGATCTCGACGACGTCGCGCCAGTGGGGGATCAGAAACCTGAAACGCTCATCCATGCGCGGGCCGGCTGTTGACTGTCGACAGTCGACTGTCGACAGTCGACAGTATCGCATCGGCCACGTTCAGCGCCTCGCGTGCGGCGGCCACATCGTGGACGCGGAACAGCGACGCACCGTTCATCCGGGCGATCACGCAGGCCGCGGCCGTCGCGGCGTCGCGATCCGGCGCCTCCTTCCCGGTGATGGCGCCGAGGAAGCGTTTGCGCGAGGGCCCGACCAGCACCGGATGGCCGAGGGACGTGAACGCGTCGAGGCGGGCGAGGATGGTGAGGTTGTGCTCCGTCGCCTTGGCGAAACCCAGGCCGGGATCGAGGACGATCCGGTCGGCTTCGATGCCGGCCCGCAGCGCCGCGTCACGCCGCTGGGCCAGCTCGGCCGCTACCTCAGCCACGACGTCGTCGTAACGCGCCAGGGAGTCCATGGTGTCGGGCTCGCCGCGCAGGTGCATGACGATCACGCCCACTCCCAGCTCGGCCACCGTCTCGGCCATCGCCGGGTCCCTCGTGAGACCCGAGACGTCGTTGACGATCTCGGCGCCCGCCGCCACCGCGGCGCGGGCGATCCTCGCGCGGCGCGTGTCGATGCTGATCGGCAGGCCCAGCGGCGCCAGCGCCTCGATCACCGGGATGACGCGCCGCAGCTCTTCGGCCTCGCCGACCGGCGGCGCGCCGGGGCGGGTGGACTCGCCGCCCACGTCGAGGACGTCGGCGCCCTGCTCCTTCATCAGGCGGGCGGCGCGCAACGCGTCGGCCGGTGCGAAGTGCCGGCCGCCGTCGCTGAAACTGTCGGGGGTGATGTTGAGGATGCCGAGCACGGCCGCGCGGCCCAGCGGCACACTGCGCCGCGCCGTCCGCCAGCGCGCCGTCGCTGGCGGGGCCACCGTCACGCCGGGCTCGGCGCCTGGTTGGGAACCAGCGGCCTGACCGGCGCGCGCTCGGGCGTGCCACCGGTCACCGGCAGCGGGGCCGGCGGGAGCGGTGGCGTCGAGGAGCGGGGCGGCAGCTCCTCGCCGCGGGCGATGGTGTCGATTTCCTCGCGGTCGATCGTCTCCCGCTCCAGCAGCACCGCGGCCATGCGGTCAAGCGTCGGGCGGTTGGCGAGGAGGATCTCCCGTGCCCTCGCGAAAGCCTCATCGATGAACTTCTTCACCTCGGCGTCCACGATCTCGCTCATCCGCTCGGAGATGTCGCGCCGCTGCGAGATCTCGCGGCCGAGGAAGATCTCCTGCTCGCGGTCGCCGACCGCGATGACGCCCACCCGGTCGCTCATGCCGAACTGGGTGACCATCCGACGCGCCAGCGTGGTGGCCTGCTCGATGTCGTTGGTCGCACCGGTCGTCACCTTCTCGCGGCCGAAGACCAGCTCTTCGGCCACCCGGCCGCCGAAGGCGCAGGCCAGCCGTCCCTCGAGCCAGTACTTGGTGTAGTTGTGGCGATCTTCTTCGGGCAGCCAGGTGGTGAGGCCCAGCGCGCGGCCGCGCGGGACGATGGTCACCTTGTGGAGGGGATCGAGGCCCGGGATCTTGAGCGAGACGATCGCGTGGCCCGCTTCATGGTAGGCCGTCAGCTTACGCTCGTCTTCGGTGAGCACCAGCGACTTCCGCTCGACGCCGAGCATCACCTTGTCCTTGGCGTCCTCGAAATCCACCATGTCGACCTGCGTCTTGTTGCGGCGCGCGGCGAGCAGGGCGGCTTCGTTGACCAGGTTTTCCAGGTCGGCGCCGGCAAAGCCAGGGGTCGAGCGCGCCAGCTTCGTGATATCGACGTCTTCGCCAA
>JBGOSS010000025.1:0-55071 GCA_041476105.1 Gemmatimonadota bacterium
CCCGGCTGAGTGCGATGCTCGTCTGGCTGGTGACCGTCGGCGAGCCGCTGCCGCTCGGCGACGACGAGGTCCGCCTGCTCCGGACCGGCCAGCTGGCCGCCGCGCTTCGGCGCCGCGGGCATGACGTGATCTGGTGGACCTCGCGCTTCGATCACTATCACAAGGCCTACTTCACTAGCGAGGGCGAGGGCACTCTCGCCGACGGAACTCGCATGATTTTCCTTGCGGGCCGACCCTATGCGCGCAACGTCTCGCTGGCACGCATCGCGAACCACCGGGAGATCGACCGCGACTTCCGCCGCCGGACCGCCGGGGAGGCCTTGCCCGACGTCATCTGCTGCTCCTTCCCGACGATAGAACTGAGTCTCACGAGCGTGCGGTTCGCCCGGGCGGGCAACAGGCCGATCGCCTTGGACGTGCGCGACCTCTGGCCCGACATCTTCCTGCAGGCCGTGCCTGCGCCTCTGCGGCCGCTGGGGCGCTTGGCCCTTGCGCCTCTCGCACGCAGTGCCCGGGCGGCATTCCGCGGCGCGACCGCTGTGCTTGGCACGTCGGAAGGGTATCTCGACTGGGGACTCCGTCAGGCAGGCCGCCCGCGCCACCGCTTCGACGCCGTCTTTCCACTGGGGTATGAGCGCCGCACCTACGGGGCCGACGTGCTCGAGGTGGTCGGACGCTCGCTCCGGGCCCGCGGGGTGGACCCGGCGCGGCCGATGGTGTGGTTCATCGGAAGCTTCGGCCGCACCTACGACCTCGGGCCCGCCATCGCCGCCGCCCGGGCCCTCGCGGACACCCCGTGCCAACTGGTGCTGAGCGGGGCCGGCGAGCGCGAGGACGAGTGGCGGGAGGTGGCCCGCGACGAGCCGAACGTGGTCTTCACGGGATGGCTCAACGCCAGTGAGATCGGATGGATGCTGCAACACGCGTCGGTGGGGCTGGCAGCCTATGCCTCTGACGCGCCGCAAGGATTGCCCAACAAGTACTTCGAGTATCTGGCCGCCGGACTGCCGATCGTGTCCAGCCTGCGTGGTGAAGGCGAGGCCTTCCTGGTGGACCACGGCTGCGGCGTCACCTACGACGCGCTCGACCCGTCGACGCTTGCCGAGGCGCTACGCTATCTGCTGGGTGATCGCGACGCGCACGCACGGATGGCCGCCAGCAGCCGGCGGCTGTTCGACGCGCACTTCGCGAGCGAGGTGGTGAATGCGCGGTTCGCCGACTACCTCGAGCGGTTGGCCGCCGAAGGCCCCGCCGGCTCCGCCGCCGTGGCCAGCAGTGCCGTCGCTTCCGCGAATCCGTCGTCGTAGCGGTCGACCGCCCCCGGCGCCGTCGATCGTCCCCACAGACCCGTCTCGAAACGGCGACCCGAGCCAGTCGACAGGGCCTGGGGCCAGCGGGGCTGTCCTGGTTATGCCACTGCCCGCCCTCGACCACCACGGGTACCTGTTACGACCCGGGCGATTACGCCTGTTCGCAGCGCACCACTCGCGCAGTCGCGTTCAGCGCAACCACACAGCAGACGAAGCGCTTGCTACTCGCTCGTGGGCTGACATCAGCGCGCCAGCCGGCAGCCGACGTAGTACCCAGCCGCAATCCGTGGGAACCATCCACCGAGCGCCGCGTCGAGCTTCATTGCCGGCGTGATTCCCGTGAACAGCAGGTTGCTGAAGGGGCCGGCGAAAAGGACCGAGCCGGTGATGGACGTGACCTCGAATCCCTGCTGCCGCAGCAACCGCTGGACCGAACCGAAGGTAAAAAAACGCACATGGGGCGAGTCCGCCAAAGTCGACGGGTGCGGGTAGTCTGTCTCCACGCCGAGCACGTGGCGCTTGACCCCCATGATGAACCACACGACTCTGAGCCGGCGCAGCAGTTCGCCGATCTTCGCTTTGAACCACAGGAAACTCTCCAGCTCGAACCACCCGCGGCCGTTGGGCACCGTCACCAGGAGCTGGCCGTCGGGCTTGAGGCGCTTGCGAATGCTGTCGAACAGTGCCTCGATGTGCTCGTCCGGTACGTGCTCCAGGATCTCTGAGGCGACTACCGCGTCAGCCTCCACGTCGAGGTAACGGATATCGACCGCCTGCAGCCGCCCCGGATCGAGCCCCTCGTCTCGGAGCACTCCCTGGCCGTACTCAACGCTCTTCCGGTCGAGATCGACGCCGTATGCGTCGTAGCCGAGCCGAATCAGCGGCCTCGAGATCATGTAACCGGTGCCACAGCCCAACTCGATCAGCGTCGCGCCGGGCGATACCCGGTCTAGGATCCACCGCAGGCGTTTGGTGTGACCGTAGATGTTCTCCGGGGGCAGCACGTCGCGGGCCATCGGCTGATCTCCAAGGCTTCCAACATGGTAGCTACGTGGTTCGTGGCCTGAGAAAGGTCCGTAAGCGAAGAGAACGCGTATTGCGCCGCTCACGAGCGCCGCGCATGGAGTATCCGATTGTAGAAGTCCAACAGCTGCGTCCCCAGACGTTCATAGTTGAAACTGGTCAGGAAGGCGTGACGGCCGGCGCGACCGAACTCCGCCGCGCCCGCCGGATCGTCAAGGACACGGCGAACACACGCGACCATGGCCTCCGGATTGTCGGCGGGATGGAGGAGTCCGGCACCGCTCTGTGTCACGACCTCCTCCGTGACCTCGAGTCGTGACGCGACGACAGGCAGGCCGGCGGCCAGATACTCGTAGAGTTTGGTAGGCTGGGCAGCCCATCGGTGCTGGGGCGTAGCCTGCCATGGCATGAGTCCCACCCCAGCCCGAGCCAGCACAGCCGGAACCTCCCCGTACGGTATCATGCCGACCCACTCGAGGTTGCGAAGACCCTCGGCCCGCGCCCGCGCGAGGAAGCGCTGCCGGCCTTCGTCCGGAGAGAAATCGCCTACCACCAGCCAGCGAACATCCGGTGCTAGCCGAGCACCCTCGAGGAGCATCTCAGCGCCGCGTTCCCGCGAAAGGAGACCCAGGTAGACGCAGCTTCGCTCGCGGGCCACCGCCGGAGCCGGGGTGCCGAACGCCTCGAGCGAAGGATAGTTGGGCAGGTACAGGCCTCTAGGACCGGGTCTCAGCTGCCGGAGCCGTCGGCGATGGGCACACACCACTCCTTCCACTCGCCGGGCCAGCACGCGCTCCACCACGTCCACCCCAACCGCCAAGACCTGCGCGATTCCCGGCGGGATTCCGCGCGACGAACGGGACGAGCGAGTGGCGAGGGGGAAGTCCTCGTGCGCATCGTACACCACGACCGGGCAGTTCCGCCCCCGGCGGGCGTGAAGGCTGAGAAGGAGGTCCGGATCGTGAAAGTGCACGATATCCGGGGCGATGCGCCGAACGCAATCGCCAATCGCCGGGTGCAGTCTCAAGCGCTCCACCCATCCATGCGCCTGCGGCACCGAGTGCAGAATGATGCCATCGGCCGTCGGTCCCTCGGGGGCTCCTGGGGCCACCAAGTGGACTTCCAATCCGCTACCGGCCAAGAACCGTCCCTGGCGCTCGTAGAGCCTCTTGTCGAAGGCCGGGTGCTTGGACGTTACGATGGCGACGCGCATGCCAGTGCTCGGAAGAGGGCTGGGAGCAACGTGCTACCCCGTCGGCCCGACATCGCGCCCCACCTCGCGTCGCAACTCGCGCCACACCCGCTTGGGGGAGCGCAACTCGTGGCCGAACGCGGCGAGTTGTCCGCCGGTTGATTCCGCGAGTGCCGGATGCTCACTGACCGCGCGCTCGAGCACATTCCGACCGAGGCCGATCGTGAGGCCCAACGCCGTGCCGAGCAGCAGACCAAGGACCCCCCGCGCGATCAGCCTTCGGCGATCGGGCGACGCGGGATAGACCGGAGCCTCAATCACGCTGATGACCGGTGTGTTCCGTACTTCCTCCAATCTCGACTGCTCATACGCCTGCCGCACCGACAGGTAGAGGCTCTGCTGCGTCTGCACCTCCCGCTCGAGCCTGGATGCCTGGACCCTCAGGACCGGTGACGTCTGAATCTCGCGATTGCGCACCAGAAACGCCGTGAGACTGTCTTCGGCAGCCTTGAGGTCGCCACCGATTTCCCTCACCCGCGACTCACCGAACCGCCGCTCTTCCCCGGCCTGGGTACGGAGCACGTCGCGGTTGAAGCCATCAACCTGCTCGAGCAGCGCGGCGGAGAGCTGGTAGCTCAGCCCAGGCCATCTGGTCATGACGTCCAACTGCACCAACTGCGAGCGGACGTCGTAGCGTACTCTCACGATCCGCTTCATCTCCTCGAGGACCGCCAGCTCCCGTAGTGCGGAATCCGCTTGGGTCGCGTTGAGCAGCGTCGCGAGAGGGACGCCATCCTGAGAGCCCGCGTGGGTGGCGAAACGCCTCCCGGCAAGGCCACGGAGAATGGCGTCCGACTTCAGCATGTACACGTAGAATTCCGGAGGCTGTCTCCCTTGCGCTGGCAACTGCACGCCGAGCTGGGCAGCCACCCCAGCATAGGCCAGGAGTCCATTCTGCTGGCCGGCTGGAGTGAAAGACGTCCGCACAGTGTAGGTGCGCCCCCTGGCGAACGCCGCCGCCACCAGTATCGTCGCCGTCAGGATGGCACCCACTAGCGCCAGCCAGCGGTTCCGGAGTGCGAAGGACACCGTCCGCCACAACGTCTCGGAGGGCGAGGAGGTCTGGCGAGGAGTCTCACTCATTGGACGCACCCGATTGGGGGGTCGAACCATCGGCCATCGCCGGTGCCACCCGCGGCGGCGGGCGGAACAGCCCATAGTCCAGCAGCCAGAGCATCACAAGGGTGAGGGCACCCCACTTGATACCGTAGCTCTGCCAGATGGTGGCTGCCAGCGGCACCTGCGTCAGATAGTATGCCACCGTCAGCAGTAGTACGTAGAACGCGAATCGGTATGGGCCGCCCAGCGCCTTCCGGCCGAACCGGCCGGCGCCCACGAGGATCAAGGCGACGATTACTCCCATGAGTAGCGCGTAGGCGACTCCACCCTCGGCATACGCGCTCGGGACCGCCCCGATCGGGGAGAGGCCTTGCACTGGAGTGGAGAACTCGAGGGCGTTGCTCACGACGAGGTTGTAGTCGGGCGCCGACCCGGTGAACTCCCGCCCGAAGAGCGTCCCCTGCCAGTCCACTCCGTAGAAGGGGTGATTGCCGGGGAACAACCCAATGTAGTAGGGATAGGCGGGCCCGATGCGGAACAGCACGAGCGCCAGCGATTGGAGCGCACCGAAAGGCCCCTGCAGGAACACCTGCATCAGGTTCAACAAGACCAACAGCCCACCCCCGAAGATGACCATGAAGCGCGCCCTTACGGCTCGAAGCAGGAACATCCCGATCCCGAAGAAGGTCAGAAAGACGAGGATGATAGCCTTCTGCGCGCTCACCAACGAGAGCCACATCGTGGCGACCACGGTGAGCGCCGTCAGGACCATCCACCCCGGCCGACCGGTCCGAACCGCGGCGTAGAGCCCCACGTAGGCAAGCGCGGGCAGACCGATGTACACCACGCCGAAGAACCCGCTCGGCAGCGAGGCCATCATGTCGTAACGCAGTGCAATGGCACTCGTGTACCTTCCCGCGACGGCGATGAGGCTCGAGGACGAGAGGCTGTACCCGTGAGAGAGCATCTCCACCGCGCAGTAGACGACGAGTCCGGTCAAGGCGACAGCGTATCCGATCATTGACGGTGGCGCCGCGGGAGGCGAAGCCACTTCCACCGCGCCGCTGCCCCTGTCCAGGCCCGAGGCGGAGAGCCCCGTCGCGGCGAGCACGAGGGGAAGATACAGGAGCCCCCAGAAGAGCCACGGCTCCACCTGGGGAATGTCCCGGAGGTTCAACCCCCGTCCGAGCAGGAGGGTCTCCACCATGCGCGGAGCGGTCTGGATGAGGCTCGCCCCGGCCACCGTCGACAGGAGATAGAAGCCGGTGTGAACCAGGAACGGCATCCCTTCCGGCCCCCGGGCACGGACAACGACCCATCCGAAGGCGGCGAGCCCCACGGGCACGCACACCCAAAAGGCCACCGAGTTCACGATCCCCCGGCGACCGGGAGTCCCGCCAGAAGATGCTCCACGTGGTGGCGCCAGAGATACCGTTCGCCCGCCGCGCGGCGCGCGTTAGCTCCCAGGCACGCCCTCCACTCCGGGTGCTCCACCAGGAATCGCATCCCGGTGATCAGCTGATCCAGGTTTGCCGGCTCGACTAGCACCGACCGCACGTCGCCTGCCGGCGCCCAGCCCGCTGCCGGGAGTTGCGCCCCGTCGAGCCCAGGGCTGAGAACTTCACCCACCTGCTCAAGCCGTGAGGCGATGATAGCGCGCCCCATTGCCATGTACTCGAACAGCTTCGTGGGCGACCCAAAGAAGCGAGACCCGTCGGCATTCGGGACGTGTGGTGAAGCGACGATGTCTGATGCCGCAAGGTACGCCGGGGCATCGGCCTGGGCGACCAGTCCCGTCAGCCGTACGTACGACGCGCAGTGAGGTCCGTCTAGGATCCGACGAACCTCCGGCATCATCATGCCATCCCCGACGAAGACGAACTTGACCCGATGATGGTCGAGCCACGTACGGTCGGCGGCGACAAGGCGCGCGGCCGCCTGGGCCAGCACGTCCACCCCATGCCAGCGCCCAAATGTTCCGACGAAAGTGATCACCAAATCGTCGACACTGAGGCCCAACCGACCGCGCAACTCCGCCACCACGGTGGGAGGGAACCTGGCGGGATCGAAGACGCGCTCATCCACGCAGTTCGGATACCAGGCCACCCGCTCCCGCGGCACGCCTCGCGCCACCACCTCGTCGGCCAATACCTGCGAGACGGTGACCACCCGATGGGCGTGACGCAAACACGCGTCCTCCGCCACGGTGGCCACGTCGGCGAAGCGTATCCCCCGTCCCCAGTTACGGCTCATCCATGCAATGCCTCCGTTGTACTCGAGCACCAGCGGGACGCCGTACCTCCGGGAGAGTGCCACCGCCACGTAGTTTCCGACCGACATCCGCTGGTAGATCAAGCTCGGTCGCACCCGTGCCATCACCGGAGCCAGCTGCCGCAGTAGACGGCCGTGGATTCGATACTGGTTGACCTGCGATGGAAACCCGTACACACGCGGTGAGATGAGCGTCATCACACTCACGTCCGGGTCCACCATCTGCGCACCGCTGATGGACGCGTACGTGACGGGCCAGCCCAGCCTTTGAATGCCGTTGATCACGCCGGCGATGTGCCCTACCGATCCGCCCGCCTTGACTCCAAACCACAGATTCGTGTTGAGATAGAGGACTGGGCCTTGGCGGACCGCAGGGAAACCGCGCGGCCGGACCCTCAGCAGCCGGGCGCACTCCAAGCGGGTTCGCGCTACCGACACGAGTCCGTCAACCGTCCCGGCGACCAGCCCAGCAGCGGCACCGACCGCCCCGATGCGCGTGAGCGGGCGCACCGCAAGATCGGGGCCCAGTATCTCAATGCGTCGGCCGCGGGTGGCGGCGGCCAGTACGTGAAGTACGGGGAGCACCATCGCGGACTCCTCGTCCTCTTGTGCCAGGATGAGGCGTGCGGGCGCGAGGCCCCACAGGACACTCAGAAGATCAGGGACCGAGCGGCGGCGCAGGTCAGGCAGATTAACGTACTCGACACCTGAGCCATACCGCCGCTGAATCTCCGACCGAAAGCCGGCCGACACCGGCTGCATGCTCAGGATGGCGGTATCAGCCATCGTTGTCCTTCCAGACCGCGGGCGGGTTGCTCAGGGGCGCTCCCGGGCGAAGCGTGCCTGTCCACGTTCCGTCCCCGGCCCATACCACAAGGCGAGGGCGATGACCCCCATCGCCACAACCGCGTAGGTGATACCGGACGACCACGCGCCGCCAAGCAGGCCCAGGCGCGGGACCAGCGAGAGGTTGAGCCGCCAGTTCAGGAGGGCCGCCGCAATCCACAGGATGACGATGCTCACCGGGTAACCGAGACCATTGAGGTACTGTACCACCGCCACGTGTACCGCCATGAACACGGCGCCAATCAACAACCCGCGGAGGGCCGGCACGGCGTTGAGGAACGCCGCGCCGAAGAGCAGGCGGACGAGCGGTCCGGCCACAGCGGCCACCGCTGCGGCGCCCAAGACGACGACGACGACCAACCAGATGACCGTCCTTTCGGTCTGCCGCCACCTCGCACCCAGGTCACTGATGGCGCACAGCCTCGGAAAGAGCACCTGTCCCACAATTGCGGGAAAGGTGCCGAAGATACCGACCAGGGTGAGGGCCACGGAATAGTAGCCGGCCTGCGTGGCGCCGAGCCGGGACATGACTACGAACAGGTCGACGCGGGTCACAGCAAACGCCGCCACGCTCAGCGCGTATGGACGCCAGCCGTACGCCAGGCCTCGCCAGAAGAGCGCTCGAGACGAGGAAACGCCGCTCAGGCGGACCAGACTCATGAGGAGCCAGGTCCCCGCCAGGGTCGGTCCTGCGAGACTCGCCGCGAGTAGCGACACCGGCGTCAGCCTCGCGACCAAGATGATCACGAGCATCAGAACCAGGGAGGTACCTACATTGGCCAACTCCCCCAGGTTGAAAAGATCAAACCGTTCCACTCCCATCGCGAGATTCTGCAGCAGCATGTAGCTCAGCATGAGCGGCACCGCCACTGCCGTCAGGGGTCGCAGCTGGGACTCCACGATTGCAATCCTGGGAGTGAGGCTCAGCACGTAGGCGGTTCCGCCCAGCAACGTTCCCCACACAAGCCCCACCAGAAGGGTGTTGCCCAGGAGCGCTGGCAGCCGTGAGCGATCCGCGCCCACAAGATAGATATTGGCGCCGTGAAGGCCGAGGTTCCCGAACTGTGCGACAAGGGCCGCGAAGGCTGCAGCTGCAGCGAACTGCCCCCGCCCCGCCGGTCCCAGCGCTCGAGCCGCCACAACGCTCACCACCATGCCGAGCGCCATCACGATCAACCGCGTGGTGAACGTCCGGGCAATGTTGCCCACCATCGCCCCACGGAGTGCTGCCGGCAACCCGACCCTCAAGCCGGAACCCGCTGATGCTCGATTGCAGCATGGAGGTCGGCGCGCAGCGCTGCCAGTGATCCGGCAACATCGCGACCCGCCTCGCTCTGCATGATCACCACGCCCAGTTCCGCCGGACACGGCCCTTCCCTCGTCCAGCGGACGCGGAGGGTGGGAGTGGCAATCCCATAGGACGGGGACACCCGCGCCGGCTCCACGACGCACTCCCAGTCAGCGCCCTGCCAATGGACATGGAAGCTGCGACCCGCAGCCATCAGACTCAATCGATCAGACGAGGTTTCCACGACCCTGACACCAGGAGCCAGGTGGAGCGGAATACTGACCTCGTGGGACCCGTAACCCTCCAACCTGTCGACAATGCACACGCACCCCGATGCATCCAGACGCACACCGCGCCAGGTCATCACGGGCTCGGAAAGGCGCAGGTACCCCGTGTGGCCACCGATGAATGTCTGTGTATCAGGACAGACCCTCCACTCCGACACAACTGGGTGTGCATCATCAAGAAGACTCCACAGGGCGCGCGAATCCAGGAAGCGATTGATCTCCTGCCCGTCCACGCAAGCGGTGTTATGGGCGTCGGTGGATCTGAACCGATTGCGCTCGAGATACGCAGAAGTGTACGCAAGGCAACCACTGTCACTCACCAAGTGAACGCCATCAAGTTCCACGTCCAGCGAGAGACAGTCGTTGTGACCGTGGCCCCCTCGACCTCGCATGCCGACCGGCCCACAATCCACGTACACGTAGTGTTGTCCCGCGCGCAGCACATAGGCACCGCCATCGCTGAACCCAGCCGGTTGCGGGACCCAAGCGGTCTGAGCCGCCAGCCGTGCGACTCCTGCCGTGCCCGCCACCCAAGCCACCTCCTCAAGGTTCCCGGATAGCGGGACGGCCAGGTCGGCGTCACCCCACGCGAGGCCCACAAGGGGCGGCAGGTACCGGTGATCGTTGATGTGCTGGGTCCCGAATGGCAGAGCACGAGCATCGTCTGCGTCGCCGATTACAGGCACCATGCCATCGGGTCGGACACAGGCGCGCGTGAATCGCGCCATGCGGCACAGCAGCTCTCGGTACTCGCGCGATACCGGGAGGCCATGACGATCCCGGTAGAGGGCCGGAAAGTGAAACAACTCGAGCACTAGGCGGTGGTAGGGCACTGATGCCTCGTGATTCACGCCATCCGCCAACGTCTGGCGGTGGATCTCCCCCTGGAGAATCTTCCAGCCTCGATCCTGCCAGCGAGCCGGCTCACCCCTGCCGCCAAAGAAGAGCCCAGCAAAGACCAATCCCGCGGCATTGGCGGTGTAGTGATTGCCAGCGACTGGCGACGCCTCAAGGTGCCGCACCGTGAATCGGCCGTGAAGCCACAGGGCGGCGAGGAAGCGGCCGCGGAATCCCTCATCAGACCATGCCTGCGAGCCGCGGCAGGCGTGGAAAAGCCAGCTCCATGAGAGGATGCGGAGCGCAACCTCCATCGTGCAACTCCAGTTGACGCTTGCGGCGTAGGGATTGGCCGCAATCCACTGGTCGAGAACCTCTCGTACGGCGGCGGCGTAATGCTCATCACCGGTCAGGAGATAGCATTGGCCCGCTGGCAGGAGCCACTGGAGCCGCGATAGCTCCCATGCCACCTTGACATCACTTGGCTTGTCGAGGTCCTGGTAGGCTATGTCTTTGAAGAATCGAGGCGACCATCCGAGTCCTGTCTTGAAATCGGTGTGCCAGTCAATCACGTTGCCGAGACACACCGGACCCGACCCAAGTAGATCCACCTCGTGGCGAACCGCGCGTTCAGCACGCTCGCGGAGCCGGGAGCTTGCGCCCGGACCAACGGCGTCAAGAGCAGCGGTGTCCAACGATTCGGTCATCGCCGGGAATGACCGTTCCCCCAGGCGCTCCCACAGCGCCGAAACAGAGGGTTCGCGCGTGGCGCCCAGCAACTGGCGCACACCGAACGGCGCCCGCCCCCGCGCCACCGCCAAGCGCTCAAGCAACCCGACCGTCTCTGACCATGCGCGAGTCGCTGCCATATCCGGCCGGCGCAGAGACTTCCACATCAAGCGGGGTACACGCGCCAGGTTCATCCGGCGCGGGCTGGCGCGGCAATGTACTCCCGCCACCAGAGCGCAACGTTGAGCAGGTGCCAGGTGCGGTGGCCTACCTCTTCCCCATGCATCCTATCGATCGTGGCCGCGTCGAAGAGATCGGTCTCGCGCTGGAAGCTCCGAAAACTCTCCCGAGACTCATCTCCCAGTCGCTCAAAGTACCACTCCTGCACTGGCACTCCGAAGCCTTGCTTCGGTCGATCAATGATCGCATCGGGTATCACGCCCCGCACTGCTCGCTTGAGGAGATGTTTCGACTCCCCGCCCGCCGTCTTCATCCGGCCGGGAATGCTCATCGCCAACTCGACAAACTTGTGGTCAAGAAAGGGGACCCGGCCTTCGAGGCTTACCCCCATGCTCATCTTGTCCACTCGCATCAGCAGCAGCTCCGGCAGCCGGACGTTGAGGTCAGAGTAGCTCATCCAGCTGAGAATGTCGGGCTCCCACCTACCTGCCAGCCAGCGGGCGCGAATCGGCGCCAATGCGTCCCAACTGGTGCGGTCGCGAAACTTCTCACGCAGGCGGGGGGACAGTACGCCTCGCTTTCGCCCATCCGGGAAGGCGTCCGCGCCCGCCCAGAATGTCGGCTGCCCTTTCGAGGCCCGTCGGAGCAGCTCGCGCAGCCAGCCATCGGACCGGCCGGCAACATCAAGTGCGCGCCGTCCCAGTCCGCATAGTCCCGGCCACGTATACTGATTCACCAACCGCTGGGCCCGTAACTGGGTCTTCCAGTGCCCGTAGCCCCAGAACAGCTCATCCGCCCCTTCTCCCACCTGACAGACGATCACACCATGCTCGCGGGCGAGCTTCGAGACGAAGTAAACCGGAATGCACACGGGATCGCCCAGGGGCTCATCCTGCAACTGTACCATCCGCGGCAGGAACTCTAAGGCGTCCTTTTCAGAAAGAAGGATCTCATGGTGCTCCGCCCCAACGCGTTCAGCCATCATCCGCGCGAAAGGAAGCTCGCTCTTGTAGCTCTCGTACTCCGCATCATAGCCCACAGAGAATGTCTTGACCCTTGATGTCTCACCCTCAGAGAAGAGCGCAGCATTCGTGCTCGAGTCGATACCGCCGGAGAGAAAGACCCCGACTGGCACGTCGCTCACCTTGCGGAGTCTGACCGCCGTGCGCAGTTCGTCAAGAACGCGCTCCGCGATCTCCGCTTCGTCCACGCCCCGCAGTGGGTCAATGTGATCCCACAACTCGTACCACCGTCTTTCCTCGACACGGCCCCCTGCGTCCACCCGAAGAAGACAGCCAGCGGGCAGTTTGTGTATGCCTCGGAACATCGTCCCGGGTGCCGGAACCGTCAGGAAGGTCAGGTAGTCAAACAGTCCCTCCTCGTTGACCGCACGCTCCTGCTCGGCGTCCGCGAGCAGCGCCTTGATTTCCGAGCCGAATACGAGACGACCGTGATGCACGCTGTAGTAGAGCGGCTTAATCCCCATTCGGTCGCGTATGAGCCAGAGATCACGCCGCCGTCCGTCCCACAACGCGATGGCGAACATCCCGCGGAACCGTTCGAGGCACGCGATCCCCCACTCCTCAAAGGCATGCAGGATCATCTCCGTGTCCGAGTGATCCGTCCGCCACTGGTGCCCGCCGCGCGTCTCCAGCTCCCGCCTGATCTCGGCGTGATTGTAGATCTCACCGTTGAAGGCGATCCAGATGGAACCGTCCTCGTTCGCCATGGGTTGCGACGCGGCAGCCGAGAGATCGATGATCGACAGCCGGCGGTGCCCCAGGCCAACCCGCCCGTCCTCTGCGACCCAGACACCCGCTCCATCCGGCCCTCGATGGACCATCGTGTCGCGCATGCGCTCCAAGTACGGTGCGGTGACGCGGAACCGCCCAGTGCCCTCGCCGAGAATGATTGCCCCATTGATGCCGCACATCAGCGCGCCCCGCCGGACTCGCCCGTCAGCTGAGCTTCAACGCCGAATGCAATCTCCATGGCCTGCACCTGCTCCCACAGCGGAATCGGCCATGGCCCACCATCACGAACGGCGCGCGTGAAAGCAGCAAGTTCCTCCATCTGCCCCTTCTCGGCCACGGCAGTACGGACTGCACGACCTCGCGCCCCGAACACTCTGAGGCTGGTGTAGTCCCGCATCTCCACTACCTTGCCGTCCACGAACAGGTCGAATTGTTCCTTTGGGAAAGCGTGGTGCCCCATCGCGGTGTAGGTGAGCGTCAACACCGATCCATCCACGAACGCGCAGGTTGCCACGAAATTGTCCCGCGACGAGTAGTGACGCGTCGAGGGCACGACTGAGACGGCGTGGATGCTGCGGCACTTGGACCCAATCAGGCTGGTGGCAAGGTCGTAGATATGGCAAGCCTCGCCGATGTTCCGACCCCCTCCCTCGGGTCCCTGTGTCCAGTGATCGAGCGGGAGGTATCCCGCGTTCATTCGGTAGTCGAGCAGAACGGGACCGCTGCGCCCTGAAAGAGCACGGCGCGTGGCGTCAGCATACCGCGAGAACCGTCGGTTAAAGCCAGTCAGGAGAATGGGGGCGTTATCCCCCTTCGCGGCGAACCACGCTTCGAGCGCAGCGAGTTCGTCCGGTGTGATGCAGAGTGGTTTCTCCACCAGGACGTGCTTCCCCGCCTCCAGCGCCGCAAGCACCATCGATGCATGGAGGTTGTGACGCGTGGCGATGATCACCGCGTCCACCTCTGGATCATTGAGGACCTCCGCCGAATCGGTACTGGCGTAGGAAGCACCGAACAGGCGCGCGGACGCGGTCGCGTTATGTCCCGTTCGGCTTACCACCGCACGGAGTTCAACCTGGCCGCTGAGCCTTCGGAGGTTGGGAAGGTGCATCCCCTTCGCAAAACCCCCGGCTCCGATGAGCGCGACGCGCAACCGTCCCGCGCGCCCCGCTCGCGCACCGGGTGTCATCACCCGACGGAGGAGCGGGCCTCTGTTCGAAGCGGGATAGGACAGGAGCACCATGACCGGTTTCCGGCCTTCCTCCTTGAGCGCGCCGTACGCCGCTGCCGCCTCTTCCAGCGGATAGACCGAGTCGATCAGCCGCTCCAAACGGACACGGCGCTCAGCCAGCAAGCGAAGATACTCCCCCATGTTGCGATTCTCGGTCCAGCGCACGTACGCCACCGGGTAATCCAGCCCCTCTTCTTCATACGACTTGTCGTAACGCCCGGGGCCGTATGAACAGGAGATGCGGAAGTCGATCTCTTTGGCGTAGAAATCCGCGCGGCTTAGCTCCAAGCCAACGTCGCCGACGAGCACCACCCTGCCCTTCTTTCGGCACATCTTGAACGCCGCTGAGACCACGGAGTTGGATGGAGTAGCCGCCGTGATAATGACCCCGTCCGCTCCAATTCCATCGGTCAGCCGGGCCACCTGCTGCTCAGGCAGCTCCTGGGCGGGGTCAATGCCGAGGTCCGCGCCGGTCTCCACGGCAAGCGCCACCCGCTCTGCGTCAACATCCACAGCGATGACCCGGTTCCCGCTGGCCTTGAGCAGTTGGCTCGTGATCTGACCGAGAACGCCGAGTCCCAACACGACAAAAGTCTCACCAAGCGTTGGTTCGGCGCGGCGCACACCCTGTATGGCGATGGCGCCGAGGGTGACGGTGCTCGCGTCACGCAGCGGGAGGCCATCCGGAACCGGGACGACCAGATTCCGAGGCACCCGAATGATCTCAGCATGATGAGCAAATTGCGCCCCCGCGCACGCCACCCGTTCCCCCGGCTCAAGGTCAAGGACGCCGGCGCCGACCTCCAGCACGACACCGGACGCCGAGTACCCGCTCGGGGTGCCGGCCGCCAGCTGTCCGCTCACCAGATCCCACATTCGCCTCGGGCCCATGGTAACTGCGGCCTGCAGAGCCCTCTGCACGTTCTGCGGTTGGCTCAGCGCACGCTTCCAGAGCGGAAGTCCACCAACGCGGAGTCCAGCAAGTTCGGTGCCCACTGAAATGCACGAATGGTCCACCGCAACCAGCACCATCCCCGACTCCACAAATGGCGCGGGGACCTCTTCGACCACGGCCCTACCCTGACGCAGGATGACCTGTTTCATCGTCCCTTCTTTCCAGAAAGCCACCCTCCGGGGGCGACCATGAGTCCACGTTCAAGTCGCTTCGCGCGGCACCCACCTTAACGGCCCCTCAGCGCGGCCTCGGTCCACGCGATCAGGCAGTCGCTGGCGCTCACAGAGACACTCATTCAAGGTCAATCGAACGCGCTGTGACAGGCCTGGGAGGGTATGATGCAGCACCTATTGCGTACGGAACTTTCGCCAGCGGATGAGGTTAAGTCAACGATAGGCAACCTGGGAAGCGCCACCGAATTGAGACACGTCGCGGCCCTCCGGGACCGCTACCGACCGGCGCGCGGCAACCCTGACGCGACACCAACAGCACCGCGCTCCACCCCGCCGCAGAACTCCGCCATCGCCTCCAGCACCGGCGCCAGGTCTCCGTCGCTCAGCAGGCGCTCCCAAGCACTGAGCTCCGGGACGAGCGTCCGCCCGCTGCCGTTTCGGCTGCGCACAATGCGTACTTTGCTGTGGGCCGTGGGTCGCGTCTCCTCGTCCGGTGCTGTCAGCTCTTCGTGCAGCCGCTCGCCCGGCCGCAGTCCGGTATACACGATGTGGTTCCCGGTTGCCCGCCGGACCCCCGCGAGCTCCAGCAGATTCCTCGCCAGATCGGTAATGCGCACCGGGTCTCCCATCTCCAGCATCGCTATGCTGCCCTTCACCTCGGGCAGCATGGAAGCCTGGAGAATCAGCTGCACCGCCTCCGGGATCGTCATGAAGTAGCGCGTGGCGTCGGGATGCGTCACCGTCAGCGGCTTACCCGCGGCGAGCTGCCGCTTGAAGATAGGGATTACGCTGCCGGCGCTGCCCAGCACGTTGCCGAAGCGCACCGCGGCAAAGGTCGTTTGCGGGTACTCCTGCTGAATCTCCAGCACCGCCAGCTCTGCCACCCGCTTGGTGGCGCCCATCACGCTGACCGGCCGCACCGCCTTGTCGGTGCTCACCAGGACGAACTTCTCCGCGCCGTGCCGGCCCGCAGCGTCGGCCACGCGCCACGTCCCGATGACGTTGTTGCGCACCGCCTCGCGCTGATTGCACTCCATCATCGGCACGTGCTTGTAGGCCGCGGCGTGGAAGATCCGGTCCGGCCGGTACTCGCGGAACACGCGCTCGACCGCGGCCGCTTCAACCACGTCGCCCACGACCGGCACGATCTTGATGCCCGAGTGCCGCTCCCGCAGCTCCAGATCGAGGTAGAAAAGGTCCGTTTCCGCCTGATCGAAGAGCACCAGCGTCGCCGGGCCGTGCAGCGCCACCTGCCGCGCGAGCTCGGAGCCGATCGAACCGGCCGCCCCCGTGATGAGCACCGAGCTGCCCGCCAGGTCGGACGCCAACTCCGGCAGGGTCAGGTGGATCGGTTCACGGCCGAGCAGGTCTTCGATGCGAACGTCCCGCACCTGGCCCAGCTGGACGTTGCCGGCCAACACCTCGGCGATCCCGGGCAACACCTTGAACGGCTTGCCCGTCTGTTCGCAATGCTCGACGATCCGCCGTAGCTCGGCTGGCGCCGCTGACGGCACCGCGATGATGAGCTCGGCGATATCCTCGGTCTCGGCGATTTCGGCCAGCTGGGCCACGGTGCCGAAGACCGGCAGCCCGTGCAGCCGAAGCCCCTGCCGGGTCGGATCGTCGTCCACGAACCCGACAGGCCGCATGCCAGTCGGCATGCGGATCATCTCGTGTGCCAGCAGGTTGCCGGACTCGCCCGCACCGACGATCAGCACCCGGCGCGCGCTGCCGTTGAACCCGGCGCGATGATGGCGCAACGTCTCGTAGGCCCGCCGGTATCCGATCCACAGCCCCGCGGTGAGGTACGTCGTCAGCACCCACTCGATAAGCACCACTGACCGCGGCACCGCGGGCGTGAACGGAATGATCACCAAGGTGAGCAGCAGGAAGATGCCGCTGCCCGCCAGCGTGTTCACCACCAGCTGCTGGACGTCGCGCGTACTGATGAAGCGCCAGCGGCCCGTGCTCAGGCCGAAGATGATGCTGGAGATGACACGAACGCCGAGCAGGAGGGGAAGGCTCTCCCAGAAGACGCGATCGTATTCGGCGGGAAACCTGAGGTCGAAGCGCAGCAGGTACGCAAGAAAATACGCAATGACGACAATGCCACCGTAGAGCGAAAACGACACGACTCGGCGGAATACGTACGCAGTGCTGTACAGCCATTCGCCGAACCGAAGCAGGCGCGACTTCATATCCAGGACGGTGCCCTCGTGGACTGCCGTATAGTCAAAGTCAGACGCGCGCGATACACGTTGCCTGACACAGCCCGGTCCACCTGACGTTCAACGGACCGGGCGAAAGTACCTGCGCCACGTTCATCTCGCCATCGGCTACTCGTGGGACGCTTGGAAACGTAGTCGCCCAGGACGCCTCCGTGAACCCCGGCTGGACCAATCGGACTGCTCCTGCTATAGGATGTCATAGGGCCTCACTCAGGCTCCAGCCGAGAGCGCCGCCCGAAGGCCTTCCAGCCCCTCCCCCGTCGTCGCGCTCACCAGCACCGCCTCCCAGCCCCTCTCTTGGGCCATCCGCAGCCGGTCGGCCCGGTCGGCCTCGTCCAGCCGGTCCACCTTGTTCAACGCCACGACGATCCGTTTTTCTGCCCCCAGGCCCGCCTCGGCCAGCGCCTCGAAGACCACGGCCGCCTGCTCCTCCCAGTCCTGGTGCGCGGCATCCACCACGTGCAGCAGCACGCCGGCGTCCAGAGCCTCCTCCAGCGTGGCCCGGAAGCTCGCCACCAGACCGTGGGGCAGCTTCCGGATGAAGCCCACCGTATCCGTGAACCGGACCTTGAGCGGCTGGCGGCTGGCCGCCGGCAGCAGGCCGTCAGCTGCCAGCTGCCAGCTGCCAGCAGGCGCCTCGAACGCGACCTCCCGGCTCTGGGTGTCGAGGGTGGCGAACAGCCGGTCCTCGACGTGGGCATCCGCCTTGGTCAAGGCGCGGAGCAGGCTCGACTTGCCGGCGTTGGTGTACCCGACCAGGGCGACGCTGAGCACCCCGCGCTCCCGGGTCCGCGTCCGGACGCGCTCCCGGTGCGCCGCCACTTCGGCCTGCTTCCCCTTCAGGGCGCCGATCTTTTGACGAATCATGCGGCGATCTGTTTCGATCTGGGTTTCGCCCGGGCCCCGCAAGCCGATGCCGCCCCGGATGCGCGAGAGGTGCGTCCACATCCGCGCCAGCCGCGGCAGCAGGTACTGGAGCTGCGCCAGCTCGACCTGCATCCGGGCCTCGCGGCTGCGGGCCCGCAGCGCGAAGATGTCGAGAATGACCTCGGTGCGATCCATGATCCGCACCTTCAGCTCCTCCTCGAGATTCTTCCCCTGCGCCGGCGACAGCTCCTCGTCGAAGATGACCATCGTCACTCCGAGCTCTTCGAGCTGCCCCTGCACCTCCGCCACCTTGCCCTTGCCGAGGTAGGTATCGGGCGACGGCTTCTCGACCACCTGCACCACGCGCCCCACGACCTTCGCGCCGGCGGTATCGGCCAGCCGCGCCAGCTCGTCGAGGTGCTCGTGCACCAGCTTCGCCTCGCGCGTCCCCTTGCGCGGCACGCCGATGAGAAGCGCGCGCTCCACCGGCGGCGCCACGTCGATCATGCGTTTCGGACTCAAGGTTCGCCCACCTCCGTCAAGCGACCGTCAGCCGGCATGCTCAGTCCCCTCAGGTGCCTCTCTCCCCTTCTTCTTGAGTCCCTCCCACCACTCCATCCGCTTCGCCACGTCCTTCTCGAACCCGAAGGCGCCGGGCTCGTAGAACCTCAGCCCGCGCAGCTTCTCGGGCAGGTACTCCTGGGGTAGATAGGCCTCCGGGACGGCGTGGGCATACTGGTAGCCGTCGCCGTAGCCGAGCTCCTTCATGAGCTTGGTGGGCGCGTTGCGGATATGGAGCGGCACGCCCTCGGCGGGGTGCGCGCGCGCCGCATCGAGCGCCGCACTCCAGGCCTCGTAAATGCGGTTCGACTTGGGCGCAGTCGCGATGTAGACCACTGCCTGGGCCAGCGCGAGTTCCCCCTCGGGCTGCCCCAGAAAGTGCAGCGCATCCTTGGCCGCGAGCGCGACCTCCAGGGCCCGAGGGTCGGCGAGCCCGACGTCCTCGGCGGCCGCCCGCACCACGCGCCGGGCGATGTAGAGCGGATCTTCGCCCCCGTCGATCATGCGCGCCAGCCAGTAGAGCGAGCCGTCGGGGTCGGACCCGCGCATCGCTTTGTGCAGCGCGCTGATGACGTTGTAGTGCTCCTCCCCACCCTTGTCGTAGCGGGCGAAGCGCTTCTGCAAGGCGTCGGCGATGACGTCGGCACCCAGGCGCCCGCCCGCCTTGCCGACGTACTCGGCGGCAGCCTCGAGCGCCGACAGCGCGCGGCGGGCATCGCCGTCCGCCTCCCGGACCAGGAGCGCCAGCGCGTCGTCGTCGATCGCCATACCCAGCTTGCCGAGCCCGCGCTCGGAGTCGGCGAGCGCCCGGCGCACCAGGCCCTCGAGCGCCTCGACCGACAGCGGCTCGAGGACGAAGACCCGGCATCGCGACAACAACGCGCCGGTGATCTCGAACGACGGGTTCTCCGTCGTCGCGCCGATGAGCGCGATGGTCCCGCGCTCCACGTGCGGCAGGAAGGCATCCTGCTGGGCCTTGTTGAAACGGTGAATCTCGTCGGCGAAGAGTATGGTGCGGCGGCCGTTCATCGCGAGGCGGTTCGCGGCCTCCTTGATGATCTCGCGGACCCGCGGCACACCCTCGGTCACGGCGCTGAAGGGAACGAACTCGCGGTCGGTATACGCCGCGATGAGATGGGCGAGGGTGGTTTTGCCCGAGCCGGGCGGGCCCCAGAAGATCATCGATCCCACCTCGCCGCGCCGGATCAGCTCGCCGAGCGCCTTCCCGGGCCCCAGCAGTTGCTCCTGACCGACGAACTCCTCCAGGGTGCGCGGCCGCATCCGCGCGGCCAGCGGGGCCGCGTCGTCGGGAGGGCGGAAGAGGTCGGGCTGCTTCGCCATCTCAGTGCCCGACCACGCGCTCGAGCACCGACCGCGCCGCCAGGAACGACGCGGCACCGCCCACGAACGCCAGTGGGACGCTCCATCCCCGGCGTTGCTGGAACTCCGGCACCAGGTTCGAGGCGCCCACGTAGAGCATGACGCCGGCGGAGAGCGCGAGGCCATACTCCGCCAGGATACTCGAGGCGCCCGTCAGAACCGCCCCGAGCACCGTCGCGAGCCCCATGATGGCGGCGGCATAGTAGGCACCGCGCGCGGTGCCGCCCGATGCCAGCACCAGGCTCGCGATCGCGACCCCTTCGGGCACCTTGTGCAGCGCGATGGCCAGGAAGAACAAGGCGCCGACCGCGGGCGCGACCAGGAACCCCGAGGCAATCGCCACGCCGTCGAAGAAGGTGTGCAGCACCAGCCCCGCGATCGCGGCCCGCCGGGCGTGGGCGGAGACGGTGTGGGTTTCTTCGCCGAAGTGGAAGTGTGGCGCGAGGGTGTGTTGGGTCAGGTGCACGAGCAGGTAGCCGAGCAGGACGACGAGACCCGCGCTGCGGGGGTGCCGCGCGACCGCCTCGGGGATCGCCTCGATGACCGCGAGCGCGATCACGAAGCCCGCCGAGAAGCAGACGCCGTGCTCGATGAAGGCCAGGCCGCGTCGCGCATGGTGGGCGACCGCGGCGGCGCCGAGGAGCGCCGCTGCCCCGGCGACGAAGCCCAGCAGCACGGCGTTCATCCCTGGGGGCCTTTCTCCCTGGCGAGCGCCAGAAGCGCCTCGCGGGTGTTGAGGTCGGGCTCGTCGAGCACGGCTTCGAGCAGGCGGCGCAGCGTCTGACCCATTCCGGGGCCGAGGGGGATGCCCGCCACCGCGAGGTCGTTCCCGCTGATCGCCAACTCGCCGACCGACAGCGCCGCGCGCGACGCCTCCACCGCCAGCACGGCGCCGACCAGCCGCTCGCGCAGGCCCGCATCCCCCGGGGCGACCTTCGCCGCATCCATCACGGTGCCCCGGTGGCGGGCCATCCAGCGGCGGAGAGCCGCGGCGTCCGCCGCGTCGGGGAGGCCATCGGCCAACGCGCGCAGGATTCCCTCGATCCGCGACGCGTCGCGGTTGGAGAATCGCAGCCGAGAGAGGGCGCCGGCGGCCCGCGGCGCGGGCACTTTGCCCCGCGTCATGATCGCGGCCGTCGTGAGCACCGCGTCTCCCTCGTCGATCGCGTCGAGATCGGCCAGGTCCTGCGCATCCAGCTCCCCCAGCTCGGGCCAGACCGCGTTCAGTACCCCCGCGCCCCGCCAGAGCGCCAGCGCCCGCGCCGGCGGCGACGACGAGAGCATCTTGAGCCACTCGTCGCGCACCCGCTCGCGCGAGAGGTACTCCAGCTCGCCGGCGGAGGCACGCAAGGCGTCAGAGGTGCCGGGCTCGATCGAGAAGCCGAAGGCCGCCGCGAACCGCAGGCCGCGCAGCACCCGCAGCCGGTCTTCGCGGAACCGCATCGCCGGATCGCCGACGGCGCGAATCACGCGGGCCGTGAGGTCCGCGCGCCCCGCTTTGGGGTCGTACAACGCTCCCGATTCGGGATGCACCGCGATGGCATTGATAGTGAAGTCGCGGCGCTCGAGGTCGTCGTCGAGGGAAACCCCGAACGCCACCTCGGCGTGGCGGCCGTCGGTCTTGACGTCTTTCCGGAAGGTCGTGACCTCATGGCCGCGGTTCGCGGAGTCGAGCACCGCGACCGTACCGTGCTCGATGCCCACCGGGACGGTGCGCTTGAAGATCCGGACCACCTGCTCCGGCCGCGCCGACGTCGCGATGTCGAAATCGCCCTGGGGGACGTCGAGGCCGAGCTGGTCGCGGATCAGGGCATCGCGAACCGCCCCGCCGACGTACCAGGCCTCGTGGCCCGCGACGCGCAGCCGCGCGGCGATGTCGGCGACCTCTTTCGGGATGCCCTCGAGCGGGAAGCGCTCATCCACACAACACGCTCCCGCCGTTGACGTTCAGGATCTCGCCGGTCACGTGCCGCGCGAGGTCGGAGCAGAGGAAGACGATCGGCCCGGCTACGTCCTCGGCCGACGCGACGCGGCCCAGCGGGATCCCCGCCTCGATGCGGGCGCGACCCCCGCCGGCATAGGGCTGCGCGCACATCGTGGTGTCCACCCAGCCCGGCGCGACGCAGTTGACGCGGATCGCCGGCGCCAGCTCGACGGCCAGGCTCTTGGTGAGTGCGACGATCGCCCCCTTGCTCGCGGCGTAGTCGGCATGGAACGCCTCGCCGCGTTGCGCCGCGGTGGACGACACCAGGACGATGGCGCCGCCGGCGCGCAGGCGGGGGATGAAGGCGCGGGCGACGTAGAAGTACGAATCGAGGTTCTGGGCGATCGTGGAGGCCCACTGCGAAGGCAACATGGTGGCCAGCGGCACGTCGTCGGGCGGCCAGACACCGTGATTCACCACCAGCAGGTCGCAGGCGCCCGCAGCTTCGGCCGCCTGGTCGGCATTGCAGGGGTCCGACAGGTCGCCGTGGGTCGATCGCGACACGCCGACGACTTCGGCGCCGGCCCGCGCCAGCAGCGCCGCCGCGGCCTGGCCTATGCCCCTGGTGTGGCCGGTGACCACGGCGCGCTTTCCGATCAGGGAGAGCATGGGCGGCAGCCCGTCCGCCGTCACAGCGTCGGCTCGATCACCGAGCAGACGTAGTGGTCCACGGCGAGCTGCACTTCCTGCACCATTGCCGCATCCCCGCTCGGTATGACGATCGCGACGTCCACCAACTCCCGCAGGCGCCCGCCGTCGCCTCCCAGGAGACCCACGATCCCGACCTCGTAACTGCGCGCGGCGTGCGCCGCCCGGATCAGGTTGGCGGAGTTGCCGGAGGTGGAGACCAGGACGAGCAGATCGCCGGGCCGCGCCAGGGCCTCGATCTGCCGGGCGTAGACCATCTCGAATCCGAGGTCGTTGGCCGCGGCGGTGATGAGCGAGACGTCGGTGGACAGCGCGATGGCGCGGGCCGCGCGACGCGCGATCGGCTGGTAGCGCACCACGTACTCGGTGGCCATGTGCTGGGCGTGCGCCGCGCTGCCCCCGTTACCGGCGAAGAATACCGTTCCGCCGCCCTGGAGAGTCCGCTGGACCAGCGCCAGGTAGCGCTCGAGCGGCGCTTCAAGCTCCACGGCGCACCGCTCGGCCAGGCGCGCCAGCGCCACCAGGCGATCGATGCTCACGCTTCACTCCCGCCGACGACAAAGTCCTTCAACATCGAGTACCACGAGCGCCGCAGCCGCACCGGCGGCACGGCGAGCACCGGCACATCCGCCAGGATCGCCGCCGGGTTCTCCCAGGCCAGCAGGCGGGCTTGTTCGCCGGCTCCGTGGGCCTCCAGCCACTCCACCGCCACGGACAGGCTGCGGGTGTCGCCGTGATTGTCGCTCGCGATGATCGTCCCCAAGCCCGCGGTAAGCAGGTCCCGCGCCCGCTCCGATCGTTTGGTGTCACCCAGCAGCGTCGTCGCGTCGACCTGGAGCAGCGCGCCGGCGCCGGTCCAGTGCTTCGCCGTCTCCACGTTGCAGGCGGCGTACCGCTCCGGATGCGCCAGGACCGGCACGATCCCCTGCTCGGTGATGCGCGCCAGCGCCTCGACGCTGGCGTTGGCCGGAATCAGGCGGCCGAACTCGACCAGCGCGTACCGGCTCCGGTGCAGCGTGAGGCAGCGGTCGTGAAAGACCGGCGTCGGGACGTCCAGCATGATCTCGAAGCCGCGCACCAGGCGCGGCACCGGCGGCGCCAAGGCCACCAGCTCGGCCAGCAGCTGGTCGAGGTCCTCGCAGGGCGCGTCCGCGAATTCGCTGGCGCGCAGGTGCGGCGTGCAGCAGACCGCGGTGATCCCCTGCTCCTTGAACCTGTTGAGAACGGCGACCGACTGTTCCGGCTGCTCGGAGCCGTCGTCGACGCCGGGAAGCAGATGCGTGTGGAGATCGATCACGCGGACCCGTTATGCGCCGCCGCCACGAGGGTCCGCACCGCCTGCGCACCCGCCGTCTCGATGATGTTGCCCACCACCACGAAATCGGCGCCCGCCTCGCTCGCCGCCCGCACCTGCTCGGGCGTGCGCATCCCGCCCCCCACGAACAGCGGCAGGTCGACCCGCTCGCGGACCGCGCGGATCACCGCCGGCTGGACCGGGTTCAGCGCCCCGCTCCCGGCGTCGAGGTAGACAGCGGCCATCCCGATCAGCCGGGCCGCAACCGCATGCGCCGCCGCGATCTCCGGCTTGTCGGCGGGGAGCGGGCGGGTCTGGCTCACCGATTCGACGGCCGTCACGCGCCCGCCGTCCACGAGGATGTACGCGGTGCTGATGGAGGCGACGGCATGCCGGGTGAAGAACGGCACCGAGCGCACGTGCTCCTCGATGAGGTACTGCGGGTTACGGCCCGAGACCAGCGACAGCAGCAGGACGGCGTCGACGTCGGGCACGAGCTGGTTGGCCGAGCCGGGAAAGAGCAGCAGCGGCAGGCTCGAGGCCCGCTTGATGGCGGCCGCCACCTCGGCCGTCCGGGCGACGCCGTCGAACGACGTCCCGATCAGCAGGCCCGCCGCGCCCTCCGCCTGGGCCGACCGCGCGAGCGCCGCGGCTTCGGCCGGGGCGGTGCGCTCCGGGTCCACGAGGACCAGGAGCCCGGAGCCGCAGCCCTTCATCCGATCGAGGATGCTCATGCGGCCTCGCCCAGCAGGCGGGCGGCGAGCGGTCCGACATCGACGCCTTCTTCGGCGGCCGCCTCGAAGGCGTACGTCACGAAGCCGTCGGCGGCGAGCAGCTCGAGCGCCAGCTCGGCCGACGCCCGCTCCTGCGACGCCACCGCCCGGAGGGTCGCGGCCCCCAGGACACCGAGCGCGTCGGCCATCGTGGTCGCCGCCTCCAGCGCTCCCCGAGGGCACGCGGCCACCGACCGCGTCATCTGGGCCGCCAGCGCGGCGGGACGCGCGGGGAGCCGCGACGCCAGCCAGGCCTCGATGGTCTCCGGCCTCACCGGTGCGCCGCCAGCAGCTCGCGTACGATCACCGGCGCCTGCACCTCGGCCGCCGCGAAGCGCGACGCGTCACCCGCCCCCGCCGACGCGAAGTGGGGCCGTCCGCCGCCCTTGCCGCCCGTCAACGCGGCGATGCGGTTCACCACTTCGCCGGCGGTCACGCCCCGCGCTACCAGATCGTCGGTCACCCCGACGTGGATGCCGGGCCGCTCACCGGTGGCGAAGATCACCGTCACGCCGCTGGTCGTTTTCGAGCGGAACGCATCCACCATCGCGCCGATCTCGGTGCGGTCGCCGGTGGCCGTGGTGGTGACCGCGATGGCGCTCCCGTTCTCCATGGCGACCGGCTCCGCCGAAGCGCCGCCGGCTTTGATGAGCTCCTCCACCCGCCGGTGCAGCTTCCGCTGCTCCTCGTTCAGCGCCTCGACTCTGCGTGCCAGGTGCTCCGGCGTGCTGCCCACCTTGGCCGCGGCCTCCTGGAGCAGGCGCTGCTGCCGGCTGAACCAGCCGAACGCGCCTGGTCCGGTCAGCGCTTCCAGGCGACGGACGCCGGCCCCCACGCCGCTTTCGCTCACCACCTTCACCAGGCCGATCTGCCCGGTGGTACGCACGTGCGTGCCCCCGCACAGCTCGATCGACACCTCGGGAACCGTCACCACCCGTACCACGTCGCCGTACTTTTCGCCGAACAGCGCCATCGCGCCGAGCCGGCGGGCCGCATCGTTCTTCATCTCCTCGGTGAGCACGTCGCGGTTTTCCCAGACGTGGGCGTTGACCTCCCGCTCGATCTCGGCGAGCAGCTCCGCACCCACCGGCTGGTGGTGCGTGAAGTCGAAGCGCAGGTGCTCGGGCGAGACGACGGAGCCCGCCTGGTGGACATGCGTGCCCAGCACCTTGCGCAGGGCCGCGTGCACCAGGTGGGTGGCGGTGTGGTTGCGCTCGATGTCGCGACGGCGCGGTTCGTCCACGGCGGCCCGCACCCGCGAAGGCTCGAACCGGCCCTCGACCAGCGGGCCGAAGATGGCGGTCTTGCCGTCCTCCTTGCGCACGTCGTCAATGGCGAGCGTCCACCCTTCGCCCGCGACCGTTCCCGCATCGCTCACCTGGCCGCCGCTCTCGGCGTAGAAGGGGTTGTCGCGCAGCAGCAGCCCGACCCGGCCCTCCTGCGACCGGAACGCCAGGATATCGGTCTCGACCGCGGTGGTCTCGTAGCCGACCCAGCGCTGGCGCAGGCGCAGCTTCACCTTGTTCCACCCTTCACCGCGCTTGGCCCGCACCGCCGGCGCGCCACCCGCCCGGGCCCGCTTGCGCGCCGCGCGCGAGCGGTCGCGCTGTTGCTCCAGGAGCCGCTCGAAACCCGCGACATCCACGCTGATGCCGCGCTCGGCCGCCACGATCTGCGTGAGATCGATCGGAAATCCGAAGGTGTCATACAGGCGGAACGCCTCCTCGGCGCTCACGCTCGTCAGCTCGGCCATCCGCACCAGGCCGCCTTCGATCGTCTCCAGGAAGCGCTCTTCCTCCGCCCGCGTCACGTCGCGCATGTGCTCCCGGCTGCGCAGCAGCTCGGGATAGACGCCGCCCATGACATTGGTGACCTCGTCGACCAGCTCCACCAGGGTCGGGTTGCGCCGGCCCAGCAGGTAGGCGTGCCGCACCGCGCGGCGCAGAATCCGGCGCAGGACGTAGCCGCGCCCCTCGTTGGAGGGATAGACGCCGTCGGCCAGCAGGAACGCGACCGCCCGCGCGTGGTCGGCGAGCACGCGGAACGAGACGTCGTCGCGGGAGAGCACCGGCGCCTCGACCACCCGGCCGCCCTCGCCCTTCGCGCCCCCGTACCAGCGGCCGACCATCTGCTCCGCCCGGTGGATCAGGGGCAGGAAAAGGTCGGTGTGATAGGCGGAATGCACGTCTTGCAGCACCGATGTGATGCGGTCCAGCCCCGCACCGGTATCCACCGAAGGCGCCGGCAGCGGCTTCAGCGTCCCGTCAGCCTGCCGATCGAACTGCATGAAGACCAGGTTCCAGATCTCCAGGAACTTCCCGGCCTCGGTCTGCTCGACGAAATCGTCGAGGGATA
The DNA here is from genome assembly GCA_041476105.1 of Gemmatimonadota bacterium. Classification (GTDB taxonomy): domain Bacteria; phylum Gemmatimonadota; class Gemmatimonadetes; order Gemmatimonadales; family JACORV01; genus DASXPG01. The sequence goes on from JBGOSS010000025.1 coordinate 27,286, forward strand.
CCACAGCGGTTCGGCTCCCGGCACCCGGCTCCCGGAGATCGACGTGGATCTCGGAGCACGGGCCGCACGGCCCGGTATCCGCCATCTGCCAGAAGTTGTCGTTGTCGCTCAGGCCGTAGATGCGGTCGTCGCTCATGCCGGCGATCTCGCGCCACAGCGCCCGCGCCTCGGCATCCGAGTGGTGCACGCTGATGCGGATCCGCTGCGGGTCGATGCCAAGCCAGTCGGAGGAGGTGACGAACTCCCAGGCGTACGCGATGGCGTCGCGCTTGAAGTAGTCGCCAAAGGAGAAATTGCCGAGCATCTCGAAGAAGGTGTGATGCCGGTCGGTGTGGCCCACCTGCTCGAGATCGTTGTGCTTGCCGCCCGCCCGCACGCACTTCTGCGCGGTCACGGCGCGCCGATACTCCCGGGTGTCGAGGCCCAGGAAGACCCGCTTGAACTGCACCATGCCCGCGTTGGTGAAGAGGAGGGTGGCGTCGCCTTCGGGCACCAGCGAGGACGAGGGCACGAGGCGATGGCCCCGGGCCTGGAAGTACTCGAGATAGCGCCGTCGGATCTCAGGCGATTGCATAGCCTGAAAAATCTAGCGCGGCAGGGCCTCCTTGACTACCGCAGCGATTTCGCCGCCGCTGAATCCGCGGCGCAGCAGATAGGCCCGCAGGCGGCGCCGGGCCACGGCGGGGTCGAGTCCGGCAAGGGCATGGGCCTTCTTGTCGGCGGCTTCCCGCAACACGGCGCGCGGATCCAGGCCGTCGGCGGCCAGCACGTCGGCCAGCGCCGCTTCGGCAACGCGATCGGCAACGCCGAGCCGGCGCAGATCGCCCAAGAGACGCCTGGGGCCGAAGCGCTGGCGCTGGGCGCGCGTGCGCACGTAGTGCCGGGCGAATTCGGCGTCGTCGACCAGGCCCGCGCTGCGCAGACCGCTCATGGCCAGCTCGACAGCCGGCTTGGCGTGCCCTCGGCGAATCAGCCTGCGGGTGAGCTCGGCGCCCGGGAGGGCACGCGAGCCGAGCATCCGCAGGGCCACCAGCCGCGCGGAGAAGGCTTCGGCGCGCCGCGCCAGCTCGGCGGCGGCCTCATCGCCGACGTCGCGACCCTCGCCCAGCGACAGCGCCGCGACGTCCGCGACCCCGATCGTGCCGAAGGGGCGGCCATCCAGCTGGATGCGCACCCCTCCGGATCGCGCGTCGGCCTCGAGCAGTGTGATGCGCATCTACTCCTCGGCCGGGACCTCTTCCTCCGGCACCGTCTGCTTCATGCCGAGGGATTCCTTGACCTTGATCTCGACCTCGGCCAGCACCGCCGGGTTGTCTTTCAGGAACAGCTTGGCGTTCTCGCGTCCCTGGCCGATGCGCTGGTCGTTGTACTGGTACCAGGCCCCGGACTTCTGGATGATGTTGGCCTCGGCGGCGATGTCGAGCACCAGCCCCGCGTGCGAGATCCCCTCGTCGTAGAGGATGTCGAACTCGGCCTGCCGGAACGGTGGCGCCACCTTGTTCTTCACGACCTTCACCCGCACCTGGCTGCCGATCACCACGTCGCCCTGCTTCACCTGCCCGATGCGCCGCACGTCGAGCCGCACCGAGGCGTAGAACTTCAGCGCCCGGCCGCCCGACGTCGTCTCGGGGTTGCCGAACATCACGCCGATCTTCTCGCGCAGCTGGTTGATGAAGATGACCGAGGTCCGCGAGCGGTTGATCCCGCCCGCGAGCTTGCGGAGCGCCTGGCTCATCAGCCGCGCCTGGAGCCCCACGTGCGTATCGCCCATCTCGCCTTCGATCTCCGCCTTGGGGACGAGCGCCGCGACCGAGTCGATGACGATCACGTCCACGCTGCCCGAGCGCACCAGGATGTCGCAGATCTCGAGGGCCTGCTCCCCGGTGTCGGGCTGGGAGATCAGCATGTTGTCTACGTCCACGCCGAGCTTGCGCGAGTACTCCATGTCGAGCGCGTGCTCCGCGTCGATGTAGGCGGCCACGCCGCCGGCGCGCTGGGCGTTGCCCACCACGTGGAGCGCGAGGGTGGTCTTGCCCGAGGACTCGGGCCCGAAGATCTCCGTCACCCGGCTGCGGGGGATGCCCCCGATGCCGATCGCGGCGTCGAGGTTGATCGCGCCGGTCGAGATCGCGTCGACCTTCACCCGGGCCCGCTCCGAGCCCATCCGCATGATCGAACCCTTGCCGCAGGTTTTCTCGATCTGCGCGATGGCCAGATTCAGCGCCTTCCGGCGGTCGTCGTTCCTGCGCTCGTCATTGTCAGCCATGAGGACCTCGATAAGCGGAGTGTGGGGACGGCATGTACGCCAAGTGGTTTATCGTCAACGGGTTACGATGTGCAGTGGGGCCGTTGAACTCCCGAGAACCCACCGGCCGACAACGGACCCGAATATATACCGAAGCGCCGGTCAACGCCAGAGTGGACGGAACGCCGACTGAAGCCACTGGATCTTGCCGCCCTGGATCGCCACCACGTCGAAGCGCGCCACGTCGCCCGAGCGGCCGTGCCGCTGGAGCCAGGCCGAGGCCGCCCGCACCAGCTCGCGCTGCTTCTTCGCCGTGATGGTCTCGACGGCCGCGCCGTAGCGACGGGTCCAGCGCGCCTTCACCTCCACGAACGCGACCACGTTGCCGCGCCGGGCCACCAGGTCGACATCATGCCGGTGGAAGCGATAGCGCTGCTCGAGGACGGCATAGCCGTTCTCGATCAGCAGATCCGCCGCCCGCCGCTCGGCGGCCTCGCCGTCGCGGTGGCGCTGGTCGGTCCAGGTCTCGGGGTCGGTCTTGATCACGCGGGACAAGATAGAGGATGGAGGATGGAGGATAGAATCATGCCGACGCGCCGCTCATCGTTTCATCGCACTGCCATTCTCCATCCGCTGATCCTCCATCCTCGACTGTCAGGCCCCGAACCGCCCCAGCTCCTCCAACCCCATCAACACATCGCGCCCGCGCGGCCCGTCGCTGGGGCCCAGGACGCCGGCGTCCTCGAGCTGATCGATCAGGCGCGCCGCCCGGCCGTAGCCGATCTTGAGGCGCCGCTGCAAGAGTGAGGTGCTCCCCCCCTCATTCTGGATGCAGATCTTCGCCGCCTCATGGAACAGCTTGTCGCGATCGGCATCCCCTCCGTCACTGCCGTCGCCTCCACCACCTCCGTCACCTGATTCTTCCGCCGTCCGCCGATTGGCCTCCATGATGATGTCGGACTCCGGGGCCGGCGCCTCCTCACGCTGCGCGGCAATGCGCGCCTGCCGCTGCGCCTCGTACCAGGCCATCAGCCGCTCGGTCTCCTCGGTGGCGATGAACGCGCCCTGCACCCGCTGGGGATCGCTCTTGCCGGCCGGCAGAAAGAGCATGTCGCCATAACCCAGCAGCGCCTCGGCGCCGTTCTGGTCGAGGATGGTGCGGCTGTCGACCTTCGCCGCGACGCGGAACGCGATGCGGCTGGGAAAGTTGGCCTTGATGAGGCCGGTGATGACGTTCACCGACGGCCGCTGCGTCGCGAGCACCACGTGGATGCCGATGGCGCGCGCCTTCTGGGCCAGCAGCGCCAGCGGCGTTTCGATCTCGCTCTGGACCGTCATCATCAGGTCGGCCAGCTCGTCCACCACCAGCACGATGTAGGGAACGTGGCCGGCGGTGTACGGCTCCCCCTTCGGATCCTTGAGCGGCTGACCCGCGGCGACCTTGCGGTTGAAGTCCATGATGTTGCGCGCCGCGTTCGCGTGCAGCAGCTCGTAGCGGTCCTGCATCTCCCAGACGGCCCACTTGAAGACCTTCGCGGCGTCCTTGTTGTCGGTCACCACGGCGTGCCGCAGGTGCGGCAGGTCCTTGTAGATGGCCAGCTCGACCATCTTGGGGTCGATCATCAGGAGCCGCAGCCGGTCCTTGGTGTGGTGGTAGACGAGGGAGCTGATGATCGCGTTGATGCAGACCGACTTGCCCGAGCCGGTCGCGCCGGCGATGAGCAGGTGCGGCATCTTGGCCAGGTCGGCGACGATGGCGCGCCCCTCCAGGTCCTCGCCCAGGATGATGGGCAGCTCGTGCGTCGTGCTCTGGAAGGCGTCCGACTCCAGCATCTTGCGCAGCCCGACGTCCTTGCGCTTGGGATTCGGGACCTCGATGCCCACCGCCCCCTTCCCTGGTATGGGGGCGACGATGCGGATCGACTGCGCCTTCATCGCCAGCGCGAGGTCGTCGGCCAGGGCCGAGATGCGGTTCACCTTGACGCCGGCATCGGGGATGATCTCGTACTGGGTGACCACCGGCCCCGTGGTACGCCCGCCGGCGCGCGCCTCGACCCGGAACTGCTTGAGCGTCTCGATGAGGACGCGCTGCACCCGGTCCAGCTCGGCCTCGAAGCTCCCCATCTCCTCGCGGGCCTCATCGAGCAGGTCCAGGGGCGGCAGCTCCTCGGCCTTGGCCGCGCCCCCGCCCAGGGCCGGGACGATGGAGCCGATGACCCGCGCGATGATCGGCTTCGGCTTCTTTGGACGGCTGGACGGCTGGACGGCTTGACGGCCTGACGGCTCGTCGGGCATTGGCGCTTCGTGCTCCCCATCCAGTGGTGGCGGATCGCTCTCCAGCGCGGGTGGCTGTTCGGCAGACTCTTCAGGCCCTCCAGCCGTCGAGCCGTCCAGCCGTCCAGCGCCCTTCCGCAGCCGCCCCAGTGGATTCCACCCCACCGTCGAAATCGTCAGCCCGCTGAACGCGCCGATGGCGATCAGCGCTTCACCGACCGGGCCCACGAAGCGGAGATTGAACGCCAGGAACGCCCCGACCAGGCCGATCAGGGCCGGCACGTCGACGTACATGACGCCGCGCTCGAGGTCGGATCGTACGGCCGGATCGGAGTACTGGTAGACGACGGCGAGGGTGAAGGGGATCGCGATCGCGAGGCCGGCGAGCAGGATGGTGACGCGTCGGGGCGTCACCCGCTCCATGTGCCCGAACAACGCGACTGCCCAGAAGAGCGGGACGAGGGGCACCGAGGCGGCGCCGACGCCGAAGGCGGACCGCAGGCCGGTGCCGATGGCGGCCGGGACCGGGCCGGTGACGGAGACGGGCAGCGGCAACACGGCGACCGCGAGAAAGACACCCGCCAGCAGGGCCGCGACGGCCCACAGCTCATCCCGCGTTCGGGTCTCGATGTCCGGTGATCCTCCGATCCGCGTAGAGAGGAAGGATCGGGTGCGTGTCTTCCTCGGCGCAGGCGCGCACATCGTCGCGGAACCCCAGCTTGGCCAGCTCCTGGCCGTGCGAGCTGGCGCGCAGGGCACGCAGCCAGCGCTCCCCATAGTGCCGCGCGATCTCCAGCGACGCCAGCGCCCCGTCGTTGACCTCGACGCGCCGCAGCCCGCCTTCGGGCAGCAGCACCTTGGTCAGGCGGCCGGCCGCGAAGGCGTCTTCCAGCGCGAACTGCCGCTCGCGCCCGGCGCAGACCAGCATCAGCTCGCCCTGCTGCTCGAGGATCGCCCGGCACCGGGCGACGACGGCGCTGAAATTGACGGCCGCGGCCACGATGACCTCGCGCGCGCCCTGCACCGCGATGAGCGCGCCCGTGCCGTTGGTGGTGGTGAGGACCACGGTCTTGCCCTGGACGGCCTCGGGCGTGAACTCCAGCGGGGAGTTGCCCAGCGCGAAGCCGGGGATACGCACCGACTTCCGCTCCCCCGCGAGCAGCACGTCGTCCCGCTCCAGGTTCTGCGCCAGGCGCAGCGCCTCCTCGGTGGAGGCCGCCGGGAGCACCGCCTTCGCGCCGTGGTGCAGCGCGACGGCGATGGTCGTGGTCGCCCGCAGGACGTCGATGACCACCACGCTCTTGCCCTGCACGTCCGGCAGGCCGATGCCGACCGGACTGAAGAACACATCGATCCTCACGCAGGGGCCTGCAGCAGCTGGACCTCGCGCTCGAGGAACTTGGTATCCACGTGCCCCGCCTGGAACAGCGGGTCCATGATCACCCGCCCCAGGAAGGGAATCGTGGTGGTAACGCCCTCGATGATGAACCCCTCGAGCGCCTGGTGCATCCGGGCCAGCGCTTCGGCGCGGTCGTTGCCGTGGACGATCACCTTGGCCAGCAGCGAATCGTAGTAGGGCGGCACGGTGTAGCCGGCATAGATGTGGGTGTCCACCCGCACGCCCGGCCCGCCCGGCGGATGGTAGGCCGTGATCCGGCCCGGGGAGGGCTGGAAGTTGCGCGCGGGGTCCTCCGCGTTCACCCGGCACTCGATGGCGTGGCCCCGCGCCTTCACGCCGCCGCGCGGGAAGGAGAGCTTTTCGCCCGCGGCGACGCGGATCTGCTCCTTCACCAGGTCCACCCCGGTGCACATCTCCGTCACCGGGTGCTCGACCTGGATGCGCGTGTTCATCTCCATGAAGTAGAACGAGTCGTCCTCGTCCAGCAGAAACTCGACGGTTCCCGCACCCACGTAGGCGATGTTCTTGGCGAGCGTGACGGCGGCCTTCCCCATCGCCTCGCGCGTCTCCTGCCGCAGGCCGGGCGAAGGCGCCTCCTCGATGAGCTTCTGGTGCCGCCGCTGGACCGAGCAGTCGCGCTCGTTGAGGTGTTCGACGCGGCCGTGGCGGTCGCCCATGAGCTGGATCTCGACATGCCGCGGCCGTCCCAGGTACTTCTCGATGTAGACGGCGTCGTTGCCGAACGCCGCGAGGGCTTCGCTCTTGGCGAGCTGGAAGTGGCGGGCGAAGTCCTCGGCCTCGGTGGCGACCCGCATCCCCTTGCCGCCCCCGCCGGCCGCCGCCTTGATGATCACCGGGAACCCGATCTCCTGGGCGATGCCCAGGCCCTCCTCGGCATCGGCGACGGGGCCCGGCGAGCCGGGCACCGTCGGGACGTTGGCCTCCTGCGCCAGCTTCTTGGCCTGGGCCTTGTCGCCCATCTGCCGGATCTGCTCCGGCGTCGGGCCGATGAAGGTGATGTTGGAGGCCGCCACGATCTCGGCGAACTCGGCGCGTTCCGACAGGAAGCCGTAGCCGGGATGGATCGCGTCGGCGCCGGTGATCTCGGCCGCCGCGATGATCTGCGGAATCCGCAGGTAGCTGTCGCGCGCGGGCGCCGGGCCGATGCACACGTCGTCGTCGGCGAAGCGGACGTGGAGCGATTCGCGGTCGGCCTCGCTGTACACCGCCACCGTCGCGACGCCCAGCTCGCGGCACGCGCGGATCACGCGTAGCGCGATCTCGCCCCGGTTGGCGATGAGGACCTTCTTGAACATCCGCTAGCGCTGGAACGGGTCGCGGCTGACGCCCATGTCGGTTCCCGATCCCTGGCCGGATCCGCTCGCCCGCGGACCCGCCGCCTTCGCCGCCGCCGCCGCGGCACGCCCCTCGGGCGTGTCGGCCGTGCGCGTCGGATCGAACGCCCCCTTGGTCTTGAGACTCTCGCCGCTCGAGCCGCCCACCGGCGCGTCCTTCTTGCCCTGGAAGCCCTCGAAGGTGCGGTCGGAGGAGCCCGCGATACCCTGGACCTGGAGCGAGAACTCGGTCGGGTTTGAGCAGAAGAAGAGCGCCGTCTCGAGCGAGATTTCGCCCAGGGTGTACCAGCGCATCAGCGACTGGTCGAAGCTCTGCATCCCGTACTGGACGGTGCCTTCCTTGATCAGGTCGGGGATGTTGAGCGATGCCTTCACGTCGCGGATGTTGTCGCGCACCGCGGCGGTGTTGATCAGCACCTCGCACGCCGGCACGCGGCCGGAGCCGTCGGCCTTGGGCGGCAGGCGCAGCGAGACCACGGCCTGGAGCGCCGTCGAGAGCAGGTGCCGGATCTCCTCGTGCTGGTGCGGCGGATAGAAGCTGATCACGCGGTTGATGGTCTGCGTGGCGTCGGTGGTGTGGAGCGTCGCGAAGACCAGGTGGCCGGTGTCGGCCGCCTTGAGCGCGACGTCCAGCGTTTCCATGTCGCGGATCTCGCCGATCAGGATCACGTCGGGGTTCTGCCGCAGGATGTGCTTGAGGGCGCCGTGGAAGCTGAGGGTGTCGGCGCCGACCTCGCGCTGGTTCACGATCGAGCTGATGTCCCGGTGGAGGAACTCGATCGGGTCCTCGATGGTGATGATGTTGACGCGGCGCGTCGTGTTGATGTGGTTGACCATGGCCGCGAGCGCCGTGGACTTCCCCGAGCCGGTTACGCCGGTCACCAGCACCAGGCCGCGCGGCTTCACCGAGATTTCCTCGAGCACCTTGGGGAGCCGCAGCTCCTCGATCGTCTTCACCTCGTAGGGGATGACCCGGAAGGCGAACGCCAGGGTGCCGCGCTGCCAGTAGATGTTGACCCGGAACCGGCCCACGCCCGGCACGCCGATGGCGAAGTCGGCCTCCTTGGTCTCCATGAACTCCTTGAGCTGGCGTGGCTGCATGATCTGCTCGGCCAGCGCCTTCAGATCCTGCGGCGTCAGCGGGGGCAGGTCCAGCGACTCGAGATCGCCCGCGACGCGGACCGTGGGGGCACGGCCGACCTTGAGGAGCAGGTCCGAGCCCTTCTTGTCCACCATCAACTTGATGGCCTTCTGGAAGAACGCGGCGGAAGTCTTGGGTGCCGGCGGAGACCCGGCAGTCGGCGCCGACGCGGCGGCAGTGGGATCAGACATTGGGTTCCACCCGGAAGAGGACCTGGCCGAACTCGACCGGCGAGGCGTCCTCGACGGCCAGCTCGCGGATCGTCCCGCTCACTTCGGACTCGATTTCGTTCATGATCTTCATCGCCTCGATGATGCACAGCGTCTGGCCAGGCGTCACCCGGCTGCCGACCTTCACGTACGGGTCGGCGCCCGGCTCCGGCGCACGGTAGTAGGTCCCCACCATGGGCGACTTGATCTCGGTGAGATTGCTGGCCGGCTTGTCCGGCGCCACGCCGCCCGCAACCAGCGCCGCAGCGGCCGGCGCATGGTACGTCGCCGGTGCCGGCGGCAGCGAGGCGAACGTGGGCATCGGAACCCGGCTTACCTCGTAGATGACCTCACCCCGGGCGAGCTTGATGCTCGTGACCGACGAGGAGTCGAGGAGCGCTACCAGCTCCTTGAGGACGCCGAGGTCACCGGAGGCCGCTGTCGTGGCCGGCTTCGGGGACGTTTTCGGGGGTTTCTTTGCCATTCGAATCCTCAAAAGGGGCTCAAGGCTGAAGGCCCAAGGCTGAACAAGACGAGGCCATTCAGCCTTCAGCCTTCAGCCTTAAGCCTTGAGCTTTCAGCCGAGTCTCACCAGCTCCCGCGCGTATTCGGTCAGCAGGTCCGCACCGTCCGGCCGGAGCGCGACGTCGTCCTCGATCCTTACGCCACCCCAGCCCTCAAGATAGATGCCCGGCTCGACCGTGACTACCGCCGCCACGGGCAGCGCCTGCGAAGCCGCCTTGGCGAGCCGCGGCCCCTCATGAACCTCGAGCCCCAGCCCGTGGCCGAGCGAATGACCGAAGTCCTCGCCGTGGCCCGCCGCCGCGATGATCTCGCGGGCCAGCGCGTCCCCTTCCCGCCCGGTGAGGCCGGCGTGCAGCCCCTCGAGGGCCGCCCGCTGGGCCCGCTGTACCAGCCCGTGGATCTCGGCCTGCCGGGGCGTCGCCTCCGCACCGACCACGAAGGTACGGGTGACGTCCGAGCAGTAGCCGTCCACCACGGCGCCGAAGTCCAGCAATAGCAGATCGCCGGGCTCGATCACCCGGTGGCTGGTGCGGGCGTGGGGCAGCGCCGAGCGGGGGCCCGAGGCGACGATGGTGGGGAACGCGAACCACTCGCTACCCCGCCGCCGCAGCGCCCCCTCGAGGATCGCGGCCACCTCGAGCTCGCTCTGCCCCGCGTGGACCTGGAGCGCCGCTTCGGCCAGCGCCGCCGTGGCGACGGTGCCCGCGCGCCGGATCGCCGCGATCTCTTCAGGCGCCTTCACCGCACGCAACGACTCGACCAGGTCGGTGGTGCCCTGGAACCGCCAGGGCCGGTCGGGGGCCGCCAACCGTTCCGCCTCGCGCGCCGTGAGGTGGTCGGCCTCGTAGCCGACGCGGGTCAGCTCCGGATACTCGGGGAGCAGTTTGAAGAGCCGTTCCCAGAACCCGTTGCTGTCGATGACGATGCGCGCCAGCCCTCCGACTTCCTCCTGCGACTGGACCCGGTAGCGCGAATCGGAGATGAAGAGCGCCGCACCCGCCGTCACCATCACCAGGGCGCTGCTGCCCGAGAAACCGGTGAGGTAGCGGATGTTGGGAATCGAGGAGACCACCAGGGCATCCAGGCCGGCCGGCGCGAGAGCGAGGCGCAGCGCGGCCAGCCGCTCGGGACGCCGGTCGGTCAACCCCCGCGCCCCTCAGCCTGGAGCGCCCGTTTCCCGACGGCGGCCACCAGGGCCTCGAGGCCCAGCAGGTAGGAGTCGACACCGAAGCCGGCGACCACGCCGATCGCCAGATCGGCGAGCAAGGAGTGCCTCCGCTGCTCCTCGCGGGCGAAGACGTTGGTCAGGTGGACCTCGACGAACGGCACGGCGGCCGCCAGCAGCGCGTCGCGCAGCGCGAGCGAGGTATGGGTGAACGCCGCGGCGTTGACCAGCGCGCCATCGGCATTGCCCCGCAGCCCCTGGATGGCGTCGACCAGCACGCCTTCGTGGTTCGACTGGACCCACGTCGAGATCGCCACGCCCAGCTGGCCGGCGCGCGCGCCGACCCGTCGCTCGATCTCGACCAGCGTGGTGGTGCCGTAGCGCTCCGGCTCCCGAACCCCCAGAAGGTTGAGGTTCGGGCCGTTGATCACGGCGATATCCACCTAGCGCTTGAGGCCGTGGAGCCAGGCGTTGAAGGCGCTGAGGTCGTCCTCGGACGGGCGCTCGCCACCGCCGCTCTCCTTGGGGCGGGCCGTTTCCTGCTTGGGCGCGCTGCCGAAGAACTCGTCGAACGACGCGCCCAGGGTGTGGGCCGCTGCCGGCGGGGGGGCGGCCGGCGCGGGAGCCGGCGTTCCGCCGGGCCCACCGAAGATCCGGTCGAGCGAGTACGGGTCGGTCGCTGGGCGGGCCGGGCTGCCTTCCGCCGCAGGCTCGGCCGCGACGGCCGCAGGTTCGAGTGCTGCAGACGGCACAGGCACCGGCTCCGGCTCGCTGGCGGCGAAGGCCTGCTCCATCGGCGTGGGGCCGACCTCGGGCGCCGCCGGCGGCGGCGTGGCCGCCGGGGTCGGCAGCTGCGCCTTCGCGATCCGGCGAAGCCAGGCGCCGACGGCCTCGGCCCCAAGCGCCGAGGCGCTGAAGGCCGGCGGCGACTCGATGGCGGCCAGCTTGGCTTGAAGCCCGGGCTCTCCCGGTCTCGCGCTCAGCAACCTGCGATAGACCTCGGCGGCCTGGTCCTTGAAGCCCTGTCTGAGGTAGAGGTCCCCCATGGTCTCGGTAACCATGAGCTCCGCACCCGCGCTGACCGCGGTCTCGGCGGGCTCGGGCGACACCATCTGGACCTGCTTCGAGGACGGCCGGCGGAACTCCTCGGCCGGCGTCACGTCCTCGGGCATGATGAGCCGGAGCTCGCCCGACGGGCGGTCGTCGTCGGACCGGGTAGCCGCCGACGCCGCAACCGCTTCCGGCGGGGGCGAAGACACACCACTCTCGACCGCCAGGTCGAGCTCCGGAATCTCCGGAGCCGAGTCCCAGGTCGAAGGGGCGGCCTGCTGCCCGGCGGGGAGCGCCGGTTCGAGCATCATCGGCTCGGCCTCGGGCTCCCCGCCGACGTCATCCTGTGGCGTGCCCTTCATCGCCGGCGCGCCACCTAGGAAGTCGATCGCCGAGGCCGTCGCCTCGTGGTGGGACTCGGCCTCGACGATGTCTTCGGCGTGAATGGCCTGGCTCTGGCGCTCGCCCGCACCCCACTGGAGCTGGTCGTCGAACGGCACGAAGTCCGGGGAGGGCGCGGAAGGGGCTTCCCCGGGCGGCGGAGGCGTGAAGGAGGTCGATTCGACATCCAGGGCCGGGGCGCGCTCGGTTGGGGCGCTGGCAGCGGCATCGGGTGGCGGTACCGCCGGCATCAGCCCCAGGGTCGGCTCGTTGGCCAGCCGGATCAAGTCGGGGGTGACGACCGGGTGCTCGAGGGTCTTGGGTACTTCCGGGGGAATGTAGGCGACGGCCGGGACGGCCCTGGTGGTCTCGCTCTTGCGCTCGACCGCGGGCTCGGGCTCCAGCGCCACGGGCTCCGGCGCCATAGGCTCCGGCGCCGCAGGCTCCGGCGCGATGTCGGCGAACGAAATGCGCGCGATATCTTCGGCCTCGGCCGGCTCGGCCTCCGCGGCTGCCGGCGCGCCGTCGTCAAGCGGACCGCCCAGCCTGACCAGGTCTTCCGCCGCCTCGGCGTTCATGGCGTCGATGGTCAGCAGCCGCTGGAGCCAGCGCCGGGCGTCGGTAACTGCCCCAGCCCTCTCGGAGATCTCGGCCAAGCTCTTGAGGGCGATGATGTTCTCGCCGTCGAGGCTCAGCACCTTCTCGAAGGCGCCGCCGGCCCCGACGTCGTCCTTCCGTTCCAGGAAGCAGCGGCCCAGGACGATATGGGCCGAGAGGTAGTCGGGGTGCTTGACCAGCCCCTGGGTGACCACCTGGATCGCGTCGTCGACGCGACCCGCCTTGCGGTATGCGTCGGCAAGGGGCGCGAAGTAGCGGCCGTCGGGATTCTCGGCCCAGCGGGCTTCCAGTTTCTCGATTTCGCTCAGAGCAGCCAAGCGGGCTCCCGTGGGTGACGCAAATCGCCCAAAGCTATGGGACACGCGAGTATACGTCTCGCCGGGCGATCGTGTCAACGGCGAAGCCCGTCGGCCGGTTGGCTTTGAGCGTTGTCGCGCCTAGATTTAGCCCCCTTCCAGGATGTGGAAAGCCACCGGATCGGGGAGTGCAGACAGATGCTCAGCACGATGCGCGAGAAGACGAAGATCGTCATGGTCGTCCTCGCGATTGCGTTCGTGGGATGGCTCGTTTTCGACGTCGGCATGGGGGTCACCGGCCGCAGCAACACGGGCAGGCAGGACGTCGGGTCGGTCAATGGCACAGTCATCCGCTACCCGGTCTACATGGAAGCGTACCGGGGCGCGTACGAGCAGTACCGCGCGCAGAACCCCGGGGTGAGCTTCTCGAGGGAGGAAGTCCGCGACATCGAGAACCAGGCCTTCAACAGCCTGGTCCAGGCCGAGTTGCTGAAGGAGGAGTACCGGCTGCGCGGCATCGTGGTAACTGACCGCGAGATCGTCGACGCGGTGCGCCGCGCTCCGCCCCAGGAGATCCTCCAGGCCCCCGACTTCCAGACGAACGGCCAGTTCGACCCGGCCAAGTATGAGCGATTCCTCAGCAGCTCGAACGCCAACACGCGGCAGTACCTGCTCACGATGGAGGCCCGCTACCGCGAAGAGCTTCCGCGCTACAAGCTGCTCCAGGAGGTCACGTCGGACATCTATGTTCCCGACGCGAAGCTCTGGATGATCTGGAAAGACACGCACGACAGCCTGGTCCTCCGCGCGCTGATCATCCGGCCCTCCGCGATGCCCGACACGCAGGCGGTGGCCACCGACGCCGAGCTCCAGCGGTACTTCGACGCACACCGCAACGACTTCCGGCAGCCCGCGCGGGCCCGCCTGTCGTTCATCGCCATATCCAGGCGTCCCGGCCCCGTGGACTCGGTCCAGCTGATCCAGCATGCCCGCGCCATTCGCGATTCGCTCGTCCACGGCGCCGACTTCGCCACCATGGCGCGCACCGAATCGGCCGATTCGGCATCGGCCCGGCAGGGCGGCTCGCTGGGCACGTTCCCGCGGGGCGCCATGGATCCGGCCTTCGAGCGGGCGGCCTTTACGATCCCCGTGGGCACCGTCTCGGAGCCGGTCTTCACCCAGTTCGGGATCCACCTCATCAAGGTCGAGAAGCGCACCGCCGACAGTGCGACGGCGCGGCACATTCTCTTCCCGTACGGGCGCATCGGCGCGCGACTCGACTCGCTCGAGGCCAAGGCGGACTCGCTCGACCGCCTCGCGGCCGACCAGACCGACCGGACGGCCCTCGACTCGGCCGCGCACAAGCTGGACCTCTCGATCGAGCACCCGCCGCTGATGTACCAGGGCGTTCCGTTCGTGCTGGGGCGCTACCGCATCCCGGACGTCGGCGTCTTGGCCTTCGAGGCGCATCCGGGCGAGACGAGCCAGGTCATCGAGACCAGCGGCGCCTTCTATGTGTTCCGCCTCGACAGCGTCTACGCGGCCGGCGTGCCGGCTCTGGCCGAGGTGAAGGACCAGCTGCGCGTCGCGGCGCAGCAGGAGCGCAAGCGGGCCGCCGCCGAGGCGCTCGCGCACGAGGCTGAGCATCGGCTCTCCGCGGGCCAGACGATGGAGCAGGTGGCGGGCGGCCTCGGTGTGATCGTCACGACGCTGGGTCCGGCCACGCGGACCAGCACCTGGCCCGTGCTGGGAATCGCCACCGCGGCCGTAGGCGACGCCTTCCGCCTGCGGGTCGGCGAGCGCTCGCCGCTCCTGCACAACGACGAGGCGTTTCTCTTCCTTCAGCCCGTGCGGATGATTCCGGCCGACTCGTCGGCCTGGCTCGCCCAGAAGGACCAGCAGCGCGGGCAGATCATCCGCGCCGCACGCCAGCTGCGGGTGCAGTCATACGTCGAGTCGCTGCACCGCGCGGCCAAGGTGAAGGACCGTCGGGCGGAAGTGCTGCGGCCGACGGCGCGGGAAGCGGCGGCGAAATAGACACCAGGCGGCCAGACCGAAGACCAGAGACGGGAGACTGAGAGACGACAAAAGGCGGGGCTCCACTCGAGCCCCGCCTTTCGCTTCCGAATCGTCTCTGGTCCTGCCGTCTCGCGTCTGCTTCTCTCAGCTCAGGCGCTGCTTGTCCTCGGTCGACGGCAGTCGCCGCGGCTCGACCGGCGTCGGCGTGACCGGCCGGTCGATCTCGTCGGTCACTTCGCGCATGCTCTTCTTGAACTCCCGGATCCCCTTCCCCATCGCCGATCCGATTTCGGGCAACCGCTTGGCGCCGAAAACCAGGAGGAAGATGACCATCAGGAGCAGAATCTCGGAGAAGCCTAGATTGCCGAACATGGTGACTCCCTTGAGAAAGCCGAAAGCTCAAGGCTCAAAATAGCGACCTTGCCAGCAAATACGCCAATACCACCCCGACCACGGCCATGACGGAGACCGTGATCACGACGGGGCCGATCGTGAAGGACAGCACCAGGAGGTCGAGGCTCAGCGGCCCGATCTGCGGCGTCACGGCGAAGGTGAGCACTTCCTTGGGCGCCCCATCGGGGAGGATCCGGCGCAGGAACGCATGCAGGAAGCCACCCAGCACGAACCCCGAGGAGAGAACGGCGAGATAGAAGAGGGGGCGTCGCGGGACGTTGGACACCGGTTTCAGCGCCGCCGCTCGACGGCGTAGGTAATCGCGCCCTGGAGCGCGTCGCGCGCCTCCGAGGCGGGCAGCGCATCGAGCGCCGCTTCGGCCTGCTGCGCGTAGTGGCTGGCCCGCTCGCGCGCGTAGGTGAGGCCGCCGTAGCGCTCGACCAGCGACACGACGTGCGCGACCTGGTCGTCGGCGGGCACCGGCGTGGCGAAGAGCCGCCGCACCGCCTCGCGCTCGTCGGAGGTCAGGGAAGACAGCGACGCGATCAGCGGCAGCGTGACCTTGTGCTCCTTCAGGTCCAGGCCGGTCGGCTTGCCGGTGACGGTCTCGGCACCGATGTAGTCGAGGAGGTCGTCGGTGATCTGGAACGCCATGCCGAGGGCGTCGCCGTAGGCCCGGAGTCCGGCCCGCATCGCGGGCGCGGCGCGCAGCGCACCACTCTCGCACGCGGCGGCCAGCAGGGTGGCGGTCTTGGAGCGGATCGTGACCTCGTAGTCGGCCTCACGGAAGGAGAGCGCGTCGTACTGCGCCAGCTGCCGCATCTCACCGACGGTCATCTCGTTGGTCGCCCGCGACAGCACGCGCAGCGGCTCGAGGTCGTCGAGGCGCACCAGCTCGATGATGGCACGCGAGTACAGGTAGTCGCCCATGATCACCGAGATCTGGTGGCTGAAGAGGGCGTTCACCGTGGGCATGCCGCGCCGGAGCGCCGAGTGGTCCACCGAATCGTCGTGCACCAGCGTCGCAAGGTGGATCAACTCGATGACCGCCCCAAACCGGATGATGCGCGGATCGGCGACACCCGACGCGGCGTTGGCCAGCAGGAGCAGCGTCGGCCGGAACATCTTCCCCTTCATCTGGAGGAGATGCCCGTTGACCTCCTGGATGAGCGGGAAATCGGCCGCCACGATGTCGTGCAATGCCCCGGTGACGGCATCGAGCTGGCCGATGACCGGGCGTTGCACGTCGGCGAGGGTGACGCCCGCCGTCTGGAACGTCACTGGGCCCCCGCCTTGGCGAGCGACTGCAGGCGCTGGTTCACGTCGGCGAAGTTGATGTCCACGCCGGTCACCCGGTTGTAGGCCTCGTACGCCTCGCGACCCTTCCCCTGCTCCTCGAGCGCGCGGCCCAACCAGTAGAGCAGCCCGACCCGTTCGGCGTCGCCGTGGGCCGGGGCGTCGAGGCCGCGCCGGAGGATCGTCTCGGCTACCGCGAACTGGCCCTTCTCGAAGAAGCAGAGCCCCAGCGCCTCCGACGACTTCAGCTTGCCGTCGACGCCGCGCAGCGCCTTCTGAAACTCCGAGATCGCCTCGTCGAGGAGGCCCATCTCCTTGTAGGCGACGCCCAGATCGTAGTGACTCTGGAAATCCTCCTCCGCCACATTGGCGTCGATTCCCTTCTTGAACACCGACAGCATCTGCTGGAAGTCCTTCTGCTCGTCGCCCGTCGGCTCCTCGTCCTCGATGCGCATCCGCAGCTCCTTCGGCGCTTCCTCGTCGAGGAGGAAGGCACCGAGGTCCACGTAGTCACCCTTGGGGGGAGGCGCGCTCTTGGCCGCGGTCTTCGACGCGGACGCGGGGGGCGCGGCCGGGGCAATGGTCTCGAGCGCCGACTGCGCCCGGAAGTTGTCGGGGTCGTGCTCGAGGACACGCTGGTAGACGGCGATGGACTTGTCGGGCTCGTTGGAGCGCAGCAGGGCGTCGGCCAGCTCGACGTAGGCGTCGACCAGGCGGGCCCGGTCGCCCGAGCGATACGCGAGCTCGACCCGCTTCTGCTGGTGCCGGACGCTGTTCGAGTCGAGGCGCAGGATCTCATCCACCAGCGCCGACGCCGACGTGAGATCTTCGGCGCCGTCGTAGCCGGCGAGCGACGCGTCCAGCTCGGCCAGGCCGCGCTCGCGCTCGCCCTTCTCCATGAGCGCTTCGCCCAGCAGGCGGTGCCCTTCCCAGTCCTCGGGGTTGCCGGCGACGCGCGCCTCCAGCTCCTTGAGACTCGGCGCGGCCGGGGCGGCGACGTCGCCGAGGTCGAGGAACTCGAGCTTTTGCGCCGCCGCCGACTCGGCCGCGGCGACTTCCTCCGGCGCCATCTCCGTGGGCTCGATGGGCGCGATGATCTCTTCCGGCGGCCATTCGGTGGCCGCCGCTCCGGCGCTCGGCGGCTCGGATATCAGCTCCGCGGCCGGCTCGGCCTCGGCGCCGGCCCCCATGTCCATCAGGGGCAGGCCGGCAAGCGGTTCCTCGGCGGGCTCCTCAACGGGCTTCGCGCGGGGCGTGGAAGCACGGGGTTCCGAGGTTCGGGCCGCCGCGGGCTCCGCCCCGGCGAGGTCGAACCCGGTGTCGAGCATCGGCAGGTCGGCTGCCGCCGGCGGCTCCTCCGGCCTGGCCGGCTCGGCCCGGGGCGGCGCCGTATCGGCGCCCATCGAGGTGGGCTCCATCCCCAGCGACGTGGGCTCGAGACCCAGCGCGGCGCTGTCCGCGCCCATTGCCGTGGGCTCGATGTCGAGGGCACCGCCCCCGGACTCGCGGGCCGGAGGCTCGGCAAGCGAAGTCGTTTCGATGTCGAGCATCGGCAGGTCCGCGGGTGCCGGCCTCTTCCCGGAGCTGCGCCGGGGGGGCTGTACCGGGGCTACGGGCTCCGGAGCCTCCACCTCCTCCAGCGACGTGGTCTCGACCTCGAGCATCGGGGGCGGCGGAGGCGGCGGCGGGGGCGGCGGCGGCGGCGGGGGGGGCGCCGCGTGTGCTGCGCTGTGCCGCGCCCGGGCGCCACTCTTGCGACCCGGCGTCGGCACGTCGTCGATGTCGAGGAAGATGAGCTCGCCCTTCTTCGGAACGTGCTCCTCGGGAATCTCTTCGCCGGTGACCATGCTCCGGCTCATCCGGCTCTTGCGATGACTCGCGGCCTTGTCTTTCGCCTCGAACTCGGCGAGCAGCTTCTCGACCTGCTCCTTGGCATCGGGCGTCTTGGCCTGGGCACGGGCCTGCTGCGCCAGGACCGCCCAGATCTCGTCCTGCTGGCCCGGTGTCATCTCAGCGAACTTCTTCAGCGCCTTGAACGCCTCCTCGATCTGCCCCGCCTTCTGCATGCGGTCGGCGTACTCGAGGAGGTTCTGCTTGGCCTCCGCGGCGAAGCCCTTCTTCGCGAAGAGCATGCCGAGCTTGAGGTAGACGGCGGCGCGGCCCGGGCTGAGGCGGAGCACCTTGTTACAGACGGCGATGGCGGGGTTGACCTGGCCCGACTCGCTGTACTTGTCGACGGCGCGCTCGTAGTACTGGATCGCGTTCGTCGTGTCGTTGACCTTGGTGTACAGGTCACCGACCCGATTATAGAGCGCCAGGTCGGCGTCGTTTTCGGGGGACTTCTCGAATTCCTCGACGGCCTTCACGAGGACTTCGATGGCCTTGGGCCACTGCTCCTTCAGCTCGTGCTTCCGAGCGGCGTCTTTGTACTTGTCGAGATTGGCCATGCGCCCAGAATGCTAGGAGATACGCGGCGAGAGCGGTTCGGCGCCCGAACCGGCGGAAGATATGCCCCCGCTCAGCCCATGACAAGGACGACCCGCCGCGTAGACCTGCCAGGCCAAGGGCATTCCGTACCAATACGATAGCTCACGGACGTCACGGCAGTTCCAGATGGCCAGGTCGGCCGGTCCGCCGGCGACGAGGCGGCCCCGGCTCGCCCCCTCGCCCGCCGCACAGGCGCCGTTGACGGTGGCGGCGATGAAGGCCTCGGCGGGCTGCATACGTGCCTGGCTCACCGCGAGGGCCAGGATCAGGGGCAGATTGCCGGTGGGCGAGCTCCCGGGATTGAAGTCGGTGGCCAGCGCGACCACCGCGCCCGCCTCGAGGAGGGCGCGGGCCGGGGCCTGCTTCGATTTCCCGAGGAAGGTGAGCGTGCCCGGCAGCAGCACGGCGACCGTCTCGCTGGCGGCGAGCGCGTCGACGCCCCGCGCCGACACGGCTCCCAGGTGGTCGGCCGAGGCGGCACCGAGCCGGGCGGCCAGCTCGGCACCCCCGGCGGAGTCGAGCTCGTCGGCATGGAGCTTGGTACGCAGGCCGACGGCCTTCGCGGCGGCCAGCACCGTCTCGCTTTCATCAAGGGCGAAGACGCCGGGCTCGCAGAAGATGTCGCAGAACCGCGCCAGGCCCTCCCGTGCCACGACGGGCAGCATCTCCTCGACGACCAGCCGCACGTACGCGTCACGCCGCGTTCGAAACTCGGCGGGCACCTCGTGGGCACCGAGAAAAGTGGGGACCAGCGTGACCGGCAGCGCCTCGGCGACGCGGCGGATAACGCGCAACGCCTTGAGCTCGTGCTCCAGCGCCAGGCCGTAGCCCGACTTCACCTCGATGGTGGTGCTGCCCAGGGCGGCCACCTGCGCCAACCGGTTCGTGGTGAGCCGGACCAGCTCGTCCTCGCCGCGGGACCGGAAGTCCGCGACGCTCGACAGGATGCCGCCACCCGCCGCCGCGATGGCCTTGTAGTCCTCGCCGCGCGCCCGGCGCGCCTGGTCCTCGAGCCTCGGCCGACCGAACACCGCATGGGTGTGCGCATCCACTAACCCGGGGGTGATGAGGCGGCCGTCGCAGTCGAGAATCGGGGGACCGGGGGACGGGGGGACGGGGGGACGGACACTTTCCCGTCCCGCCGTGCCGCCGTCCCGCTGTCCCACCCACTCGCGCAGATCGTCGTCACTCGCGATCAAGCCGACCTTGCCGTCTTCGATCCCGACGCCGACCCCGGTGCGGATCCCCAGGTGATCGATCGTCGGATGTCGCACGGGCCCGCCGGTGGCGGGCCCGCAGACGACAGCCGAGGCATTGACGAAGGCGCGGCGCATCAGCTCTCCTGCATCGGCAGCCGGATGCCGGAGCGGGCCGCGGTGTCCAGGGCGAGGTCGTAGCCGGCGTCGGCATGACGCGCCACGCCGATGCCGGGATCGTTGGTCAGGACGCGCTCGAGCCGCTTGGCCGCCGCGGGAGTGCCGTCGGCGACGATCACCTGCCCCGCATGCAGGGAATTACCGATCCCGACGCCGCCGCCGTGATGGAAGCTGACCCACGACGCCCCACTGGCCACGTTCAGCATGGCGTTGAGGATCGGCCAGTCGGCGATCGCGTCGCTGCCGTCCAGCATCGCCTCGGTCTCGCGGAAGGGCGACGCGACCGAGCCGGTGTCGAGATGGTCGCGCCCGATGACCACGGGCGCCTGGAGCTCACCCTTCGCGACCAGGTCGTTGAGGCGCGCGCCGAACGCGGCGCGCTCGCCCTGCCCCAGCCAGCAGATCCGGGCCGGCAGGCCCTGAAACGCGACGCGCTCCCGGGCCAGCGCGATCCACCGGCGTAGATGCGCGTTGTCGGGGAAGAGCTCGAGCACCAGCCGGTCGGTGCGGGCCAGGTCCTGGGGGTCGCCGCTCAACGGCACCCAGCGGAACGGGCCCTTGCCCTCGCAGAAGAGCGGCCGCACGTAGGCGGGGACGAAGCCCGGATAGGCGAAGGCGTCGCTGACCCCGGCGTCGAGCGCCTGGGTGCGCAGGTTGTTGCCGTAGTCGAAGGTGACCGCGCCCCGCCGCATCAGGTCGAGCATGGCGCGAACGTGGATCGCCATCGACTGCATCGCGCGCCGCACGTAGTCCTTCGGGTCGCGCGCGCGCAGCTGCGCCGCGGCCTCCACGTCGTAGCCGGCCGGGATGTAGCCGCCCAGGGGGTCGTGCGCCGAGGTCTGGTCGGTCAGCACGTCGGGCACGACGCCCCGCCGGGCCAGCTCGGGCAGCACCTCGGCGCAGTTGCCGAGCAGCGCGACGCTGAGCCGCGTCCCCTTCCGCCGGGCCTCGTCGCACCAGCGCAGCGCCTCGTCGAGCGACGCGGTGTCGCGGTCCACGTAGCGGGTCTCGATGCGGCGCCGGATGCGCGCGGGGTCCACCTCGATGCAGAGGATCACCCCGTCATTCATCGTCGCCGCGAGCGGCTGGGCGCCACCCATGCCGCCCAGGCCGCCGGTCACGACGAGCCGCCCTCGCAGCGAGCCACCGAAGTGCTGCCGCGCGAGTGCGCCGAAGGTCTCGTAAGTGCCCTGGAGGATCCCCTGCGTGCCGATGTAGATCCACGAGCCGGCCGTCATCTGGCCGTACATCGTGAGACCCTTGCGCTCGAGATCGCGGAACACATCCCAGGTGGCCCAGCGCCCGACGAGATTGCTGTTGGCGATCAGGACCCGCGGGGCGTCGGGGTGGGTGCGGAAGACACCGACCGGCTTGCCGCTCTGCACCAGCAGCGTGTCGTCGTCGGCCAGCGTCCGCAGGGTGCGCACGATCGCCTCGTAGGCCTCCCACGAGCGCGCCGCGCGGCCGGTACCGCCGTAAACCACGAGATCCTCGGGACGCTCGGCCACCTCGGGATCGAGGTTGTTCATGAGCATCCGCAAGGCGGCTTCCTGCACCCAGCCGCGACACGACAACCCAGCTCCGCGCGGGGCGCGCACCACGTGCGGTGCAGCGGAAGTGGTCATGCGGAAAAGCTACGTGGGAGAGGGGGAGACTGGGAAGAAGGGGAGACGGGGGAGACAAGGGAGACAGGGGAGACAGGGGAGACAAGGGAGACAGGGGAGACAGGGCCCTGCCTTCCCCGCCCTTTCTCCCTTGTCTCCCTTGTCTCCCCTGTCTCCCCTTCTGGTTACCGAATCACCCGCAACAGCTCCGGATTCCCGGCATCGGTCTGGTACGACCAGTCGAATACCACGTAGTCCGGCCCCAGCGCCGTCACGCGGATCGCGCCGTAGCGGAGCAGGTTGGGCGGCGCGGTCTGCTCGTTCATCTCGAAGACGTAGCCGCGGCCGGGCTGCGCGATGAGTGGGATGCGCGCGTACCCGCTCACCGGCGCGATGTCGATGTCGGTGAGATCGGTGATCGGGCCCGCGGCGAAGAGCCGCACCGACGCGGCGGCGCGCACCGGCGTCAGCAACAGGTTGCCGCTCACGTCCTTGGTGATGGTGAAGTCGATCGACGGGCTGGAGCCCGCCGTGATGAGGCCCAGCTCGAGCGGCCCGGCCTGGCCATCGTTGTTGGCGTCGAGGAAGAACCGGAAGCCGCTGTGCGCGGCGTCGGCCGCCGAGGTGAAGATGATCTGGTTGTGGGCGTCGGGCCGGGGCGTGTCGTACCGCAGCGGCGACCAGAGACTCTCGTAGCCCTCGACCGACACCGCCGAGACGCCGAAGCAGCGCGGACGACCGTTGGGGAGGGCGCCCGCCAGGAAGACCGGTCCGACCGTCGTGCCCTCGAGCGTCCAGCTGGTGCCGCAGACGTTGTTGTCGAGGTCGTAGGACGTACTGTAGATCCGGTAGTGCCAGAACGCGCTCGTGTCGCTGGTGTACGCATTGTCGGTCCAGCTGAGGTGAATCGCGCCGTTGAGGGAGAGGCTGGTCAGCGCGGTCGGGAACGGCAGCCGCAGCCGCTCGTCCACCACGATGCTCGCCGAGGGCGACGACTCCTGCTGGTTCTGCCCTTCCGCCGTCACGTAGTACTCGAGGTCGGGCTGGCCGTCGTCATGGAAGCTGGGCGAGGTCGTCGAGCCGCGCAGGTCGAAGACGTCGTTGGCGCCGGCCCGCGAATGAACGTGATAGACGGCGATGTTGGGATCGGTATTGGCGTCCCAGCGCAGCAGGATGCCCGACGGGGAGCCGGAGCTGCCCGAGGGCTGGAGTTGATAGGTGAGGCCCGTCGGCGCACTCGGTGACGCGCCGGAATCCGTCACGTAGTCGGTGCAGGCGACCGCACTCATCGCCGCCAGAACGACCGCGCACTCCCGCATCGCCATACGCATAGCTCTCGCTCCGTTGTGGAATGGCCCTCGGCCGCCTACAAAGCACGGGTTGTGCCGGGCGAGAACGACATGATGTAACATGTTGCAGTGTATTGAATTACACAGCATCAGGCGGGACTGGCTGGGAGCGCTTCAGTGTCCTCTCGGGAGGACAGAATGACTACTTCACGTTCCGCTGGTCGTACGCGAATTTCAAGTCCGGCTCGTCGATGAGCTGGAGGAAGAAGTTGAAGAGGAAGTTTCCGTTCGGGCTCTTCACGAAGGTGAAGGTCGCGCGCCAGTCGTGCAGGTCGCGATCGAGCCGGACGACATGATCGGCGAAGGTGCGCTGGGTGAAGTTGTAGGAGGTCTGCCAGGACACGGTCCAATGCGGTGTGGGCGAGAACTGGACGCTGCCGCTCACCATGGAGTTGGCGGTCGTGGCCGCGACAGGCAGCGTGCCGGGCAACGGGTTGGCGACCGTGGTCGTCCGCGAGCGCTGGAGGCTGAAGTTGAGCTGCGCCCGGAAGGACTGGCCGCCGCGCACCGGGCTGAGGAGGTCGGTGCGGGTATACTGGGTCGCCAGCGGCCCCTGCTGGAAGGCATTGGTGAAATTCCCGCCCGGGTTGGTGGGGGAGGGCGGCACGATCACCGAGTCGTGCGCCGCGGGCACCGTCGTGGGCGCGAAGCCCAGCGCGCGGCGGAAGAGGTTGATCGCACTGGCCCCGAGCGACACGCCGAAGGTCATGCTCGTCAGCATCGGGGCGAAGCGGGTGGTGTCGTAGCCCACCGGGCCGGCCCAGAGGTCGTGCGCGAAGCGCAGGGTGAAGCCCCGGACCAGGTCGGAGCTGACGGTGTTGCCCCAGACCTGTGTCGTCCAGCCGTTGCGCCCCGGGAGCTTGGCCTGCTCGAAGTCGTAGCCGATCGCGTCGGACTGGATCGAGAGCAGCTTGATCTTCTGCCCCTCGGGCGGCGTCGCGAGCTCCCCGGAGGGCGTGCGCACGGCGCTGTCGGGCGCCGGCGCACCGGTGCCCCGCGGGGGGCGCAGCTTGGCCTCGAAGTTCTGCGAGAGGCCGAACGAGAGGCTCTGCCGGGCCGGCTGCACCAGGGTCGTGGGTGTGACGCCCCGGTTGGTGGCCAGGGCATACTCGAGCGGGATCGTGGCGGAGGGCGCGTAGGCCCACGACACGAAGGGCGAAATGGCGTGGCGGATGCGGGCGACCGGCCCGAACCCGGGGAAGAGCCCGAAGAGGGTGGGCGAGATGCCGAGCGTGAACTGGAATCGCTTGCTCTGCGCGACGTAGTTGCCCCGCGTGTAGGTGTTGCGCAGCAGGTAGGGACCCCCGGCGGTGTTCACCATCGACACCCCCGGCTGGAGATTCCACCGGCCCTGGAAGAGCACGGGCAGCCCCACCCCCGCGTTCCAGTCGATACCCGTCTGGAAGTCCTCGGCGCTGGTGCGGGCGGTGTGGAGCGTGGTGTCGGTCGGATCCACGATGACCTGGGTGCTCCGCTGGTTGCTCCAGGTGTCGTTGATGGTGACGCCGCTCGAGATGTTCCAGCGGCCCAGGCGCACCGGCGTCGCCAGGCTGATGGCGGTGGAGCGGCTGTCGGTGCGCAGGGTGTCCACGAGGCCCGGGCCGATCGGCACCGCCAGGCCGGTGCCGCCGTGCTGCTGGACGTTGTTGGTCAGCGAGAAGCTCGGCGACCAGGTGATGGCGTGCGAGACCGCGATCGGATTGGGGGTGAACGCGATCGTCGGGAAAGACGCCGACACCTGCGGCTTGTCGAGCGACTGGGTGCGGCTGCCGCCCAGGTTGAGCTGGCCCCAGCCGAACCGCCGCTGGTAGTTGAGCCGGCTGTCGATGGTGCCGATGGACAGGACCGGGTCGACGGCATTGCGCGAGATGATCCGCGAGCTGGAGGCGTAGTCGAGGTTCGCGGTCAGCGAGCTGTTGAGCGAGAACTGCTGGTTGTGGCTCCACGAGATGCGTCGCGAGTTCGCCCCGCCGCTCTCGTGCAACTCCTGGTAGGCGAGCCCGCCGGCGAGAAAGCGGTTGAGCCACCGGTAGCGGAGCCGGCCGTTGAGCGCCAGCGAGCGCCCAGCGTACCAATCGAGCCAGGTCTGCGCATCGGCGAAGTCGCTGATGGCCCAGTAGTAACCCACGTTGGTGATGTGCCGGGTGTAGCCGGCGTTGGTCCGGATGATGTCGGCCGGGCCGACACCAAACGGCAGAATGCCCGAGCGACGGCCCCGTCGGGTGTCCTGGAAGATGAACGGGAGCCAGGCCACCGGCACGTCGGCGACGTAGAGCACCGCGGGGCGCGACACCATCAGCCGCTTGTTCACCCACTTCACCTGGCGCACCCCGAAGTGGTAGTGCGGGTCGACCAGGTCGCAGCTGGTGATGGTGGCATCGGCGGCGTAGATGCGGTTTTCCTGGTTGTCGATCGCGAAGTTGCCGCGCATGTGCCAGGTTCCGCCGCCGTGGACCAGGTCGGTCTTGGCGTGCTCGACGATTCCGGCATGGTTGCAGGCGTCGTAGCGCATCCCCTCGCCCACCATGGTGCCGGTCGGATCGAAGAGACGCGGCGAGCCGACCGCTTCCAGGGCGCAGGTGGACTCGGTGTAGCGCACCGTATCGGCCTCGAGGGTCGAGCCGTCGCGCTCCATGAGGCCCTGGCCGCTCAACCGGATCTGCTTCTCCCCGGCGAGCAGCTGCACCGAATCGGCGCGGTAGCGCAGCGCCTTGAACCCGGGCCGCCGCAGCAGTCCATCGAGGATCGAATCGGGGGGCGGGAAGGTCCGGCTCGGGCTCTTGGGGACGCTCGCCCCGCGGGGACGCGTCGTGTCCGCCGGCAGCGAGTCACCGCGCGCGCGGAGCGAATCGCGGCGGGCGGCGGCGGTGTCGGCGCGGGGCGCCGGGCGCGCGCCGGCCTGCGCGCGCGCGGCCGCGGGGAAGACGACTCCGATCGCGCCGACGGCCAGCGCGATCCTGGCGGCCCGCGCCGCCGGCACGCGCACCATCAGGCCGGGCCGGCCGCCGGGACTCCCGAGGCCTCGCCGGCCTGCTCCCGTTCGGCGCGCGCGCGCCGGCGCTCCAGGATCATGGCCATGACGATGGCGAGCTCGTAGAAGAGCTGGACCGGCACCATGACGATCAGCGTCATGATGACGAGATCGCCGGGAGTCAGGATCGACGACGCGACGGCGTTCACCAGGAAGAAGGTCCGGTGGTGCCGCCGGAGAAAGGCCGCCGACAGGATCCGCATGTAGATGAGCAGAAACATCAGCAGCGGCATCTCGAAGACCGCGCCGAAGATGAGCACCACGGCCAGCGTCAGGCTGAAGTAGGCATCGGCGGTGATCATCTGCTGCATGCTCTCGGTGGAGAAGCCGAGCAGCACCTTGAAGGTCAGCGGGAGCACCAGGTAGAAGCCGACCGCCGACCCGACGACGAACAACCCGACGCCGGCGACCAGCGCGGGCACCACGACGCGCCGCTCCTTCTGGTAGAGCGCGGGACGCAGGAAGCCCCACACCTGATAGAGCACGACCGGCAAGGCCACCACCGCCCCGATGGCCAGCGAAAGCTTGAGGGCGATGACGAAGGGCTCCATCGGCGAGGTGAAGAGGAGCTTCTGGCCGGGGGGCAGGTACGCGTTGATGGGCCGCTTGAGAAAGGCGATGACGTCGTAGTGGGTGACGAGGGCGTAGCCGCCGCCGACGCCCACGCCGATGGCGATGAGGCTCTTGACCAGCCGCCAGCGCAGCTCCTCGAGGTGGTCGAGGAACGGCATCTCCCCGCGCGAGCGCTCGGGCCCGGCCGGCTGGTCGTCGGTCATCGCGCCGGGAGCGAGCGCAGGCGTTCGCGCGCCAGCGCCGCCTCCTCGGAGGCGGGATAGGTGCCCACGACCCGGCCGAAGGCGTCGCGCGCCTCGGTGGTGCGGCCCGCCGCGAGGGCCTGGAGGCCGAGCTTGTAGAGCGCCGACGGCGCGCGCGGCGACTGGGGAAAGCGCTGAACCACGGCGCGGTAGACCACGGCGGCCGAATCGGCGCGCTGGTCGGCGGCCCACGCCTCGCCGGTGAAGAAGAGCGCGTCGGCCGCCCGCGGGTGCGCCGGGAAGCGGCGCAGGAACTCGGCGAAGCCGGCGCGCGCCGTCCCGGGGCTGCCGCGCCGCAGCTGGCCCAGTGACAGGTCCATCAGCTGCTCGGCGCCCGGCTCGCTCTCCGCGGCGGGAGCCGCCGGGGCCGGCGCGGCCGCCAGGGGGCGCGGCGCGGCGGCTGGCGCGGGACCGGCGTCGCCACCGATCCGGCTCGATCGCTCGTCGAGCTGGGCGCGCAGCTCCGACAGCCGCTGCTGGCTCTGGCCGGTCAGCTCCTGGATCGCGACCAGCTGCTGCTGGATGTTGTACATCTCGGCGCGCGTATCGCCGCGCACCTGGAGGAGCAGCGCCTGCTGCGCCTGGAGGGAATCGGCGACACTCTGGAGCAGTCGCGCGAGCCCGGCCACGTTCGCCGCGATGACCGAGTCCGACCGCTGGGATCCGGTGCGCTCCACGGCCAGCTCGCGCTCGATGCGGGCCACGTCACTGCGCATGGCGCAGGAGGAGAGCAGCACGCACAGGGCCACGGCCGGAGC
>JBGOSS010000026.1:0-54041 GCA_041476105.1 Gemmatimonadota bacterium
GCCTTTGCCGACATCGCCATAGCCGCAAATCACGGCCACTTTGCCACTGAGCATCACATCGGTAGCCCGCATGATGCCATCGACCAGCGAATGCCGGCAGCCGTAGAGGTTGTCGAACTTCGACTTGGTCACCGAGTCGTTGACGTTGATGGCCGGGAAGAGCAGGGTGCCCGCCTTCATCATCTCGTAGAGCCGGTGCACGCCGGTGGTCGTCTCCTCGGAGATGCCCTTGATGTCGGTCGCCACCCGGGTCCAGCGCTTGCCGTCCTTCTTCAGCTCCCGGGCGAGCAGGCCGAGGATCACGCCGTACTCCTCGCTGTCGCTCACCGGGTTGAACGCCGGCACCTTGCCGGCCTGCTCGAACTCGCGGCCCCGGTGGATGAGCAGGGTCGCGTCGCCGCCGTCGTCGAGGATGAGGTTCGGGCCGGCGCCGTCGGGCCACATCAGCGCCTGCTCGGTGCACCACCAGTACTCCTCAAGGGTTTCGCCTTTCCAGGCGTAGACGGGCGTGCCGCGCGGCGCGTCGACGGTGCCGTCGCGCCCGACGGCGACCGCGGCGGCGGCGTGGTCCTGGGTCGAGAAGATGTTGCACGACACCCAACGCACGTCGGCGCCCAGGTCGGTCAGCGTCTCGATGAGCACCGCGGTCTGCACCGTCATGTGCAGGCTGCCCATGATGCGCGCGCCCGCCAGCGGCTTCTGCCCCCGGTACTCGGCGCGCAGCGCCATGAGACCCGGCATCTCGTACTCGGCCAGGTGGATCTCCTTGCGACCCCACTCCGCCAGCGAGAGATCCTTGACCTTGAACGGTTCCCGGCCCGCCTCGCGCGTCGCGTCGAAGGGATGGGGCATCAGTGCGGTAGTAGCCACGATCAGCTCCTCATGGTGGTGACAGGTTCAATCCGGTTTCTCAACGCTTGACGCCGGCGGCGGTGAACAGCCGCGGCCCTTTCGACTCGGGCGCCAGAGGCAGCGGCAGATACCGCCCTCCCGACAGCCCCGCCTGCTCCATCCAGCCCAGCAGCTCGGGCTCGCCCACGCCCTGGCGCTGGTGGCCCATCGTCTGTCGATACTCGGCGTGCTCGTGCGGCATCAGGTCGCTCACCAGCAGCCGCCCGCCGGGCTTCAGGGCCCGCGACGCTTCGGCGATCACCGGCGCCGGCTCGGCCACGTAGGGCAACACCAGCATCAGGCAGGCGAGATCGATCGTGGCATCCTCGACCGGTAGCGCCTCGAGCTCGCCCTTGCGGATCTCGACGTTGCCGAGGCCCGCGATGCGCGCCTTGGCCGCGCGCAACATGGCCGCCGAGGCGTCCACCGCGATCACCTGCCTGACGAACGGGGCCACGAGACCGGTGAAGTGTCCGGTGCCGCAGCCGAGGTCGGCCACCACCCAGGTGGGATCGAGGAGGCCGACCAGCGGCAGCAGCTCGGTCCGCGCACCGAAGAGTTCGGCGCGCAGGTGGTCCCATTGGCCGGCGGCCGAGGCGAAGAAGGCATCCGACCCGGCGCGTCGCTGTGCCAGCACGCCGCGCAGCCGCTCGGCGTCGCGCCTGGCCGCCGGCGAGCCCACCACCTGCTCGCGAACCACCTGCCAGAGGCGCCGCGCGGCGGGGTCGAGGTCCTGAATGGCCATGCTGTAGAACCGGCTGGCGCCGTCGGCGCGGGAGGTCACCCAGCCGTCGTCGGCCAGCACCTTGAGGTGGCGGCTGGCGGTGGACTGCGGCAGCTGCAACGCGGCGCACAACTCGGTCACGGTCAGCTCGTGCTGCTCGAGGAGCAGCAGCAGGCGGTTCCGCGTGGCGTCGGCGAGCGATTGCAGCCGGGTGACGATGGTGGTGCCCAGGCGTACTCCTATAATCCGGTCATCCGGATTATAGAATGGAGCGTCGAAAATGTCAACTGACAGCTAGAGTCCCCTGGCTTGGAGCCACGCCAGGCAGTGCTCGGCGATCTCGCGCCACCCGCTGTCGATGGTCAGCGAGTGCCCGCGGCCCGCGAACGACTTGATCTCGGTGACCGCCGGCGAGCCGCGATACGCCCGCAGCGTGCTCCTGACCAGCACCGGCGGAACGGTGTTGTCCATTTCCCCCGAGATGAGCAGCAGCGGGCCGCGCGCCGCGTTCGCCACGTTGACCTTCGTCGCCGCGTTCGGGTTGAAGGTCGCGGTTGCCGCCTGGAAGAGCGGGCGCGCCGGCGCCGGCATCGCGTACGTCGCATACAGCTCCCTGGCCTCCTGCTCCGGGACGGCGTTGGTGAAGGCATAGCGGAACTGGGGCTCGGTCAGCGACACCGCCTTGCCGTAGTTGAAGGGATTCCCCAGCGCCGGGAACGAGGCCCTCAGCGCCGAGATCGGCAGCTCCCAGACGCCCTTGATCGGGGCGGGGTCGATGGCGATGGCCGCGGCGGCCAGGTCGCGGCCGAGGAGGTTCTGCACCAGCAGCCCACCGAAGGAGTGGCCGATCAGCGCCGGCTTGCCGTTGAGCGCCTTGAGCTGCGCCGCGATGTGATCGGCGATCTCGGTGACGCCGAAGCCGGCGACCGCCGGCGGGTTCTTGCGGGTCGCCTCGGTGGTCGCCCCATCGCCGGGCCAGCTCGCCGCGAGTACTTCGCGGCCGCCTTGGCGGAAGAACTGTACCCAGTTGTTCCAGGACTCGGCATGCAACCAGAGGCCGTGAACGAAGACGATCGGGGTCCTGGCGGTGGCGTCGGGCGACATGATCGCGCTCCTGGTGCGGGTTTTTCCGGGCCCGAATCTACCTGCTTGCGGCGCCCTCTGCATTGCGCCAAGCTCAGTCGTGTCCCAGCCGCCGACGAAGGCCCCGCCATCTCGTGCCGTGACCGCCGGCCAGTTCGCGCTCGGCGCCGTGCAGAGTGCGGTGTTCATCCCCCTGATCTTCAAGTTCCGCTTCGGCGTCGTCGGCGATATGGGCTGGGGAACGACGGTCTTCTTCGTGGCCTACTGCCTGCTCGCGGCGGTCGGGCTTTTCTTCGGACCGCGCACCGAGTTTCACACCACCGTGACGCCCCGCGGTGACTGGCGCGACAAGGTCGGCGGGTTCTGGCTGGTGGCCTGCACTTTCGGCCCGTTTCTGGGTTGGGTCGCGACCAACGTGCTGCCGGTGACCGCGGATTCGTGGCGGTGGGTCTACGGTCTGCGGGTATTCCTCGCGGCGGGCCTTCCGCTGATCACGGCGATCCCGCTCACGCGCTACGTGCGGGGCAAGGCGGCCTGGGTGTCACTACCGATGCTGATCCTGATCACGCTGCTGCCGGTCTCGAGCGCCTTCAGCGTGAGCCGCGACCTGCGGGACGGAGCGCGCCAGGGCCTCCTGGTGCACACCGGCAGGAGGATCGGAGTCGAGCTGCCCTAGGGCCGCTCAGTTGCCGGGATGGTACTCCCGCTCGGTGTGACCCTGGAGCTGTGAGCGGTAGAAGTAGACGTCCCGCAGATTGCCCGTGGCGTACCGGCCGGCCTCGTCGTTGAAGTGGGGCGAGTCGATGTGGCCGCTCTCGCCGCCGGCCGTCACCGCCCGTGCCCGCACGCTGTCCCCGAATTCCACCACGGCCACGAAGCTGTTCCCGCTGGTCCCGTACCACTTCTTCGTTCCCGGCCAGGCGCGCGCGCCAAACGAGGCCAGCGAGCCCCACACCGCCGAGGTGAATCCCACCGGGATGCTCGGCCCCGCGTCGTTGAACGGGTGGACGATGTCGTCGGTCAGGCGCTGGAAGCGGTTGATGTCGCCCCACGGCGTGCGCCAGGTTCCGAACCCGCCGGCGATCGAGTCGGACGCCGCCGACAGCGCCGCGAGCAGCTCGCCCGCCGGTGCGCGCGTGGCGACGTAGTCCTCGGTGGGTATCCGCGCCGACCGCGCCTCACGAGCCACCCGCCGCGAAATGCCGTCTCCCCAGAACACCGCGAGAGCGGTGGGGACGGACGATACCGACCACCGCAGATCCCATCCGCGCAGCAGCGCGATCTGTTCGCTCAGCTTCGCCTTCAGGGGATCGGTGGCCGGCGCCTCGTCCCACGCCCTGACCAGCGCGGGGATCGTCCTCTCGAACCAGGGGAGGTAGCTGTCGTAGGCCGCGGTGAGCAGCGAGGCGGGCGTGAAATCCCTGGTGCCTTCGAGCACCCGGATCGCGTGACGCCCCCGGGCCGACTCGCCGCCGGTCTCGACGTAGACGGGATAGTCCGCCTTCCGCGGGCTGCTCGGCCCCGCCGCGGACCAGGGCGCGTTGTTGGAGTTGTAGAGCCAGCCGCTCGCGGGGTTCAGCAGGTTCGGGGTCTCGTCCACCGAGAGGACGCCGTGCCAGTCGGTGGCCGGGTTGCTGCCGTCCACCGGCCTGGTCCAATCGAAGGCGGTGTCGCGCCGGGGAATGAAGTTGGAATGGAAGTACGCGATGTCGCCGTCGGCCGATGCAAAGACGGTGTTGTTGGACGAGTTGGTGTGCAGCTCCATGGTCCGGCGGAACTCGCGGTAGTTCCTCGCCTTGATGCGGGTCCAGGACTGGATCAGCGCATTCAGGGGATCCTGCATCAGCCGGATGCTGACCCACTGGTCGCCCGCCCTCCGGACCACCGGCCCGTGCCGGGTGCGGTAAACGGTGAAGGTCCGCTCGGCCATTCCGGTGGCGATCCGGTACGGCACCGTGATGACGGAGGCGGTCATGGGAAGATCCTGGTTCCCATAGCGGTAGAAGTACCGATCGCCCTTCTGGACCACGGTCTCCAGGTACTCGTCGATGTTGTCCACGCCGCTCGAAGTGTGCATCCAGCCGATGTGGTCGTTGAAACCCTGGTAGACGAAGAACTGTCCCCATGTCACGGCACCGTAGGCGTCGAGGCCCTGGCCGCTCACCACCTGCACTTCGGCACGGAAGAAGAACGAGGTGTGCGGGTTGATCAGGAAGAGGGCGTGATGGCCCGCGGTGTTGGAGGGGGCGATCGCGATGCCGTTCGAGCCCGTGGGCTCGTCCGGGAGGTCGCCGTCCCCCGACGCCGAGGCGGGAACCGGTGTGTTCCCGTAGAAGGCCCGGAGCTGGCCGAGGTTCACGCGTTCGATGTCGGGTCCGATGCTTCCTTCGCTGAAGGCGAGCGCCATCCAGGGCTCGAATCGCGTGATGACGCGGGGATGCGTATCGGGGTGCTTGGAGAGATAGAAGTTCAATCCGTCGGCGAACGCGTTCATGAGCGTCTTCAACCACGCCGGGCTCGAGCGGTACAACGCCCTCATCGAGTCGGGGTCGACGATGAGCTTCATGCGCAGGTCCTGCCAGATCCGGGTTTCGCCCTCGGCCTCCGCCAGCCGTCCCATGGCGACCAGGTAGTTGGTCTCGATCCGATTGAAGTCGTCCTCGGCCTGCGCATACAGCACGCCGAAGACCGCGTCGGCGTCGGTTCTTCCATAGACGTGCGGAATGCCCCAGTCGTCCCGGATGATGGTGACGTTCCGGGCCTGGCGCTCCCAGCGGGCGACGTCCCGAGTCTGGGCCGCCAACGAAGTGGACAACGCGACCGCGGCCGCGATGGCGAGAGCGAGCTGCTTCATGGGCCGTTCCCTCAGGTAGCGCACCACCGGACGCTGGCACCCCTCGGTCGGCGGTGTCAACCGCTTGACAGGCCGCCGGCACGCAGGCTAGTTTACTCTATGCCTTGAGGCAACAAGGCTGGGAGTCGATGACGGCACGCGGAGCGCGACTATGAGAGACACGGAGCAACGAGACCTCTTTCCCGGGGCGCTGGAGATGATGGTCTTGCGCCTGCTGAAGCAGCAGCCGATGCACGGCTACGCGCTGGTGCAGCGCATCAAGCAGGTCTCGAACGACCTGCTCCAGGTCGAAGAGGGTTCGCTTTACCCGGCGCTTCAGCGCCTGCTCAAGGAAGAACTCGTCAAGGCGGAGTGGAGTGTGTCGTCCACCAATCGGCGGGTGCGGACTTACCGGCTCACTCCCGCCGGCGCCCGGCACCTGGCGGTCGAGGTTTCGCGGTTCGAGCGCATGCTCCAGGGCATCACGCTGGTCCTGGCGCTGGGGGACGCATGAACCGGCTCCGGCAGCTGTTGTCGCGGCGTCGTCTCTACGACGACCTCTCCGAGGAAATCCGGGCGCACCTCGAGCAGAAGGCCGAGGAGCTGGTCGCCGGCGGGATGTCAACCGCCGAGGCGGCGCTGGCGGCGCGACGCGCCTTCGGCAACGTCACGCGGATGGAGGAAGAGAGCCGCACCGTCTGGGAGTGGCCGACGCTGGAGTCGTTCGTGATGGATCTGCGCTACGCGGGCCGGCAGCTGCGCCGGAACCCCGGGCTCGCGGCGGCCGCCATCCTGACGCTCGCCATCGGCATCGCCGCGAACACGACGGTGTTCAGCTGGACCCGCGCGGTGCTGCTGGACCCGCTCCCCGGCGCGTCCGCGGCCTCGCGGGTCGTCGCGCTGGAAGAGCTGGCGACCAACGGGGACTGGACGCCCACGTCGTACCTGGACTACCGCGACCTGCGCGACCACACGACGCCGTCGTTCGAGGCGATGAGCGTGGCGTACCCGGCGGCGCTCGCGGTGGGTGACGACGACGCTACCGAGCGGCGCTGGGGGGAGCTGGTCTCGGGCAACTTCTTCGATCTGCTGCGCGTGCGACCGGAGGTCGGCCGGTTCTTCGCGGGAGCGGAACGGGACGACGCGGCCGGCGCGCACCCCGTGGTCGTGATCGGCCACGCGCTCTGGTCCACCCGCTACCGCGGCGACCGCTCGGTCATCGGCCAGACGCTGCGCATCAATCGCTATCCGTTCACGATCATCGGGGTCGCGCCGCCCGACTTTCACGGCTCCATGCCCGGGAGCGACTACCAGATGTGGGCGCCGGCGACGATGCTCAGCCGGCTGGACCCGAACGGCGGGATGTTCCTGATGGACCGCAAGACGCGGATGTTCCGCGTGCTGGCGCGCCTGGCCGACGGGGTGAGCATCGAGCAGGCGCGCGCGCAGGTGCGGACGATCGCGGGACTGATGGCCCGGCTCGATGCGTCCACCAACGAGGGGATGAGCGCCACGCTGCTGCCGCTGTGGCAATCGCACTACGGCATTCAGGATCACCTGCGCGCGCCGCTGGCGGTGCTGATGGGCGCGTGTGGCCTGGTGCTCCTGATCGTCTGCGCCAACCTGGCGAACCTGCTGCTGACGCGCGCCACGAGCCGGCGCCGGGAGCTGAGTCTCCGGCTCGCGCTGGGGGCGCCGCGGGCGCGGCTGGTCCGCCAGCTGGTGACCGAGGCCGCGCTGCTCACCGTCACCGGCTCGGCCCTGGGCCTGCTCGCGACGGTCTGGCTCAGCGGCTCGCTGCGCTGGTTGGTGCCGGCGTTCGCGGCGCCCACGCTGCTGCGGCCCCGGATCGATATCGCTGTGCTCGCGTTCACCGCGGCGCTGACCTGCGGCGTCACGATGCTCTCCGGGATCGCGCCGGCGCTGCACGGCGCCCGCGAGCAGCTCGGCGACGCGCTCAACGAGGTGGGCCGCGGCGGATCCGGCGGGGCGAGGTCGGGACGCCTGCGCGGGCTGCTGGTGATGGGCGAGATGGCCCTCGCGGTGGTCTCGCTCGTCGGGGCCGGGCTTTTCATGAAGAGCCTGCATTTCGCGCGCGAAGTGCAACCAGGCTTCGATTCCGACCACGTCGCGATGGGGCAGGTCAGCCTCTCCGCCGCCGGCTACGACGCGCAACGAGGCGATGCGTTCTGCCGCGCGGTGCGCGAGCGGCTCGAGAGCCAGCCGGGCGTGACCGCGGTCAGTTACGCCGACTACGTGCCGCTCAGCCTCGGGTCGGGCTCGTGGGAAGACCTCCAGGTGGAGGGCTACGCGCCGGATCCCGGCGAGAACATGAAGCTCTACCGCAGTGCGGTCGCGCCGGGCTACTTCGGCCTTCTGAAGATCCCGATGCGGGAAGGGCGCGAGTTCACCGTCGAGGACGATTCCGCCCACGCTCCCGCGATGATCGTCAACCAGGAGTTCGTGAGCCGTTTCCTGCACGGCGGGCCGGCGCTCGGCCGGAGGGTGCATGGCTGGGGAAGGTGGTTCACCATCGTCGGCGTGGCCCGGGACATCAAGACCTACCGGCTGACGGAGCCTCCCAGGCCGTACTTCTTCGTCCCCATCCGGCAGGTCTATCGCCCCGAGTTCGCGTTCACCTTCTTCGTGCGCACGGCGGGGTCGGTGGACGAGGCGATCGCGGCACTGCACCGCGAGGCGGCGGCCGTCGATCCCGGCGCGCCGGTCTTCAACACGATGTCGTTGAGCGAGTACGTTGCCGCCCCGCTGTACCAGGAGAGCACCGCCACCAGCCTGCTGGGCATTCTCGCGGGCATCGCGCTCCT
This sequence comes from Gemmatimonadota bacterium, assembly GCA_041476105.1. Taxonomy (GTDB): domain Bacteria; phylum Gemmatimonadota; class Gemmatimonadetes; order Gemmatimonadales; family JACORV01; genus DASXPG01. The sequence goes on from JBGOSS010000026.1 coordinate 8,357, forward strand.
GTTGTCGGCGATCGGACTCTATGGCGTGATGGCGTATTCGGTCGCGCAGCGAACCAGGGAGATAGGCATCCGCCTTGCCCTGGGGGCAAGGCGCTCCAACGTGCTCGGCATGGTCATGCGGCAGGCCGCGGCGCTTTTGCTGGTGGGCCTCACGCTGGGCCTGATCGCCGCGGCGGCGCTCACCCGCCTGGTGTCGGCGCTGCTCTTCTCGGTGCACCCCGCCGACCCCGCCGTCTACTCGGCGGCCGCGGGATTCATGGCCGTCATCGCCATCCTGGCAACGGGCATTCCGGCGCGCCGGGCCATGCGTGTCGATCCGATGATTTCGTTGCGCTACGAGTAGAGGGGCGGGCTCCGCTCTACTGGAGGAGGCCCGAACGTCCTGAAAGGCCGGCTGAAGGCGGCTTCAATCGGGCAACCTGAAACGACGGTGTTGGGCGCCGCCCCCTCCGCGCTACTATGTCACGATGCGCAAGATTCTCGCGGGTGCGCTCTTCGCTGCGCTGGCAGGCGTGCCTTGGCGCGCGTATGCCCAGGCCGATGCACCCGCGCTGTGGGCGGGACTGTCTCCGGGCTCGCACCAGGTCGGCTACCGCCGCCTGGCCGGCGCAGCGGCTCCGATCCACGTCTGGTACCCGGCCTCGGCGGGTGGGGAGCGCATGCTCCTGCGCGGGTACTTGGGCTCCGATGACGGGAAACTCGCCGCCTTCCTGACCCGGGTGGGCATCCCGCCTGCCACCGTGACCGCCTTCCTCGACAGCCGGCTCTACGCGGTGCCGTCAGCGCCCGCCATCGCCGGGGCATTGCCGCTCCTCCTGGTCGCCAAGGGGAACGGAGGCGACGTGGTGGACCAAGTCGTGCTCTGCGAGTACCTCGCCAGCCAGGGCTACGTCGTGGCGACGACGCCGTCGCCGATGCTCCGCACCCCGATGGAGCGGGAGGATCAGGTCGGTCAGTTCGCCGAGATGCAGGCCGCCGACCTGGCGGCGGCCATGTCGGCGGTGTCGGCGACCTTCAACGTCGACAGCGGGCGGATCGCGGTAGTCGGCCACAGCTTCGGCGCCCGCGCCGCGCTGCTGCTGGCCATGCGCGGGCGTCGGCTGCGCGCATTCGTGAGCCTCGACGGCGGGATCGGCACGGCGACCGCGGTGGATGTGATGCGGGCCGCACCCTCCTTTCGGTCCGACGCCCCGCTCCCGCCTCTGCTTCACTTCTACGAAGAGCTAGACCCGTTCATGACTCCGGATTTCACCCTACTCAGGAGTCTCCGGGCGGCCCGGCTCCTCCTGGAGCCGGTGACCGGGATGCATCACCAGCACTTCACGACGTACGGTTTTGCGGCTAGCATCTTTCCGGAGATCGCCACGGCCACGCACGCGACCGCCGAGACGCCGCGCAGTGTGGTGGCGGTCGCAGAGCGGACGCGCGACTTTCTCCGCGATCAGCTGAGGTAGTCGCAGCCGCCGGCCGCGGCGCGGACCTCGTCACACCTGGAGCTTCGACATGCGCACCATCCCGCTGCTCGCCGCGCTGGTCCTCTGCCCGATCACCCTCGCGACGGCCCAGGACACGACCCGCAATACCCACGCCGACACGCTGCGCGGATCCAACGGTCCAGCGCGCGCCTGGTGGGACGCGACCTTCTACGACCTCCACGTCCGGGTGAATCCGGCCGACAGTACGATCCGCGGCTGGAACGGCATCAGCTACCGGGTGCTCGCCGCGGCGCCGGCGCGAGAGATGCAGATCGACCTCCAGGTCCCGATGGAGGTGGACAGCGTGGTGCAGGACCGGCGCAAGCTGGCGTACCGTCGAGACGGCAACGCCTTCTTCGTGACGCTCATGGCGCCGCAGCGCGTGAACGACCTCAAGACCGTCACCCTCTGGTATCACGGCACGCCGCGCGTGGCCCGGCGCCCGCCCTGGGATGGCGGCTTCACCTGGGCCCACGACAGCACCGGCGGCCTCTGGATCGCGACGACCGATGAAGGCCTTGGCGCGAGCGTCTACTGGCCCAACAAGGACTTCGCGGCGGACGAGCCGGACAGCCAGCGCATCGCAATCACCGTCCCCGACGGCCTCCAGGACGTTTCCAACGGGCGGCTCCGCGCCACGACCCCCAACGGCGACGGCACCACGACCTTCGAGTGGTTCGTCGCGTCGCCCATCAACAACTACAACGTCGCGATCAACGCCGGGCGCTACGCTCACTTCAGCGACACCCTGGCCGGCGAGGCCGGGCGGCTGACCCTGGATTTCTGGCCGCTGGCCGAGCACCTCGAGGCCGCGCGCCGCCAGTTCCAGCAGGCCACGCCGATGCTGCGCTGCTTCGAGCACTGGTTCGGTCCGTATCCCTGGTACGAGGACGGCTACAAGCTGATCGAGACGCCGCACCTGGGGATGGAGCACCAGAGCGGCGTGGCCTACGGCAACCACTACCAGAACGGCTACCTGGGGCGCGACCTCTCGCGCACCGGCCTCGGCCTGATGTGGGACTACATCATCATCCACGAGAGCGCCCACGAGTGGTGGGGCAACAACATCTCGGCGGCGGATCACGCCGACATGTGGGTGCACGAGGGCTTCGCCTACTACGCCGAAGCGATCTACACCGAGTGCCAGCAGGGCAAGAGCGCCGGCGCCGCGTACATCATCGGCTCGCGCCGCGGCATCCGGAACGACCGCCCGATCGTCCCGCCCTACGGCATCAACGCCCAGGGCTCGGGCGACATGTACAACAAGGGCGGGAACATGCTGCACACCATCCGCACCATCGTCGACGACGATGCGCGGTGGCGCGGCATCCTGCGGGGGCTGAACCAGACCTTCCGGCACCAGACCGTCACCGGCCAGCAGGTTCGCGACTACATCAGCCGCGAGGCGGGGACCGACCTGAGCAAGGTCTTCGTGCAGTACCTCACCACGACGATGATCCCCTCGTTCGAGTATCGCGTCGAGGGGACGACGCTCTCCTACCACTGGGCGAACGTCGTTCCGGGGTTCGACATGCCGGTGAAGGTGAACGTCCCGGGGCTGGGGTCGCGGGTGCTGCACCCCGCCGAGGCGTGGCAGACGCTGGCGGTCGGCTCTCCGCAGGCGGCCGAGCTGGTGGTGGACGAGAACTTCTACGTGACGGCGCGCAACGCCGGCGCGCCCGCGGCGAGCGGCTCCAGCGGCGGACCCTGACGCGGCTCCGGCCTCAGCGCCCTCCGGCCGCGTCGAGGAACCGCCAGCTGGTTCGGAAGTCTCTGGCTAACGGCGTCCCCAGGAGTCGGGCGCGCACCATCTCCACCGGCATCCGCCCGCCCTGGAGCACGGCGTCGTGGAACTGCCGTTCCGTCATCCGGCCCGTCCCCACCAGCTCGGCGTGCAGCGCGCGGAACTGGAGCCCGCCCACCATATAGGCCGCCTGGTACAGCGGACCGTAGGTGCCGTTGAAGGAGCGCCGCACCTCGGCGGTCGCGTTGGCGCGCTCGTGGCCCACGCGGTCGACGAGGAGGTCGATGGCTTCCTGGGGCGTCATCTGCCCGAGGTGGAACTTCAGCGAGAAGATGATCCGGGCCGCCCGATGCGCGCGCCAGAACAGCATGCCCATCCGGTCCTCGGGGCCGCGCGGAAAACCGAGGTCCCACATCAACATCTCCCAGTAGAGCGCCCACCCCTCGCCCCAGAACGGCGTGCCGAACGCCTCGCGATGAGGGTTGTAGCGCGCCGTCATGAACCCCTGGAGGTGGTGGCCGGGGATCAGCTCGTGGAAGACGGTGGCCCGCGAGAAGTGCGGGTTGTTGCCGCGCATGCTCATCAGCTTGTCGTCGTTGGTCATCGAGTCGGTCGGATACGAGACCCGGATGACCTCGCCCCCCAGGAAGAAGGGCGAGACCCGCTGCTGCTCGGCGGGCATCATCTCCATCCGCCAGATCTCCTCGGCGAGGGGCGGTACCGTGACGAGGTCGCGCTCGCGCACGAACGCCACCGCCTCGCGGGCCAAGTCGCGGATCAGGTCGGGTTGGCGGCCGGGCTCGACGATGGTCTGCTTCACCCGCTCCAGCGCCGCGCGCCAGTCGTCACCCAGGCCCATGTCGTGCGCCGCCCGCCGATACTCGGTCTCGCACCAGGCCAGCTCCCGCTCGGCCAGCGCGATCAGCTCCTCGGGGGTGTAGGGGATCATCTCGTAGGCGAGTTCGGCGCGCACCGCCTCGACGCCGATCGGGTCGCCGACGATCGGCTCCTCCTCGCCCTCGCGCTGGCCGACCAGCGTCTCGCGCAGGGTGCGCCCGTAGCGCCGCAGCGCGTCGTTGGCGCGGCGATAGGGGTCGGCCGACCACCAGCTGAACGCGGGATCGTAGCCATCGTAGAAGCGATTCCAGTCGCGCAGCGTGCGCTGGAGATCGTCGACGAAGCCGGCGGCGCGGAGCGCCACGCTGCGTGGCACCGGCGTTGATGCGGAGTGGCCGCTCGTCGCGGCGGCGCCGCGGCCCGCCTCGCGCAGCGCCCGGCCGAGGCTGTCGGCACGGCCGGCGAGCGCGGCCAGGGTCGTGGCCGTAGCGGCCGCGTTGACCGTCTCCATGCGGCGCCGCGACTCCTCGAGCGCCATCACGGTCTCCGCGAAAGGCACCAGGGGCGCCATCTCGGCCAGCAGGCGTTGATCGCGATCCAGCTGGTCCTGCTCCCGCCGCACCCGGTTGCCGAGCAGGATCCAGTCCACGCGGCCTTCGGTGCCGAGTCGATCGAAGTCCATGCGGTCGAGCCGGGCGCGCCACTCGCCGTAGAATGCGCGCAGGCGCTCCTGCCGGGACGGGGAGTATTCCACGGTGTACCGGCGCAGCAGCCCCGCCCGGTCGGCGGTGAAGAGCGCCACGGTATCGCGCAGCTCGCTCGCGGCCAGGGGGGCGGGCGGGTTCGGCGCGGCGCGGCGCGCTTGCGCGACGAGGGGCGGGGCGAGAAGGGCGGAGGTCAGCACGGCGGTGATGAATTGCGAGCGCACCATCGAAACGGCTCCGGTCAGGACGCGACGAAGTTGACGCCAGCAGGCCGCGGGCGCCAGACGATTCACCGCCTCTCCGGCAGCGCCGCTCCGTAAGGCACGTATCCACAGCGACGCAGCGCGATCCATCCGATCCCCAGGCCGGCCCAGGCGAGCAGCACGTTGGTCACGTCGAAGAAGCGATTGACGATCACGATGTGGCCAACCTCGACGGCCACCGCGAGCCACAGCGCCGGCCACAGGTGCGACCAGCGACCGCTGAGTCGCAGCGGCCAGACCGCCAGCATGGCGCCCAGCGGCACGTAGAGCAGGAACTGCTGCGCCACGTGCAGCGCGCTGAAGACGTCAGCACGCTCGGCGAGCGACGCGAGCGGCACGAAGTGCCCCCGCGTCAGCTGCTCGGCGATCACGCTCCCATCGGTCTCCGGCAGCAGCGGGCGCCAGCCCCACAGGATCAGCAGCGTCGCATAGCCGAAGAGCGCCGAGCGCGCCCGCAGCGCGCCGCGCAGCGCCTGGGTGAGCGGAGCGAGCCAGCGGTGGGCGGCCCACGCGCCGAAGCCCAGGGCCAGGGCGTGTGTCGCCGCGGCCTCCCAGTGGATTGCGTTTCCGAGCAGGCCGTGCACCACTTCCGCCGCGAACATCAGCCCTGCTCCCCCGCCGGCGACGGCGCGCCACCCCCACCGCGGGTCGCGCCCCCGCTCGGTGAGCATCATGACCGCGAGAAAGCCCGCGGGTGCGAAGAGCGGTACGTCGAGGAGCGGGATTTCTCCGAGGGAGAGCGGCAACGCGAGCTGGAGCGCCGCATCGAGGCGCCTCAGCGGTCCGCCCTCGATGCCCCTGATCGGATCGGAGCTGAACAAGGGCGTCAGCGCCTCGCAAAGCACCGCCAGCCCGTATGCGGCGGCCGGCAGGAAGGTCGGGATGCCGACATACGACCGGCCGCCCTTGGCCCGGCGCACCGCCGCCACCAGCAGCGCCGTCGCGAGAGCGCCGGCGAGCGCGCCCAGGGTGTTGGTGGTCACGTCCACGATGCTCGCGTTGCGCACCGGCGAGAAGGTCTGCAACCCCTCGACCGTCACGCTCAGCGCGAGACCGAAGAGGGTGGCGCGCGTTATCTCGGCGCGCACCTTGCCGGAGAGCGACGTCACGACCCAGAGGCTCCCGAGTCCGGCGAAGAGCGCCAGGTTGCGCACCCCGTCGATCACGTCGCGCCAGGCGAGCGAGGGAGTGAAGGCGCGGCCCAGGCGCGGCGCGGCCGCGGCGAGATCCCAGGACAGCTCCAGGTTGGCGAGCGTCGCGAGCAGAGCGATGGCAACGTAAGCGGAGCGAGCGGCGAGATACCGTTGCCGGGGAGTCACAGACGGAATGTCGTTGCATCGCGCCGGGGGTTCAACCGCGCGACGGCGGTGCGTGCGCGAGCTACGTCGGAGTCGTGTCCTGGGGCGCCTCGGTGCGCACCGCCCGGGCCACCAAGCCGACGCCGCCCGCGATGAGGCCGAGGATCACCAGGGTATCGAAGAGCGAGCTGGGCTGGAAGTAGATCCCGAGGTTGGCGACGATGCCGACGACGATGATGATTGTCCCGGCGGCGGTCAGCAGCCAACCCAGAATCGAGCGTCCATTGAAGAAGAGGACGCCGACGCCGATCAGCAGCGGAAAGAGCGAGAGGCCGAAGGCGTTGTAACCGTAGAAGCGCCAGCCCGCGCTGGTGACGGTGACGTGCGAGAGCAGGAGATAGCCGCCCGCCACGAGCATCGCGGCGCCGGAGAGGAAGCTCCCCCAGCCACCAGGACTACCGCCCGGGCCCTTCACTGCCGGCTCACGTCCAGCACGCACTCCTGGTGGATAGGGGAAACGCCGTCACAAGCATGCAACGGCGCTCCCGCGGGAAGCAAGGGGGCTATACTTCCGCCGTTGCTCGCTTTTCTCCAGACCCGAAGGCCGGCGCATGGTCACCCATGGCGTGAAGCAGACCAACGGAATCGTGTTGAGTGGCGGGCTTGCGCTGGTGGTCGGCGCCATCGGGTTTCCCGTCGTCTCCAAGTACCTGGCGGTCACCTTCCAGTACCCGGACGTGCTCCAGGGGGGCGCCGCCGGCGTGCTGCCGGCGCTCCTGGCGACGGGGAGTTCCGGGCGCGCGGCGTGGGCCTTCTACGCCCTGCTGCCGATGATCTTCGTGCCGGCCGGCGTCGGCGCCTATGAAGCGCTGCGGGGCCGCTCCGCCGGCCTGATGCGCGCGGCCATGCTTTTCGCGCTGGTCGCGGCGGTCTCCATGACGCTCGGCCTGATGCGGTGGCCGAGCATCCACTGGGAGCTTGCCCGCGCCTGGGTCCGGGCTGATCCGAACGAGCAGCTGGTGCTGACGGCGCTTTTCGACGGGCTCAACAGCTATCTCGGGAATTACGTGGGCGAATTCCTGGGTGAGCTGAGCTACAGCATCTTCTTCGTACTGTCGGGAGTCGGTCTGTTGCGGCACGAGCGGGCGCCGGTCTGGCTCGGCCTGTGGGGCATCGCCACCGGCGCGCTCGGCCTGATCAACATGTGGCGCAACGTGGCCCCGGCCGTGGAGCAGGCCGCCAGACTGAACCACTATCTTCTGCCGCTCTGGATGCTGGGGTTCGGAACCTGGCTGTTGTTGCGGGGCCGTCCCTTCGTGCCGGTGCTGGTCACCCGCCCCAGTAGCTGACCTGACGTCGCGCGGAACTCCGTAGCGGGCCGGACCGGGGTCGCCGCGCGATCCCGGAAGGAACGCCGGCCCCCCCTGTGTCCCCGGTCACATCGGCCGGGCACGCGGCTTGCACATTCCTTTGGACAAATGCGCTCGCTCCATGTCCTCGGCCTCGGCTATATCGCGGTTTGCGGCGGTCTTCTCTTTTTGCCGCGGCAGACCCCGGCACCGGTCATTGCGCCGGTGCCCACCAGGCCCGCCGAAGTCCCGGACCCCGCGCCGGTGCCGACGGCCCCGCATCCGGCCGGGCCGCTCAGGCCTGGTGATGCCCGCGCATGGTTCGAGGCGACGAAGCCGTTCTGCAACACACTCGAGGTCGTGACGCGCATTCAGTATTCGCCGCCTCCGGCGGGCACCGAGGGCGCTGGCTACGGCGCCGCCTGTTACGCGCTGGCGGGGCGGATCGACAGCGCCACCGCGATGATCGACCGCGAGAGCGCGGGCGGAAAGTCGGTCGCCGCGGGCATCGTCTTCGAGGTGGGTCATCCCGTCGCGGACGCGGGCGACAACCGCTCGGCGGGGCCCATCATGGCCCTGGTGGTCTCGTACCAACCCGACAACTACATGGCCCTCTACCACGCCGGGATGGCGGAGGCCGCCACCGGCGATCATGCCCGCGCGAAGAAACACCTGCACCGTTTCCTCGAGCTGTACAGCGCCGAGGATGGCTGGCGTGGAAGCGCGCAGGGCGCTCTCAGGCAGCTCGGCGAAGAGCCGTGACCTCGCCCGCCCCCGCGGACTACTTCGCGGCGGGCTTTCGTCTTCTCGACCGCTTCACGGTACTGCGCGAGATCGGACGCGGCGGCTTCTCCATCGTCTACGCCGCGCGCGACGACCGCATCGGCACCGACGTGGCCCTCAAGCTGCTGGTGCCGCCGCCCGCGGTGGCGCAACAGGCGCGGGAGCGGATGCGGCGCGAAGTGCGCGCCGCGCGGAGCCTGGCGCACGCCCACATCGTGCAGGTGCACGACTTCGTCGAGGACGCCCAGCACTCGTACGTGGTGATGGAGCTGGTCAACGGCCCCGACCTGGCGGTCCGGGTGCGGCAGAACGGCCCGATGGCCGCCGACGAGGTCGCGCGCATCGGCGCCTCCATCGCGGAGGCCCTCGGCCTCGCGCATAGCCGCGGCATTCTCCACCGCGACGTCAAGCCATCGAACATCCTGCTCGCCGAGAGCGGGCGTGCCTGTCTCGCCGACTTCGGCTCGGCAAAGCTCCAGGACATGGTCAGCATGACGCACACCGGAGGGTTACCCGGCACCCTCGACTTCATCGCGCCCGAGCTGCTCGCGAATGCCCGCGCCGATGCCCGCGCCGACGTCTATGCCCTGGGACTCACGCTCCACGTCGCCCTCACCGGCCAGCTGCCGCGTCGCGCCTCACCCCACCTGCCGCCCCCCTCCGCCGCCGGTGGGCATCATCCGCGGGCGCTGCGCCCCGAGGTGCCGGCCTGGCTCGACGCGATCGTCGCGCGCGCCACGGCCGCGAGACCTTCCGACCGCTTCGCGTCGGCCGAGCTGCTCGCCGAAGCGCTGATCGCGCGCGAGGCCGCGGTGCTGCCGCCAAGCGGGAGCTGGAAGCCGACCGAGGCCCGGTGCGCGTCGTGCGGCGCCGACGACGCCGGGCCCGCGGGACTCTGCGCCGCCTGCATGCTCGCGCGTCGCTGGGTGCCGCTGCCCCGCAGCCTGTACGCCGTGGCCGCCGGGATGGCGGTGGTGGGTACGGCCGCGTCGGCGGTGGCGGCGCCGCTGTTGATCGCCAGCCCGATGCTGGCGGGCCTGCTGTTGGTCGAGGGGCAGCGCCGCGCGCGCGGCCGCTCGCGGTTGCCGCGCAGCGGGCGGCGGCGGATCGCCGCGGCCATGCGCGAGCTGCGACCCGGCGCGGCGCGCCGGCTCCTGGTGGACATCACCTCGGCGACCGACGCGGTGTACCCCGCGTTGCGCCGGGTCTCGGGCTCCGGCGCGGAGCAGGAGATCGGGGAGTTTCTCGGCCATGCCTGCGGGGCAGCCGCCGAGCTGGCCGACGTCGACGAGCTGCTGGCGACGCTCGAGCATGGGCGGGATCAGCCCGGTACCGCCGCCGACGAATGGAAGGACGCCGTGGCGCTTACCGAGCGCCGGCGCGACGCGCTGGTGCAGCGGATGCTCGACACGCTGTCGCGGCTGGCGCGCATGAGCCACCACGCGGCGCGTGCCGACGATGCGGGTGCCGGTCAGTTGGGTGAGATGAGTCGTGAACTGGAAACCGCCCTGCGCGACCACGCCGAAGCCATGCGCGAGGTCGAGAAGGCGCTGCGCTAGGTCGGGGCGCGCCCTACCGAATCGGCAATCCGCTCGGCACCGATGCCGGCACCAGCGAGCCCAGGTCGCGGGCCGCCGGGTCGGTCAGTGATTTCAGGAACGCCACCACGTCCTTCAACTGGGCCTCGGTCAACCGGATCGGCGTGCTGACCCGGGGGTCGAGGTGCTGCGTGAGATCGGCGAGGGTCGCCGCGCTCCCGTGATAGGTCCCGCGAATCGCCGGGTCGACCTGGTTCACGTCGAAGCCCTGGATCGCCGCGGGCACGTCGTTGTAGTGGTGCACGACCGCGTCGAGCGTGGGGTACGCGCCGTCGTGGAAGTAGGGTGCCGTCAGCTCGACGTTGCGCAGCGGTGGGACACGGAACGCAAAGCGGTAGAAGTCGTTCGGTGGCTGGTTCGGCTGGGTGGGAACGCCGGCGCGCCCGAGGTCGAGCGGCGCCGCCGCGCCGGTCCCCGGTCCCAGCTGCGGGACGCCCACGTTGGCGAACGACTGGCCCCCCAGGAGCGGGCCGTTGTGGCACTGGGAGCAGCGGGCCTCCCCGAAGAAGAGGACGGCTCCCCGCTTCTCGGCGGGACTCAGCGCCGCATCGTCGCGGTCGAGGAAGCGGTCGAATGGTGACCCGGTCCGCGTGAAGGCCTGCATCTCGAACGCCGCGATCGCGGCGGCGGCGTGCCGGAAGCCAAGCGCCTGCGGCGCCATGCCAGGGTACGCGGCGGCGAACATCGTGACGTATTCCGGAATCGCGAGCAGCCGGACCATCACCGCATTCCACGTCTCCACCAGCTGATCGTCGCTGAATCGTGCCAGCTCGTTGATGTTGCCGAACCGGTCGAGGTCGCCGGAATCGCCACGCATCTCCTGGCGATTCAGGACCGGGAACATCGCCTGCGCGGCGACGATGTTGGGGAGGCCCCCGGGGAGGGCGGCGCCCGCGGGAGTCTCGAAGGGGCCCGCCCCGAAGCCGGAGACGCGACCGTCCCAGAACACCTCGTAGGCCCGGAGGCCCTGGTTGAGCAGGGTCGGCGCGCTGCGGGGAGCGAAGCGGCGCCCGGGGCCCAGGGTCCTGGCGCCGCCCGCCGCGAGGGCGCCGGTGCCGATAGCCAACGAGAGCCCGTCGGTCAGGTGCGCCGCGGGATCGTGACAGGTCGCGCAGGAGATGTCGCGGTTGCCGCTGAGGATCTTGTCGAACATGAGCGCCTGGCCCAGCCGTACCAGCGCCGGGTCGGATACCGGCGTGGGGCCGATCGGCACGACACCGTAGACCGAGAGCGTCTGCCGCAGCTGCGCGTCGGTCGGGTTGGGCGGGGGCGGCTCGGGCGGCGTTTCCGCCTGCTCGCAGGACGCGGCGAGGATGAGCGCCGCGATCGGGATGGTGCGAAGGAGAGGGGCGCGCATCAGCGGAGCGGGAGCGAGAAGGAAACCTGATGCGAAACGACCTTGACCGGGTCGAGCGACATCGGGCCGCTCGGTGCGACGACGATTCCGCCGGGCACCGCCTCGAAACAGTTGGGGCAGCCGCCGAACGACGAAGTTGGCCGTTCGCTGCCATGGGTCATGCTGCCGCGGTAGCGCAGCTCGAACTCGGGGAACCGCAAGCTCAACCCCCAGGTCGGCGTCCACTCGGTCCACGACTCGTTCTGCCGTCTCACCGACCCGGCCACGAGATCGTCCTGGTTGAGATGATAGCCGATGGACCGGACCATCAGCCCCAGCTGGAAGGCAGCCAGGCGTCCGCCGAAGACCGGCAGCTCGCGGTCGAGGCCAAGGCGCACCAGGGTGTTCGAGAAGCGGAAGTGGTTCTCGACGGTCTTTCCGCCGGCCGGGATCGACCCGCCGGTGGTCGCGATCGGGACGTCGGCGAGGGCCCAGGTGTGGCTCCAGATCGGCTCGTAGACGATGTCCATGCCGAAGGTCGCCGGCCCGTCTCTGCGCGAGACGCCGACGCCGAGGTTGAAGGCGTTGGAGGTCCCGGGATCCCCGGGGATGTTCATGATCTCGTAGTTGGGGATCTTGGGATGCGACATGTGATTGGCGGTCGCGAGCCAGCCCAGGCGCCATCCCGGCGCCGCGAGCGGGAGCTGGTACTCCAGGTGCGCGCCCCAGGTGCTGGTGTGGTCGAGATTGCGGTCGTTTCGCTGCCGGAATGCGATCTGCTGGGTGGCCGGGTCCCAGAACTGATCCAGGTACATCACGTCGTGGGTCATGGCGAACCGATCATGCAGCACCACGGCCTGGAATGAGCGGGTGTCGGCAAATTCCTTCAGGAGGCCCAGGCGCAGGTCGAGCGCGTGGCCTGACTGGTCCACTCGCTGGCTGCCGGGGTAGAGCAGGTCCACGCCGTCCACAGCATTGAGGCCTGACCAGCTGAGGCTCCCCGCCAGCGAGAGCCCGGCCCGGTGCAGGTCTCTGCCCAGCATCAGCGTGGCGAACTGGTTGCCGTGGGTCCGGTTTCCGGGGCTCAGCGTCGGATCCGTCACCAGTCCCGGTCTGTTGGGCCGCAGCGCCGGCGGGGTCAGGTCCCCCTCGAGGAAGATGGGGGGCTGCAACACATTCCGACGGCTCGCGTCCACCTGCTGCACCGCGAGGGCGAGGCCGCCGAACCACTGCCCGGCGCGCAGATAGGCGCCGACCGGAAGCGTCCGCCCCGCCCCGGCGTCACTCGTCACGCTGTAGGTCCCGGGGGAGCTGAAGAAACGCGACCCGCGGAGCCTGGAAGCGTCGGCCGGGTTGCGGAAGGGATCGAGGAGCGTGTCGGACAGGGCGATGTTGACGCCACCCATTCCCAGGTTACGCGACGGGAAGAACTCGAACTGCTCGCTTTGCGAGATCGGCACCGTTCGGATCGTGATGAGCTGGGCCGACGCGGTGGTAACCACGGTCAACGACAGCAGAGAGGCGCCGGCGGCAACCTCGATGGCGCGCAGACGCAAGCGGGACAGGCGAGGACGGACGTCGTGACGAGCGGGCATGCGGCACCTCTGCGTTAGGCCAGCTTCCTACCTATAACATTGTCGCGCGTGCCCGGCTACGGGTAAACTCTCTCCGTGCCGAAGCGCGACGTGTTTCTGGTTGCACTCCTCGCTGGAGCCGCGGCGGTCGGGTGGACGGGATGGCTGACTCGGCCCCCAGGACCCGGCCTCAGTCCCGACGGCATGTCCTACCTCGGCGCCGCGCGGACGATCGCCCAGGGTCGCGCGCCGCGCGTGCCTTTCGCCAGCGCCACCGACCGCGACAGCACCTCCCGGCTGCGCGACTATCCACCGGGTTTCCCCGCGGCCATCGCGCTCGCCTCGCTGGGCGGGGGGTCGCTGGAGCAGGGGGCGCGCCTGGTTGAGATCGTCGCCGCCGCGGTGACGGTCGGCGGCGCGGCCTTCCTGGTGGCGTCGGCCGCGGCTCCGGGCGCCGGCGCGCTGGCCGCCCTCGCGCTGCTCGCCTCGCCGGCCTTCGTCGGGGATCACTCGATCGTTCTCAGCGAGCCGCCCTTCCTGGCCCTGCTGGTCATCGCGCTTGGAATGGTGGCGATGGACGCCCCGCCCGCGCTGCTGCTGGGCCTGGTGTGCGCGGCGGCGGTGATGGTGCGCTACGCGGGCCTTTCGCTCGCCGGCGCGGCCGCGCTGGCGCTGGTGCTGCGCCCCGGCTCGAGCCGCACGCGGGCGCTGCGCGCCGCGGTCAGCGCCGGGCCCGCGGCGCTCGGGTTCGTCGCGTGGAGTCGCTGGGCGGGCGGTGCGCGCGAGTACGGCCTCAAGCGCGGCTTCCCGGCCACACTCGCCCAGGGCGCCGGGACCGCGCAGACCTGGCTCGCCCCCTGGCTCGATCCGGGCTTGCTGCGCGTGATCCTGTCGCTGGGCGTGGCCGCCGCGTTGGCGGTCGTCGTCGCAAAGGCGCCCCGGCCTTCGGCGCCGCGGCCGGGGGTTCGCGCTCTGGTACGCGGCGCCGCGTTGATCGGGGCCTGCTTCGCCGCGCTCATGATCTTCTCGCGGCTCTACGCCGACGACGCCATCGTCTTCGACGACCGGCTGCTCTCGCCGCTTTTCCTGCTCGCCACCATCGCGGCCGCGGCGGCGTGCGGCGAGGCGTGGAGCCGCTGGCCGAAGCGGACGAAGGGCCTGGTGTTGATGGGCTACGCGGCCTGGCTCGCGGGAACGGTGAATCTCAGCAGGGCCCTGGTGCGCGACCTGGGTGATGACGGCTGGGGCTACGCGAGCCGCGACTGGCAGGCGAGCGAACTCGCCGACTGGCTGCGCGACGAAGGGCGCAGCTATGCGCTCTTCTCGGACAATCCGCCCGCCGTCTATTCGCTGGTGCACCGCCCCTCGAGGCTGGTGCCCGAGGCGATCGACTCCGAAACAGTGGCGGAATTCGCCGACGCGCTTGGCGAGCGCCCCGCGGCGATCATCGGCTTCGCGGACCCGTACACGCCGGACAATCCGCGGGGCGGCGCGTTCGCCGCGAAGTTGGGGTTCCGGGAAGTGCTGCGGTCGGACGAGGGAGCCGTGTGGGTTGCGCTCGCGCCTGGTCAGAGCAGCGCGAAGTAGACCGCCGCTCCGGCGAGCACGATGGCCAGGATCACGATCAGCAGATAGAGACGTGCGGACGACCGGTGCCGCGTGCCGGTCTCGCCGCTCGTCCGCGTCGTGCCGAGGCCGAGGACGCGGAGGCTGTGGCGCAGGCCGATGGGGCCGCGTCGAGAGGTGCCGGGCGGCTCGCCCAGCTCGCCCATGCCGAGGATGATGGCGACCGATTCGCGGACGCGTGCCGCTATCCTGGGCGACCGCGTCGGGTCGTAGTCGCGCAGTGCCTCGTAGGCTTCGTTGATGCGGCCGAGGTTGTCGCCGGCCTTGCGGCGCAGCCGCTCGTCGTGCGGGAAGCGGTCGGGATGCCAGACCTTCGCGAGGTCGCGCCAGGCGCCCTTGATGTCATCGGCGGACGAGCCGGGGGGCAGTCCGAGAACGCGAAGGGCGCGCAAGTGATCCATTGGCGCGCTAAGTTCTCACGGACCGCCGTCCGGGCGCCAGAGGATGCCGACCACCGACTTCGCCGCCGCGCCGCCACTCGCCGAGCACATCGCCAGCTATTTCGGGCTGGCGGTGCCCGCCGACGTGCGTCCCGGTACGCCGCAGCCGCTCCCGCCCGACGGCTGCCTCTGCCTCATCTCGCAGCGCAACGCGAAGGGCGATCTGCGCGCCTCGCTGGTCGGGCCGCGTACCGAGCCGCTGGTGCTGCCGGTGGCGCCCGGCGACCGCTGGTGGGGAGTGCGATTCTGGCCCGACGTCGGCGGTGCGGTCCTGGCCGAAGACCCGGGGCGTCTGGCGGGGCACTACGTCTCACCGCTTTCCGGCCCCGCGTGGGCGGTCGCGCTGGCCCGCGCCCTGGGCGAGTGCCGGGACGCGGAATCGGCGGCGCGCGTCGCCGACGAGCTGCTTGCCGGGCCGGTCGCCGCGGCCGCACCCATCGACCCGATCGTCCGCCGGGCGGTGCGGGCCCTGATCGCGACGCACGGTGAAATGAGCATCGCCGACGTGGCGGCGGGCGTCGGCATCAGCCTGCGGCAGCTGGAGCGGCGATTCGGCGCCGCCGTGGGACTCAACCCGATCCAGTTCGCGCGGGTGCGGAGAATGCGGGGTGACCTCACGCCGCTGCTCGGCGCGACGACGTGGAGCGGAATCGAAAGCAGCCTCGAGCGAGTGCGGCCCTGACCGGGCGCGCTTTCCGCTCGAGTCCTTCGTCCCGCTACGCGATCATGCTCTTGACCACGAACCACACGTTGGCGGGCCGCTCGGCAAGCCGGCGCATGTACCAGGCGAACCAGGCGCTGCCGTAGCTGATGAGACAGCGCACGGTACGACCGGCGCGTGCCAGCGCGCGCTGGTCGCCGCTGCGGATGCCGTACAGCATGTGGATCTCGTAGGCCCCATCCTGCACGCCCTGCTGTGCAGCTCGCGCCACGATGCGATCCAGGAGTCCCCTGTCGTGCGTGCCGAAGACCGGCAGCGCGCCACCCTTCGCGGCCCCCTCCAGCAACCTGTCGGCGAGGGCGTAGTAGGCCAGGTCGACGTCGCGCTTCACCGGGAAAGCGACGTGCGCCGGCTCGGCGTAGGCGCCTTTCACGAGGCGGATCGCCGGCTTCAACGGGAGCAGCGCATCGAGGTCGGCCGGGGTGCGGCGCAGGTAGGCCTGGAGGCAGACGCCGACGTTGGCGTGCCGGGCTTTCAGCTTGCGATAGAGATCGAGGGTGCGGTCGACGTACGAGGAATCTTCCATGTCGATCCAGAGCAGCGCGCCGCCCTTCTCCGCACGGGCCGCCAGGGCCTCGACGTTCACGAAGCAGCCATCGGTCGAGAGATCGAGGCCGAGCTGGGTGGGCTTGACCGACACGACGGCGCTGAGGCCGCGCGACTTGATGGTGTCGAGCACGGCGAGGTAGTGCTCGCGGACGGCGTCGGCCTCGGCCAGGGTCGTGAGGTTCTCGCCGAGCTGGGTGACGACGCCGCCGAGTCCTTCGGCGGCGAGCACCTGGCAGGCGTCGAGCGCGGCGGCGACGTCTTCGCCCGGCATGAACTTCCTGACCGCGCGTTTCGCGAAGGTGCGGCGCGACATCTGGTCGGCGAGCCACCGCGACCGGGAAGCGCGCAGCAGCGCGGAGCGGGCGAGGGACATCAGACTTCTCCGCGTCGGGCGAATCGCGCGATGGCTTCTCCCGCCCGATAGGCCAGCGCCTGGATCGTCGCCGTGGGCTGGCCGCGGCCGCTGGTCACCATCGAGCTGCCGTCGCAGAGGAACAGGTTTCGCACGTCGTGGGTGCGGTGGAACCGGTCCACCACCGACGTTGCGGGGTCGTTGCCCATGCGGCAGGTGCCGAGGAGGTGGAGGCCGTTGCTCTGCTCGGCCACCGGCAGCGCCCACGCGCGCCGCGCACCGGCGGCCTCCAGCAGCTGGGTCGACTTGCCCAGGAGGAAGCGCATGAGGGCCATGTCGTCGGGGTGGTCCTTGTAGGTCACCCGCATCGCGGGCAGACCCCAGGCGTCCTTCAGCTCGGGGTCCAGCTCGATGCGGTTGGTCTCCAGGGGCAGCGACGTTCCTTCACAGAGGACATCCATCTGCCGACGGAAGCCGTCGCGGAGGGCGCGCTTGTATTCGGCGCCCCAGCGCGGCGAGCCCGGGGGCAGACCGCCGAAGGCATAGAACAGAGGAAAACCGAAGAACCGCCCGTCGAGGGCCCCGCCGCCGTAGAAGCCGCGTGACGGATCGTGGTCGTAGAAATCGAGCGCGATGCGCGTCACCATCGCACCCTTCCAGTCGTCCAGCTCGTGCTCGAACTGGGCCGATGCCAGCGCGTTGCTGTTGAACATCAGGTGCCGGCCCACCATGCCGCTCGAGTTGGCCAGCCCCGCGGGAAAGCGCGAGCTGTGGGAATTCAGGAGCAGGTGGGGCGTCTCGGCGCCGTTGCAGCACAACACCACGGCGCGGGCGCGTTGCAGCTGCTCCCGCTTCTGCGCATCGAAATACACTACCCCGGTGGCGCGTCCGCGCGTGTCGAGGTCGATGCGTGCGGCGAGGCAGCCGGTGCGGATCTCACAGCGCCCTGTCGCTTCGGCCATAGGCAGGACGGTGAACGACGACCCCTTGGCCCGGTGCTCGCACGGAAAGCCCCAGCAGTAGCCGCACTGCTGACAGGCGGGGCGGCCGTGGTAGGGCTGGGAGTTGATCGCCATCTGCGCCGGCTGCGGATGCAGGCCGATGGCCCGCGCCCCGCGCTCGAAGAGGACGCCCGACGACTTCACGGGCAGCGGCGGCATCGGGTAGGGGCGCGAGCGCGGCGGGTCGAAGGGGCCGGGCTCGCCGGAAACGCCGAGCTCCCATTCCGCCTTCGTGTAGTAGGGCTCCAGCTCTTCGTAGGTGATCGGCCAGTCCGCGAAGGCGGTGCCGCTGATGGGGCCGATCCGGCTGCGCTCGTTGAAATCCAGCGGGCGCAGTCGGCGGTAGTTGGCGGTGAAGCAGAGGCTGCCGCCGCCCACCAGCCGGTGGTACTGCACGGCCATCTGCTGGCTCGGTGCGGCGGATGGTCCCGCCTTGAAGTTCTGCGGCTGGGTATCAGCCTTGTTGAGGTATTCGTTCTGGAACCAGTGGCGGAACTCGTCGTGCTGGAAGTTCGGCACCTCCATCCGCGGTCCCTGCTCCAGGACCACGACCGAGAAACCGCGGGTCGCGAGCTCCTTGGCCATGATGCCGCCCGCGGCGCCTGATCCGACGACCACGAAATCCACGCGCGTGGACGGGGTGAAGCGGGCCGCGCCGGTGCGCCGCCGGCTCGGGGTCAGGCGTGGGATCCGCGCCTGCGGGTCGGGCCGTTCCACCTGCATCAGTTCGGCCCCCCGTTGGCCCTGGCGTCGTACCAGCCGAAAGGCGGCTGCCACGCGTAGCTATCCTGGAAGCCGAGGATCCGCCACCCGGCCTTGCCGTAGTTGCCGCCCCAGTCGGGATACGAGAAGGTCCCGGCCAGGGTGACGAAGATCATCTGCTGAAAGAACGGGCTCTGCTCGTTGGCTTGCAGGAATTCGAGCTGCTGGGCCGGGGAGAGCTGCGTGAAGCGCTGCACGCCCTGGTAGCGCCCGCTCAGCGCCGCATTGAACTGCGCGAGGCCGTCGATCGTGGCCCGGCGCTGGCCCTGCGCCCAGGTGGCGAGGCCATGGTCGACGAAGTTCACGACCCGCGCTTCCCGCGCGCCCGGCAGGTCGTCGGTCGGGATGATCTGCGCGGCAATCGCTTCGACGTCGGCCGCCTGCTCCGGGGTCAGTACCTCGAGCGGGGGCGGCGGTGAGCCGCGCCGCAGCGCCAGCGCCGCCTCGGCGGCGCGGTTGAAGGAGGCGTTGAGTTGCACGGGGTCGGCCGCGAGGAAGGCTGCGCCGAGGCCGGCGCCGGCGGCGGAGAGAAAGGCGCGACGATCGATCATGGCTCGATAGTGCGCGCCGGGCGGGCCTGGCGCCAGAGGGACGTCCTACTCGGCTTCAGCGCGTCGCACGTCATCGAGGTTGAGCATGATCGAGCTGCGCGCGGCCATCAACTCGGCGACGACTTCCTCGCGGGGGCGGCTGGGCGTGGGGCGCGCCGGCCGGTCGCCGATGAAGGGCCAGAGCTTCTCGCGCACCGCGGCCGGCAGCGCGGTCTCCAGGTATTCGAGCGCGGTGCCGCGCAGCTGCGGGTCGTCGGTGTGCAGGCCCTGGAACGCGATCTGGAGCGGCTGCCGCGGCAGCACCAGGGAGAGCACGGTGAAGACGTGCTCGAGGCTGCGCGACGCGCGGTCCCGCACCGCGCCGCCAACCTGGAGCGGATCGTCGGCGTCCTCGCCCAGCAGGCGATGGCTCTCCCACACCTGGCGGTCCACGGCCACTTCGGCGAGGACAGCGGCGATGACGCGCTGGCCGTCGATGGCGAGGCCGGGCGCGTCGGTGGCGAGGCGGACCAGCGCGCGGCCGCAGCGCGCGCGCACCTCGAAGCGGGGATCGTGCAGGCCGTACAGCAGGCCGTCGAGGGCGCGCTGCGAGCCGGCGGCGACGATGGCTGCGGGCACCCGGCGCCGGACCGCGAAGTCGGTGGCGGGATCGAGCAGGGCATCGACCAGCTGGCCGACGTGCCGGGAGGCGACGCCCGCCAGCGCGTCGAGGGCGGCGCGGCTCACGTCGTCCCGGCCGAGAAGAGCTATGGCGCGCGGCACCAGCGGCGGCTCGAGCGGTCCGGAGCGGAGTGCCGCCTCGATGCGGGTTTCATCCGCCGAGTGCAGCTCGGCGAGCCTGGCCATGGCGGGGTCGGTGGCCATCGGCGGCTGGGGCCCGGGCTCCGGCCAGGCGTCGGATTCCCGCAGCCGCTGCGGCATCGTCGGCGTGGCGCGCGCCATCGTCATCCGGGTGGTCCGGTCGAGGACCGCGTCGCCCAGCTCGAGCTGGAAGGCGCGCGCCAGGAGGCTGTGCTCGAGCGCGGTGACGTACCCGTGATGGATTCGAATGGTGAGCACGATGCCGGCGATCGCGCCTCCGACCGCCATGGCGAGCATGAGTGTGGTCGGGCGGGCCGGCCACGCGAAGAGCGCCGCCTGCACGAAGAGCGCGGCGAGCATATCGCCGATCCGCACGGCGCCGACGTCGAGCAACGGCTTGGCCGCGCGCTTTTCCGCCGGCTGCATGGGCGTGAACAGCAGCTCGAAGCCGGACCGGTAGAGCGAGTTACGCATGGTGGCTTCGGCGCCCCGCGCGAGGATCACGCTGCCGATGCCGGGGAAGGCGATGGCGCCGATGCCGCCGACGGCGACGCTCCAGGGCAACGCGCTCACGGTGCGGGCGATGCCGAGCCGCTCCAGCGCCCGGCGGCCGACCGAGGCGCCCAGCACGCCGCCCAGGAAGTTGATGGCCGCATAGAAGAGGGCGAAGAAGCGGAGCAGGGAATCGCCGTGGCCGAAGGCGTGCTTCGCGGCGTCCTTGAAGACGTAGTCGAGCAGCCCCTCGCTCACCGTACCGAGGAGCAGCGCCGCGGCCAGGAGCCGCAGGTACTTCGAGGCCGCGAGGGCGCGCAACCCGGCGGGCGCGCCCCCGGGCGCCGCGCCGGCGTCCGGAACTTTCGCCTCGGCGCGCGCCGGCAGCGCGCGGATCCTGATCACCAGCATGGCGCAGACGAAGTGGACCAGGGCGAGGGCCGGCAGCATCGCCGAGACCGACAGCAGCGCGCCGGCGCGCTCGGCGAACAATCCGCCGGCCACCCCGCCGACGGTGCCGGCGGTGCCGATGAATCCGAACGCCTGCTTGGCGGCCCGCGGATCGAAGCGCTCGTTGATGAGCGACCAGAAGGCCGAGACCATCAGGGCGCCGAGCGCGTTGAAGTGGATGTAGACCAGCACCGCCGCGGCTTGCGGTGCGACCTGGAGGAGCGCCCACTCGCCGAGCTGGAGGGCGGCGCTCGCGCCGAGCAGGATGGGGACGAGGCGCGCCGGGCCCAGGCGGCCCATGGCGCGGGAGGTCGCCAGGGCGGCGAGCAGCGAGATGACGGCGGCGGCCGCCACCATCCGCGGCAGAAGGGTGACGGGAAACTGGGAGAGGAAGAGGGCGTCGCGCGTCGCCTTGCCGGCCACCTGGAAGCCGATGAGCAGGCCCGAGACCACGATGGCCAGGCGGACGGCCGACGCGTTGCGGTCCGGGATCGTCACGGACCCAAGCATACGGGGCCGAGTTTACTCGCGGGAGGGGGCCGGTTACTTTCCACGGCTGTTCCCGGTATTCAACTTCAAGCAGAACAGGGTGTTATGAAGGCTTCAGACGTTCGGAAGGGCCACGTCATCCTGGTGGACGGCCAGCCATGCCGCGTGATGGACTTCCAGCACCGGACGCCCGGTAACCTGCGCGCCTTCGTGCAGGTGCGGATGCGGAACCTGATTTCGGGGAACACCTTCGACTCGCGCTTCATCGCCACGGAATTCCTGAACGAGGCGCGGCTCGACACCAAGGAGTTCCAGGTCATGTACAAGGACGATTCCGGCGTCCACGTGATGGACACCAACAACTACGAGCAGCACACGTTGAGCAACGAGATCGTGGGGGACCAGGCGGCGTGGCTCGAGCCGGAGATGCACTTCACCGCCGAGCTGCTCGACGGCCAGGCCGTCGGCCTTCAGCTCCCCGCCAGCATGGATTACAAGATCGTCGAGACCGCCCCGGTGCTGCGCGGCGCGACCAAGACGTCGAGCACCAAGCCGGCCAAGCTCAGCAACGGCGTGACGATCAACGTGCCGGAGTTCCTCGAGGAAGGCACCAGGGTGCGGGTCGACCCTCGCTCGGGAGCCTACCTGGAGCGGGCCAAGTAGGGAACCGTTTGCGCGCGGATGGCGTATCCCTAGGAGTCCCCGAGGAGAGACCATGCTGATCCGCCGCCGGTCCGACATCGCGTCGTCCGATATCACGCCGGAATCCCTGTATCTCAACCGGCGGCAGTTCATCGCGGCCGCGGGCGTGGCGGCGGGCAGCATCATCGCGCCGGGTCTGCTGACGGCCGGCAGCCGGCAGCCGGCAGCTGGCAGCAGGACGCATCCGCCCGACGACAAGCCCAACTCCTTCGAAGACATCACCGGCTACAACAACTACTACGAATTCGGTACGTCGAAGGACGATCCCGCGGCGAACGCCGGTGCCTTCCGTTCCCGCCCCTGGTCGGTCGAGATCGCGGGCGAGGTCGCCCACCCCGCGACCTATCACATCGAGGACATCCTCCACCGCTTCCCTTCGCAGGAGCGCATCTACCGGCTGCGCTGCGTCGAGGCGTGGAGCATGGTGATCCCCTGGCAGGGCTTCCCGCTGCGCGACCTGATCGACTGGGTGCAGCCCACCTCGCGCGCGCGCTTCGTGGAGTTCACCACGATCCTCGACCCCAACCAGATGGAGGGCCAGCGCCGCGGCATCCTGCCGTGGCCCTACGTCGAGGCCCTGCGCATCGACGAGGCGATGCACCCGCTCGCGATCATGGCCACCGGCCTCTATAACCGGACGCTCCCCAACCAGAACGGTGCGCCGATCCGCCTGGTGGTGCCGTGGAAGTACGGCTTCAAGTCGGGGAAGGCGATCGTGAAGATCCGCTTCACGCAGCAGATGCCCCAGACGACGTGGGCGGTCGCCGCACCCGACGAATACGGCTTTTACGCCAACGTGAACCCGGAAGTGGATCACCCGCGCTGGAGCCAGGCCCGCGAACGCCGCATCGGCGAGTTCCTGCGCCGCCCGACGCTGATGTTCAACGGGTACGCCGACCAGGTGGGCTCACTGTACACTGGGCTCGATTTGCGGCGGAACTTCTAAGGCCCGGCGGCTGACAGCTGCCAGCTGCCAGCCAACGGCACATGCGCAAGTTTCTCAAGCCGCTTGTATTCGCCCTCTGCCTGGTGCCGCTGGCACGGACCGGGTACGACCTCTCGACCGGCGCCATCCATGGCGAGTGGATCAAGGAGATCACCCACCGCACCGGCTTCTGGGGTCTGACGTTCATCACGCTCACCCTCGCCATCACGCCGCTGCGCCGCCTCAGCGGGCTCAACCAGCTCCAGTCGTACCGCCGCATGCTCGGCCTGTTCGGTTTTACCTACATCACGATCCACTTCCTCATCTATGTCGTCCTCGACCGGCAGATCCCCTTCGATCCGGTCTACGCGTCGCACGAGGTCGTCAAGGACATCGCCAAGCGGCCGTACATCACGATCGGATTCACGGGATTCATGCTGATGCTGCCCCTTGCCCTGACCAGCACCAGGGCATCGATCCGGCGGATGGGCAAGCGCTGGGTCCGCCTCCACGCGCTCATCTACCTGACGGCGCTGGCGGGAGTGATCCACTTCATGTGGTCGGTGAAAGCCGACCGCCTGCGGCCGACGGCGATCGGGCTGGTGCTGGCGGGGCTACTGGCGTTGCGGTTCGTTCCCCGGGGGACGTTTCAGCGCCTTCGCGGCCACGCCCCGATCGAACCGCGCGCGCTCGATCGGCGCCCGGACGTGGCGGCCCTCCCCGATTAGCTCGACGCCGTCACGCGCTTCGACGGCAAAGGTCACGGTCTTCCCGTCCCACTCGACGACCTCGGCGCGCGCCGTCACGGTGAAGCCCACCGGCGTCGCGGCCCGATGGTTCACATTGACCGCCGCCCCGACCGAGACCCATCCCACCGGCAGATAGGGCGCGATCGCCTGCGCCGCGGCGAGCTCCATCAGGTAGATCATCATCGGCGTGCCGTAGACTTCAGGCATGTCGTCGTGGAAGTGCGCCACGGTCTTGTCGCGGGTGACGGTCTCCCTGACCGCCGCCCACGCGCCCACCGGAATCCGCATGCTCGCCATTCGCGAAATGTAGCGCCATCTTAACGGGCCTCGCCCCCCCAGCCGTCACCCGGAGGTCGCCGCACATGTCCTCGCAACGCCCGCTTCTCACCGCGCTCGCCCTGTCGATGCTTGTCTCCTGGCCGCTGGCCGCGCAGCGGCGCGCCCGCCCCGCCGCCCCGCCGGCGGCCGCCGAAGAGGCGCGCGCGCGCTTCGATTCCTCGCTCTTCCAGGCGATGCGCTGGCGCTCGATCGGACCCTACCGCGGCGGCCGGGTGACGGCGGTGAGCGGTGTCGTGGGTCAGCCGTTCGTCTACTACTTCGGCGCCACCGGCGGCGGGGTGTGGAAGACGACCGACGGCGGCATGAACTGGGCGCCGGTCGCCGATTCCGTACTCGGCGCCGGCTCGATCGGCGCGATCGCCGTCGCGGAGTCGGACCCCAACGTGGTGTACGTCGGCACCGGGGAGTCGCCCATCCGCGGCAACGTCTCGCCGGGCGACGGGATGTACCGCTCGACCGATGCCGGCAGGACCTGGTCGCGCATCGGCCTGCGGGAGGCCGGTCAGATCGGCGCGATCCGCGTGCACCCCGCGAACCCGGACCTGGTCTACGTCGCGGCGTTGGGCCACGCCTTCGGGCCCAACCCGGAGCGCGGCGTGTTCCGTTCGCGCGACGGCGGCCGGTCGTGGGAGCGGATCCTGTTCCGCTCCGACAGCGCCGGGGCGATCGACATCGCCCTGGACCCCTCGAACCCGCGCATCCTCTATGCCGCCGTCTGGCAAGCGGTGCGCCACCCCTGGGAGTTGATCAGTGGGGGGCCCGGCAGCGGGCTCTTCAAGAGCACCGACGGCGGTGATTCGTGGACCGAGATCACGCGCAACGCCGGCCTGCCGCGTGGCACCCTGGGCAAGATCGGCGTCGCGGTGTCGCACCTGAATCCCGACCGGGTGTGGGCCATCGTCGAGGCGGACGACGGCGGCGTCTTCCGCTCCGACGACGCGGGCCGCAGCTGGACGCGAACCAACGAGGAGCGCAACCTGCGCCAGCGCGCCTGGTACTACACGCACATTCACGCTGACCCGGGGAGCAATGACGGCGTCTACGTGATGAACACCGGCCTGCTGCGCTCGGGGGACGGGGGGCGGACCTTCACCGGAATTCCGGAGCTGCACGGCGACAACCACGCGCTGTGGATCGATCCGCACGACCCGCGACGGCTGATCAACGGCAACGACGGCGGCGCATCAGTGAGCTACAACGGCGGCGTCACCTGGACGCCCATCGAGAACCAGCCCACGGCGCAGATGTACCACGTGATCACCACCGCCGACTTCCCGTATCGGGTCTGCGGGGCGCAGCAGGACAACAGCACGATCTGCGTGCCGAGCCGCACCGGCGGCAACGGCATCGGCCGCGCCACCTGGCAGATCCTGGGCGGGTGCGAGAGCGGCTACATCGCGGTGCGCCCCGACGACACCAACATCTCCTCCGCGGGATGCTACGGCGGCGACTTCGACCGCCACGACCTGCGGACCGGCCAGGGACGCAACGTCAACATCTGGCCCGACAACCCGATGGGCCACGGCGCGGCGGACGCGCGCTACCGCTTCCAGTGGACCTTTCCGATCGTCCTCTCGCCCTTCGACCCGAACACCATCTACGTCGGCAGCAACGTGGTGCACCGTTCCACCAACGAGGGCCAGAGCTGGACGGCGATCTCACCCGACCTCACGCGCAACGACTCCACCAGGCAGCGGCCCTCGGGCGGGCCGATCACCAAGGACAACACCGGCATCGAGGTGTACGACGTCGTGTTCGCCATCGCGCCCTCGCCGCGCGAGCGCAACCTGATCTGGACCGGGTCCGACGACGGCCTGGTGCACGTGACCCGCGACGGGGGCGCGAGCTGGCAGAACGTCACGCCGCCCGACCTTCCCGAGTGGTCGCTGGTCTCCATCGTCGAGCCCTCGCCCCACGACCCCGCGACCGCCTACGTCGCGGCGACGCGATACAAGCTCGACGACTTCACGCCGTACATCTTCAAGACGAACGACTACGGCCACACCTGGACGCGGATCACCCGGGGCATTCCGGCGGGACACTTCATCCGCACCGTGCGCGAGGATCCGATGCACCGCGGCCTGTTGTACGCGGGGGGCGAGTTCGGCGTCTACGTCTCCTTCGACGACGGCGGCTCCTGGCAATCGCTGCGGCTGAACCTCCCGGTCGTGCCGGTCCACGACCTCGAGGTGACGAACAACGACCTGGTCGCCGCCACGCACGGCCGCTCGTTCTGGATCCTGGACGACCTTTCGCCGCTGCGCCAGCTGGCCGACTCCATCGCGACCGCCGACGCCTTCCTCTTCAAGCCGCGCGACGCGGTGCGCCTGGGCGGCGGCCCGGGCGGGCAGGGCGTCGGCCGGAACCCGCCCAATGGCGCCATGGTCTACTACACCCTGCGGTCGGCGCCCGACTCGACCAACGACGTCACCATCGACGTCCTCGACTCGGCGGGCACCTTGATCCGCTCCTTCTCGACCCGCCGGCTGCGCGGCGCCGACTCGGTCGCCGTGGGCCGCATCGTGCGCGACTCCCTCAAGGCGGGGATGAACCGCTTTCTCTGGAACATGCGCTACCGCGACGCCACCACATTCCCGAACCTGATCATGTGGGCCGGCAACGTGAACGGGCCCGCGGCGCCCCCCGGACGCTACCAGGTGCGGCTCACCGCGGCGGGACGGACCCAGACCCAGGAATTCCGGGTCGTGCCCGACCCCCGCGTGCCGGCGACGCCCGACGACTACGCCCGCCAGTTCGATCTGCTCACCCGCATCAATACGCGCCTCAGCGACGCCAACGGCGCGGTGGTGCGCATCCGCGGCCTCCGCACCCAGCTGGACCAGGTCGCCGCGCGGCTCGACAGCATGGCGGGCGTCGGCGGCGCACCCGCGATCCGCGCGCGCGCCGATTCGCTCAAGCGCCGGCTCGGCGCGATCGAAGAGCAGCTGTACCAGGTGAAGAACCGCAGCGGGCAGGACCCGCTCAACTATCCGATCCGGCTCAACAACCGCCTGGCGGCCCTGGGAAGCGTGGTCTCCAGCGCCGACGCCCGGCCGACCGAGCAGTCGCTCACCGTCTTCGAGCTTCTCCAGACCGAGCTGCGGACCCAACTGGACCGGCTGCGCGCGCTGCTGGACACCGACGTGCCGGCCTTCAACGCCATGGTGCGCAGCGCCAACGTCCCGGCGCTGGTGGTGCCCGAGGCGGCGATCCCCTAGCGTGCCTTTTTCCCCCACCGCGCAGCAACGGAAGGCGATCGAGGCCGCCCTCGGCGCCGTGCTGGTGGTCGCCGGACCCGGGGCCGGCAAGACCTTCTGCCTCATCGGCCGCATCGGCTACCTGGTCACTCGGCTCGCCATCCCGGCGGGCCGGGTACTGGCAGTGACGTTCACCAACAAGGCCGCCGAGGAAGTGGAGGCGCGTCTCGATACGGTGCTGGGGGTCAAGGCGGCCGACGTGCACCGCGGCACCATTCACGCTCTCTGCGCCGACATCCTGCGGGAGTTTGCCGAAGCGGCGGGCCTCAAGCCCGGCTTCGGCATCGCCGACGACGAGTACCAGCGCACGCTGCTGCGCCAGATGCGCCAGGGGCAGCGCGTCCCCCAGCTGCTGCGGCTCTTCAACCAGCACCGCCTCATGGGCAACCCGCTGACTCCCGGCGACGCGCAGCTTTTCCGCGAGTACCAGCGCACCTTGCGGCGCCGCAACATCGTGGATTTCGACGATCTCGTCGTGCTCACATACGAGCTGTTCGGCACCCACGCCGACATCGCCGACACCGTCGCCGCGCGGTGGGAGTACGTGCTGGTGGACGAGTTCCAGGACGTGAACGCGGCCCAGTACGCCATCCTGCGCCGCATCGCCGAGCCGCACGGCAACATCCTCGCGGTGGGCGACGACGAGCAGTCGATCTTCTCGTGGGCCGGCGCCGACCCCCGGGTGCTGTCCCGCTTCCAGCAGGACTACCGTGTCGCCGCGCCGGTGGTGCTGGATCGCAATTTCCGCACCTCGCAGCAGATCTTCGGCGTCGCGCGCCGTCTCCTCCAGGGCAATCCCTCGCTCTTCACCAAGGAGTTGACGGCGCCGCGGCTCAGCCCGTTCGAGGTGCGCGCGGTGTCGTTTGCCGACGACGACGCCGAGGCGGCGTGGATCATCGCCGACGTCGAGGAGGACCGTGCGGCGCAGGACATCCGGGACCCCGCGCATCCCCTGCACTGGGGTGACTACGCGGTGCTGTACCGGCGGCACGAGGTCGGGAATCGGCTGGAGGCGGCGTTTCTCAAGGCGGGCGTGCCGTGCCGGCTCGCCAAGGGCCGGCCGTTGTCGGAGGACCGGGTGATCGGGCAGGTCATCGCCGCGCTGCGCCTGGTGCGCGACCCGCGCGACGCGACCGCCGCCGAGTCGTTCGCGCGCTTCGTGCTGCCCCCGCACCTCATGCAGCGCGTCGAGGCGGAGATCGGGGGCGCCGACGCCGATTTCCTCCTGGCGGTGCGCGACCTCGCGGGGGCGATGCCGCAGGGTGATCCCGACACCAAGAAGCTCTGGCGCCTGGTCTACGCGGTGGAGAACCTCGCGGCGATGCGGCAGAAGCATGCGACCCTGTCCGGCCTGGTCGACGAGCTGCTCGCCTCGCGCGCGGGGCCGTACCGGAACGTGCTCGAGGACCGCCACGAGGACCTCGTCGATCCCGCCGAAGTGCCCGCGGCCGTGGCCCTCACGGCGCGGCTCGCCGCGGCGCGCGCCGCGCGGTCGCGCGTCATCGTCGAGCCGCTGAACGGGCTCGAGATCGCCTTGCGCGGATTGCTCTTCGGCGCGGGGTTCAAGCTCACGCTCTACGCCGTCGAGGTCGAGCAGGCGGAGCTGGACGACGCGCGCATCGGCGCGGCCGACGCCGGTCCCGAGGGTCTCGCCTTCACCCTCTTCAAGGCGCTCCAGCTGCTGCACGCGGGCGGCCTGGGCGGCGCGCCCGCGCGCTACGTGACCTTCGACCTCGAGACGACCGGGATGGACACGGCGAGCTGCGAGATCGTGGAGATCGCGGCGGTGCGCGCCGAGCACGGACGCGTGGTGGACGAGTTCCACACGCTGGTGAGGCCGGGGGTCCCGATCGAACCGGGGGCGCAGCGCCAGCACGGCTACGCCGACGCCGACGTCGCGGGCGCGCCCTCTTTCGCCGAAGTGTGGCCGCGCTTCCGGGATTTCGCGGGCGCCGATACCCTGGTGGCGCACAACGGCCAGAACTTCGACATCCCGGTGCTGCGGCGGATGGCGGCGTCGCAGGGCTGGGCCGGCCAGCTCCAGGCGTACGACACGCTGCCGCTGGCGCACTCGCTGGGCGGCGGCAGCGCGAAGCTGACGGCGCTCGCCGAGCGCTTCGGCGTCGCCCTGGGCCGCGCGCACCACGCGCTGGACGACGCGCGCATGCTGGTCGGCGTCTACGAAGCGCTCGAGCTGCGCCGGCTGGTGCGCGCGCGGAAGGCGTCGCTGATCAACCTCCTGCCCTACCTCGGTCTTGCCCTGGCGCTGGACGGCGGGCGCCGGGACACCGACGAGGTCATGCTGCTGGCGGGGATCGCCGGTGAACGCGCCCTGGGCCGGTTCAGCGACTGCCTCGAATACTACGGCGCCGAGCGCACCCGGCTGGGCGCGCGCGGCCCGTCGCTCGACGAGGTGATCGAACGCCTCGGCGGCCGGCGGCGCATGGACCGGCTGCGCGAGGAGCGTGACGCGGCGAGCCTTTACCCCGAGGCGGTAGCGCGGCTTGAGACGCTCATCGAGCAGCAGCCGGGCGAGGAGCTCGACACGGCGATGCGGCGCTTCCTCGAACGCGTCGCCCTCTCGGCGTCGCACGGGGCCGACGTCGAGTCGCACCGCGTCAACCTGCTGACGCTGCACTCGACCAAGGGGCTGGAGTTCTCCCGGGTCTACGTGGTCGGCGTGGAAGACGAGCAGATGCCGGGATGGGTGGCGAAGGACGAAGACGCCGAATTCGCGCTGCAGGAATCGCGGCGGCTGCTGTATGTGGGCATGACGCGCGCGATCGAGCGACTGGTCCTGACGCGCGTCGATCGCCGGAACGGGAAGCCGGGCGGGGGTAACAGGTTCCTCGAGGAGATGGGACTGGTGCCGGAACGCGCCGAGTCCGCGGTGCCCAGCTAGGGGGAGGCATGTTCGCGACCCAGGTCAGACAAAAGGACAGCGTCTTCTACTTCGTCGCCTACCCGGCCCTCGACGTGCTCGAGAAGGTCCGGTTCATCAGCCGCTACTACGGGGAGGGCGAACAGATCGCCCCCGAGGAGCCGCGGGAGGCGGACGAGATCGCCGAGTTCATCACCCGCATCGAGCGGACCGAGAAAGCCTTCCAGCGCCAGCTGTCCCGCGCCAAGGTGCGCGCGATCAAGAACTTCTACGAGACCGCGGTCAGCCAGCCGCCCATCCCCGGGGCCGTCCTGCTGTTCACGCCCGAGGTGCTGCGTTTCGACCGCTCGAGCGAGCACCAGGGCGCGGGCAATCTCCGCGGGCCGTCCGAGAAGTTCCTGGTGATCGACGGCCAGCACCGTCTTGCCGCCCTGCATTTCTACCGGAACGAGCGGCCCGAGGAGGCGGCCTCGCTGCAGGTGCCGTGCGTGATCTTCGACGGCCGGAGCGAGGATTTCGCCGCCGAGATGTTCGTCATCATC
Organism: Gemmatimonadota bacterium; assembly: GCA_041476105.1. GTDB lineage: Bacteria > Gemmatimonadota > Gemmatimonadetes > Gemmatimonadales > JACORV01 > DASXPG01. The sequence goes on from JBGOSS010000026.1 coordinate 38,947, forward strand.
AATTCCACGCCCACGCGCATCAACAAGAGCCACCTCGTTGACCTCTACGAGCGCGTCTCCTGGGCGTCGCCCGACAAGAAGTTCGCTTCGCGCGTGGTGCAGCTGCTGTACAGCGGAGGTGACAGTCCGCTCCGGTATCGCATCAATCGCCTCGGCGGTCGCAGCCGGCAGGAGAAGTGGATCCTCCAGGCCGAGTTGTTCAACGAAATCCATCGCTGGGTGACGGCGGACTGGCCGCAGATCGAGCGGACCGGCACCGACCAGCGGCACGCCGAGAAATTCTACGGCGTGGTGCGGGACTTCCTGAAGGCGGCGGAGAAGGTGTGGGAGGACACCTGGGGCAGCGGGGCGTACTATGTCACCAACTCGGTGACGCTGAAGGCGATGATCCGGGTCTGCGCCGGGCTCGCCATCGAGGACGACGAGCCGGAAGAGGGCCGGGTGCGGCGCTGGGAGGAGCGGCTCGCGGCGTGGACCGAGATGAAACGCCAGTTCCGCGTCGAGGGGTTCTACGAGCGCTTCCCCGCCAAAGGTCAGGTCGAGCGGGTGGCGCGCATCCACCGCGAGCTCACGCGGGCGGCGGGCATCGAGCCGCTGCCGGCCGGACGGCGGGCTCCCCGTTGAAGGCGATCCGGATCCACACCCCGGGCGGGCTCCTGGCGCTGCGTCTCGAGGAAATCCCTGTCCCCGAGCCGGGCCCCGGCCAGGTACTGGTTCATGTCGAGGCCGCCGGGGTCAATTTCATCGACGTCTACCATCGCACCGGGTTCTACAAGATCCCGACGCCGTTCACGCTGGGCCAGGAAGGCGCGGGCGTGGTCGAGCGGGCCGGCGATGGCGTCGACGACTTCCGGCCGGGCGACCGGGTCGCCTGGGCCTCGGTCCCCGCGGCGTACGCCGAGTACTGCCTGGTTCCGGCCGCCCGACTGGTGCCGGTTCCCGACGACGTCACCACCCGGGACGCCGCGGCGGCGATGCTCCAGGGGATGACCGCCCACTACCTCGCCTGCTCGACCTACCCGCTCAAGCCGGGCGACACCTGCCTGGTGCACGCGGGCGCGGGCGGCGTGGGCGGGCTGCTGGTGCAGGTCGCGCTGTTCCGCGGCGCGCGCGTCATCGCGACGGTCGGCAGCGCGGAGAAGGTGCGGATCGTGCGCGAGGCGGGTGTGCTCGACGTGATTCTGTATCGCGAAGCGGATGTGGTCGCGGAGGTGAAGCGCATCACGGGCGGGAAGCTCTGCCAGGTGGTGTACGATGGCGTCGGCAGGGACACCTTCCAGGCCAGCCTCGCCTGCACCGCGCCGCGCGGCCTGCTGGCGGCCTACGGCCAGGCCAGCGGCGGCGTGGGGCCGGTCGACCCGCTGATCCTCATGGACGGCTCGAAGTACCTGACGCGCGCCAAGCTGGCCGACTACATCGCGACGCGCGAGGAGCTGCTGGCGCGAGGGAAACAGGTGCTGGGGTGGATCGGGGCGGGGAAGCTGAAGCTGCGGATCTACAAGGAGTACCCGCTCGCCGACGCGGCAGCGGCGCACCGCGACCTCGAGGGCCGCGGCACCACCGGGAAGCTCATCCTGCGGCCTGGCTGAAGCGGTCGAGAAACTCTCTCTCGCCCGGCGTCAGCGCGCCGGAGCCCTGGGCGTCGACCTTCGCCATCACCCGCTCGTATTCCTCGCGATTCACCGGATGCAGCGCCGCGGCGTTGATCTTCTTCCACCGCTCGATCGAATTGCCGCCGCCCGACACGCGCGGCGACAGCTTCTTCTGCCAGGCCGCCCGCGCCATGGCGGGCTGGCGCGCCAGCAACTTGAGATACAGCCAGGCGCCGACGAACCCGCCGAGGTGGGCGAAGTGCGCCACGCCGTCGCCGCTGCGGGCCATGAACAGCGACATGAGCGTGAACACCACGATCAGCCACCGCGCCTCGACCGGCACGATACCCCAGATCAGGATCTGCTGGCGCGGCCAGAACCAGGCGAACCCGAGCATCACGCCATACACGGCGCCGGACGCGCCGACCACCGCCGCCGGCGAGGTCAGAACGGACAGCAGGGCGCCGGCGATACCGCTCGTGAAATAGAGCGTTGCGAAGCGCCGGCCCCCGAGCCGCAGCTCGAGCGGCGGACCGAAGAAGTAGAGACCCAGCATGTTGAAGAAGATGTGCGCTACGCCGGCGTGGACGAACATGTAGGTGATGGCGGTCCAGGGCCGGATCGGCAGCAGCGCGGGAACCAGCGCGAGCGACTCGGCCAGCTGTGGCTGGCTCATCGTCGCGAGGAAGACCAGCCCGTTGACGGCCATGAGGCACAGCACCCATGGCGTCATGAAGAGAACCTCACCCCCGAAGCCTAGCCCGCCCGTCGCGGCTTTGGTAGCTTCCACTTCCATATCCCATGAGCACGACAACCGCAGCTCCGACCTCCCGCGAATCCCGCGATTCCGTCGTTATCCGCTTCGCCGGCGACTCCGGCGACGGCATGCAGGTGACGGGCGCGCAGTTCACGGTCGAGACCGCCCTCGCCGGCAACGACCTGACCACCTTCCCCGATTTTCCGGCGGAGATCCGCGCGCCGACGGGGACGACGTTCGGGGTGTCGGCGTTCCAGATCCACTTCGGCTCGACCGACGTCCTGACGCCGGGTGACGAGCTCGACGTCCTGGTCGCGATGAACCCGGCCGCGCTGACGACCAACCTGCGCGACCTGCGGCCCGGCGGCCTGGTGGTGGTGGACACCGGCGCCTTCAACGAGCGCAACCTCCAGAAGGCCGGGTACGCGAAGAACCCACTCGACGACGATTCGCTGGCGAAGTACCAGGTCCTGAAGCTCGACATCACCAAGCTGGCGCTGGAGGCGGCCAAGCCGTTCGGCCTCGGCCAGAAGGAAGCTCTGCGCACCCGCAACATGTGGGCGCTGGGCCTGATGCTGTGGATGTACGGTCGCGACCGCCAGGCGACCATCGACGGCATCGCCAAGAAGTTCGCGAAGCGGCCCGAGATCGCGAACTCGAACATCGCCGCCCTGAACGCCGGCCATGCCTTCGGCGAAACCGCCGAGCTCTCGCGTGAGGTCCACTCGTACGTGGTGGCCAAGGCCGTCGCCGCGCCGGGAGTCTACCGGACGATCAGCGGCGCCGACGCCATCGCCTACGGGCTGCTCGCGGGCCTCCGCGCCGCCGGCATCCCGAAGCTGGTCTTCTCCGGATACCCGATCACCCCCGCCAGCTCGCTGCTCCACGCCATGGCGAACTTCAAGCCCTACGGCGTGGTCACCTTCCAGGCCGAGGACGAGATCGCCGCGATCTGCGCGGCCATCGGCGCCTCGTACGCCGGCGCCCTGGGCGTCACGTCGAGCTCGGGCCCGGGTGTGGCGCTCAAGACCGAGGCCCTGGGCCTCGCCATCGGTATCGAGCTGCCGCTGGTGCTGGTGAACGTGCAGCGCGCCGGTCCCTCGACGGGGATGCCGACCAAGACCGAGCAGTCCGACCTCTACCAGGCGGTCTACGGCCGGAACGCCGATTCGCCGCTTCCGGTCATCGCCGCCTGCACGCCGGCCGACTGCTTCGACGTCGCGATCGAGGCGGTGCGCCTCGCGGTTACCTACATGACGCCGGTCATCCTGCTGAGCGACGGGTTCCTGGCCAACGCCGCCGAGCCGTGGCTGATGCCGGACGCGGACCGCCTTCCGAAGTTCCCGGTGACGTACCGGACCGACCCGGAGGGCTTCCATCCCTTCCTGCGCGATCCCGTGACGCTCGCTCGCGTGTGGGCGCTGCCGGGTACGCCGGGACTCGAGCACCGCGTCGGCGGCATCGAGCGGGCCTACGACTCGGGGCACATCTCCTACGACCCCGAGAATCACCAGAAGATGACCGATACGCGCGCCGCCAAGGTGGCGGGAATCGCCAACGACATCCCGCTCCAGCAGGTCGCCCTCGGGGCATCGAAGGGCCGGCTCGCGGTCGTCGGGTGGGGCTCGACCTTCGGCCCGATCCACCAGGGCGTGAAACAGGCCCGCGCCGAAGGACTCGACGTTTCGCACATCCACATCCGGTACATGAATCCCTTCCCGCGCAACCTCGGCGACCTGCTGAAGGGGTTCAGCACCGTGATCGTGCCGGAGATGAACAACGGCCAGCTCGTGACCATCCTGCGGAGCACCTTCCTGGTGCCCGCCGAAGGCGTGAACAAGGTGAACGGAAAGCCGTTCAAGAGCTCCGAAATCGTGGACGCGATCCGTTCGCATCTGGAGGTGGCATGACCACGGCCCTGACCGCCAAGGACTTCGCCTCCGACCAGGAAGTGCGGTGGTGCCCGGGGTGCGGCGACTACGCCATCCTGAAGGCGGTGCACAAGACGCTGGCCGACCTCGGCGTGTCGAAGGAAAAAACGGTGTTCGTGTCGGGCATCGGGTGCAGCTCCCGGTTCCCGTACTACATGAGCACCTACGGCTTCCACACCATTCACGGACGCGCCCCCGCGGTCGCGACGGGCGTCAAGCTCGCTAATCCCGAGCTCGACGTCTGGGTCATCACCGGTGACGGGGACGGGCTCTCGATCGGCGGGAACCACACCCTGCATGTGTTGCGCCGCAACGTGGACCTCAACGTCATTCTCTTCAACAACGAGATCTACGGGCTCACCAAGGGCCAGTACTCGCCGACGTCGCGGCGCGGCACCAAGACGCCCTCGACGCCGATGGGATCGGTGGACAACCCGGTCAGTCCCTGCCAGTTCGCGCTGGGCGCCGGCGCGCGGTTCGTGGCCCGCTCGATCGACACCACCATGCCGCACCTGGTGAGCGTGCTGAAACGCGCCCATGCGCACCGCGGCGCCTCGTTCGTCGAGGTGTTCCAGAACTGCGTGGTGTTCAACGACGGCGTCTTCGACAACTTCACGCAGAAAGACGTGGCGGCCGACAACCAGCTGCACCTCGAGCACGGCCTGCCGCTGCTGTTCGGCAAGGTGAGGGAGAAGGGGCTGCGCCTCAAGCCGGGCAAGCTGGAGCTGGAGGTCGTGACCGTCGGCCAGGGTGGCGTGACGCTCGACGACGTGCTGGTGCACGACGAGCGGAACGTCGTCATGGCGCAGATGCTGGCGGGTCTCGAGGCACCGCAGTTCCCGGTGGCGCTGGGCGTGCTCTACTGCAACCCGATTCCCAGCTACGACGCCGAGGTGTACGCGCAGATCGCGGCGGCGGGCCCCGCCAAGGGCGACCTGAACGAACTGCTGCGGCAAGGCCGGACCTGGAAGGTCGACTGAGCTACGAGCGCAAGCTCACCCCCGACCCGCTGGGCGGCCGACGCCGCCTGACGCTCTCCGGCGCCGCCAATGCGGCGCCGGATGTCGTTCTGGGACTGATCTACCTGTCGCTGGTGGTGGACCGATCGCTGCTGCCGGCCGGTGCCGTGACGCGCTTCGCCTGGGCCATCCCGATCGAGTTCGCCGTGGTGCACGCATCGGGGTTCCTGGCGATGCCCTGGGTGGCGCGCTGGGATGCGCGCCGGCGCGCGATCTACGTCCCCGCGCTGGCGGGGCTGTACACCCTCCCGCTCGCGATCATCGCGTTTGCGGTGCACGGCTGGTGGCCGCTGACCATCTTCTGGGGGCTGATGCTGAACCGGATGCTGGTGGTGGTGTTCGGCGACCTGCCCGACGACAACGCCTTCACCGCGTGGGCCATGGCCTGGGCGGGGACCACGACGCTCTACGTGCTCTCGATCATCGCGGGGGTCTTCGTCGCGCGGACCGACGTGGCCCGGGCCTTGATTATCGGCTTCGTCTACTTCACGATGGTCGGTCTGTCGGAGCTCACGGGGTGGGCGTGGGTACACCGGTGGATGACGCGAGCGCGAGAGCGGGAAGCGAAGCAGGCTCGATCTCGCTGAGCCGGGTGACGTCCACCCGGATCACGCCGTCCCGGTGCGAACGGTCGATGATGTTCACGAACCGCGCTCCCCACACCACCTCGTCCCACTTGTAGCTCGACCGGACGTGCACCGTCTGGCCGCTGGTCTCGTCGAAGGCGGCGAGCCGCACCAGGAACTCGGCTTCGCTCTCCCGCAGCATCGCCTCGGTGACGCCGTAGAGCGGGCTCGACTGGTCGATCGGGTGCACGATGGTCCACGAGAGCGGGAAGAGCGTGATCGACGGCCGCTCGAGGGGGAGGGCCTCGAACAGCCGCTCGTTGGCGCTCCCGCCGAGCTTGAGGCGCGCGACCGCGACTTCGGCCTGGACCTCGAAGAGTTCGCTGTCGCGTGCGTTGGCGAGCCGGAACATGAAGGCGCTGATGCCCTGGTAGGGCGCGATGAGCGCCTGGTCGCTGAAGCGCACATTGGGCCGGGGGCGTGAGAAGCGCGCGAAGGCGATGCCGGTGATCAACGCGAAGGTGACCAGCCCGACCACCGACTCGACCGCGACGATCAGGTTCGCCGCGAGGCCCATCGGCGAAATGCGCCCGTAGCCGATCGTGGCCAGGGTCTGCACGCTGAAGAAGAAGGCCTTCAGGAAGTGCCCCAGCATGCCGGCCCCGTAGTCCTCGGGGCCCTCCAGCGCCAGCGGCCCGCAGGACAGGTAGGCGGCGGCGAAGATGGCGTTGGTCGCGATGTACCAGTAGACGACGTGCGAGAGAAATCGGCGCCAGGTGATGTCGAGGAAGTAACGGTACACCGAGCGCGACTCGGCGAAGGTGAGGCCGGTGCGCCTGACGTTGAAGGTGCCGTCGCGATTGAGGAAGCGGCGCCGCGCGGCGCCGGCGACCACCGAACCGAAACCGAGGTCCTGCGGGGGGCGCCGGGGGGTCGTCACCTGCCGCCTCCGGTCAGGCTTTCGCCGCGTGGAACTGCTCGGCCTCGGTCGAGCCCTTCATGGCCAGCGATGAGGCCTTCCCGCCGGTTACGATCTCGGTGATCTCGTCGAAGTAGCCTACGCCCACGAACTCCTGGTGGCGGACCGCCTCGTAGCCGTCCTTCTCGGCGGCGAACTCGCGCTGCTGGAGGTCGGAGTAGGCCGCCATCCCGCGGTCGCGGTATCCCGACGCCAGCTCGAACATGGCGTAGTTGAGCGAGTGGAAGGCCGACAGGGTGACGAACTGGAACTTGTAGCCCATCTGGCCGAGGTCCTTCTGGAAGGCCGCGATCTCGGAGTCCTTCAGCTTGAGCTTCCAGTTGAAGGAGGGCGAGCAGTTATAGGCCAGCATCTTGCCCGGGAACTTCGCGTGGATCGCCTCGGCGAACCGCTGGGCCTCCTTCATGTCGGGCGTGCCGGTCTCGAACCAGAGCAGGTCGGCGTAGGGCGCGTAAGCCAGGCCACGGGCGATCGCCTGCGCGATCCCGGGCCGCACGCTGATGAACCCCTCGTGGGTGCGCTCGCCCACCACGAACTCGCGGTCGTAGGGGTCGATGTCGTTGGCCAGGATGGTCGCGCTCAGCGCGTCGGTGCGCGCGATCAGCACGGTGTCCACACCGCAGACGTCGGCGGCGAAGCGCGCGGCGATCAGCTTGGTGATGAACTCGCTGGTCGGGACGAGCACCTTCCCGCCCAGGTGCCCGCACTTCTTGAGCGAGGCGAGCTGGTCCTCGAAGTGCACCCCGGCCGCACCCCGCACGATCATGTGCTTCATCAGCTCGTAGGCATTGAGCAGGCCGCCGAACCCCGCCTCGGCGTCCGCGACCAGCGGCACCACCCAGTCGGTCCCGGTCTTGCCGCGCAGGTGGTCGATCTGGTCGGCGCGCAGCAGCGCGTTGTTGAGCCGCTCGACCAGCGTGGGGACGCTGTCGGCGGGATAGAGGGACTGGTCGGGATAGGTCTCGGCGGCGGTGTTGATGTCTCCCGCCACCTGCCAGCCGCTGACGTAGATGGCCTTGAGGCCCGCCTTGACCTGCTGCACCGCCTGGCCGCCGGTGATGGCCGAGAGGGTGTGCACGTAGGGCTCACGATGGAGCAGCTGCCACAGTTTCGCGGCACCGAGGCGCGCGAGGCTGTGGTCCACCTGCACCGTGCCCCGGACCTTCCAGACGTCGTCGGGCGAGTAGGTGCGGGTGATGCCCTGCCAGCGGCGCGCCTGCCAGGCACGAGCGAGCTCGGCGACGAACGCTTTCTTGTCCATCACGCCCTCCGGCGGTCTTCAGTCAAGGTGATCGTACGCGACCAGCGTCAGGAACTCGGGGAATTCCTGGCCGGTCATCATCTGATCGAAAAGCGTCGCGGCCAAGGTGAGCCGCCGCGGATCGAACCGGACGCCTTCGCGCGAGCGCAGGCGCGTCATGACGGCGGCCCCGGCCTTCGCGACCAGGTCCTTCGTCACCGGGGTTCCATCGTCGAGCTTCGCGCCGTGGCGCAGCCACTGCCAGATCTGGGTGCGCGAGATCTCGGCCGTCGCGGCGTCCTCCATCAGGTTGTAGATCGGCACCGCGCCGTTGCCGGAGAGCCAAGCCTCGAGGTACTGGATCCCGACGTCGATGTTGGTGTCCAGCCCCTTCGCCGTGATGGTGCCCTGCGGCACCTCGAGGAGGTCGGCTGGCGCGACGGAGGTGACGGAGGATGCATCCCGCTGATGGATCTGGTTGGGGGTGCGCATGTGCTCGTCGAAGACGGCCTTGGCCACCGGCACCAGGCCGGGATGCGCCACCCAGGTCCCGTCATGCCCCGCGCGCACCTCGCGCAGCTTGTCGGCGCGCACCCGCTCCAGGGCGATCTCGTTGGCGGCGGGATCGTTCTTGATCGGGATCTGGGCCGCCATGCCGCCCATCGCATGGATGCCGCGGCGATGACAGGTGCGGATCAGCAGCCGGACGTACGCGGCGAGGAAGCCCTTGTCCATCGTGACCTGGGCGCGGTCGGGCAGGACGAACTCCGGCTTGGCGCGCAGCGTCTTGATGAAGGAGAAGATGTAGTCCCACCGCCCGCAGTTGAGCCCCGACGAGTGATCGCGCAGCTCCCAGAGGATTTCGTCCATCTCGAAGGCGGCGTGGATCGTCTCGATCAGGACCGTCGCCCGAACGGTGCCCCGGGGCAGCCCGACCGCGTCCTGCGCGTGGTTGAAGACATCGTTCCAGAGCCGCGCCTCGAGGTGGCTTTGCATCTTCGGCAGGTAGAAGTACGGCCCCGTGCCGCGCGCCACGCATTCCTTCGCGTTGTGCCAGAAGAAGAGCCCGAAGTCGAAGAGCGACGCGCTCATCGCCGCGCCGTCCACGGCCAGGTGCTTCTCGGGGAGGTGCCAGCCGCGCGGCCGAACCACCAGCACCGCGGTGACCGGGTTCAGCGCGTACCGCTTTCCCTCCGGGGACTGCCAGGTGATGGTGCGGCGCACCGCGTCCTTCAGATTCACCTGGCCGTCGAGGTTGTTCGCCCAGGTCGGTGCGTTGGCATCCTCGAAGTCGCCCATGAAGACGTTGGCGCCGGAATTCAACGCGTTGATCAGCATCTTCCGGTCTACCGGACCCGTGATCTCGACCCGCCGGTCCACGAGGTCCGGCGGAATGGGCGCCACCGTCCACTCGCGCTCCCGGATTGCGCGGGTCTCGGGAAGGAAGTCCGGCAACGCCCCCGCGTCGATCTCCCGCTGGCGTCGCACGCGCGCGTCGAGCAGCCCCAGCCGGCGCGCATCGAAGGCGCGATGCAGCGCGGCGAGGAACTCGAGCGCATCGGCTGTGAGGATGTCGGCGTGCGCCCCCGAGAGCGGGCCGCGCACCTCCACGCCTTTGACCCGCGTTGCGGTCACCGAAGCTCCGTGGGGTTTACGGTCATTGGTTCCAGCAAGAAACGTACCTACCCGTAGATCATCGCGGGGAGCCCGACCTGCTTCCGCAGCAGGCCGAGTTGTCCGATGTGGTAGCTCTCGTGCTGCATCAGAAAGGTGAGGGCGCCCAACAGGCTCTTGTCGTCGATGGGCAGCTTGCTGCCGGTATCCTGCTTGAGCTCGGCCTCGCCCAGTTGGCCGAGCCGGACCCGGACCTCCCCGGTGACGCCCTTCCAGGCATCGCGCAGCTCGTCGAGGGCCGGGAGGCCCCGCATCTCGGCGATGCTCTTTCGGCCCTTCACCATCGAGGCGAAGGGGTTTTCGAGCTTGAGGCCGACGAGGCCCGCGATGTGGTGGCGCGTATCCACCAGATGCAGGGCGATGAAGGCGGCGCTATTGCTGTTGTCCGAGGGGCGCCACGACGCCTGGTCGTCGTCCATGCCGTCGAGGCAGTTGAGATAGATCCGGCTGTTCAGCTTGAAGATCTCATACAACGGCGCGAGTCTGGCGTCCACGGGCTCTCCGGGGCTGCGGGCGGTAGGGTGCTTCGACCCCTAAGCATATAGATTCACCCGACCCCGACGGGAGTCCCCATGCCTGTGGAAGCCGCCCTCCTCGAGGGCGTTGAGTTGTTCAGAGCCCTCGATGACGAAGACCGGCGGAGCCTCGCCGGCTCGATGGACCTCCAGCATGCGAAAGAGGGAACGACGCTGTTCCGTCAGGGCGACGCGGGCGATTCGCTGTTCGTCGTCTCGTCGGGGTGCGTCGAATTGTTCGTGAAGGACCACGCCGGGCAGGAGATCGTGCTCCACCACGTCGCTCCCCGCGACGCCTTCGGCGAGCTGTCGCTGCTGGATGGACGTCCCCGGACCGCCACGGCGCGTGTCATCGAGGACTCCGAGCTGCTGGTCCTCGACCGGGCCGACCTGCTCACCCTGGTGCGGCGTACGCCGGACCTAGCCCTCGACATTCTCGCCCACATGAGCGGCGAGACGCGGCGTGCCGACGAGCTGCTGCGCTCGCGCGTCTCGCGCAACGTAAACGTGGAGATCGCCGAGCACCTCAAGCCGATTGAACGCGTGGCCGACTGGATCGCCTGGTTCAGCGGGTCGATGCCATTTCTCACGCTCAATGCCGCCTGGTTCGGTGTCTGGATCATCATCAATACGGTGGGCCTGATGGGCATCCACCACTTCGATCCATACCCCTTCGGCCTGCTGACGATGATCGTCTCGCTCGAGGCCATCTTCCTCTCCATCTTCGTCCTCATCGCGCAGAACCGGCAGGCCGCCAAGGATCGCGTCCGGTCCGACGTGGAATACGAGGTCAACGTGAAGGCGGAGATGGAGGTCGCGCACCTGCACGAGAAACTCGACCAGATCTCCGAGCAGGTCGGTGCGCGCCTGAGCAGGCTCGAGCGCAAAGGCAGCTGAGCCCGCAGGCGACGGTTCGGGTATGACCTCCGCACGGGAACACCACCTCGCGGTCACGCGTACCGCACGCTACCACACGCTGGGCGAGCCGTCGGCGGCGCTGCGCGAGGTCTGGTTCGTCCTGCACGGCCACGCGCAGCTCTCCGGCTACTTCATCCGGCACTTCGCCGCCCTCGACGACGGCACCAGGATGGTAGTGGCGCCCGAAGGCCTGAACCGCTTCTACCTCGAGCAGACCCACTGGAAGGGCGCAGGCCAGGCGCGCGTCGGCGCCACCTGGATGACGCGCGAGGACCGGCTCATCGAGATCGAGGACTACGTGCGCTATCTCGATGCCTTGTACAACGCCACCTTCGCCGAAGTGGCGCGCGCACAGGTGCGGTTCGTGGTACTCGGTTTCTCGCAGGGAGTGGCGACGGCGTGCCGCTGGTTGGCGCGGGGCGACGCGCGCGCCGACACCCTGGTGCTGTGGGCCGGGCCGCTTCCGGCCGAGCTGGACGCGACGACCGCCGCCCGGCTCCGGACCCTGAAGGTCATCCGCGTCATGGGGGACGCCGACGAGATGGCGACCCCCGAGGCGGTAGCCGCGGAGGACGCCCGCCTCGCCGTGATGCAGCTGGACGCACCAACCCTGCGGTTCCCCGGCGGGCACCAGCTCGACGCCGCCGTGCTGCGCGGTCTCCAGGTATGAGCCGGCGCTTCCCTCTCACCGCCGCCGGTCTCTGTCTAGCCGCGGCTTCTCCGGCGGCGCTCTGCGCCCAGATCGCCTTCGGCGCCCAGGCGACGCCGATGTTTACGCACGCCGATCCCACGCCGGGCGACTCCAGCCGGTCCCAGCTGCGCATCGTGGCGCCCCTGCTATTCGGAACGGCGCGCCTCTTCGGCGACCGGGTGCAGGTCCACGTCATGCTGAACGGCGAGGGCTGGACGATGCGGGGCGGGCAGCTCGCGACGGGAGACTGGGGCGAGGGGTTCAACGACAAGCGCCATCCCCATACCTGGGCGCACGAACTCGTCGTCACGACCGCCGACCTGGTGCGATTGCCGGGCGGCGTGCGCTGGTCCCTCACGGCGGGGAAGGGGTTCGCGCCCTTCGGCACCGACGACCCGATGAGCCGGCCGGCGCTCGTCTTTCCGGTCAACCATCACTGGAGCCAGGTCCTCGAGCGCGCGGTGCTCATCGGCGGCGCGCGGATGGGCGCCCTGACGCTCGAGGGGGGCCTGTTCAACGGCGACGAGCCGGAGCGCTACACGCAGTGGCCCCGGTGGAGCCGCTTCGGAGATTCGTGGTCGGCGCGGGCGTTCGCGCGGCCGCGGGACGGGCTCGAGCTACAGGCATCCTTCGCCAACATCCGCTCGCCCGAGCACCGGGGCGGCGCCGGCCTCAGGCACCAGAAGGTCAGCGTCTCGGCGCGGTTCCAGCGGCGGGTGACCCTGGGCGAGCTGTACGCCCTGGGCGAGTGGGCCTACAACTCCGAGGGAGGGTTCTTCAAGTACTACTCCGGCCTCGCCGAGGTGCAGCTCAACCGGGGAGCGCACCGGGCGTACCTCAGGATCGAGCGAACCGACCGGCCCGAGGAGACACGCATCAGCAATGATCCGTTCCACTCGGTTCGGCCGCACTTCGAGAACTCGAACATCGGCATCACCCGTTGGACTGCGGTGACTGCCGGCTACGGCATGGCCCTGGGTCCCTCCGCGCTTCCCGTCCGGATCGAGGGCATCGGGGAGGCCGAGTACCTGCATGTGACGAGCATCACGGGCCTCTTCGACCCGAAGACGTATTGGGGACGGAACGATTTGTGGATGATCAGCGTAGCACTACGGGTCGCCGCCGGAGCCCGCGCGCATCGTATGGGGCGCTACGGCGCGGCGATGGACGACGCCATGCAACCCACACACGAGCACCATCACTTCTGATGAAAGCAACCCGACGCGCTGCTGCGGCCATCCTGTCCGCGATCCTCGCCGCCTGTGGCTCCGATGGGCCCACGGTGCCTGCCGGCACGACGATGTCGCTCGACGGGGGCGACGGCCAGACCATTGCGATAGGGGCGACGCTTTCGTCCCCGCTAACTGTACTGGTGGCGGACGCCGTCGGCGCACCGCTGCGCAGCCTCTCAGTCACTTGGACGGTTGCAAGCGGCGGTGGAACGGTTACGGCGTCTGGCCCGACGGGCAGTGACGGAATCGCCAGCGCGACCTATAGGTCAGGGACCACCAGTGGACCGAAGTCGATCTCCGCCAGTCTGGAGGGCGCTTCGGGTTCTCCTGTGACCTATCGCTTGACGGTTCTGCCTGGCGCGGCGAAGCGCCTCACAAAGGCGTCCGGGGACTTGCAGGCAGGCGGGCCCGGAGCGCCGCTTGCCTTGCCACTGAAGGTTCAGGTAGTCGACACCTTCGGAAACGGCGTTACCGGTACCGCGGTTGCCTGGGCTGTCACGTCAGGCGGCGGCTCAGTGTCGCCTTCCACGTCCGTTTCCGACTCGACAGGCCTAGCCGCGACCGTCTACACAGCGAGCAGCACTATCGGTGCCGCGACAGTGACCGCCGCTGCGGCGACACTGCTGGGGTCGCCCATAACCTTCAGCGTGACCACAACGATCGGGGCGACGCTCGTCGGAGAGATCCCAGTTCCGGCGAACTACGGTCAACACGACCAGTTCATCCGCGGCGGCCTCGCGTTCCTTTCCTCTTGGGACACTGGACTCCAGATCTACGACGTTGGAGGTGGCACGCTGGGCGGCAGTCCATCGGATCCCAGATTCGTCTCACGCATCGTCACCAGCGGCGGCGAGGTGCACAATGCGTGGTGGTACTGGGCCCCCACGGGCGAGAAGCGCTACGTGTTTGTTGGACAGGAAGGACCGGGAAGCCTTGGGAGCAGCTCGAGCGGGGACATCCACGTTGTAGACATCACCACAATCGGCAGCCCAACCGAAGTCGCTCACTATCACATGGCGGGCGCTGGGACCCATAACTTTTGGGTGGACGAGATCAACCAAGTCCTTTACGCGGCGTTCTACAACGGCGGCATCGTTGCGCTCGACGTTTCCGGCGTCCTCACGGGGGACCTTGCTACGCGCGAGATCGCGCGCATCCGCCCCGGCGGAACGGGCACGTACACGTGGGGCGTGATGCTCTACGGGGGCTCCCTCTACGCGATCGATGTGCTGAGCGGATTCTGGCAGCTGAAGCTCGTCGGCAGTGCCTTTCAGGTCCTCGGGGGCGGTAACAATGTGCCGGATCGGTATGGCTCAGACATGTGGGTGGCGGGTGGTTATGGCTATACCGGGACCCTGGGCAGCCGGGTTGGAAACATCGGCAATGTGGTGAAAACCTGGAGGTTGAACGCAACGGGCGCGCCCGTACTTGCTGACTCAATTGTGACGCCGGACGTCAGTTACATCAGCGATGTGGAGGTGAGCCCCGATGGCCGGATGCTGATGTTCAGCACCCAATTCGGGCAGGCGGCTGGCATCTACTTCTACAGCCTGGTCGGCAACCCCGGGCATCCGGCGTTCATTTCACGCTACCTTGTAACGGCGAATGGTCAGAACGGCATTCATACTGCCACCTTCGCACAGTTGGGCGGACGGCTCTACGTCTTCGCGGCCAAGTATCCCAACAGTAATGGTGGAACGGACCCCAAGGCGCCTTCAATGATCGTCCTCGATGTGACCGCTATCGCACCGTGACGTTCGTGTCGATGACGTAACGATCCTCGCTTCCGCTACGGAATGTCTCGAAATGGGGTAGGTTGCTGGGTCCTTGGTTCTCGCCAAGGCCGCGTCCCGCAAGCCGTAGAAATGCGATCGGGTGATCCTCACGGCGAGCACGGTTAGGCGGCTCGCTGCGCGTCCTGCAGGATCGTGCGATAGCCCGGCACGCGCCGCAGCTGGATGGCGCCGGTGGCGAGCGTACC
>JBGOSS010000027.1:0-51720 GCA_041476105.1 Gemmatimonadota bacterium
GACCAACCTCTGCCTATCCTGCTCCATCGGGTGTACTCCTTGCGTTGTGGTGCTGCTTGAACAGCACCGTTGGGGATCACGTTTGACTCCCCGCAAGGATGCACCCGATCTTCTATTTCTACGAACTACGGGACACTACTGCATCATATCGCCAAGTCCGCACTACGCTGCGCGGGGCGATGATGCTGTCCATGGCGGTGTTCGCTGTGTAGTGATAGCGCGTAACGAAGGCGGTGGTGCTATCCCACACCGAGTCGGCCACAATCCTGTTGAGGAGGTCGTAGGCATACGAAGTGTGGTGGCCTGCTGGATCGTACACCTGCCGCGCGCGGCGATAGGTTGAGTCGCGGACATACCGCGTACGGCGCCCGGATGGCGATGTTACAAGCGTGTCGTTGCCCCAGCCGTCGTAGGCTAACGTTGTGGTGAGACACGTGGAGCTGGACGCGAC
Organism: Gemmatimonadota bacterium; assembly: GCA_041476105.1. GTDB lineage: Bacteria > Gemmatimonadota > Gemmatimonadetes > Gemmatimonadales > JACORV01 > DASXPG01. Next base: position 452 of record JBGOSS010000027.1, read on the forward strand.
CCTGCGCGCGGGCGCCAGCAGCGGTGTGGTGAACATCCTCAGCCGGCCGGTGCTGCTCGCGGCCAACAACCACGACGCCCGGATTCTGGTCGGGAGCCAGCGTCCCTTCGTCCAGGTCAGCCGCACCCTCGCCACCGACAACACCGCCCGCGACCAGGTCGTCCAGTACAAGGACGTCGGCACGCGGCTCAACGTGCGCCCCACCATCAGCGCCGACGGTTACGTGACGCTGGAGGTGGTCCAGGAGGTCAGCAACGCGACCACCGAGACGGCCTTCGGCGCCCCGGTGATCTCGACGCGGGAGGCCGCCACGCAGGTCACCGTGCGCGACGGGCAGACCATCGTGCTAGGCGGGCTGCTCGACCACCAGAAGGAGAACACCAGCGGCGGGGTGCCGTTCCTATCGGGCCTGCCGCTGGTGGGCGGGCTGTTCGGGCGCCAGTCGCGTCACGCGACCGACACCGAGCTGTTCCTCTTCTTGACGCCGCGGGTGTTGCGGACCGATGATGAGGTGGGCGCGGCGACGGATTCCGTGACCGTCGGCGCGGGCGTGACGCTGCCGGCGCCGGCTGCGGGGCGGCGGCCGTGACCCTCGCGCCTGCCGGACGGTTGGGGAGGAGAGCTATCAGCGCTATTCCAGTCTCGCCCCTCCATCAATCCACCGCCCCAGCAACGCCCTCTCCTCCTCGGTGATCCCCGTCTTGTTCGCCAGCGGCATGGTCTGGAGCACCACGGCGCGCTCCTTCATGCGGTCGGCGCGGCGGACGATCTGCTCCGGCGTATCGAAGGTCACGCCGTTGGGTGCGATCCTGAAGATGTCGTCGGTCGGGTACTGCGAGTGGCATGGCAGGCAGCGCCGGTTGATGACGGCGCGCGCCTCGCCGAACGACACCGGCGCCGCACCCGTTGCCGCGGTTTGCGCCGCGCTCCGGCGCGGGATCGTGAGGGTGACCACGACCGCAAGGCCGGCGGTCAGCGGCACGGCGGCCCACCAGCGCGCCGCCGTCTTGCCGATCATCAGGTGCCGCGCCGCGGCGCCCGCGACGATCAGCATGGCGAGCGCCAGCCAGTTGAGCGTACCGCCGTACGTCGCCGGGAAGTGGTTGCTCAGCATGATGAAGAGCACGGGCAACGTCATGTAGCTGTTGTGCATGGAGCGGCGCTTGGCGGCTTCGCCGAGCGTGAAGTCGGGCTGCCGGCCCTCCTTCGTGGCGTCGATCATCTTCTGCTGCGCCGGCAGGATGCGCAGCCACACGTTGAGCACCATGATCGAGCCCATCATCGCGCCGACGTGGATATAGGCGGCGCGGCCGCTGAGCAGGTGGGACAACCCGTAGACCACCCCGCCGAGCAGCGTGAAGGAGATCGCCGTCGCGGGCCATCCCCTCCGCCCCAGGGCCGAGTGCCAGAGGGTGTCGTAGACGAACCACGAGCCGACCAGCAGCGCCACCGAGAGCAGCGTCGCCTGCCGCGGCGTGATGGACGAGACCGCGGGGTCCACCAGGTACACGCCGCCGGTGAGGTAGTAAACCACGGTGAGCAGGATAATGCCGGTGATCCAGGTGAAGAGCGCCTCGTACTTGAACCAGTGCAGCACCGGCGGCATCTCGCCGGGGCCGATGCGCCGCTTCTCGACCTGGTAGAAGCCGCCGCTGTGGACCATCCAGATCTCGCCGTCCACACCCTTGCGCTCGGGGGCCGGCTTGGTGAGATGGCTGTCGAGCCAGACGAAATAGAACGAAGCGCCGATCCAGCCGATGCCCAGGCCGAGGTGCGCCCAGCGGACCAGCAGGTTGATCCAGTCGAGCAGGGTGGACATCAGGTGCCGCGGTAGGTCGAGTAGCCGAAGGGGCTCAGCAGCAGCGGGATGTGGTGGTGCTGATTGGGGTGCTGGATCTCGAACACGACGATCACCACCGGGTAGAATCCCTCCACGCCGCGCTCCGCGAAGTACGTTGCGGTGTCGAAGACCAGGCGGTAGCGCCGCTCCTCGAGCCGGTGGCCACTGGGCAGCAGCTCGCGCACCCGGCCATCGTTGTCGGTCGTGCCCCAGGCGACCTGCGTCCAGCCGCCGCCCGCGGTGAGCGCCTCGAGCGACACCTTGACGCCGACCGCCGGACGGCCGATCGCGGTATCGAGCACGTGGGTGGTGATCACGACCCGATCTCCAGCAGCCTGATGAGCCGCAGCCGCGTGATTTTCGCCTGTTCCGCGGCCGCGACCATCAGCTCCGTCGCGGGATCATTCGCGATGCGGGCCACGGCGAGGGCGAGCAGTTCCTCGGCCGACTTGCCGGTGGCGCACACCAGGTAGATCCACCCGAACCTCGCCTCGTAGTCGCGATTCACCTGCGCCAGCCGAGCCTTCACCTCATCGGCCGCCCCGAGCACCCCGGCCTGCTCGGTGATCGACCACGCATCACCCTGTGCGCCGTGGCCCCGTCCCCCCGTCCCAGTGTCCCGCTGTCCCCCGATTCTCGGGTGCGCCGCGAACGCCTCGAGCCAGTCGCCCCGCCCCAGGTCGTTCCAGATCCGCTCCGCCGAAGCGAAGACCTCGTCGGCGCTCTTGAAGGGCCGCTGGCTCAGCATGCGCTCGACCCAGCGCGTCGAGGCGCAGCAAGCCCGCAGCTCGGCCGCGGCCTCGGCGTCGGGGAGACTGCTGAGGCGGCGCACGCCGTCGGTTATCGCCCGGGCGCTGTTGCGGTGCCAAAGAGCCTGAGGCGTGCGATCCCCCCATCGGGAAAGATGTTGAGCCGGACGTGCGTGACCTCGCCGGCGCGGATGAGCCCGGCCTCGAAGTCGTGCCTGGCGTGGGGCTGAAGCTTCACCTGGCCGAGGAGCGGCGTCCAGACGGCGCGGCCCAGCTCGTCCGACGCGGACCGGGCGGCCTCGACGGTGCAGCTCCCCGGTGCGTTGCCCTTGAAGTGGTCGGTGTCCACCTCGATGCGCCGCACTTCGCCGGGATGGCCGAGGCGCACGATGGCCCAGTCGTTCCCGGGACCGCGGCGCCGCTTCGTCTCCCACCCGTCGCCCATGTGCGTGGAGCGTCCCGGCAGGAGCATGTTGTTGGCGTTCCCGAAGAACATGTCGCTCTGGCTCACCACCCGCCCGCCATGTTCGAGGGCGGCGAGGTCCACCCATCCGCCGGGCCGGAGCAGCGCCGCCCAATCGGGCTGCACTTCGCCGTGGACGCGCAGGCGAGCCACGCCGCCGTCGGGATAGATGTTCAGTCGGAGATGCGTGGCGCGTGATCCATCGGGAACCGCGAAGGCGTTCTTCGCGTCGCCCTTGAGGGGCGACTTGGGGAGGATCTCGCACCACGCGGCGGCCTCGAGCGCCTTGGTGTCGGGCGTGCCCGGGAGATCGACACCCTCGATCGAGCACTGCTCGGGATAGTTGCCGCGGAAGAACGCGGTATCCACGACGACGCCGCGGATGATCCCCGGCACGCCGAGCCGCACGATCGCCCAGTCGAAGCCCGGTTCCCGTCGGCGGCGCGTCTCCCATCCGTCCATCCACTTGCCGCGGTCGGTATACACCTCCTCCTTCCAGACCGCGGGAGCGGCCTTGAGGAGATTCTCCTTTTCCGCGAAGAACTCGTCGTTCGCCGCGACGACGGCGCCGCCCAGCCGCTCGGCGGCGAGATCAACCAGCGTCGTGAAGTCGCTCAAGCACCCTTCCTGTCGGTTCCCCGAACCGGTCGCCGCCCGAGAAGACCGGCGCGCCGCGCAGCCAGCTGCGCGCCACCACGCCCCGCAGCATCGCGCCGGCGTAGGGCGTCACCGGATGACGATGGTACAGCTTCGCCGGGTCCACGACAAACTCCTCCTCGGGGCGGAAGACCACGAGGTCGGCATCGCAGCCCTCGGCGATGCGGCCCTTGCGCGCCAGGCCGGCAAGGCGCGCCGGCGCGGCGCACATCCACTCCACCACCCGCTCCAGGCCGATGCCGCGCTCGCGCGCGCCGGTCCAGGTTACCGCGAGCCCCAGCTGGAGCGAGGCGATGCCGCCCCAGGCCGCGCCGAAATCACCCTCCTCCAGCCGCTTCATGGCCGGTGGGCAGGGCGAGTGGTCGGTGGCGACGAGGTCGATGCCCCCCGACGCCAGGGCGCCCCAGAGCACCTCGTTGTTGTCGCGCTCGCGGATCGGCGGCGCGCACTTGTACTGGCACGCTCCGTCGGGGATCGCCTCGGCGGCGAAATGCAGGTAGTGGGGGCAGGTCTCCACCGTGAGCGGCAGGCGCTCGCGACGGGCGAGGGCCAGCGGGCCCAGCGCGTCTGACGAGGAGAGATGCACGATGTGGGTGCGGGTCCCGAGCTCCCGGCACAGCGCGATCATCATCGCGATCGCCTCGTTCTCGGCCTGTCGGGGGCGCGACTCGAGGTAGCAATGATAGCCTCGGCCGTCCCAGGCAATGCACGCCTCCAGCTCCGCGGCCTGCTCGATCGGGCCGGGCACCTCGGCGTGCACCAGCAGCGGCGCGCCGAGGCGGGTGAGAATCGGCATGGCGGCGCGCAGGTCGGCCTCGGTCACGTGCCGGAACTCGTCCACGCCGCTGGGGACCAGGAAGCACTTGAACCCGAAGACCCCGGCCTGCCACAGGGGCTCGAGGTCGGCGGCGTTCCCCGGCACCACGCCGCCCCAGAAGCCGACGTCGGCACGCAGCTTGCCGCGGGCGCTGTCGGCTTTCAGCCTCAAGCTTTCAGCCGTCGTGGTGGCCGGAATGCAATTGAGCGGCATCTCGACGATCGATGTGACACCGCCCGCCGCCGCGGCGCGCGTGCCGGTCGCGAAGCCCTCCCACGCGGTGCGCCCCGGCTCGTTGAGGTGCACGTGCGTGTCCACCAGGCCGGGAAGGACGACATCGTCGCCGGCGTCGGCGAGCGGCACGCCGGCGGGCACGTCCCGGTGCGCCGTCACCTTCGCGATCGTCCCGCCGTTGATGTGGATGGCATGCGGGCCGATGCCGTTCGGCGTGACGACGCGAGTACTGCGCACCACCAGATCCATGGCAGGCACGATGGCGCTCCCATCGCGGTCAGGCAAGGTGCGCGCTCTATCGGCCGATGTGAGCGCGGCATAACATTGGCGCGTGACCGACACCCCCGTCCCGCCCGACGACGGCAGCCAGCGGGACTACCTCCAGCGCGCGCTGGGCGACGGTTTCGCGGTGCGCGAGCTGCTCGGCCGCGGCGGATTCGCCGAGGTCTTCGCCGCGGAGGACCTGCGGCTCAAGCGGATGGTGGCCATCAAGGTGCTGCGGCCCGACGTTGCCTCACCGGCGCTGGTGGAGCGGTTCCGGCGCGAAGCGGAGGCGGCCGCCCAGCTCCGTCATCCGCACATCGTCCCCATCTACGCCGTGGGCGAAGGCGTAGGTCTGGCGTGGATCATCATGCCGCTCATCGAAGGCGAGAGCCTGCGCCAGCGGCTGGACCGCGAGGGCGCCCTTCCCGTCGCCGAGGCGTGGCGGATCACGCGCGAGGTCGCGGGGGCGCTGGCCGCCGCGCACCGCCGCGGCATCGTGCATCGCGACATCAAGCCCGACAACATCATGCTGGACGGCGAGGAGCGCCGCGCGCTGGTGATGGACTTCGGCATCGCCAAGGCGATGGGCGGGGCCGACGAGGGGCTCACCGGCACGGGGATGGTGATCGGCACGGCGCAATACATGAGCCCCGAGCAGGCGAGCGGCGAGCGGTCGATCGATCACCGGTCCGACCAGTATGCGCTGGCCATCGTCGCGTACCAGATGCTCACCGGGCATGTTCCCTTCGACGGCGACTCGTTCCAGACGATCGTCTATCGGCAGGTGGCCGAGATGCCGGTGCCGGTCCAGGAAGTGAATCCGGCGGTTCCGCCGCCCCTCGCCCAGGCCATCACGCGCGCCCTCGCCAAGCCTCCCGCTTCGCGTTACAGCTCGTCCGAGGAGTTCGTCCGCGCGCTCGACGAAGCGCGTCCCGCCGAGTCCATCGGCCCGAGCGCGGCCAGCCCTTCGCTCGACGTCGCGGAGCGCGTGTCACCCCGGCTGCGGCTGGGGGCGGGTGTTTTCGGCGCCCTCGCTCTGGCCGGCTACGTGGCAACCTACGGGCGGATCGACCCGTGGGCCGCCGCTCCCGCACACGTCTCGCGCGGCGAGGCGCTCGCCGCGGCGCGCACCTTCCTGGTCCAGCAGGGCGCGACCGGCTACTACCGCGAGGCGTCGGTCTTCGAAGGGCGTGACTCGCTCCAGCGCTTCCTGCACTATGCCCTGGGTCCGGGGGAAGGCGTGCGCTGGACCGACAGCGTGCTCCCCGCCCGGCACTGGGACGTCCGGTGGTTCCGCTTCGGCGAGCGGGAGCAGTGGCGGACCCAGGTCGGCGTGGACGGGCGCATTCACTTCTTCGCTCACACGGCGGCCGACTCGGCGGCGAGCGAGACGCCGGTAGCGGACTCCACGCTGGCGGCCGACCGGGTTGCCGCCGAGGCGTTCCTCGCCGCGCGCGGCTGGACCGTGGCTACGCTCGAGCGCGTGCCCGATTCGAGCGCCCAGCCGATCCGGAACGTGCACCGCTTCCTCTGGCGCGTGCCCGGACAGACCGTCGCGTGGCGTCCAGGCGGCGAAGTCGGGCGGCATCACCTGCGCGTCGACGTCCGCAGCGGACAAGTGACGAACTACCTGGAGCGGGTGACCCAGCCGCAGGGGTTCCGGGACGTCCAGAGTGCGCACCGGAACGATGCGCTGGAGCGCGGGTCGAGCTTCGCCGTCCTGCTGGTCTTCCTGGTGCCGCTGGTGGTCGCGGTGGTGCGGCTGGCGCGTGGCGGCGGCCACCAGCTGCGCTGGAGGGCCGCGACGACCCTGGTCGTCGTCTGCTCGCTCGCCGTCCTCCTCAACTCGGCGTTGGTCTGGCCCGCCACGCTGCATGAGTTGAAGCTGGCGGGTACGGCCTTCGACCTGATCAGCAGCGTCGGCACCACCTGCGTCGGGATCCTGATCGCGGCCCTGGCGTGCCTGCTCATCGGCACCGCGGCAGACGATCTCGGCCGGACGGCGTTCCCGGGCTGCGACGCCGGCGCGCTGGAGCTGGGGCAGGGCCGCTGGCGCACGCCTGCCGTGGCACGCGCGTGGATGACGGGATACGGGATCGCGGGAGTGATGGCGCTGGGCGCCGCCGTCCAGGTCATGTTCATGTCGGGGCGACCGGGAACCTGGCCGGATTCCGTCGGGGTGGACCGGAACTTCAACCTGCTCCTGCCCCTCACGCCGGTGACCGTCGGCATGCCGGGAGCGTATGCCGCGGCGTTTCTCGGGCTGGCCATCGCCGTGGCGTTGCACAAACTCACGGGGCGGCGCCTCTGGCTGGCGGCCGCGCTGGGCTGGCTGCTGATGAGCGTCCTCGGCGTGCAGGGCCGGTCCGACTGGCTGCCGAACGCCGTCTTCGCCACCGTCGGCGTCGGGCTGTTCGTGGCCGCCCTCAAGCGCTTCGGGCTGCTCGCCTTTGCCTTCGGCGTCTTCGTCTACTTCGCCGTCAGCAATGGCGCGCAGCTGCTGGGCGCGGCATCGGCCGGATACATGGCGGCCGGCATCGTCACGCTGGCCTTCGCCGCGGTGCCCGCGGTGCTGGGGATCCTCGCACAGCGTCACCTGGCATCGCGGCCCGGCGGGGTCACCACGCCCAACTCGCCGTCGACCGCCTAGCCGGTTTCCGCCCAGAACCTCGCCAGCAGGTTCGCCGACACCTGTTTCCGGTACTCGGCGGTCGAACGCACGTCGTCGATCGGGTGGATCTCGTCCATCAAGACGCGCTGCGCCTCCGCCATCCCGGCCCCGCCGGCCAGCGCCGCCTCGGTTCGGGGCAGCCGTACCACCGTCGCCGCCACGCTGCCCAGCGCCACGCGCGGCCGGCTCGCCCGCACCGCCGCCATCACCACCTTCGAGATCGCCTGGGCGGCACGCGTTCCCACCTTCCGGAACCACTGCGCGCCGTCGATCACCGGGATTTCGATCGCCACGATCAGCTCGTCGGGCCGCATCACGCTGGTGCGGTAGCCGGTGTAGAAGCCGGTGAACGGCACCTTGCGCAGGCCATCGACGCTCTCCAGCGCCACCACCGCCTCGGCCGCCGCGAGCACCGGCAGGGTGTCGCCGGCCGGCGACCCATTGGCGATGTTGCCCCCCAGCGTGCCGCGGTTCTGGATCTGCGGCCCGCCCACCTCGCGCGCCGCGCTCACCAGCATCGGAATGCGCCGCCGCACGTGTCGCGATCCGATGATGTCGGTGTAGGTCGCCGTCGCGCCGATGACCAGCGTCTCGGCCTCCATCCGGATGCGGCGCAGCGGGCCAAGCCGCGACAGGTCGAGGTACCGCTTCGCCGGCAGCGTGCCGAAGTTCAGGCCGACGTAGAGATCGGTGCAGCCGGCCAGCGGTGTCAGCGGCCCGTCATTGCGCAGCATCTTGAGCGCGGTCACCAAGGTCTTCGGCTCCAGGAGCTGGAGCGGCGTGATCGCGGTTCTCATGCGCCCGCCCCGGCGCCCCGGCGCTTCGCTGCGACGTCCCCGTCATTCCAGGCCGTCGCGACGGACCGGTAGATCGCCTCGTAGCCGGTGCAGCGGCAAAGGTTGCCGGCGAGCCCGGCGCGCAGCTTCTCGATCGGCGGGTTCTCGCCCAGGACCAGCGCCGCGAGAATCATCCCGGGCGTGCAGATGCCGCACTGCGCGCCGCCCTCCAGCACGAAGGCGCGCTGGAGCGGATGGTCGCCGTGCAGCCCTTCGATCGTCAGCACCTCCGCGTCGCGTGCGTGGGCGAAGGGTACCAGGCACGCGCACACCGGCTCGCCGTTCACCAGCACCGTGCACGCGCCGCACTCTCCCTCGCCGCAGCCTTCCTTGGTGCCGGTGAGGCCGCACTCCTCGCGCAGCACGTCCAGCAGGCGCTTCAGCGGATGCGCGGTGATGTCGACGACCGCGCCGTTGAGAGTGAATCGCACCAGGCTCATGGCTGATGGCTGATGGCTCATGGCAGGCGGCTCGTTGCGGGGTTTGCCATCAGCGATCGGCTAGCAGCCATCAACCTCTCCGGCATCGCGGGCACTTCCCGCACGTCGAGGCCGAGGTGGCGCATCGCGTTGACGATCGCGGGCGCCGGGCCGTCCATCGGGATCTCGCCCACCCCCTTGGCGCCGAAGGGCCCGTAGGGGTAGTGGTTCTCGAGCATGATGGTGTCCATCCGCGGCGTATCGAGCGTGGTCGGGATGGTGTAGTTGGTGAGCTGGGCGTTGAGCATCGCGCCCTCGCGCATCACGACCTGTTCCAGGGTCGCGAAGCCGACACCCTGTGCCGTGCCGCCCTCGATCTGCCCGCGCGAGAGGACCGGGTGGATGGGGCGTCCGAACTCGTGGACCAAAGTCATCTTCGTGGTCTTCACCTCGTAGGTGTCGGGGTCGAGTGCGACCTCCGCCACGTCGCAGCCCCACGAGTAGGTGGCATAGGCGTCGCCCACGTAGTGCTCCTCGTCCCAGACGATACCCGGCGGGGGCTCGTACTGCTTGGTGATGATCATCGGACCGTGCCGCCGGTAGTGCTCGGCGGGGTCGAGCCCGGCGAGCTGCGCCTTCATCTCCTGGGCGCAGCGCTCGAGGATGCGACCCACCACCATGCAGGTGCGGCTGGCGACGGTCGGCCCGCTGTCGGGGACGCCGGCGGTGTCGGGCACCGCGACCTCGACCAGGTCGTATGGCACGCCGAGCGTATCGGCGACGATCTGCGCGTGCATGGTGCGGGTGCCCTGCCCGATCTCGGTGCTCGCGACCAGGATCCGGACACCGTCCGCGGTCGTCGCCAGCGAGCACTTCGATGCCAGTCGCACCTCGCCCGCGCCCGTGAACCCCGAGCCGTGATAGAAGAGCGCGAGCCCGATGCCGCGGTTGGTGCCCTTCCACGCCTTGCGCTTGCGGCTCCACCCCGAGCGCTTGGCCGCCTCCTTCAGCACCATCAGCGCGGAGCAGTCGGAGCCGAGGGTCTGGCCGGTGGCCGTGGTGTCGCCGGGCTTCAGCGCGTTCAGGGCGCGCAGGCGCACCGGGTCCATGCCGAGCACCTCCGCGATGCGGTCCAGGTGTGCTTCGACGGCGAACTCCGTCTGCGGGGCGCCGAAGCCGCGGAAGGCGCCGTTGGGATTGGTGTTCGTGAACATCGCGCGGCCGTCGATCCGGATGTGGTTGCACCGATACGGCCCCGCGGCGTGAATGCACCCGCGCGAGAGCACGACCGGGCTGAGGGTGACGTACGCACCGCCGTCGAGGATGACCTCCACCTCCATCGCGACCAGCTTGCCGTTCTGCTTCACGCCGGTCCGATGGCGCACGATCGAGGGATGGCGCTTGGTGGTCGCCCACATGTCTTCGGCGCGGTCGTAGACGATCTTCACCGGCCGGTGCGCCTTGAGTGCCAGCAGCGCGGCATGGCCCGCGATGAGCGAGGGATACTCCTCCTTGCCGCCGAACCCGCCGCCCGGCTCGGTCTGGATCACGCGGACCTGGTCGTCCGGGAGGCCGAGCAGGTGCGTGAGCGCCTTGTGCACGTAAAAGGGGCATTGGAGCGAGCCGTGTACGGTGATGCCGCCGCCCGGCTCCGGCACGGCGATGAAGCCGTTGGGCTCGATGTAGACGTGCTCCTGGTGCCCGGTGCGGTACACCCCCTCGAGCACCAGGTCGGCGGCGGCGAATCCCCGCGACAGCTTCCCTTTCTCGATCAGGAGGTGCTTCAACACCTGCGGGGAGAACTCGGGATCGAAGACCGGCTCGGTCTTCTGGTACTCGATCACCACGTTGGCCTGGAGCAACTTCTCGCGGTCCTGGTGCGCCAGGAGGACCACAGCCTCCGCGACGTGCCGTACCTCGCGCTCGACGAGGCAGGGCTGGTCGTCGGCGATGAGTGCGACCACGTTGCGCCCGGGGATGTCGCGGTGATCCACGATCGTGAAGCCCGTGGTGTCGAAGTCGAAACGGATACTGGTAATGCGGCCGCTCGGAATGGTCGCGCGGATGGTGCGCCCGTAGAGCATGCCGGGCATGGTGATGTCGTCCACGTACTTCGCGGTGCCGCCGACCTTCGCGGCGCCATCCTTGCGCGGAACGCTGTGACCGACAACCGACACGAACGCTTCCTGGAGAGGGTGGTCGCAAAGATGTAGAGGATGGCGGATGGAGGATAGAGCGCTATCCTCTATCCTCCATGAACGGCAAGTGGCGCACCCTGTTACTGCTGGCCCTGGCCGAACTGCTCGCCATGGGCCTCTGGTTCTCGGCGTCGGCGGTCGGCCCCTCACTGATCCGGGACTGGCACCTCACGGCGTCCCAGGCGGGGTGGCTCACGACCGCGGTCCAGATCGGCTTCGTCATCGGCGCCCTGACCACCGCACTCACCAATCTCGCCGATCTCTACCCGCCCCCGGCGGTGATCGCCTGCGGCGCCGCGCTCGGCGCCGCCGCCACCGCCGCGATCGCCGCCTTCGCGCACGGCTTCGCCGCCGCGATGCCCCTCCGGTTCCTGACCGGCTTCGCGCTCGCCGCCGTGTACCCGGTCGGCATGAAGATCATGGCAACGTGGACGAAGGAGGACCGCGGCCTCGGCCTGGGCCTGCTGGTCGGTGCGCTCACCGTGGGCTCCGCCAGCCCCCACTTGATCCGCTTCCTCGGCGGCGTGGAGAGCTGGCGGCCGGTGCTCTTCGCCGCTTCGGCGCTCGCGCTCGCCGGCGGCGCGATCGTCTGGCGGTTCGTGGGGCTCGGCCCGCACTACGCGCCGGCGCCGCGCTTCGAGTGGCGCTACATCAGCCACGCCTGGCAGGAGCGCGGCATCCGCCTCGCGAACCTCGGCTACCTCGGTCACATGTGGGAGTTGTACGCGATGTGGGCGTGGATCCCCGCCTTCCTCGCCGCGTCGTACCGGGCCGGCGGCGTGGCGGAGCCGGAGCGGGCGGCCGCACTGGGGGCTTTCGCGGTCATCGGCGCGGGCGGCCTCGGCAGCCTCGCCGCCGGCCGGCTCGGTGACCGGTGGGGTCGCACCCGCACTACCATCCTTAGCATGGCGGTGAGCGGAGCCTGCGCCGCCCTGATCGGCACGCTCTTCGGCGGCGCACCGGCGATCGTGACGGGGCTCGCGATTCTGTGGGGGTTCGCGATCGTCGCCGACTCCGCCCAATTCAGCACCGCCGTCAGCGAACTCTGCGAGCGGGAATACCTGGGCACCGCGCTCGCCACCCAGACCGCGCTGGGATTCCTCCTGACCATGGGCTCGATCCAGCTCATGCCGGTCGCTACCGAGGCACTCGGCTGGTCGCGCAGCTTCGCGATCCTGGCGCTCGGGCCGGCGCTTGGCGTGGTGGCGATGTGGCGACTCCGGCGTTCGCCGGATGCGGCGCGGCTCGCGGGGGGGCGGGGGTGATGACGGGCGGCTGATGGCTGATGGCTGATGGCAGATGGCTGATGGCGGCGCTGTTCCTGATGCTGCTGCCCGCCAGCGCCGTGGGACAGCTCAGCCCGAACGACCGCGCCGCGCTAGGCGTGCGTTCTACGGCTGCCCCACGATCTTCATCGGCACGTAGGCCTCGGTGCGACTGTCGATACCGAGCTGCCCGGTGAGGTTGTCGCCCCAGCACCAGGTGACGTGGCCGGTGGTGACGCCGCAGGTGTGCGCGCTGGTGCCCGCATTGTGGCTCTCATCGCTGTATTCGTACACCCCCGCCGAAATCGTCGCGAAGGTGAGACCGCCGGTGACGGCGATGGGCGTCGCGCTGCCGGTTTGGAGCCCGGTGCCGAGCTGGCCCCACGAGTTGGTACCCCAGCACCAGGCGGCGCCGCCGGTCGCGATCCCGCACGAGTGGTTCAGGCCCGCGGCCACGGAGAGGAACGTGAGACCGCCCGCCACCGCGGCGGGGGCATGCTGGTCGGCAATGGTGCCGGTGCCGAGGTCGTTGCCGCCGTTGAACCCCCAGCACCAGGCCGCGCCGTTGCCGGCGACCGCGCAGGTGTGGCCGTACCCGGCATCGAGTGACGAGAACGTGAGTCCGCCGGCCACCGCGGTCGGTACCAGGCGCATGGTGCTGGTGCCGTCGCCGACCTGGCCCCCGCTGTTGGGCCCCCAGCACCAGGCTGCGCCGCCGCTCGTCAGACCGCAGGTGTGGTCCCCACCGGCACTCACCGAAGCGAACGCGATCCCGCCCGCGACCGTCACCGGAACCCTGCTGCCGGTCATCGTGCCATCGCCGAGCTGGCCCCGGTCGTTGGCCCCCCAGCACCACGCCACGCCCGCCGACGTGACTCCGCACGCATGGTCGCCGCCGGCGTCGATCGAGGCGAAGATGAGCCCTCCCGCGACAGGCACCGGCGCGGTGGAGTCGCTGACAAGGCCGTTGCCAAGCTGGCCCAGGTCGTTGCGTCCCCAGCAATAGGCCGATCCACCGGCGGTCAACCCGCAGGCGAAATCGCTTCCCATGCTCAGCCTCGTGAAGCGCGTCAGCCCGTTGTTGAGCAGCTGCGGCACCTGTGTGTAGGCTCCCGGAATGTTCCCCCAGCAATAGGCCTCGCCGTTCGCGTTGAGGGCGCAGGTGGCGGCATTCCCCGCCCCGACCGCCACCAGCCCCACAGCCCCCGGCACCGTCACCGTGGCCGAGCCTTGCAACCCTTCGGCCGTCGCCGTGACGATCGCGGTGCCGCCCGCGACGGCCGTCGCGACGCCGACCGGCGAGACCGTCGCGACCCCGGGCGCGTCGCTCGACCACACCAGCGGGCGGCCGAAGACGCGCACCAATGACGGCGTGCGCATGACGGCCTCGAGGGTGGCATGCGCGCCGACCAGGATCCGGGTGCTGGTGAGGGGAACGACCGCGATCGAGCCCAGCGGGCCGCCGCGCTCGGCGTGGAACGTCAGGGTCCCGCCGCCGCACGTCGCCGTTCCGCTCAGCGAATCGTCAGACGTGGCCGAGAGGGCCGCGGTGTCGCGGCAGGCAATGCCGAAGCGTGAGCTGATCTCGTTGAAGCGGACCGTGCGGCCCGACACGACCCCCGCGTCGATCGAGTCGACCCGGGAGTTCACGTAGGTGAATGCGGGGCTGTTGCAGCTGCCCGTCACCTGTACCAGCCCGGTAAACGTCGAATCGCGCCGGTGGAAGACGAACGATCCAGTATCGCTGCACACCGTGATGCCGGGGTAGACCAGCTCCTCGGTGAAGTCCCAGATTCCGTCGATGCCGGGCAGGCCCGGGCCCGTGGGGTCGGCGCAGGCCTGGGCCACGGCGAGGGCCGCACCGAGGAGGAGGATGCGGAGACTTCGAGGCGTGAGCACGATTGGCAACGCCTGGGAGGGCTGGATTCTGACGCCGGTCATCTAGCGTGCGAGATGAGCCAGGAATTCGCGCGCCACGAGCGCGACGTCGCGGTGCTCGACATCCACGAGGTAGTTCATCCGCCGCATCGCCTGATCGCTGATCGTCCCCGCCAGCTCGTCGAGCGCGCGCCTGACCTCGGGATGCCTCCGCAATGCCTCGGCGCGGATGACGGGGGCGGCCTGGTAGGGCGGGAAGTAGTGGCGGTCGTCCTGCAAGGCGACAAGGTGCAGCGCCTCGATCTGCCCGTCGGTCGAGTTGCCCGCGATGAGGTCCACTCGTCCCTCCGCCAGGGCGCGATAGGTCAGGCCGAGATCCATGACCGCCGGCGGCGCGGCCAGGGTGAGACCGTAGACCCGCACCAGCCCCGGGAAGCCGTCGGCCCGCTCGATGAACTCGTAGCCGAATCCCGCCCGCCACTGCCTGGCGAGGGGCACCGCGGCCGAAAGCGTGAGGACCGGGAGCTTCGCCGCGTCGGCCTGTCGCACGATCATCGCAAAGGTGTTGTTGAAGCCGAGGGGCGCCAGCCATTCGGCCTGGAACCGCTGCGCGTACGCCTTGCGGACCCGCGCCAGGGCGCTGTCGGCATTCGCCATGACGGAGTCCTTGAGGATCGCGACCAGGGCGGTACCCGTATACTCGACGTACACGTCCACTTGCCCGCCGACCAGCGCCTCGTGGCAGACGAAGGTCCCGCCCAGGTGGAACCGGCGCTCGACGGAGAGCGGCGTGCGCCGCTCGATCTGCTGCGCCACGATCTCGCCGAGGATATCCTGTTCGGTGAAGTTTTTCGAGCCGACGACGATGCGGTCGGTGCGAGAGCACGCTGCGAGGGCCAGAAGAGTCAACAGTCGATAGTTGACAGTCGACAGCAGATGCCTCCATTGACGGTCGACTGCGGACTGTCGACTCACTTCGCCAGCCTTCTCTCGATCCATCCCAGCACGCCATCGATCCCCAGCGCCATCACCGCCGCGGGCAGCGCTCCGGCGAGGATCAGCGTGTCGTTGACCGTGGCCACGCCCCGGAATATGTAGACCCCCAGCCCGCCCGCGCCCACCGCGGCGGCGATGGTGGCGACGCCGACGCCCACGACCGCCGCCACCCGGATGCCGGCCATGATCACGCCCGTCGCCAGGGGCAGCTCGACCATCCGCAGCAGCTCGCCGTCGGTCATCCCCATCCCCAGCGCGGCTTCGCGCACCGCGGGGTCGATCCCGCGGATTCCGGTGACCGTATTGCGGATGATCGGGAGCAAGGCGTACACCACCAGCGCGACGATCGCGGTGCGGGCGCCCACCCCGCCCAGGAACGGCAGCGGGATCAGAAAGCCGAAGAGCGCGAGGCTGGGAATCGTCTGGAGAATGTTGGCGGCACCGAGGACCGGCCGGCTCAGCGCCGGACGCCGTGAGACCAGGATGCCCAGCGGGACGCCGATCGCCACGGCGAGCAGCGTCGACACGCCCACCAGCGCCAGGTGCTGGAGTGCGAGCCCGATCGCTTCGACGCGGTTGCGCGCGTAGAAATCGAGCAGGCTCACGTCTCCAGCACCCGCGCAAAGGCCCGGGCCTCGGGATGCGCCGACCCGCGGAACTCGGCGGGCGTGCCGGTGAACACCACCCGGCCGGCCGCGAAGAGCGCCAGGCGCGTCGCCAGCAGCATCGCCTCCCGTACGTCGTGGGTGACGAACGCCACCGTCTTCCCGAGCCGCGCCGCCAGAGCCTTGAACTCCCGCTGGAGCTCGGCGCGGGTCAGCGGGTCGAGCGCGCCGAACGGCTCGTCGAGGAGCAGCAGCGGCGGGTCCGCGGCCAGGGCGCGCGCGATGCCGACCCGCTGCCGCTGCCCTCCCGACAGCTCGGCGGGGCGGCGGAGCCGGAAGGTCGCGGCGTCCAGGCCCACCAGCTCGAGCAGCTCGTCGGCGCGCGCGCGACGCCGCGCCGCGTCCCACCCCTCGAGCTCGGGGACCAGCGCGACGTTGCGCTCCACCGTGAAATGCGGAAAGAGGCCGACGTCCTGGATGACGTACCCGGTGCGGCGCCGCAGGCGGTGCGGCTCCCACGCGGTGGTGGGCCGGCCCTCGACGAGGACTTCGCCCGCGGTCGGCCACCGCAGCGCGTTGATGAGCTTGAGGGTCGTGGTCTTGCCGGAACCGCTGCGGCCGAGGAGGACGAGCGTCTCGCCGCGCACGACATCGAGGTCGAGTCCCTGCACCGCGTCGTGCCCGCCGATGCGGACGGTCACGCCGCGCAGCGAGACGGCGATATCCGCTATGCCGGCCTCACCCGCGCGCCACCGTGCGGAAGGTCGCGAAGACATACGGATAGTGGGGCTGGAACCAGTTCCGGAAACTGCGCCGCGACAGCGCGGCGTCGGTGGCCCACGACCCGCCGAGAATCACCTGGTGATGCTGGTCGAAGAAATCGGCCGAGTAGCCGGCATAGGTGCGCGCCCACGCCGTGAAGCCCGGGAACGGCGCGAAGCGGGTGCTGGTCCACTCCCAGCCGTTCCCCACCAGGTCCAGCACGCCCCAGCGGCTCGCCCCGTCACGGTGCACCCCCACGGGGGTCGGCGCCCAGCTGCTGAAGTCGATCGTGGCGCGTGACGCGTCGCCCCAGGGCGCCCCCTCGGCGGCGCGATGGAACTCGGCCTCGGTCATGAGGTCACGCCCCTTCCACCGTGCATACGCCTGCGCCTCGGCGCCGCTCACGTAGACCGGCCAGTCGGCCGCGACCGTCATCGGCAGCTCGTCGAACAGGGTGCGGTAGTTCCAGTGCCCCGCCCTCGCCGTCCAGAACGACGGGTGATCGTGGCCGGTGCGCCGGAGCCACGCCCATGCTTCGGCGTCCCACAGCTCGGGGTTGCGATACCCGCCCGCCTCCACGAATTCCTGGTACTCGCCGTTGCGCACCGGCACCCGGTCGACGTCGAAGCCACCGACTTCCACCTCGAGCTCGGGGAATTCGTTGTCCCAACCGAAGTCGACCCGCTCGAAATCCGCGCCGAGGGTCACGGCGCCACCCGGTACGGCGATGGTCCTTGCGGCGGCGCCCGCGCCGAGGCGATGGGGAGGGAGCTGCGGCGGCCTGCGCTTCAAGGCCAGCGGGAGCTGCTGCATCATGTAGAGCAGCGTCTCGTGGTGCATGACCTCGTGCTCGATGACCAGCTGCCAGACGCGCCCGCGGTCCGCCAGGATGTCCGTGCCCTCGCGCTCGGCCACGTCGTCGAAGCTCGCGCGCAGGGCGTCGCGTACCTGGTCGCGATAGGCCAGCACCGCGGCCGGCTCGGGCCAGAGGGTCGGCGCGTCGGGCTCGTAGCGGTCGACGCCGACGGGATCGATGCCCCGGGCGAACAGCTCGTCGAACTTCGGCTGAAAGCCCTCCCGGCCGAGCAGGCCGCGCGCCACCTGGTTCCACCCGAAGGCCGCGAGGTGACCCACGTAGAAGATGAACGGCTGGCGCAGGGCGATGGGACGCTCGTACCAGGCCTCGGGGCTGAGCAACGAGAAGACCAGGTCGGAGCGCCGCCAGGCGGACTCGAGACGGTCACGGAGCGATGCGGTGGCGGTTGGGGCGGCGGTCAGGGTCATGCGAGCCTCAGCGGAGCGCGCACGCGCCGGAGCAGGGCGAGCGCGAAGAGGTGGTCGTCGTCGGTGTACCAGTGATCGAGCACGAGCCCGGTTCCAGGCAACATCCGCGCGAAGGAGTCGCGCGTGTACTTGCAGGAGATCTCGGTGCTGATCTCGTCGCCGGCGCGGAAGGCAAGGTCGAGCCGGGCACCCGGGATGCTCACCCGGCAGTCCACGCGCGAGCGCAGCCGCATCTCGATCCAGGCGCGCGCCGCGTCGTAGAAGGCCACGTGCTCCCAGGCGTCGGCGTCGAAGTCGGCGCCCAGCACCGCGTTGCAGTGCCGCAGGATGTTGCGGTTGAACTCCGCCGTGACGCCGGCCGCATCGTTGTAGGCCGCTTCGAGTCGCGCCACGTCCTTTACGAGGTCCATCCCCACGAGCAGGCCGTCGCCGGGCTCGAGCTGGAGGGCCACGCGCGTCAGGAAGCGCGGGACGTCGCCCGGATGCAGGTTGCCGATCGTGCCGGCCAGGAAGACGGCGAGCCGTCCGCCGCCGGGGCCGAGGCCGTGCAGATCCTCGGTGAAGTCACCGGTGACCCCGTGCACCTCGGCGTCGGGAAACCGCGCCGCGATGCGGCGCGCCGCCTCGTCGACGAACAGGGCGTTGATGTCGAACAGCACCAGCCGCCCCGCCCGGCCCCGGCGGGCCATCGCCTCGAGGAGGGAGCCGATCTTGCGGCCCGCGCCGGAGCCCAGCTCCACCAGCTCGACCGGGGCCGCGCGGGCGATCACGTCGGACGCGTAGCGCTCGAGCAGCGCCTCTTCGGTGCGGGTCTGGTAGTACTCGCTCTGGCGCGTGATCTGCTCGAACAGCTCGCTGCCGCGATCGTCGTAGAAATACTTGCAGGGCAGCCACGGCGGCCGGGCGGTGAGGCCGCGGCGCACTTCCTCCGCCATGCGGGCGGCGGGGTCACGCGATACCTGGAGATGGATCGGCTCGGCCATTCGGACTCCCACTCGCCGGATTCGATGTCGCCGCAGCGTCCCCATTAAACGATGTGACCCCTTCCGAGGTTCCCCGTCAAGGCGAACCTTTCGGGGTCCCTTGGCGTTTCACGACCCAACGCCCAACGCCCGGAGTACCCATGCCCGAATGGCACCGGCTCGGCACGCGCGATGAGCTGATCGCGCGCGCGCCGTTCAGCCAGAAGATCGAGCGCCATCAGATCGCCGTCTTCCATCACGACGGACGCTTCCGCGCCATCAGCAACATCTGCAACCACAAGGGCGGGCCGCTATGCGAAGGCCGCCTCCGCGGCGAGTTCGTGACGTGCCCGTGGCACGGCTGGGAGTACAGCGTGGTCACCGGGCAGGGTCCGGAAGGCTACGACGAGGAGACGGTGCCGGTTTTCGACGTGCAGGACCGCCCCGACGGCGTCTACGTCGCCACGCCACCCTCCGTGAAGCGCCGCGTAGTCAGGCACCAGCCCCACTCCCTGCTCAATCCGCTCCCCAAGCCGCCCGGCGCGCCGGCGCGCGTCCTCGGCATCTCGACCACCGCGATGGACGAAGGGAACCCGCGTTTCTCCGCCTCCGATGCGCTCCTCGACCACGCCCTCGAGGCCGCGACCGAGCGGGGTGCCGAGACGCGGCTGATCCGGCTGCGCGACCTGTCCTTCAAGCAGTGTGAGGGGAACTACTCCAAGGCGTCGCATGCCTGCACCTGGCCGTGCGCCATCACCGAGCGCGACCCCACCGACCAGCTCACGGCGGTGTACGACGGGCTGGTCAACTGGGCCGACGTGGTGCTGCTCGCGACGCCGATTCGCTGGGGCGCGGCCAGCGCGCTGTACTTCAAGATGGCGGAGCGCCTCAACTGCGTGCAGAACCAGGTCACGATCCACAATCGCGTCCTGATCAAGAACAAGGTCGCGGCGTTCATCATCATGGGCGGCCAGGACAACATCCAGGCCGTGGCGGGCGGCCTCTTCACCTTCTGGGCCGAGCTGGGCTTCGTCTACCCGCCCTTTCCGTTCATCGCGCACTCCCGGGGCTGGGACGCCGAGGACATGCAGAACAACGTGCGGCAGGTGAGGGCCAGCGACGCCCTGCGCCTGGCCGCGCGCGAGCTGACCGGCCGGGCGCTCGATTTCTGGACCATCCTGGACCACCACAAGGACGAAATGGACAAGCCGATGGAGCGCGCCGGCCGGAAGGCTTCGTCGCTCACGACACCGATGGAGGAGACCTTCGCCGTATGACGGAACGCATGCGCATCGCCAAGGCCTACGAGGCTGCGCTGTTCGCCGGCCGGATGGACGAGGTGGGTTCGTATTTCACCGACGACGTCGTCTACTGGGTGGCTGGCCCGCCGCGGCTCGGCGGAGAATGGCGGGGACGGGAGGCGGTGCTGAACGCCTTCACCAACCGGGAGTTCGGCCTGGGCAGCGCCGACTGGGGCTACGAGGAGGTCTGGCGCACCTGGTACGACGCCGACGATCGCGTCATCGTGGAGATCCGGGAGAAGAGCTGGGTCAAGAGCGCGCCCCACGACGTCATGGACGCGCGCACCTGCGTGGTCATCCGGTTCGAGGGCGGGAAGATCGCCGAGATGCGCGACTACACCGACGCCCATCTCTACGAGGCGTTCCTCGCGCGCCACCGGGCCGAGCTGCCCAAGTTCCGCTAGGCGTCGGCCGTCAGCGCCTCGGCCGGAAGGGAGCGCCCCGGCTTCGGGATCGCCAGTGACGCCACGCCCCCGAGCGCCATGATCGCGGCCGCGATGACGAACGCCGTCCTGGTACCGGCGTGATCGTAGGCGGCCCCGATCGCCCCGGGCCCGATGAGCCGGCCGAGCGCGGCGAGGGACTGCGCCACGCCGAGGACCGTGCCCTGTTCGCTCGGGTCGGCGAGGACCGACACCATCCCCGAAGCCGCCGGGCCGAAGATGCTGTTCGAGAAGGCGAGCAGCACCGTCCAGCCGTAGAGGGCCGCCGCGCTCCCCGCGAAGGGGACGACGAGGATGCCGAGCGCCATGCCGAACATCCCGGTGATGAGCAGGGGCCGGTCTCCGGTGCGCCGCGACAGGCGGCCGAATCCCCACCCCTGGATCGTCGCCGCCACGATCCCGATGATCATGAAGAGCCAGCCCAGCTCCTTCTCCCGCCAGCCGAAGGCGGCGCTCGCGTACAGCGGCAGCGCGACGGTATAGCCGGCGAAGGCGACCGGCGCCAGGAACCAGACCACCATCAGCCACCGCAGCTCGCGATGCGCCAGCGCGTCACCGAAGTGCCCGATCACGAAGAGCGGCTTGGTCGAGCGGTGATGCTCGTGCAGTGACTCGGGCAGGATGCGCCAGGCCAGCGCCAGGTTGAGCAGCGACAGCCCCGCCGCGATGAGTCCCGGGGCGGCGGGACCCAGGTAGTGGCTCGACAGGCCACCCACCGCCGGACCGATGATGAACCCGAGGCCGAAGGCGGCGCCGATCACGCCCATCCCCTTCGACCGGTCCTGGATGGTGGTGATGTCCGCGACGTAGGCCTGCGCGACCGAGATGTTGCCGCCGGCGAATCCGGACACCAGCCGCGCCACCAGCAGCACCGCGTAGGACCCCGCGTAGGCGAAGGTGACGTAGCCCACCGCGTTCAGGAACATCGTGACGAGCAGCAGCGGACGCCGGCCCCATCGGTCGGAGAGCCGGCCCAGGACCGCCGTGGCGACAAACTGCATCCCCGCGTACGCCCCGATCAGCAACCCGAAGCCGAGACCGTGGGCGCCGAACCGCTGGGCATAGTACGGAAGGATCGGGATGATGATGCCAAACCCGATCAGGTCGATCAGGACGGTGAGGAAGATGACGCCGAGGCGGGCGCGGGAGGCGGGCATAGGGGGAATAAAGCGGCTGAAAGCTGAAAGCTGAAGGCCGAAGGCTGAACGCTCAGGTGTGAGCCTTCAGCCTTCAGCCTACAGCCCTTCAGCCTTCAGCTCTCAGCGTCGCAGCTTCACGGTCAGCCACTGGGCGAGCGTATCCAGCACCGCCGCCGGGACCGCGACCTCCCGCAGCGTCGCGTACTCCTCCGGCGAGCCGGTCCCGCCTGGCGAGACGAGGAAGAGATGGTTCAGGCCGTCGAAGGCGCGCACCGTGACATCGCGGTTGCCGGCGCCCCGCATCGCGGCGCCCAGCGTGTCGGCCTGTCCATGCGTGACCTGCTGATCCAGCATGCCCTGGAGGATCAGGGTCGGCGCGCGCACGCGCCGGGCGGCGGTGAGCGGATCGTGGGTGCGCGCGAAGCGCATGTACCCCGGGGCATTGCCGCCGAAGGCCGCCGCGTCCCGCAGCGCCTGTTCCCGCGCCGCGGCCCGCTCCGCGGGGGTGAGCCCCGGCGTCCGCTCGACGGCCCCGAGGTACTGGTCGCGGAGCACCTCGTCCATCGTCTTCGCCGTTCCGGCCATCACGACCAGCGCCGCCAGCCGCGGGTCGTCGGCCGCGACCATCGGGCCCACGATGCCGCCTTCGCTGTGGCCGATGACCGCGAGCTTCGCGCCGTCGATGTCGGGCCGCGCCCGCAGCCAGGCGAGCTGGGCCCGGGCGGCATTGGCGAAGTCCAGCATCGAGATCTCGGTGTTGATCGCGCCACCCGACTCCAGGAATCCGTAGTCGTCGCACCGCAGCACCGCGATGCCCGCCGCCCCGAGGCGCTCGGCGACCTGTCGGTACAGATGATAGTCCGGGACCAGCGGCCAGAGATTCTCGTCGCGGTCCTGCTGGCCCGAGCCGGTGAGGGTGATAGCCGCCGGGAAGCGCGGCCCGCCCTGCTTCGGCAGCGTAAGCGTGCAGCCGAGGCTGAAGGTGTCGTTGCGCAAGCCGACGACGGGGACCCGCACCGCCTCGGCCGTATGCGGAGCATCCGGCGCCGCCGAATAGTCGGCCCTCGGACGATGCTGCGCGGGAAGCGGGGGCAACGAGTCGCGGCCGTTCCACAGATCACCACGGGCCTGCGAACCCGGGACCATGATCTGCGCCGCCCGACCGCCGCGCAGCAGCACACGCCCCTCGATGCCGGCCAACGTGATCACGGCCGTGTCGCCGTGGAACTGGACGGTGACGGGCAGGATGGAATCGGTGCCCAGCGGGTACAGGTGCAGCAGGGTGTCGCGTCCCGCCGCGCGCTCAGCCGCGAAGGCCATGGCAGCCACCGACTGGCCCGGCAACACCCCATCAGCCACGCCGCGCACGAACCCTCTGGTGACTGTCCCCCTGACCTCGCGCTGCCACGCCAGCGAGTCGCCGCTGCGCTCGATGGTGAGCGCCGCGCGCGTCGTATCACCGGTCTGGTCGAAGGCCCTGGAGGCACCGCGCACCAGCCGGCCGGCGGCATCCAGCTCTCCACGACTGTCGAGCTTCAGGTTCGCCAACGGAATCACCATTGAGTACTCGTAGGTGCGTCCCGTGATCCGGTACCACTCTCGCGCGACCTCCATGCTGCCCTGGAAGAGCCGGTAGAGCCGCGCGTCGGTCTGCTGCGCCGACAAAGACCCAGGGCAGACAACGACCGACAACGACAGGCTGAGACAGTAGACCAGACGTCTCAACGTCGCGACCTGGGGGCTACGCAGACTTGCTTTCATCGGATTCCTCTTTCCCCTCTCCCCTGGGTTTCTTCAGCCGTCCGGCCCGCGTCGCTTCCCTGCGCAGCACGAACTCGATCTGCGCGTTGATGGACCGCAACTCGTCACTCGCCCATCGCTGCAGGGCGTCGTACAGTTCGGGCTCGATGCGCAGCAGGAACGCCCGCCGCTCGGCCATTACTGGTAGAGCGATCCGGTGTTCAGCACCGGCTGCGTGGCGTGATCCGAACAGAGGACGACCAGCAGATTGCTCACCATCGCCGCCTTGCGCTCCGCGTCGAGCTGCACGATTTGCCGCTTCGAGAGTTGCTCCAGCGCCTGCTCCACCATGCCGACGGCGCCGTCCACGATGAGCCGCCGCGCGGCGATGATTGCGCCCGCCTGCTGGCGACGCAGCATCGCGCTGGCCACCTCCTGCGCATACGCGAGATGGCTGATCCGCGCCTCGAGCACCTTCACGCCGGCCTTGGCCAGACGGTCCTGGATCTCGCTCTTCAGCTTTTCGGCCACATCCGCGGTGCTGCCGCTCAGTGAGATCACACCCTCGGCTTCATGGGCATCGTAGGGATACTGGTTGGTGAGCCCGCGCAGCGCCGACTCGCTCTGCACGTGGACGTAGTTGTCGAAGTTGTCCACCTCGAAGAGCGCCTCGGCGGTGTCCACCACTTGCCACACCACCACGGCGGCAATCTCGATCGGGTTCGAGCCGCGATCGTTCACCTTCAGTTTCGCGGTCTCGAAGTTCCGCACCCGCAGCGAGACCACCCGCTTGGTGAAGAACGGATTCGCCCACCAGAGACCCGGCGACCTGACCGTCCCCCGGTAGCTCCCGAAGAGCTGGAGCACCTTACCCATGTTGGGATTGACCACGAAGAAGCCCGGCATCATGCCGAACCAGGCACCCATCGCCAGCGACCAGGTCACGACGCGCAACGTGGCCTGGTCATGCACCGAGTCCTCGAAGCCGAACCCGATGATGAGGCCGGCGATGAGGAGGATGACCAGCATCGGCACGCCGCCGATGACCTTCTTCTCGATCTCGCGAATCATTGCTGCACCCCTTCAGAGGTACGTTGGTAGCAGAATGATATCATCATGATAGTAAGAAGTCAAGACGATGCAACACGTTGTGGACAAACGGTTTGCGGAAGCTTCCCTAGCCCAGCTTGCTCTTGAGGTGCTTGGTTTTCTTCTTCGCTTCGGCGCCGGCGCGCTTCTCTTCCCAGTGGGTGCGGTGCCCGAGCTCCCGCTTCAGTTTGTGCCAGTTGGCGAGCCGATCGGCGTCGAGCGTGCCGGCGGCGACCGCGGCCTTCACGGCGCAGTCGGGCTCGGGGCCGTGGGTGCAGTCACCGAAGACGCACTGCGCCGCGAGCGCTTCCACGTCGTCGAAGGTGCTGAGCAGACCGTGCCCCGCGTCGGCGATCTGGAGCTCGCGCATGCCGGGGGTGTCGACGAGGATCCCGCCGCCGGGCAGCAGCACCAACTCGCGGCGCGTCGTGGTGTGGCGGCCCTTGTCGTCGTTTTCGCGGATCGCCCCCGTGGCCTGGCGCTCGTAGCCGAGCAGCGCGTTGATGAGCGTGCTCTTGCCGACGCCCGAGGAGCCGAGGAGGGCGCCGGTGCGGTGGGGCTGGAGGTGGGCGCGGATCGCCTCGATGCCATGGCCGGTCTTGGCGCTGGTGACGTGGACCGGCACGCCGGCCGCTACGCCTTCGATCTCGCGCAACAGCTCGGCGTGCTCGCCGGCCCGGTCGGATTTCGAGAGGATGACGACGGGGCTGGCGCCGCTTTCCCATGCCAGGGTGAGATAGCGCTCGAGACGCCGCAGGCTCAACTCGGCATTCAGCGACGTGACGATGAAGACGACGTCGACGTTTGCGGCTACGATCTGGACGTCGTGCTCGCGGCCCGCGGCCTTCCGGGTGAAGGCGCTGCGGCGCGGGAGGAGCGCCTCGATGGTTCCCTTGCCGCCGTTGCCTTGCGGCGCGAAGGCCACCCAATCACCGACGGCGGGGAGCTGGAGTTTGCCCTTCGCCTCGTGCCGCATGCGGCCCGAGAGGCTCCCACCGGCTTCGCCGGCCTCGGTATACAGCTCGTAGGCGGCGCGGTGCTCGACCGCGACCCGGGCGGGAATCACGTGCGGACCGGCGTGGGGCGCGAAATCCGCTGCCAGCGTATCGGTCCAGCCCAGCTCGACCAAGCGCCCCGTCGTCGGGCCGTCCGTCTAGCGGCCCACCCGGGGCGCCGGAGCGGGCCCCCGGGGCAGCCGCTGCGGCATGTCGGCGATGACGTAGACCATCACGGCGAACGCGGCGACGCACTGCGCCATCTCGCGGGCGTCGAGCTTGTCCACGGTGTCTCCATCGCTGTGGTGGAACCAGAAGTAGCGCGTTCCGTCCACGTTGGGACTCATGGCCGGCACGCCAAGCTGCGCGATGGGCCCGATGTCGGCGCCGCCGCCGCCGCGGGTCACGCTGTCGGCGCCGATCGGCCGCAGCAGCGTCGCGATCTCGCGCACCATCGCCATCGCGCTGTCGCTGCCACTGAAGCCGAAGCCGGTTGGCCGGAACACGCCGCCGTCACTCTCGAAGGCGAGCACGTGATTGGCGACCTCGGCCGCGTGGGTGTCGCGGTATGCCAGAGCGCCGCGGGAACCGTTTTCCTCATTGGTCCAGCCGACGACGCGGATGGTGCGCCGCGGCCGCAGCCCGAGGCGCTGGAGCAGGCGCACCGCCTCCCAGCTCACCACCACGCCGCCGCCGTCGTCCATCGCCCCCATGCCGACGTCCCAGGAGTCGATGTGCCCACCCAGCACCACGACCTCATCGGGATGCTCGCGCCCCACCAGCTCGCCCATCACGTTGCGCGACGGGGCGTCGGGGAGCAGCTGCGCGCCCATGGCGAGCCGCACCACCACGCGCTCGCCGCGGTCCGCCATCCGGTGCAGCATCATCGCGTCCTCGACGCTGAGCGCGGCCGCGGGAATCGGCGCGACGGTCGAGTCGTACGTGAGGGTGCCGGTATGCGGCGATCGGATCGAGTACGACGCGACCGTCCGGATCAGCGACGCCACCGCGCCGGCGCGCGACGCGGCCACCGCCCCCGCCGTCCGGTAGCGCACCGTCTGGCCGTAGCCGGTGAAGGGGACGTCGAAGAGGACGATCTTGCCGCGCGCCTCCGCGGCGCGCCGGGTCAGCTCATCGAACGACGTCACGACCAGCACCTCGGCCTCGATGCCGCCCGCCGGGGTACCCACGCTGCCACCAAGTCCGAGCATCACCAGCCGGGTGCGGCGCGGCGCGACCAGGTCGGCCGATTCCTGGCCCCGCACCCAGTGCGGTACCATCACCGGCTCGCCCCGGACGTTCTGGAGTCCGTCGTGCTGCATCTGCGCGATCACCCAGTCGATGGTGCGCTCGAGCGCATCGGAGCCCGACAGGCGGTTGCCGAAGCGATCCGTCATGTCGGCCAGGCGGTTCCAGGCGGCGCTGTCGCGGAGCGCGGCGGCGATGATACTGTCGGCCGCGGGCCGGTAGGTCGCGGCGAGGGATTGGGCGGTGGCGGGCACGAGCGGGAGCAGGGCCGCGACGCACGCCAGGCGCACTGCGCGAAATAGGTGCATGGCTCCTAAGCTAACTCGATGGCCAGGTTTGCGTGGGCCGCGCGCAGCGCCGCGACGGCGGTCGCCGGGTCCTCAGCCCACGCGTAAATGAAGCCGAGGTACCGGTTGCCCTCGGGCAGCGGCTCCAGCTGCTGGCCGGGGTGCGCGGTGATGACCACGTCGTCCACCCAGGGCACGCGCCGCGCGTCGTCCACGCCGCGGACGGCGATCAGGGTGCCCGCCCGGGGGACGGGAATCATCATCACCGCCGCCCCCGACGGCTCGCGCTCGACCGTCGCCGGCTGACCGCCGGCCGCCGGTTCACCGTCCACCGTCAACCCCAGGCTCTGCGCCAACAGCACCTGCTCGAGCGAAATCGCGGCCCGCTCGCCGAAACGCAGGATCGCGCTGCAGCGTCCGCCGATCGGGCGTGCGGCCACTTCGATGATCCAGGGGCCGTCGGCGTTCACGCGCACCTCGGCATGCACCGGCCCCTCGGTGAGGCCGAGCGCTTGCGCGGCCCGCTCGACGGTGAAGCCGATTTCGCGCTGGCGGGCCTCCGGCAGCCGGCTCGGCGTGGCATAGATGGTCTCCTCGAAGAACGGACCGTCGAGCGGATCCGGCTTGTCGAACAGCGCCAAGGTCCGCAGCGCGCCGCCCGCCAGCATCCCCTCCAGCGCGAACTCGTCGCCCGGCACGAATCGCTCGACGAGAAAGGTCTCGCGGCCCTCCACCGCCGCATCCTCCCGCGTCGCGATGAGGCGCAGACGTTCCACGGCGCGAGCGAACCCCGCCGGATCGTCAGCGCGCATCACCCCCCGGCTCATCGACAGGTGCGTCGGCTTGAGGACGCACGGATAAGGCGCCACCCGCGCATAGGCGGCGAGATCGCCGTCGAAGCGGTGCAGCGCGAAGGACGGTACCGGCAGACCCTCGCGCGCCAGCATGACGCGCTGGCGATGCTTGTCGCGGGCCGCCTCGCACGCCTCGACGCTGTTGTGCCGCAGTCCCAGGGCCCGCGCGACCCACGCGGCGGCGACGGCGGTGGTGTCGTCCACCCCGAACACCGCATCCACGGGGTGCTCTGCCGCGAAACGGCAGGCCTGCTCCGTTACCCGGGCGGGATTGCCGCAGTCCACCAAGAGGACGTTGGC
Source organism: Gemmatimonadota bacterium (assembly GCA_041476105.1). GTDB lineage: Bacteria > Gemmatimonadota > Gemmatimonadetes > Gemmatimonadales > JACORV01 > DASXPG01. The sequence goes on from JBGOSS010000027.1 coordinate 28,748, forward strand.
GGGCTGGGCGTCGGCGAAGGTGCTGCGGTGATCGGAGGCGACCGTGACCGCGACGCCCAGGCGGCGCGCCGCCTCGAGGAATGCCGATGCGCGATAGCTGGTCGAGGGGAGTATCAGCAGCAGTCTGGAGGGCACGCCGGGACCATCGACGCGGCGGGCGCTACTTCTTGGCCGAGGCGAAATAGGGGTTGGCGCCGGTCGCGTGGTCGGTCACATCCACGATGCCCAGGACCTCGGGCGCGACCTCCTTGAGCGTGGCTTCGATGCCCTGGCGCAGGGTCACGTCGGCCATGCCGCAGCCCTGGCAGCCGCCCATGAGGCGCAGCATGACCATGCCGTCCTGCACGTCGATCAGGTCCACGCGGCCGCCGTGTCCGGCGACCATGGGATTGATGCGCGTGTCGAAGATCGTCGACACCTTGGCGAAGAGGGCGTCATCGAGCGCGGGATCCACGGCCGACGCCCGGGCCGCGACCGGCGGAGCCGACGCCTGGAGGCTGGCCCGGATCGCCGCGCCCACCGCCTTGCCGGCCATCTGCCACGGGGCGGTATCGCCCTTGATCACCGTGACGGCATGCCCCGCCACATGGACTTCCGAGACGTGCGGGATGCGGAAAATGGCCTCGGCCAGCGGCGAGCCGGCGGCCTCCTCCGGCGAGCCGAATCGCCGCGCACCGCCTTCGAAGAGGGGCACGCTGACGACGAACTTGCAGCGGTGGTTGTCCACCGGTTCGGCGGTTATGCTGATCTCGTCCATGCTGTAAGATACCATGACGCCTCCCAACGACAGAGAGAGTACGCCGTGATCCCCAGGCTCGCCATCCTGCTGCTCGCCGCCACGCTGGCGGCGCCGCTCGAAGCCCAGCGGGCACCCCGGCGCCCCCGCCTCGCCGCGGAGGCCGACACCAACGACGCCAACGCCTACTTCCAGCTCGGGCTCACCCGCCTCGAGCGCGATCCTGGAACAGCCGAAGCCGCCTTCTACTGGGCGGCCCGGCTCGACCCGATGTCGCCCCAAGCCCTCTACGCCGAGGCGGTGGCGGCCCTGCTCCGCGACCCCGGCCGGCTGGTGCGTCACCTGCAGCGCGATACCCGCACCCTGGCCGCTCCCGCCGTGCTGGCCATCGACTCGCTGCGGTTCCGTGCCGAGATGCAGGACCCCTTCCTGCACCGCGGGATGGACGAGATGCTGCTCTTCGCGTTCGTGAAGGCCGCGCCACGCCGGGACGAGTTTCTCGGCACCGCGGGCTCCGCCCCGGTCTCCAGCAACGGGAGCGCCTCCACCGACGCGGGCCAGCGGGACGAGACGGAGCGCTACCTGGAGCGGAACGATCCCTACGCCCGCGGGCAGCTCTACTACAGCCAGGGACAGCTGCGCGACGCGCTCCAGTACTGGGCCATCGCGATGCGCACGCACGTGGTGGACTGGGTGTGGGCGGACCGGGCCCGGGCGTGGGTCGAGTTGCGCCAGCTGGACAGCGCCGCGGCGGCGATGCGGGAGGCGATTCGTGCCCGGCGGGGCTCCGGCGACGACACGCCGCGTCACGTTTACGAATCGTCGGCGGCCTGGCAATTCGCCCTGGGACGGATTCTCGAGGACCGCCACGACACCGCCGCCGCGCGCGAGGCGTACGCCGCCGCGGCTGCCGCCGATCCGGCCTACTATCCGGCGACGCTGCGGCTCGCCGTCCTGTCGCTCCAGTCGCGGGACACCGCCTCCGCCTCCGCCGCCCTCGACCAGGTGGTGCAGCGGCCCGACGTGCAGTTTTTCGCCTGCGCCGTGGCGGCCACCATCCTCGACCGGATCGGCCGCCGCGACGCGGCGGTGGCGGCCCTCCGCCGGGCCACCGACATCGAGCCCGCCGCGTCGGCCGGCTGGCTGATGCTGGCGCGCGCGCTCGACGCGGGCCATGACGCCGCCGCGGCCGAGGCCTACCAGCGCTACCTCGCCCTGGCGCCCCGCAACGACATCGGCCGGGGCACCGCCACGGCGGCACTCGCGAGGCTGCGCGGCACCAGTCCCTGAGAGCGGCCGCTCGGATTCGGAGCGTTGGTTACAGCGGCTGAGAGCCGCTGCTCGGCATTGGCGGCTGATAGCCCCGATCTGTCGGTCGCCGCTATTCAGCGGCGGCACTGCCGAGCCGCGGGTCTTACTCGCGGGGCTTCGCGGTCGAAGGCGGCTCACATCCGATCGCGCCACTCCGGACCCAACCGCACCATCAGCACGCCGAAGAGCTCCATGGCGTCCCAGAGGTTCTGAAGACGCAGGTTCTCGTTGGCGGCGTGCTGGTTGTTGTCGTGATTCACCGTCGGCAGGGTCACCAGCGGCACGTGCAGCACCTCCGCGAACTCGTAGAGCGGCAGGCTGCCGCCCAGGGTGGGCACGCGGATCAGCGGCTCGTCGAGCGCGGGCTGGAGCGCGGCGACCACGGCGCGCGAGATGGGCGCGTCGAGCGGGGTGCGGGCGGCGGGATAGCCGCTCCCCCACGTCAGCCGGGCGATGCGGGAGTACCGGCGCCGCGCCGCACTGTCGGGCTCGGCGCTCACCACGTGGTAGCCCCGGGCGCGCAGGTGGGCCTCGACGAGGCTGCGCAGGCGCTCGGGCGTCTGGTCCGGCACCAGCCGGAAGTCGAAGGCGGCCGTCGCCGTCGTCGGGATGGCGTTCGCGGCACCGGCGCCCACCCGTCCGGATTCGAGACCCTGGACGTTGAGCGCCGGGAGCATGATGCGCTCGGCGATCGGCGCGCCGCCGGCCTCGGTCGCCGCGAGCCCCAGCTCCGCCCGCAACTGCGAATCCGCCGGGGGAATGGCCGCGACGGCCTCGCGCTCCGCGGCGCTCGGCGGGCGCACGTCGTCATCGAAGCCGGCGATCGTGATGCGGCCGTCCTCGTCGCGCATCGAGGCGATGAGCCGCGCCAGCAGCAGCGCGGGATTGGGGGCCCAGTTGCCGTAGTGCCCGCTGTGCAGCACGCGGCCGGCGCCGTACACGGTGATCTGAAAGCCGACGACGCCGCGCGCCCCGAAAACCACCTGCGGGCGCCGGCTCTGGTGCACCGGACCGTCGCAGAAGATCCAGGCGTCGGCGCGCAGCAGCTCGGCGTAGCGGGTGAGCATCGCGCGGATGTGGGGCGAGCCCGCCTCCTCCTCGCCCTCGAAGAAGAACTTGAGGTTGACCGACGGCGTGCGCCCGGCGGAGCGCAGGGCGTCGAGCGCCGCGAGCATCGCAGCGATCGGCGCCTTGTCGTCGCTCGCCGAGCGGGCGTAGATCCGCGTCTCGGGTCCGTAGGCGGCGTGCGCGTCGGGCCCGGGCAGGTCGCGGCCGCCGGTCTCCAGCGGACCGTCCCGGAAGACGGCGCGCCAGGGCGGCGTCCGCCACTGGGCCGGGTCGACGGGCTGGCCGTCATAGTGGGCGTAGAACACCACCGTTTTCGCGGCACCGGGCACGCGCAGCTCCCCGTAGACGGCGGGGGGCGAGCCCTCGAGCTCCAGGAGCCGCGCGTCGATGCCGCGGCGGATCAGCATGGCCAGCAGCGAGTCGGCGTTGGTTCGGATGCCGGCGCGATCGGACGCGAGATTCGGCATCTCGAGGAAGCGCACCAATCCCCCGAGGATTTCGCCTTCGTGCGCCTCGCGATATGCACGGACGTCCGTACGCACAGAGCGGGCGTCGGACCGCTGGGCGATCGCGACGCGCGGCCCGGCCAGCGCCACGAGGATCGCGCCGAACACGATGAATCGCCGCATTCCCCTCCCTCCCTTTGCACGCCAATATTGTGTCATGCGGCTTCCCGCGCTTGCCACAGCCGGTCTTCTGGTCGCGATCGCACTGCCCGCCGGAGCGCAACAGCCGCCGCGGCGACCCAGGCTCGCGCGCGACGCGGACAGCAACGATGCCGTGGCGTACTTCCGCTGGGGTCTGGACCGGCTGGATCGCGTGCCCCAGCAGGCGGCGGCGGCGTTCTACTGGGCCGCGCGTCTCGACGGGTCGTCGCCACAGACACTATATGCCGAGCACGTTGCGATCCTGTTGTCCAATGGCGAACAGCTCTTCGGATACTACAACCTCGAGCCCCGGGCACTCCGGGCGCCCGAGGTCGCGCGAAGCGATTCCCTCTTCGCCCGCGCCCTGACGCAGGATCCGTTCATGACGACGGGGCTCGAAGAAGCCATGCTGGTACGGTACGTTCGCGCAGCGATCGAGCGCCGCCCATCATTTACGGGCAACGAGGTCAAGGACGGCGACATCGCCCGCGCCCTCGACACCGTGCTGGCCGAATCGAGCCCCCAATTGCGTGGCGAGCTGAGCTACAGCCGCGGCGACTATCGCCAAGCGCTCACGTACTGGGCTCGCGCGGCGCTCCTGCGTCGCTCCCGTCCGTCGGTGCATGCCGGTCGGGCGCGCGCCTTCTGGCAGCTGAATCAGCTCGATTCCGCGGAAGCCGCGCTGCGCACGGGACTCGACCAGGCACGCGCCGCCGACACTGCCGCGATCCAGCACCGCTATGAATCCAAGGCGATCTGGGAATACGCGCTCGGCTGCATCCTGGAGCGCCGTCGGAACGTACCCGGCGCCCGCGAGGCGTTCCAGCGCTCAGTCACCGAGGACCTGTCGTTCGCCGCCCCGCACCTGCACCTGGGACTGCTGGCGCTCTCGGACACCGACACCTCGGCGGCGATCGTGGAGCTCGACCGCGCCGCCGAGCTCGCGGACGCGGACTACTACACGATCGCGGCGACGGGGGCTGTGCTGGGCCGGATCGGTCGCCACCGCGAGGCAGCAGCCCAGCTCACCCGCGCGACCGCACTTGAGCCCTGGGCATCGGCAGGATGGCTTCTCCTGGCGCGGGAGCACGATCTGCTGGCAGACACCTCTGCCGCGGCACACGCATACGAGCACTTTCTCGCGCTCGCGCCCCGCGCCGATGCGTCGCGAAACACCGTCACCCTACGCCTGGCCGCGCTCCGGCCGCACTGATGACCCTCTCAACGCGAAGGCATGCCATGCAGCGTCGCCGCTTTCGAGTCCTGATCGCTCTCGCCCTCGGCTGGTCCGCGACGCTGAGCGCCCAGAACGCAATCCAGCGCCCCGCCGTGGGCACCGACATCGCCGCCGCGACCGCGCGGATGGACAAGCGCGAGGGCTTCCTGCCCCTCTACCTCGATGCCGAGCAGGGGAAGATCTACCTCGAGCTCCCGCACGACTCGACGCGCGCCCTGGCCCTCTTCTCGCTGGCGACCGGCCTCGGCTCGAATCCGATCGGCCTGGACCGCGGGGCCAGCGGGAACGAACAGGTGACGCGCTTCGAGCGGGCCGGGGCGCGGGTGCTGGTGGTGTTCGAGAACTGGAGCTATCGCAGCTCGCTGGGCGGCGACCACGCCCGGACCGTCGCGGAGGCATTCCCCCCCAGCACCGTCGCCGCCCTCCCGCTGATCGCGGCCGAGGGCGGCCGGCTCCTGGTGGACGCCACCGACTTCTTCCTCCGCGACTGGGCGGGGGTGACCGACGCGCTCCAGCAGAGCCAGCAGGGCAGCTACGCCCTCTCGCGGGAGCGATCGGCGGTGTACCGGCCCAACACCCGTGGCTTCCCCGGCAACACCGAGGTGGACCTCTCGCTGACCTTCGCGACCTCGGGACGCCCCGGCGGGATCGTGGGCAACATCGTGCCCGACGGCAGCGCCTTCACGTTGCGCGAGCACGTGTCGCTGATCCAGCTGCCCGACGACACCTACCGCCCGCGCGCCGCCGATCCGCGCATCGGCTTCTTCGGACCCTCGTTCAAGGACTACGCGCAGCCGATCCAGGCGCCGCTCGAAGTGCACTGGATCAGCCGGCACCGGCTCGAGCGCACGGACCCCCGTGACCCGCGCTCGCCGATCCGGAATCCGATCATCTACTACGTCGATCGCGGCATCCCCGAGCCGCTGCGCACCGCGACGCTCGAGGGCGCGCGGTTCTGGGAGCAGGCCTTCGCGCAGGCCGGGCTGCCCGGCGGCTTCCGGGTCGAGCTGTTGCCCGACGACGCCGACCCGATGGACGCGCGCTACAACGTGGTCCAGTGGGAGAATCGCAACGAACGCGGCTGGTCGGTCGGCGGGTCGCTGGGCGATCCGCGCACCGGCGAGATCATCAAGGGGATGGCGCGGATGGACAGCCACCGCTCGCGCACCGACTACAACATCTACGCCGCCCTCATGGGCGCCGAGCCGGCGGCCGCCGACACCGCCTTCGTCCTCGCCCGGGTCCGCCAGGTGACGGCCCACGAAATCGGCCACACCCTGGGGCTCTCGCACAACTACATCGCCTCTACCTACGAGCGCGGCTCGGTGATGGACTACCCGCCGCCCCGCGCACGCCTGGGGGCGAACGGCGACATCGACATCAGCGGCGCCTACGCCGTCGGACCCGGCGCCTACGACGTCTGGGCGATCCACTGGGGTTACGGGATCTTCCCGCCGGAAAGCGAAGCCGATTCGCTGCGCACCATCATGCAGGACGGGCTGCGACGCGGATACCTGTTCCTGAGCGATGCCGACGCGCGCCCCGACTTTGCCTCCGACCCGCGCGTCAACCTTTGGGACGACGCCGCGACGCCGGCCGAATTCCTGCGGCACCAGATGGCGGTCCGGCGCGTGGCGATGCGGCGCTTCGGCCTGCGCAACATCCGCCCCGGCGAGCCGGTCGCGCTGCTCCAGGAGCGGTTCGCGTTCGCCTACTTCTGGCATCGCGCCGCGCTGTCCTCGCTCGCGCGCGCGCTGGGCGGCATGGAGTACCACAACGCCGTCGCCGGCGACGGACAGACGGCCACACACTGGGTTCCCGCGGCGGCCCAGCGCGCCGCGCTCCGCCAGCTCCTCGGCGCCCTCGAGCCCGCCGAGCTCGCGATCCCCGACACGGTGTTGACGCTGCTGGGCCCGCGTCCCTTCGGCTACGGCGGCGGCCAGGATCAGCTGTTCGCCACCCGCACCCGGCCCGCCTTCGACGAGCTGGGCGCCGCCTACTCGCTGGCCGATCTGCTGCTCGGCTGGGTGCTCCAGCGCGACCGGGCGGCCCGCCTGGTCGCGCAGGCAGTGCACAACCGGTCGCAGCTCTCGCTCGCCGAGACGATCGATTCCATCGCCCGCCGGCTGTTCCGCGCGGGTCGCGGCTCCGAGCGGGACGCGGCCCTGCGCCGCACCGCGGCGCGGGCACTCACCGACCGCCTCCTCGCCCTGGCGGCCGACCGCGACGCCGCGCCCGACGTGCGGGCCATGGCCGAGCTGAAGATGGGTGAGCTGCGCGCCCGCGCCCGGGCACTCGGGCGCGCTGGCGGCGACGCCTCGCGCGCCCACTGGCTCCAGGTCGCGGGTGATCTGACGCGCTGGCTAGACCGGCGGGAACTCCCCCAGCCCTCACCCGCCCTGCGCACCCCGCAGTGGGATCCGTTCGGGGAGGAACCGTAGCGGAAATTCGGCAACGGCGATCTCGTTCCAGCGGCTCAGAGCCGCTGCTCGGCACTGGCGGCTGATAGCCGCCTCGATCTGCCTGTCGGCGCTATCAGCGGTGGCCTTGCCGAGCCGCGAGTCTTACTCGCGGGAGGAGGGCGCGCCAGAGGGGCTGCTGAAACGACCAATTGCGAACGGCGCCAGATCGAACCGCGATTCGCGGTCCTGAACCAGATCCGCCACGATCTCCCCCACCACCGGCGCGAACTTGAAGCCGATGCCCGCGCAGGGGCTGGCCAGCAGCACCTGCCGATGCTCCGGGTGCCGGTCGAGGACGAAATCGCCGTCCGCGGCGTTGGTGTAGAGGCAGACCGCCGAGCGCCGGTAGGCGCCATTCGCCGCCGGCATCCAGCGCGCCAGATACTCCTGCGCGCGAGCCACTTCCTGCGGGGTCACCTCGCGTCGCACGGTGTCGGCGGTGACCGACTCGCCGCGGTGATGCACCGCCGCCTTCACCACCCCATCGAGCATCGGGAAACCGTAGAAGATCACGCCCTCGTCGCTTTCCCACAGGTAGATCGGGCATCGTGACGGGTCCATCAGCGCGGGGTCGGCCGGCGTGAACCAGTGCTGGACGACGCGCTCGACCCAGACACTGGTGCCGACCCGCGCCAGCTCCTCCCGCATCCACGGGCCGAGCGCCAGCACCAGCCGTTGCGCACGGTACTCGGCGCGGCCGGTGCGCACCACGACCCCGCCACCCGGCTCGACCACCCACCCGGTCAGCGGCTCGTCGAAGTGCAGCGTCGCCCCGCTCCTCGCCGCCGCCGCGAGCATGGCTTCGACACACGCCTCGGGGCGCAGCACGCCCGCGCGATGCTCCAGCAGACCCACCATGCCCGGATCGGGGCGGAACTGCGGCCACCGCGCCCGCACCGCGGCGGCGTCCAGCTCCTCGCTGGGGATCCCGTGTTCCACCGCGCTCGCCCGCGAGCCCGACACCACCGACGAGGACGGCGCGCCGAGGTACAGCGCGCCGGTCGGGATGCGCAGCACGCGGCCCGGGGCGGCCTCCAGCTCCGCCCACAGCTCGTAGGCCCGCCGCACCAGCGGTACGTACCGCGGATGCTCGAACGCCATCTCGCGAATCACCCGCGAACCACCGTGGGACGAGCCCAGCGTGTGCGGTGGATGGTATCGGTCGAGCCCGACGACACGCAGTCCGCGCGACGCCAGCTGCCAGGCCGCGGCGCTGCCCATGGCGCCGAGCCCGGCGACGATGACGTCGATCGCGCCCCCAGCGGCCGGTGTCAGGGCGCGACGACCGCGATGCACTCGATCTCGACTCGCCCGTTGCGCACCAGGCCCGCGGCGGCGATCGTCGAGCGCGCCGGCGGATCGGCGGTGAAGAACGTCTGGTACACCTCGTTCATCGCGTCCCACTCCGCGATGTCGGCCATGAAGACCGTGCACTTCACCGCGCGGGCGAGCGAGGTGCCCGCCCCCTGGAAGATGCGATCGAGGTTCTCGAGGGCCTGCCGGGTTTCGGAGCGCACGCCGCCGGGGACGAGCGCGGTGCCGCCCAGCGGGATGCCGAGCTGGCCGGACGCGAAGACGAGGTTGCCGGAGCGGATGGCGGGCGTGAAGGGCCCGGGCATGGTGACCCCGTTCGGACGCACGACGTCGCGATCCTGCGCGACGAGCACGGCGGGCAAGAGCGTTGCAAGTACAAGAGCGGTGGCGATACGCATGAGGGTCCTCGCTTGCGGCGGTTGGTTGAGCCTACAATACTCCCCCGCCCTCGCGCGCGACAATCCGGAGCCGGATGAACGACCCAGTCGTCGAGCTGAAGCAGGTGACCAAGGTCTACGGCCCCGTGACGGCTGTGGACCGGCTTTCGCTCGCGATCCGGCGCGGCGAGTTCTTCTCCCTCCTGGGCCCCTCGGGATGCGGCAAGACCACGACGCTGCGGCTGCTGGCCGGGTTGGAGCGGCCTGAGCCGGACGGCGGAGAGGTCCGGTTGCTCGGCGAGCTCGTCAACGACCGTCCGCCCTACGAGCGCCCCGTGGCCATGGTCTTCCAGAGCTACGCGCTCTTTCCGCACCTCGATGTGGCCCGGAACGTCGCCTTCGGCCTCGAGGAGCGGCGTCGGCCCAAGAACGAGATCGCGCGTCGCGTGGGCCGCGCCCTCGAGCTGGTGCGGCTCGATCCCGCGGTCTACGGTGGCCGCCGGCCGGCGGAACTGTCGGGCGGCCAGCGACAGCGGGTCGCGCTGGCCCGGGCGCTGGTCCTCGAGCCCCAGGTGCTCCTCCTCGACGAGCCCCTCGGCGCGCTCGACCTCCAGCTCCGCAAGGCGATGCAGGTCGAGCTGAAGGCGCTCAACCGCACCCTCGGCATCACGTTCGTCTTCGTCACCCACGACCAGGAAGAAGCGCTGGTGATGAGCGACCGGATCGCCGTGATGGATCGCGCGCGCATCGCGCAGGTGGGCACGCCGGCGGAGATCTACGAGCACCCGCGCACGGCATTCGTCGCCGGGTTCATCGGCCGGTGCAACCTCTTCATCCAGCGCGCGGAAGGCCGGGAACACCGGGTGGCCGTGCGGCCCGAGCGCGTGGAGCTTCGCTCGCCCGGGGCGGGGCCTTCCGGAGAGGGCGCCGCCGCTGGTCCTGGAGGCCCATCGGCTGCGGGGGCGGTATGGGACGTGGTGTACCTGGGCAGCGTCCTGCACGTCGTCGTGCGCCTCGACGACGGCACCGATGCCACCGTCGCCCTGCCCAACGCCGGCCAGCTGTCGCACCCGGCAGCCTGGAAGCGCGGCGACCGCGCGGTACTCGCCTGGCGGTCCGAGGACGCCACGGTGCTGGACGACTGATGCGACGCCTGGCGCGCCTGGTCGCACGCCGCCCCGGAGCGCGCACCGCCCTGCTTCTCGCACCCGGCGGCCTGTGGTTGGTGCTCTTTTTCGTGGTGCCGGTCGCCGCACTGGCGGCGTACTCCTTCATGGTCCGCGGCGTCTACGGGGGCGTCGAGCCGGGATTCACCATCGAGCACTATGCGCGGTTCCTCGATCCCCTCTACCTGGGCATCCTGGGCCGCACGCTCGCGCTTTCCGCGCTCTGCACCGTGTTCTGCCTCGCCGCGGGCTACCCCATGGCCTTCGGCATCGCGCGCAGCGGGCGCTGGAAAAGCGTGCTGCTCTTCCTCGTCATCCTGCCGCTGTGGACCAGTTTCCTGGTGCGCACCTACGCGCTGATCTTCCTGCTGCGCGATAACGGGCTCATCAATACCGTGCTGCGGGCGCTGGGCCGCACCGGCGAGCCGCTCCACCTCCTCTACACCCGCGGCGCCGTCCTCGCCGGCCTGGTCTACGGCTTTCTGCCGCTGATGATTCTGCCGATCTACACCTCGCTCGAGAAGCTCGACCCCTCGCTCCTCGAGGCGGCCGAGGTGCTCGGCGCCCGGCCGCTCTCGCGCTTCCGCCGCGTGATCCTGCCTCTGGCAATGCCCGGCACGGTGGCGGGATGCCTGCTGGTGTTCATTCCATCGCTTGGCGCGTTCCTGACACCCGACCTGCTGGGCGGCGCCAAGGGCCTGATGATCGGCAACCTCATCCAGAACCAGTTCGGCGCCGCCCGGAACTGGCCCTTCGGCTCCGCGGCGTCGGTCGTCGTGATGGTGGTGGTGCTGGGGTCGGTGCTGGGCTACCTGCGCCGACGCGGCGCCGGCGCGGCGGGCTGATGCGGCGCGCGCCCCGCAGCATCGTCGCCGTGACCGCGATCGGGTTCGGGCTGCTCCACCTGCCGGTGATCGCGCTCGCGGCCTTCTCCTTCAATGCGTCACGCTACGCCACCTCGTGGAGCGGGTTCACGCTGGAGTGGTACCGCCAGCTCCTGCACCGGCCCGATATCCTCGCGGCGCTGCGCGTCAGTCTGGTGGTCGGCGGGGCATCGACCCTGGTCGCGACGGTGCTCGGCACCCTCTTCGCTCTGGCGATGGACCGCGGCAAGCCGCCCGCGCGCACCGTGCTCGAGGGCCTGGTCCTGCTGCCGATCGTGACGCCGGAGATCGTCGTGGGCATCGGCCTCCTGGCGCTCTTCGCGGCGATCGGCCTCGGCCTGGGCGTGGCCACCATCACCATCGCGCACATCGCCTTCAGCATCCCCTTCGTCGTGGTCGTCGTCCGGGCGCGCCTGGCGGGCATGGACCGCTCGCTTGAGGAGGCCGCCCTCACGCTCGGCGCCGACGAGCTGACCGCCTTCCGGCGCGTCACCCTCCCCCAGCTCTGGCCGGGCGTCCTGGCCGGCGCCCTGCTGGCCTTCACGATGTCCATCGACGACTTCGTCATCACCTTCTTTGTCGCGGGACCCGGCTCCTCGACCCTGCCACTCGTCATCTACGCGATGGCGCGCCGCACCGTGGAGCCCACGATCAACGCCGTCAGCACGCTGCTGGTCGCGGCCTCGACGCTGCTCATCGTCGCCTTCGCGCGCCTCGCACCCTCCCGGACCGCATGACGACGTCACGCCGCGCCTTCCTGGCCGCCGCCGCCGGGCTCGCGCTGCCGGGCTGTCGTCGAGCGACTCCGCGGGCCGACGACGATCCTGCCGCCCCCCTCGGCCCCCTGGAGCGCGAGCTGGCCATCTACAACTGGTCGGACTACGTCGGTAGCGACACCATCGCCGGGTTCGAGCGCGAGTTCGGCGTGCGCGTGACCTACGACACGTACGAGAGCAACGAGGAGTTGCTCGCGAAACTCCAGACGGGGGCCTCGGGCTACGACCTGGCCGTGCCTTCGAGCTACCTGTTGCCGGCCCTCAGCGGCTCGGGGCTGCTCGGGCCGGTGCATCCGCGCTACCTCACCAACCTTGGCAACATCGCGCCCCTCTTCCGCCATCCGCCCTACGACCCGGCCGAGACCTGGACCGTGCCCTGGCAATGGGGCGTGACCGGAATCGCCTGGCGGCGAGACCTCGTGGCCCAGCCGCCGGACGGGTGGGAGGTCTTCCTGGACGCGCGCTGGAAAAACCGGATGACGATGATGGACGACGGCCGCGAGGTCATCGGCGCGATGCTGAAGTATCGCGGCCGTCCGCTGAACGACACCGACGCCGCGTCCCTCTCGGCCGCCAAGGCCGACGCCGAGCGCGCCCGGGCCAACCTGCGGGCCTACAAGTCGGCGACGGTGAAAGGCGATCTCATCGCCGGCGACGTCTGGATCGCGCAGCTGTGGAACGGCGACGCGGCGCAGGCCGCCCGGGAGCAGCCGGCCATCGGCTTCGTGGTGCCACGCCAGGGTGCGGCGATCTGGACGGATTCGTTCGTGATGCTGCGGGAGGCGCCGCATCCACGCGCGGCCCATGAGTTCCTGAACTACGTGCTGCGGCCGGAGGTCGCGGCCGCCGCGTCCGACGCCACCGGCTACGGCTCGCCGAATGCCGCGGGGGCCGCGCTCCAGCGCCGGCCGGTGCCGTACCCGACCGCGGAAGAACGCGCGCGCCTGGAGTACTTCGCCGACCTCGGCGCGGCCGCCATGACCTGGGACCGCATCTGGACGGAGATCAAGTCGGCCTGAGCGCTACTTGAAGATCCGGACCAGGCCGAGGACAGTGAGGGGGATAGTCAGCAGGATCTGGAGCGTCTGGATGAACTGGAGCCCGTTGCGTTGGGTTTTTTCGGGCACCACGAAGCGGTCACCGGCTTGCACGCTGAGTTCGTCGAGCGTGCGTCCTTCCATGATGACCTGCTGCAGCTCCTCGCCATCGTACAGGCGTTCCTTCCCCCGCTCGATGTAGATCTGATCGAGGATCGCCGTGCCGGCCGGCCCACCCGCGACCATCAACACGTCGTTGACGGGTATGTCCACCGGCACGGTATAGAAACCCTGCCGCGCGACCGCGCCCAGGATCGCCACGCGAATCAGGGATTGCGCGCGCACCTTCGGCGAGCGCAGGAACTGCCCCAGCCGTCGCGTGAGGTAGTCGGTGAGCTCGACGCGCAGCACGCCCTCCAGCGGGACCGCGCCGATGGTGGGCAACCGCACGAGCCGCCCGGCCTCGACCGTGAAGGTGTCGGTGAGCGCCGTCTCCCCTTCGACGTTCAGCCTGATCCGATCGCCGGCGTGGAAGTCGCCGTCGGTCAGGCGCGCCCGCACCAGCACCGCCAGCCGCCGCACCCGGTCGCGGACCGGACCGCTGAAGTCGCGTGAATCCGCTGCCTGGTCAAGGCGGGTGAGCAGGCTCTCGAGGGCGGGGCGCGACACCAGGACCTGCGTCAACTCGGCACCCGGCACCTGCGCCTCGCCGGCACGCACGGCTGTCGCGACGAGCATGGCGACCAGCAGGGGTCGAAGCAGTCTCATGGGGGCGAACATTAATGACCGGGGAACCCGCGGCGCCACTCTCATACCGGCGTGGCGGCCGAAGGTGGGGGGCCAGACGAAGAGGGTCACGACCTGGGACGTGAACACCTGCTTCGGAGACCGCACCCACCTCAGGCCATGCTGGTGGTGCTGTTCCAGGCCGCACCCGAGGTCAGGTGCGGCGCCTCGACAAGAGATTCTGTCCGGTCAGGCCGAACCGGGAGAGCTGCGCGAGCGTCTCGACGACGCGATCGCCAACCGTCTCCCCGAGCGGCATGCCGCACGCATCGCACGAGATCGAGACGCCTTCGCCGGTCGTACGGTTGTTCCGATGCTGCGCCTCTCCGAGGCCGATCCGTCCAACCGACGTACACAACTCACACAACATCTGGAACCGACCTCCACTGGTCCGATCCGGCAGGTTGCCGCACCGTGACCGTATGCCATTCAAGTTCGGGGCCAGCGCCTCCGGCACGTCGACGCGACGAGGTGTGCAGCACGCTATCGGCCAACGGTTTAGAGCCCGTCAGGAGTATGAGAATCACGCCCAGCCGACGCACTTTTCGTTGCGCGGCCGCGGCAACAAGAGGGTGATTCCGCCGTGAAAATTGTCGCGCTATTGATACATGAGGATCGCTTGTGGAAACCTAAACGTATGCCGTTGAATGGGTTAGGCATTCGTGCGACCGTCGCACGCGTTCTGCGGTAGAGAATGACTGCCACAGCATCCGTCGGCGGGCGCCTGGGAAGCCCTGCCGGGGGTTTACGGCTGCTCCATCTGTGGCAGCGCAGTCCCTCTGGAGTCACGAGCATGCCGGATCCGGCACGCAGCCATCCGCCGTTGGTCGTGATCGCGAACAGCCAGGAATGGCATACGCGATCGCTGGAGAGCATTCTGGGGCCACACGGTTACGCGGTGCTTCGCGCGTACACCGGCCGCCAGGCAATCGAGCGCGTACTGAGCGCGCAGCCGGACGTGATCGTCGTGGACACCGATCTGCCCGACATCGACGGGCTCGAGGTCTGTCGGCAGCTTCGCGCCGACACCCGTATCAGCAACAGCACGCCGATTCTCATCACCAGCCCCGGACATCCCAGCCGCCAGAAGCGCCTTGCCGCGCTGCGCGCCGGCGCGTGGGATTTCCTGGGCTCCACGCTGGACGGCGAGGAGTTGCCGCTGCGCCTCGACGCCTACGTGCGCGCGAAGTTCGATGCCGACCGGGCGCGTGAAGAGAGCCTGCTCGACCAGATCACGGGACTCTACAACATCCGGGGCCTGGCCCGTCGCGCGCGCGAGCTCGGCTCGCAGGCGTTCCGCCACCACGAGCCGTTCGCGTGCGTCGTCTTCGCGCCACTGGTCGGCGGCGGCGGCGACGGTCAGGACGAAGCGGTGCTGACGTCGGCGGTCGAGCGGTTGGCCAAGGCGCTGCGCGAAACGGGCCGGGTGTCGGACGCCATCGGCCGCCTCGGTCCCACGGAGTTCGCCGTCGTCGCCCAGGGCACCGACCGCGACGGCGCGGTCCGCCTTGCCGAGCGGCTCCAGCGTGCCATCGAGGCCACCCCGGCCGACGGCGGCCCGGGCTTCAAGATGTGCGCGGGGTACGACGCCGTCGACAACTACCACGACGCGCCGATCGAACCGTCCGACATGCTGGTGCGCGCGACGATGGCGATGCGCCTCTCGCGCTCCGACAACAACGGACACTGGATCCGGCCCTTCGAGGCGCGGGTGAACTAGCAGGGCAGACGGGAGACGGTACCCAAGCAAGAGGCCCCGAGCATTTCGGGGCCTCTTCGCGTCGGTGGGCTCCGCTTGCCGTCTAGGCTTTCCCGGCCGACAGGGTCCGCGCGCCCGCCTCCGCATCGGCTTCATCGTCGGACGAGTAGCCCGGCAGGTAGCTGTAGTACTTGTAGACGCCCTGCGCCTTCACGTCGTTGAGCACCGCCCCGAGGATCCGGATCGGCAAGCGGTCGAGGTCGCTCAGCTTCGCCTGTGCGAGCTCGCGGTCGGTCACGCCGGTGCGCAGCACCAGCAGCAGACTACCCGTGATCGAGCCGAGCACCAGGGGATCGACGCCGGCGCCCAGCGGTGCGCTGTCGATGATGATCACGCTGTACTGCGAGCGCAGACTGATCAGCATCTGGCTCATGGCCGGGGAGGCGAGGAGTTCGGGGCCGCCCATCTTGCGGGTGCCGCAGCCGATGAAGTCCACCGACGGCATGCGGGTCGCCTGGATGATCTGCTCCTTGGTCGCCTGGCCGCTGAGGAAGTCCAGGAGACCCGGCTTCCGGTTCACGTTGAGTACGCGATGCAGTGTGCCGCGGCGGATGTCGCCGTCGATCAGCAGCGTCCGGTGTCCGGCGTCGGCGAAGGCCAGGGAGAGATTGGAGGCCAGGAACGACTTCCCGTCGCCGCTTCCCGGGCTGGTGATGGTGGTGACCAGCGGGCCGGCCGAGCCGTAGGCGTTGACGAGGTTCAGGCGGATCGAACGCAGCGCCTCGACAACCTGCTGCGCGTCGTCACCCCGCATCCCCGCGCTGTTGGTCTTGACCCGCGGCAGCGCGCCGAGGATCGAGAGCCCCATGCCCCGGGTGACCTGGTCGGGATAGCGGAGCCGGCGGTCCATCCGGTCCAGCAGCAGCGCGAGCGCGATGGCCAGCCCCAGGCCGACGCCGAAGCCGCCGGCGATCAGCATCATGGTGACGTTCTTGATGGGCTTGTCGGGCGTCACCGCGGCGTCGAGAATCCGGACGTCGGGGATGGCCGAGGCGTCGGCGAGTCGCGCTTCGCTGTAGCGCGCCTGGAGGTTCGTGTAGAGCGACGCGGCGATCGCCACGTCGCGGGTCAGCCGCGATTCCTCGATCGAGCGCAGGGGGATCTGGCGCAGGTCACGGGACGCGGCGGTCACCCGGTCGGTCAGGGTGCCCTCGCGGCCGCGCATCTCGTCGACCAGCGAGCGCAGCATCTGCGGGATGTTCTGGCGCTGGAGCGTCTGGATCTCGGCGAGCGCCCGCACGATCACCGGGTTGTCGTCGGTGTACCGCGTCCGCAGGGCGCGCAACCCGGCCATTTTTGTGGACAGGTCGGCGATCGCCGTGCGCAGGTCGGCATTGGCCGACACCGAGGGGATGGCCTCGAGCGTGACCGCGGTGATCCCGGAGTCGGGTGGCTGGGCCAGCACCCGCTCGATCGCCGAGCGGTCGCGGCGCAGGTCATCCTGCCCGGTCTTCATCGAAAAGAAATTCGCGAGCGCCATTGATTGCGTGCTCTGGAGGCCCGGCGTGATGGGGGGCGCCTCGTCGCGCGGCTCGGTGATGGTGTTGACCTTGAAGGTCTCGAGCGCCGCCTCGGCCCGGTCCAGCTCCTGCTTCGAGGACTGGAGCTGCAGGTCGAGGATCCGGGTCTGCTCGTGCAGCCGCATGCTCTTGAGCTCGGCGGCGACGTGCACGAACTGCTCGGTCAGCGAGTTAAGCGTCTGGGCCGTACGTGAAGGGTTGGCCCCGCTCAGCGTCATGCTGATGAAGTTTCCGTCGCGCTGGGGGATCTTCACATTCAACCGCGCGTTGACATCAAGCGCCGCCTGGCGGGGCGACACCACCGAGAAGCCGATGACGCGGCCGCGCCGCATCGCGCCGGCCGGTGGGAGCCAGGCGAACCCGATGTCGGAGCCGACCGAATCTCCAATGTTGCCGCGCTGCATCACCGTGCCGTCCTCGAGCGACAGCAAGAAGGTGTGGCCGCTCTCGTCCACCTTCAGCTCGTACGACCCGCTCTGAAAGCGCTCCTTGAGGTTGAACGAACGCAGCGCGGCGGCGTCCTCGGCGCTGCGCGGCGTCAGGAAGAGTCGCTGCTCCTTCACGACCGAGTCGAGCACCGTGTAGGAGCGCAGCAGGTCAACCCAGTTGAAGTTGCTGATCATCGGGCCTTCGGTGACCGGGCCGTTCCGGGTCGGCCCGATTTCCATCCAGATCGTGGACTGGGCCTCGTAGACCGGGCCCATGATCTTGGTGGCGAGCACGCCCACGGTGCCGCCCGCGATGGTGAGCAGCAGCACCAGCCACTTGTAGCGGAGAATCGCGGCGAGAATGCGCCCGAAGTCGACCGGCGGGCCTTCCTGCTCGGGCGGTGCGAAGCCGTCCGGGGCGAAGGACGGCGGGAGCGCCACCGCTCCGGCCCCGGCGACGAGCGCGGGATTCTGGTCTTCCGAACTCCGTTCGACTGGCAGATTACCGGCCATATCCCCTCGGAATACAGGCCGCCACCGGGCTCCCCGGCGACGTCCCTCGTGCGGCATGGAATATACCACGCCGGCCTTCGAAATCGGTGTTCCGGGCCACTCCCCCAAGTCGTTGCAAAGGAGCAACAATTGGGCCAACTTGTTTACCTGTGGCGCCACCACAACGTAGCGCTATTGACTAATGTTACACCGTGACATACGCCTAGTGATTCGTAGTCGCCACACCCCGCAAGGAGCCGACTGGGAATGACCGGAATTCCGGCACCTGACAGCCTGATGATCAGCCGGGAGCTGAAGGCGAGCCTGGCGGTGCTGCTCATCGACGACGAGCGCACGCTTCGCGAGAGCTGCCGCAGCGTCCTGGAGGCCGACGGCTACCGCGTGGAGGTGTGCGGGCGTGGCGCCGACGGGCTGACGCTGATCCAGCGCCGGCGCTACGACATCGTCCTCACCGACCTCTACATGGCCGACGTCTCGGGCATGGAGCTGCTCAAGGCGGCCGTCGAGGCCAGCCCGGGGACGATCGTCATCGTGATGACGGGCAATCCGAGCGTCGCGTCCAACGTGGAGGCGCTGCGCGCGGGGGCCTGGGACTACATCCCCAAACCGTTCTCGGCGACGCACCTCCAGATCCTGGTCGGCCGCGCGGCCCACGCGGTCATGGTGGCCCGCGAGTCGGGGGACCATCAGGCCATCCCCGAGGGTGCGACCGCCGGCGAAAAAGGGTCGGCGCTGCTGGGCACCTCGCCCGCCTTCGTGCGGGCGATGGAGCTGGCCCGCCGGGTCGCGTCCACCGACGCCTCGGTCTTCATCACCGGCGAGAGCGGCACCGGCAAAGAGATGATCGCCCAGTTCATCCACCAGCACAGCCGGCGCAGCTCGCGCTCCATCGTCGCGATCAACTGCGCCGCGCTGCCCGAGGGGCTGCTCGAGTCGGAGATGTTCGGCCACCTCAAGGGCGCTTTTACCGGCGCGGTGCGCGACAAACCGGGTCTCCTGGAGGCGGCCAACGGCGGCACCCTGTTCCTCGACGAGCTGATCGAGATGCCGAAGGCGGTGCAGGCGAAGCTGCTCCGGGTGATCCAGGACGGCGTGGTGCGCCGCCTCGGTAGCTCGACCACCAGCGCGGTAGTAAACGTCCGGTTCATTTCGGCGTCTAATCGGGACGCCGACGAGGCGGTCCGGGACGGCGCGCTGCGCGAGGACCTCTTCTACCGGCTTCGCGTCGTGCCCATTCACATGCCGCCGCTGCGGGAGCGGCCCGAGGACATCGCGCTGCTGACCAACACCTTCCTCCAGACCTACTGGCGCCGGCATCGCGGGGCCGCCGCCCCGCCGCCGCGCCTGTCGGAGGCCGCGATGCGCGCCATCAGCAGCCATTCGTGGCCCGGCAACGTGCGCGAGCTGCAGAACGCCATCGAGCATACTGTCGTCCTGCTCGAGCCGAACCAGGAGATCCAGCCCGCCGACATCGCGCTGGGACGCACCGAGGTCCAGGGCGCCGAGGCCGAAAAGGGCGTCAACCAGTTCTGGACCGACGACATTCTGGAACAGAGTTACCACGCGGCGCGGGAGCGGGTGATCGCTTCGTTCGAGCGACGCTACCTCACCTGGCTCGTGAACCGCGCCGCCGGCAACATGTCGAAGGCCGCCCGGCTCGCCGGCGTGGACCGCACGACGCTCTACCGTCTCATGGAGCGGCACGGGCTCCAGCGGGAGACAATCACGGTCATGCCCGAGTGATACCCGGCAGCGCGGACCTCGCGGGCCAGGCAGTCCGGGGCGGCACCGTGGGTGCCGACCGGGTCGAGGCCGCCGGTACCGACGAGCTGAGCGGCATCGGCTTTCCGCTGCTCGCCCGGGCCGCCCGCCAGGTGCTGGCGACGTGGATCAACGACCGCGGCGACGCGCTCGATCCCGCCGACGCCCGCCGGACGCTGGCGTGGCTGGCCCATGCGGTCGAGGAGACCGCACGGGGCCTCAAGCCGCCACGCGACAACCCCGGCTCGGGCGCGCTGGGCCGCCATCTCCTGCAGCTGCTGCGCGCCGAGCTGGTCCACGGCTGGGCCGAGGCACCGGCGCAGGTGCGGCCCGAGGAGATCGCCCGCTTCTTCCTGGCCTTCGAGACGCTGCGCGCCACGATCGAGCCGGACTGGTCGCAGTACTTTTCCTCGCGTCTGTCGGGACCGGACGGCCTCGATCTCGTGGTCGAGGTCGCCCACGACCTGCGCTCGCCGGTGACCTCGATCATCTTCCTCGCCGAAACGCTGAGCCGCGGCCAGAGCGGCGACATCAACGACCTCCAGCGGCGGCAGCTTCGGCTCATCTACAGTGCGGCGCTCGGGCTCTCCTCGATGGCCAGCGACGTGATCGAGCTGGCCCGGGGTGGCGACCAGCTGGTGGAGCGCGAACAATCGCCTTTCTCGGTGGCGGAAATCCTCGAGTCGGTCACGGACATGGTAAAGCCGATCGCCGAGGAGAAGGGCCTGACGCTGCGCTTCACGCCGCCCCCGACCGACCACCGGCTCGGCCGGCCGCTGGCGCTGAGCCGCGTCCTGCTCAACCTCACCACCAACGCACTGAAGTTCACCGACGACGGTTTCGTCGAGATCGCGACCCGCGCCAAGGGCCTGGCGAAGGTCGAGTTCTCGGTGCGTGACACCGGCCACGGCGTGAGCGAGGAAGCCCTTGCGAACCTCTATCAACCCTTCCGCCGGACCCGCGCGCGGGCCGGACGGAGCGGCTACTATTTTTCGGGCACCGGCCTCGGTCTGGCGATGTGCCGAAAGCTGGTGGAAGCCATGGGATCCGAACTGCAGCTGGAAACCAAGGCCGGTTGGGGCACGCGGTTCTACTTCGACGTCGACCTTCCGCCGGCAAGCCATCTCTAGCGGCCCGTCCGGTGTCACGGGTCGCTCAACACCCAGCATCGAACCGGTAACCTTCCCCGGGCCATGGTGGTCGGGGTCACGGCGCGGCCCGGCTCGACACCGTACCGTGCAGGGTAGATTGGGACTCCGCGCCGCATCCGGCAGGACCGGCATCGGGGACGCCACGATGTGCCCACCACCTACGCGAGGCCAGACCCCAGCCTGGTGAGCCGCCCTCCGCTGCGAACCGACAATCTGGACGACGCGACCCCCGCCGATCGCGAGCGCGCGCTCGACGGCTCCTTGGTAGGCGGCCTCGCGTGGACCGGCGCCGCCCGCTGGTTGGCCCAGGCGCTCAGCTGGGCGTCCACGATCATCGTCGCCCGCCTGCTGACCCGCACCGACTACGGCATCTACGGCGCGGCCGTGGTCTACCTCGGCATCGTCCAGCTGGTCAACGAGTTCGGACTCGGGGCCGCGGTGGTGCGCGACCGCGGGCTCGATGAGAACCGGCGCGCCAGCCTGGGCGGACTGTCGGTCGCCCTCGGCGTCCTCTTCTTCGGCCTGTCGGTCGCCGTGGCCGCGCCCATTGCATCGTTCTACCACGAGCCCGCGGTCACCAAGGTGATCATGGTGCTCGCCTTGAACTTCGCGGTGACCGGCTTCCGCACCCTGCCCAACGCCCTGCTCGCCCAGGACCAGGATTTCCGGCGCCTGGCGCGCATCGACTGGACCGAGTCGCTGGTGCAGACGGCGACCACGCTCGCGCTCGCCATCATCGGCTACCGGTACTGGTCGCTTGTCATCGGCTCCGTGGTCGCCGCCGTCGTCGGCACCATCATGACCGTCGCCGCGCGCCCCCATCGCCTCGCCTGGCCGCGCGACTTCAAGCCGATCCTCGACCCGCTCCTCACCGGCTGGCACATCACGCTGTCGCGGGTGGGCTGGTACGCCTACAGCAACGCCGACTTCCTCATCGTCGGGCGCATCCTGGGCACCCAGGCGCTGGGCGCCTACACCTTTGCGTGGCAGATCGCCAGCATCCCGGTGGACAAGACCAGCGGGATTCTGAGCCGCGTGACCCTGCCCGTCTTCGCGCGCGTCCAGGACGACGCCGCCGCCCTGCGGCGCTACGTGCGGGGACTCAGCGAAGGCCTCGCCCTCATCACCTTCCCGTTGTCGTTCGGCATGGCGCTGGTCGGCGACAAGTTCGTCCGCTTCGCCCTCGGCGACCACTGGGTCGCGGCCATCGGCCCACTGCGCCTCCTCGCCTTGTACGCCGGCGTGCGATCGCTGATGACGCTGTTCCCCCAGGTGCTGATCGCCATGGGCCGGGTGCGGTGGAACATGTGGCTCAGCCTGCTCCTCGCCATTGTGATGCCCACCGCCTTCTTCGTCGGGACGCGATGGGGCGTCAGCGGCGTGGCGATGGCGTGGGTGGTCGCTTATCCGCTCGTCGCCATCCCGCTGCTCGTGGTCTATACGCTGCGGGCCATCGGGCTCACGCTCCCCGGTTACCTGCGAGCGCTGTGGCCCGCCTTCAGTGCGACAGCGGTCATGACCGCGGCCGTCCTCGGCGCCAGCAGCCTGGTTCCCGGAACCTGGGGCCGTGCGTCCACCCTCGCGGTGGAGGTCGGAGCGGGAGCCGCGGCGTACTGCGCGGCGGTGTATTTCGGCCATGCGGGCCGGGTCAAGGCGTTCTTCGAGATGGTGCGCACCACGCGACGCTAAGGGGTGCGCCTGTGGCGCCGAGTAGACGGTAGACCGGCTGCCCCCTGTGCACAGCCGGTGTTGCGGAGGTTCTACAGGGTCCGACAAGTCTGCAACAGAACCGCTCCACACCCTGCCCATGCACAACGATCTAAGTCATTATTCAACAATGGTTTAAGACATTCGGCAGCGTCGGTCACGACCTCGCACGGGACTTGCTCAGTCAGATGGCATCCAATGACTTCTTTCGAGCTGTACACGACCACGCTGGTACCCGGCGTCGAGGCAGGCGAGGCTTCAGGCGCTGCCTTCGTGCCCGATATGGGCGAGAGCAAGGCCCGCCGCGTGTTGAACGTCGTGGTGGCGGTCCTC